>CAYXCZ010000007.1:0-142302 GCA_964463695.1 uncultured Lentimicrobiaceae bacterium | reverse complement strand
TCAAAAGAGTGTAATTTCCCTTTTCAATTGTCTAATGCGTAATCTGGGTTAAATGCGTATTTTTGCACCTAGAAATTCAATGTCATTTATTATGCTGACAACGTATTTGAACCATTTTTAGCAGCATTTGTTATCAATAAAAAGATCGAAACATGCAAAATGTAAGAAATTGGGTTCCTGTGAAGACCTATAAGGATATCGTTTTTGAAACCTGGAACCATATTGGAAAAATCACCATCAACAGACCTGAAGTACACAATGCTTTCAGGCCAACAACAACATTTGAGATTGCCGATGCACTGGAAATCTGTCGAGAAAATCAGGATATATATGTTATTGTACTCACCGGTGCAGGCGACAAAGCTTTTTGCAGTGGTGGCGATCAGCAGGTTAAAGGTGAGGGTGGATATATCGATGAGCAGGGAGTGCCGCGCCTGAATGTGTTGGATGTTCAGCGTAAGATACGCTCGATGCCTAAGCCAGTCGTAGCAATGGTGAACGGCTGGTCGGTAGGAGGCGGGCATGTACTTCATGTCGTTTGCGACCTCACAATTGCTTCGGATAATGCACGTTTCGGACAGGTAGGTCCAAAAGTTGGCAGCTTTGATGCCGGTTTTGGTTCTTCTTACCTTGCAAGTATCGTTGGGCAGAAAAAAGCAAGAGAAATTTGGTTTCTCAACTTGTTTTATTCGGCACACGAAGCCCTGGAGATGGGTTTAGTGAATAAGGTAGTGCCTTTTGATCAGCTGGAAGATGTCACAGTGGAATGGTGTGAGATCATGATGAAAAGAAGTCCTATGGCATTGAGAATGATAAAGTTAGGATTGAATGCAGAGCTGGACGGACAAGCTGGATTGCAAGAGTTTGCCGGCAATGCTACTTTGCTTTATTACTTGACTGAGGAAGCACAAGAAGGTAAGAATGCCTTTCTTGAAAAACGTGATCCCGACTTTCACAAGTTCCCAAAATACCCATAAACTACCTGATGCCTACTTTACAATCCTGGATTAAGGCTGCTCGTTTGCGAACCCTGCCGTTAGCACTTTCGAGTGTAGCTTTGGGTGCTTTTGTTGCAGCAAAAGAACCAACTTTCAATGTTGCTGCTGCATTAATGGCAGGTTTCACTACCTTGTTGCTGCAGATTCTTTCCAATTTCGCAAATGATTTAGGCGATGCAAAAAGTGGTATTGATAATGATCAGCGCGTCGGTCCAAAAAGAACAGTACAGTCGGGTGAGATAAGTCGGTCGAACATGAAAATTGCCGTTACCACCACAGCAGGATTGGCATTTTTAACTGGAATTTTACTTATCTTTTCAGTGGCCGACCTTTCTACTCAGCAGCAAATGCTTTTTCTTGGACTTGGATTGGCTGCAATCGCTGCAGCAATCACTTATACAATCGGTAAAAGACCCTATGGTTACCTAGGTTTAGGCGATCTTTTCGTGTTTTTATTTTTCGGATTGATAGGAGTTGGTGGAACATATCTTGTTGCCACTGCGTCGTTTAAGTTAAGTGTTTTGCTTCCTGCTGCTGCTATGGGATTGTGGAGCACAGGGGTGTTGAATCTGAATAACATGCGCGATCATGCAAACGATCGTTTTAGTGGAAAAAGAACCCTTGTTGTTAAAATAGGCTATCATAATGCCCTTTTATACCATGCGTTTTTGATTCTTGTGCCATTTGTTTTATTAACGATTTTTGTGGCTCAACGAAACAGCTCATTGATTTCTTACGCGTTTCTATTGGCTCTGATACCTTTCATAAACGATTTGCTCCACGTCCTCAAAGTACGTAACCCGGCAGATTTAGACCCTTTCCTGCGTAAGCTTGCTTTAAAAACAATGCTTGTCACCCTTGTTTTTGGTTTGACAACCTTGATGTAAGATGCATAAGGCCAAATGGATATCATATAACCTAAATTTTAAATTCCCGGCCGGGACATCGAGAGGTGTTCTCGTTTCGAAACCTTCGTGGTTTTTGAAAGTGATTGATTTGGCCGAGCCTGACATCTTTGGCATTGGAGAAGTGAGTATAATACCCGGTTTAAGCCTTGACGACGAGAAAAGCATTGGCTCTGCACTTGATGCGCTGTGTTCCCGAATCAACGATTATGAAAGATGGCTTGAGGAGTTTGGAAACAGCTTTCCTGCTATTCGTTTCGGACTTGAAACCGCCCTCGCTGACTTGAAATCAAGAGGTAATAGGGTGTTTTTCGAAAACGAATTCACTCAAGGTAACAAAGGAATACCTGTCAACGGACTTATCTGGATGGGTAGTTTTGAAGAGATGCGTCATCGAATCAGCACAAAGCTTTCAGAGGGTTTTCGTGTGATAAAATTAAAGGTAGGAGCGATCGATTTTGAGAGTGAAGTTAAGTTGCTTTCCGAAATGAGACAGGCGTTTTCACCTGACGAACTCACCATTCGCCTCGATGCCAACGGGGCTTTTGCTACGGATATGGCCCTTGAAAAACTGAAACGACTGTCGGATTATCATATTCATTCCATCGAGCAACCTATCAAAAGCGGGCAACCTGAACAAATGGCTGAACTTTGTTCTAAAAGCCCTGTGCCTATAGCCCTCGACGAGGAGCTGATAGGTGTTTATGGAGCTAAAGCAAAAATGAACCTGCTCAAAACGCTGCGCCCGGAATACATCATACTAAAACCTGGATTGCTAGGAGGTTTTGGGCATGCTGATGAATGGATACGGATTGCCGAAAAATTAAAAATTGGTTGGTGGGCTACCTCAGCACTCGAATCAAACATCGGCTTAAACGCCATCGCACAATGGACTTTCAATACCTCAAATCCGTTAACGCAAGGTTTGGGAACGGGTCAGTTATTCCACAATAACATCGATTCACCTTTGGAGATTCGGGATGCACTTCTTTATCATAACCCTGAGAAATTATGGAATCTGCAACCAATTCTATGACTTCATTACCAAACTGCTTAATCCTGAATGGGTTGGTTGTTGATAAAAAGGCTGTCACAGCATATAATGAAAAGCAGTCATCTATAAGCACCTGCGAGAAATCGTTGATGAATTTCCTTTCGAATTGGTTTTCAGATGACGAAACACTTGTCATGAAGACTTCCGGATCAACAGGAACTCCTAAAGCTATAACCGCTTCGAAAAAGGCCATGGTTGAAAGTGCAAAGCGAACCATTGCAGCTTTTGGGTTACAAAAGGGAATGAATGCCTTGTTGTGTCTTTCGACTGATTATATAGCAGGGCAGATGATGGTTGTCAGAGCTTTGGTTTCAGGCATGAATTTGATAACATCGGATATTGAAGCAAATCCCGTTAAAAATCTAAATCAGCCCATAGATTTTGCTGCTATGGTACCTCTGCAGATGATGAAAGCGATGCAAGAATCACCCGAAAAACTTTCCCTTGTGCGGACAGTTTTGTTGGGTGGAAGTGGAATTAGTAAGGCATTGGAAGAGCAGCTTTCGGGATTTTCAACAGAGGTATACCATTCCTATGGAATGACGGAGACACTGAGTCATATTGCTTTAAGAAAAGTAAACGGACAGGATGCAACAAACTGGTTTAGTCCATTGCCTGATGTATCGGTAGAGTTGGATGAAAATTCCTGTCTTGTAATCACTGCTCCGTACATATCATCAACTCCATTTTTTACCCGTGACATCGGTGAAATCAACGCCAAAGGTCAGTTCAGAATTATGGGTAGGATAGATGATGTAATTATCAGCGCAGGAAATAAAATCCAACCTGCGGAACTCGAAAAGTTTATCTCAACATTCGTTGAGGGTGAATTTCTTATCAGTAGTTTGGATGATGATCAGGCTGGTCAGCTGATTGTTTTAGTTTTAAAGGAAAGGTTTAACACATTTAGGATCTATTCTTTATGGGAGAAGCTGACTTTCGCACTGAGGCCCCACGAGCTGCCTCGCCGGTTTATTTGCCTTCCCGACCTTCCTTATCTTGATAGCGGAAAAATTAACCGCATGATGGTGAGGAAGCTTATTGCTGAAATGACAGATAACTAAGATCATTTTGCGGCAGTTACTCCCAAAATCAAAACAGGGTCTCTTCCGATTTCAACCGTTTGCAAGTTATCTATAGAAAAACCAGCTTTTTTTTGTCATTTTTTGGGAGACTTTTGTTATTTTTACACAGTAAAGAATTCTGGTCTCAACCTTTGGTGAAGTCAATTCACTGCTTTTGTGAACCGATTCAAAGAAGTCCCGAAATTAATTATGTTCTAATACATTCACTCCCATGAAAAAATATTCGCTTTTCAACAAGCTGATTGCTGCAATATTCTTGCTGTTAATGTTAGTTAGTGAACTTAACGCGCAGGAAATCAAAAGAGTAGAGCCACCTTTCTGGTGGGCTGGCATGAAAAATACCGACTTACAATTGCTCGTCTATGGAAATGATATCGGAAACACGCGTCCTGTGATTAATTATCCTGGTGTCAAGATAAAAGAGAGTGTGATGGTTGAAAATCCCAACTACCTTTTTTTGAATCTGGAGATTTCTCATGAAGCGAAGCCAGGAAGTTTCGATATCCGTTTTGTTACTTCCAAAAAGATAAACATTGCCTATAATTTTGTGTTGCTCGAGCGAAATGAAGGCTCATGCCAACGTCCGGGCTTCGATACCAAAGATGTTATGTACCTGCTTATGCCTGATCGTTTTGCCAATGGCGATCCAACCAATGATTTAATCAAAGATATGGCTGATCAGTCTGATCGGAAAAATCCCAATGGAAGACATGGTGGCGACCTGAAAGGCATTGAAAATCATATGGGTTACTTCAAAGATTTAGGAGTTACGGCTTTATGGCTCAACCCGGTTTTTGAAGGTAACGTCCCAACACCCTCATACCATGGTTATTCCATCACCGATTTTTATCAGATTGACCCCCGTTTGGGAACAAATGAAGACTACAAAAGATTGGTTGATGTAGCTCATAAAAATGATATAAAGGTTATTAAAGATATGGTTTTCAATCATTTTGGCAATAATCATTGGTGGATGAAAGACTTACCTATGAAAGATTGGGTGAACCAATGGCCTGAGTATACACGTTCAAATTTCCGTGCCGGAACACTCATGGACCCACATGCATCCACCGCCGACAGGGAACGAATGCTCAAAGGCTGGTTTGATATCATGATGGCCGACTTCAATCAAAACAATCCTTTCGTAGCAAAATACCTCATTCAAAATAGTATTTGGTGGGTTGAATACGCCGGATTGGACGGCATCCGTATGGATACCTATCCATACTCCGATAAGCATTTTATGGCCGAATGGATGAAACAACTTCGCTTTGAATATCCTCAGTTTTCAGTTGTTGGCGAAGCTTGGCTCAATTCACCCCCACAGGTTGCATACTGGCTCGAATCAGATCGAAACAAAGACGGCTACAACTCACATCTCAACTATGTTTTTGATTTCCCATTGAAATATGCCATAGGAAGCGCATTCCACGAAGATAACGGATGGGCGTCGGGTGCTGCAAAATTGTATGAGACCATCAGCATGGATTTCCTCTATACAAACCCTGATCAGATTGTGACTTTCGCTGACAACCATGATGGCGACAGACTTTTTTCCACTTTGGGTAAGGATTTGGCAAAATTCAAAATGGCCATGGCATTTTTGCTGACAACGCGTGGCGTGCCTCAGCTTTATTACGGAACAGAAATATTAATGACCGGATTTGAGCACGACGGACATGGATTTATCCGTGAAGATTTTCCGGGAGGCTGGGAAAATGATAAGGTGAACGCTTTTGAAAACAAAGGTCTTTCAACCGAACAGCAAGAGGCGTATAGCTTTATGAAACTGTTGCTCAACTGGCGAAAAAATAATAAGGCAGTAACAGAAGGCCAATTGAAACATTACATCCCTGAAGAAGGCGTATATGTTTATTTCCGTTATACCGATGATGAAGCTGTAATGGTTGTAATCAATAACAACGATGAAAGCCGAACCTTTAAAACTGAGCGTTTTGCTGAAAGTATTTCAGCTTATGCAACAGGAACTGACATATTGCATCGCACATATTTCGATCAGTTAAAGATGATCAGCGTACCTGCCATGTCGGCTCGTGTTATCGAACTTAAGAAATAGTACCATTTATAATGACAAAAGCACGCTTTCTCACATATTTTCAAAAAGTTATCCTCCTGCTGCTGTGGGCAGGTTTCTTGTTAACATCAAGGCATCTTGAAGCACAGTTGGTTCAGGTTACTCCAGCCCAGCCTGAAGTTAATGAGCAGATAACGTTGGTGTTTGATGCTTCCAAAGGCAATCAGGCACTGATGAATTTCGAAGGTACCGTTTACTTTCACACAGGAGTGATAACAAATGCCAGCAGGGATGAGAAAGATTGGAAGTTTGCTACAGGTGATTGGGGTAAGCCTGATAAGAAAATGGAAATGAGATCGTTGGGAAATAATTTCTTTGAAGTTTCTTTTACTCCATCAGATTTTTATAAGATCCCTGACGATGCAAAGGCTCTGCAGATGGCTTTCGTTTTTCGCAACGCCGATGGTAGTTTAGTTGGCAAAACTGCTGAGAACACCGATGTTTACGTCCCATTTAAAGGTTTTAAACCTCAGGAAAAGAAAGCGGTAACTTATTTGTTTAAGGAACATCTTTACAAAGGTTTTACCCAAAAGGAAGGCCATTTATTTGTTGAGACATCTGAAGGTGTTATTGCTTTCAGGCCATTTACCGACAGTATTGTTGAGGTGAGCTGGCATCCTAAAGGGTTCAGCAGTTTCTTTACATCTCATGCTGTTGTTATGCAAGCCTCTGAGGTGAAAACTTTCGTTAGCGAGACACCAACAATGTTGGTTTACGACATGGTCGGTTTGCAGGTGTTGATTCAAAAAAAGCCTTTTAACATCAGCTACTTGTCTAATGGGACAGCATTTTTTAAAGAAGAAAAAGGCTTTTTCTCACGTACTGACGGCAGCGGTGTAAGATTCCGGCTCGAAGAAGGCGAGAAGCTTTACGGAAGTGGAGGCCGTGCAAGTGGATTAAATCTCAGAGGCAAGAAACTTGGCTTGTACAACCGCCCCGACTATAACTACGAGTTTGGTGCTAACAATCTTAACTATATGATTCCAACCTTGTTATCCTCAGAAAACTATATGTTTTTTATGGATAACCCACACAAGGGATGGTTTGATGCAGACAGCAAGGGAGACGGAATACTTGAGTTTGGTGCAGAAGGCGGGCCAATGAGGTACTTCCTCATTACCGGTAAAAATCCGGCTGCCTTGTTGAAGCAGTATACCACCTTAACAGGTACACAGCCGATGCTTCCTAGGTGGGCTTATGGTAACCTTCAATCACGCATGGCTTATCGAAGTCAAGCTGAAACAGAGGACATTGTGGCTAAAATGATTGCTGCTGATTTCCCTTTGGACGCAATAATCCTTGATTTTTACTGGTTTGGTGACAGCATTCTGGGTCATCTCGGCAGGCTCGATTGGTGGAAACCTACCTGGCCTGAACCTGAAAAGATGATCGCAGATTTTAATAAGAAAGGGATCAAAACCATCACCATCTCCGAACCATATGTTATTGACAGCCTTGACAACTGGAAAATTGGCGACGAGCTGGGTATATTTGTTACCGACAGCCTTGGTAAAACATTTGTTGACAAACAGTTTTATTTTGGTCCAGGTTCACTAATCGACATCTTTAAGCCTGAAGCACAGCAGTGGTTGTGGCAACAATACCGAAAACAGTTTGACATCGGAGTAGAAGGGTTGTGGGGCGATTTGGGTGAACCCGAGAGCCATCCTGCCGAAATTCAACATGTTTTAGGTAAAGCCAATGAGGTTCATAACATTTACGGACATTACTGGGCCAAAATGATTGCAGAGAATTTCAGAAAAGATTTTCCTGAGCGGCGGTTATTTTTCCTTGCCCGAAGTGGCTATGCCGGAACACAGCGTTTTGGAATTGTACCATGGAGTGGTGATATCAGCCGCAGTTGGGGCGGTTTGAAAGCTCAGTTGCCTGCCATGTTGAATATGAGTCTCTCTGGAATTCCTTATATGCATTCCGATGCAGGAGGTTTTGCCACTGGAACAAAAGATGAAGAACTATACACACGTTGGCTTCAATTTGCAATTTTCACACCGATTTTAAGACCTCATGGTTCTGTCATACCTTCAGAGCCGGTGTTTTTTAATGACACAACTCAACGAATTGTGCGCCATTTCATGAAATTGCGTTACGAATTGCTTCCTTATATCTATACAACAGCTTGGCAAACAGCACAAACCGGTGTTCCAATAGTTCGCCCGATGATTTGGCATCAGCCGAATGATGAAAGATTTGCTGAGATGTTTACACAGTATTATTTTGGAAACGATCTGATTGTGGCCCCGGTTACAGAAGCCGGACTTAAACGACTGGATGTGGAACTTCCGACAGGTGTATGGTATCATCTTTGGACCGGAAGCCGGCATATGGGAGGAAAGAGCCTTCAGCTTCAGCTGGCTCTCGAGAGCATTCCTGTCTTTGCTCGTGGTGGAAGTATCATTCCCCGTGTTCCATCGGTAAACAATACGGAGCTTTACTCGTCACGTGAGTTATTTCTCCATACCTATCTGCCTGATGGTGATGGTGTTTTGAAAGGCCAAATGTTTGAGGACGATGGAAAGACTTTTGGTACGGATACTTCCGGTGCTTTTGAATTGCTTTCGTTTGAAGGCTCTATTTCGAATGGCACAATAAACATTGAGCTTTCGAAAACCGGCGATGGATGGGCCGGAATGCCTGAGTCGCGTATGGTGGAGCTTGTTGTTTATGGATTGCCGAAAAAGCTAAAAGAAGTAACTTTAGATCAAAAGACATTGCCATTGCTAAAAGAGGAAGAAGTAAAAGAAAATGCAACAGGCTTTTGGGTGGATGCACAAAACAAATGGCATCTAAGGTTTGTTTGGTTTGGAAATAAGGCAGCAGTTGTTGCTAATTAACATTTCTCTTACTTAAAAAGTTGATTTGCGTCAACATATTGAAAAAATAAACCGCTGATAATGAAGATAATCCAAATTGTAACGTTAATGTTTATGGCGAGTATTGCTTTTGGAACCCATGCTCAAAACAACCTGAGCCAGAGCCTGGGAAATATGACATCACATGACTGGGATGGTAAGAAACTGGAGGTAATAACCACATATGGGAAATTGAGAATTACTCCTGTGAGTGATCATATTATCAGAGTTCAGGCCACAAACTTCGACTTTGATGAGGACTTCTCGTATGCTGTTGTTCTTGAACCTCAGCCTTCAACCATGAATTGGAGTGAAAACAGGGGTTTCTTTGAGTTAACAACAGCAGCAATACGTGTTGTCATCAGTCAGAATCCGGTACGACTTTCGTTTTATTCTAAGGATGGACTGCTGCTCAACGAGGACGATGCTTCATTTGGTATCGCCTGGCAGGGGACACAGGTCACGGCCTATAAAACACTTCAAGACAACGAAAAATTCATAGGACTCGGAGCAAAAACAGGTAGCCTCGACCGTTTTGGAAGTGCTTTTGTTAACTGGAATACAGATAATCCACATTACGAAAAGTACAGCGATCCCCTTTATACAAGCATTCCTTTTTATATGGGAATCGTTAGAGATCAGGCCTATGGTATTCTATTCGATAACAGTTACCGCACACAGTTTAATTTCGGTGCTTCCAACAACAGGTTTTCCTACTTCGCTGCTGATGGTGGAGAGATGAATTATTATTTCATTCATGATCAAGGTGTTGCATCGGTCGTAAAACATTATGGCAAGCTCACCGGAAAAATGCAAATGCCACCACTCTGGAGTCTGGGTTATCAACAATGTCGCTGGAGCTATACCCCTGATACGGATGTGCTTAATGTTGCACGGACATTACGCGAAAAGAAAATCCCTGCTGATGTCATGTACCTTGACGTCGATTTTATGGATGCGTATAAAATTTTCACCTGGCATCCGGATGATTTTAGTGATCCTGCAGCCTTACTTCACGACCTCAAGGAAATGAATTTTCACACAACTGTCATTGTTGATCCGGGTATAAAAGTTGAAAAGGGTTATCATGCCTATGAAGGCGGGCTGAAGAAAAATATTTTCGCCATGTATCCTGATGGCTCACCTTATACAGCGCAGGTTTGGCCTGGCTGGTGTCATTTTCCTGATTTTACTTCAGAAGAAGGACGCAGCTGGTGGGGAATTAATTTTGAAGGTTATGTCAATCTTGGGGTTGAAGGTTTCTGGAACGACATGAACGAGATAGCAACATGGGGACAGCAAGTTCCTTCTCTTGTGGAATTCGATTGGGAAGGCCGCAAAACATCCTACCTTCAGGCTAAAAATGTTTATGGGATGCAGATGGCACGTGCCACTTTCGAAGGAACAAAAAAACTGATGAATGGCAAAAGACCTTTCAGTCTTACACGTGCCGGATTTGCCGGCCTTCAGCGTTATACTGCTTTGTGGACAGGTGATAATCAAGCTCATGATGATCATATGTTATTGGGCGTCAGACTTGTAAATACACTTGGTTTGTCAGGTGTAGCTTTCGCAGGTTACGATGTTGGTGGATTTGGCGGAGACGCAACACCGGCTCTTTACAGTCGCTGGATTACGATAGGTGCATTTGCTCCTTTTTTCAGAGGACATACATCAAAAAACACACAGCGTTCCGAACCCTGGTCTTATGGTGAAATCCCTGAAGCAATCGCTAAACGGTTTATCAGTTTTAGGTACAATCTAATGCCTTATATCTACAGCACATTCAGAGAAGCAGCAAAAACAGGCATTCCTGTTCAAAGGAGTTTGGCTTTGAATTATTACACCGACAACACGATCTTTAAACCCGAGTTTGAGAACCAATACCTTTTCGGGCCTGCTTTTTTAGTAGCCCCTGTAAGTAGTGAACAGCTAGCTACTCAAGTATATCTGCCTCAGGGTGAATGGTATGACCTCTACAACGACAAAAAGTTTGATGGATCTGCATCATTTTACCATCCCGCACCATTGGATCGTTTGCCTGTTTTTGTAAAAGCAGGTAGCATTATTCCGATTCAATCATCTGTACAATTTACAGCCGAGCAACCGCAAGAAACCCTTGAAATACATGTGTATAAGGGATCTGAAAGTGAACCTTTTGAATGGTATGAAGATGATGGATTGACATACACTTTTGAAACCGGGGCATATTATCAGCGATCCATGCAACTCATGGATGCTTCAAACCGACTTGAAATAAGCAAAGCAGATGGTACTTTTGACAGTAAGTTTAAAAAACTGCGGTTTGTTTTCCACGGCTTTGGCAGCCAGATTGACAAACTGCTCGTCAACAGTAAGCCTGTAAAGACGATTGATGGAATTGCAGGTTATCTAGGAAGCTTCACAAAAGAATTTGATCCTTTACAAACTTCCCAGTTTGTAATGGAGAACATAGATAAAGAAATAATTATTAACTGGTAAAACTATTAACATGAAAAAATCGATGATTCATTTCCTTTTTCTGGCTTTCACAGCCGTTGCAGTTGCTGTTGGTTTCTGGGCTTGTCAGCCTAAAGCAGCTGAGGTTAAAACACCTGCAAAGCCTGTTTCAGAGGTTGTTACACCTGAATGGGCAAAAAATGCTGTTATTTATGAAGTAAACACCCGTCAGTTCACAACCGAAGGTACATTCAATGCCTTCGCTGAGCACCTTCCCCGCTTGAAGGAGTTAGGTGTTGATATTCTGTGGTTTATGCCAATTTTCCCAATTGGGGAGCTCAACCGCAAAGGTAGTCTTGGAAGCTATTATTCCGTAAGGGATTACAAAGCGGTGAACCCTGAATTTGGAACCTTCGAGGATTTTAAGAATTTGGTAGATAAAGCCCATCAGCTTGGATTCAAAGTGATTCTCGACTGGGTAGCAAACCACACTTCTTTCGATCATCAGTGGGCAACTGATCACCCTGAATGGTATACAAGGGATGAAAAAGGAGCGATCGTTTCGCCTTTTGACTGGACTGATGTGGCTGATCTTAAATACGATGACAACCCTGCATTGTGGGATGCCATGGCTGATGCCTTGAAGTTTTGGGTGGCTGAAGCCAATATTGATGGTTATCGCTGCGATGTTGCAGGTATGGTTCCTGTGGCCTTTTGGGAACGTGCAAGGGTAGAGCTGGATGCTATCAAACCTGTTTTTATGCTTGCCGAAGATGAAGGACAGCGCGACCTCATGAAGAAAGCATTCGATGCCAACTATGGCTGGGAATTTCACCATGTGATGAATCAGATCGCGAAGGGAGAGAAAAATGCTGCCGATGTTTGGTCCTATTTTGCCAAAGAAGACACCCTTTTTGCACCTACATCATACCGTATGATGATGACCTCCAATCACGATGAAAACAGCTGGAATGGTACGGAATTTGAACGGATGGGAGATGGCGCAAAAGCTTTTGCTGTAATGAGTTACACCATTCCAGGTTTCCCAATGATCTACAACGGACAAGAAGTAGGCCTGAACAAACGACTACTTTTCTTCGAAAAAGATACCATCGTTTGGACTAATCCAAATGAATTCACCGCATTCTATAGCCGCTTGAATCAAATAAAAAAGGCCAATGAATGTTTGTGGAATGCTAATAATGGAGGCGCTATGACGATGGTTGCCACTGATAAAGGGGGAGAAGTTTTATCCTTTACCCGGACCAAAAATGAAAACCGTATCATTACCTTCATAAATGTTACCGGTGCTGAGCAACAGGTTAATCTGTCGGATGACACTTACAATGGTGTTTATACCAATCTGTTGACAGATGAAAAATATGAAATAGTTAAAGGACAAGCAATTACACTTCCTGCATGGGGTTATTTGGTCATCAAATAATTCGCTTTGAAGAAATTATTTTTATATGAAAGGAAAGAGCTCGGTAAAGAGCTCTTTTTTTATGCTTTTAGTTTCAGCAGCAAAAATGATGATTAGTTACCCCAGGTCTCCCGGTCGAGACTTCGGTATTGAATCGCTTCAGCCAGATGCTCGGTTTTTATATCCACGCTGTCCTCAAGGTCGGCAATGGTGCGCGACACTTTCAGGATGCGGTCGTAGGCACGGGCTGACAGGCTGAGTCTTTCCATTGCGTTTTTAAGCAAAGTACGACCCACATCACTGATTTCGCAATACTTTTGAAGCATCTTACTCGACATCTGTGCGTTAGAATGCACATTTGGATTGTCGGCAAAACGTTGTTCTTGTATCTTTCGTGCTTTAATAACCCTTTGTCTTATTTGATGACTAAGTTCGCCAGTTCCTTTTTCGGCCAGATCTTTAAAAGGCACAGGAACAACTTCTACATGAAGGTCGATGCGATCCATCAGCGGTCCTGAGATTTTGTTGAGGTACTTCTGCACAATACCCGGACTGCAAACACATTCCTGGTCAGGATGGTTGTAATAGCCACAAGGACATGGATTCATCGCAGCAACAAGCATAAAACTGGCTGGAAAGTCAACCGATAAACGAGCCCTTGAGATGGTGACAACCCTGTCTTCCATAGGCTGCCTCATTACTTCAAGCACCGACCGTTTAAATTCGGGTAGCTCATCTAAAAACAAAACGCCATGATGAGCCAATGAAATTTCGCCAGGTTGAGGAAATGTACCGCCACCTACTAATCCTGCGTCAGAAATAGTGTGATGCGGACTTCTGAAGGGTCGTACCCTAACCAATGAAGTGTTTTTTCCAAGCATACCTGCAACTGAATGAATTTTGGTTGTTTCCAAAGATTCCTCAAGAGACAATGGTGGTAAAATTGAGGGTAACCTCTTGGCTAACATTGTTTTGCCTGAACCTGGAGGTCCAATCAAAATCGCATTATGACCGCCTGCAGCTGCAATCTCAAGTGCCCTCTTGATATTTTCCTGACCTTTGACGTCCGAAAAATCAAACTCATATCCACCTATTCCATTTAAAAAGTCACTTTCCGTATCAACAATTGTGCGCTCAAGTGTATTCGCACCATTAAAAAAATCAACAACTTCTTTAATATTTTCAGCGCCATACACTTCCATTTCGCCCACTACCGCCGCCTCAGCAGCGTTTTCTTTTGGAACAATCATTCCTTTGAAACCTTCCTGCAATCCTTTAATGGCAATGGGTAGCGCTCCTTTGATAGGTTTTAATCCACCATCAAGCGATAGTTCTCCCATTATTATAAATTTATCAAGCATTCCCGCCTCAATCTGCCCCGAGGCTGCCATAATACCGATAGCGATAGGAAGGTCGTAAGAAGAACCTTCTTTCCTTATATCTGCAGGGGCCATATTGATAACCACTTTTTGTCGCGGGTATTTGAAATTCATATTGGTGAGTGCAGCTTCAATACGCTGCTGACTTTCTTTTACTGCGCTATCAGGAAGACCAACGAGGAAGAATTGAATGCCTTTATCAATGTTAACTTCTATGGTGATGGTGATTGCATCAATTCCGAAAAGAGCACTGCCATAAGTTTTTACAAGCATGGGGGTTGTGTTTGTTCAGGCAAAGTTAAAAAATGTGGGCACACATCCAACAAATATTCTTTTACCATTTTTGCTGTTTTGTAAGCACAGATTTAATGGTTGAACCAACTATCGTCTTGGTTTGTAGTTTGATCCTGCAAGTATTTTTTGAGAATCGGTGATCAAAAGCAAATCGCTAATGGATACATCTTCATTTTTTTCCATAAAACCCCTGACAATCTGCCAACCAATATATTCACCCAGCCGGGGAGGGGCTTCCTGAGAGAAATCCTGCGAAAACGGACCATCGGCAAACATCTTTCTGAAAAGAATCTGATCGCCTTTATACAGAATTTGTTCGCCAACCAGTGTGCTCCATACGGCTCCTTCATGCTTTTTAATCCAATCAAACTGTTCTTTCGAATAACCTAAAAGCACATACTCTTCCATTTCGGGTTGAACGGCTTCAAGAAAGTAATAGCGTTTACCGGCTGCTACCATTTCATCCAACAGCGTGTTAGAGTTATGCTGTGTCTCAAAATATACAGCGTAAACTGCTGAGAATACATCCGTTATAATATGTTCCGGCGTCATGCGACGACTTTTGTAAACCGGTATCCCCATCTTTTTATACACTTCTTCATCTTGTCCGAGATAGCAATCAAGGGCAATAACGAGACTTTTATCAGCAGCTAAAACAGGAGCATCAGCTTGAATACCAGAAATATATGTGTAAACCTGAGGAATTTCAAATTGTGGAAAATGCCAGCTAAGGTATCCGAATGACCTTGAAAGGGATTGTTCAAACTCTGATAGCCCGGGGTAAACTTTAATTGTTTTGTGATACAAATGAATCAACTGTGAATCGCTGACAAAAGCACGAAGCCTGTTAATATTAGAAGTGTCATCGAGGTCGCCATTGAGAAACTGTGGGAATTCGCTTTGAATATTTTTTAACTCTGATTGTAATTTGTTGGTATCCAGTTCAAAAAGAGCCTTGCCATACCGTTTGATTGTAACAGGGGTTAACGAAAGCTTACTTTCAGCAATATCTAAGCGTGAGCTGCTTCCAAATTGACATCCCTGAACCAGGATAATGATTAACGAAATAACTACAATTTTAAGTTTCATACGTTTTCTAATGAAAAAACATTCAACCTCTTTATTGAGATTGAATGTTTTATTAAGGGTTAAATAATGTTGATTAGAAAATTTTCCAGCCCAGACTAACTATAAAACCATTCTTTTTGGAATCAAATTTTATCGGACTTCCGCCAACATCGATGGTGCCAATGACATTATTCAAGCCGACTGAATATTGTACGTCAAGCGTAAACATCAACACGTCGACACCTGCACCTAACTGAAATCCCCAATGCACGTCTTTAATATCAGTTTCCTTAATGGGCGCGATATAATTTTGTCCTTCCATCGTCTCAATTTCTTTATTGACAATGAAATTTGCAGTTGGTCCTGCCATCGCTCTGATGTTTATGAGTTTGAGATCGATCAGTTTAAAGCCGATAAACACAGGTACTTGAACATTTCTTAGTTTAATTTCTTGCTCGAATGGGCTTAACGACCCTATTGAAGGACGTGAAAATACAGTTCCGGAAGTGTACCAGTTAATTTCAGGTTGAAGATAAACCTTGTTGCCAAGACGTACGAAAGCGCCGAAAAGAAAATTGTTTTTAAGGTCAGTGGTGATGTCACTTTGGTCAACTGATAGTTTCAAAGTAGAATAACCAATCTTAGGTCCTAACGAAAGTTGGGCATTAACGCTAAAAGCAACGAATGCGAGAATCGAAAGCAAAAGAATTTTTTTCATAGTACTTGTTTTTTATTGTTCAAAAGTAAGTCCTTCTGTTTTATTAAGCAACAAAAATATCAATTTTTCTTCATAGCCACATTTAATTACTTTCCTTAATGCAGGGTGTTAAAGTCATTTTGGATTCAGTAAGTTTTTTTTTAGTCAGATTATACAAAAACAAAAAAATAGCTATATTTGCAGCCGATTCACGGTGGTTGTAGCTCAGCTGGTTAGAGCATCAGATTGTGGTTCTGAGGGTCGTGGGTTCGAACCCCATCATCCACCCAAAAAAACTGACATTCAATAATTTGAGAGTGTCAGTTTTTCTTTTTTAATACGTTCAAATTCTTTTTGATGAAAGCCCCTACCAATAAAATTACTGACCTTATTCGGTTCTATTCAAACGAACTGAAAGCTGTTTATTCAGATAGGGAAGCAAAAAGCTTAGTTGAGCAATTGGTTGATTCCTTTTTCGGTATTGATAAATTGAAATTGATCAAAAACCCTGAGCTTAGGTTGAACGAATCAGAAATGCTTCGTCTGCATTTTGCTGTCAAGGAACTCAATCGTAATAAGCCCATACAGCATATTATAACCCAAACAGAGTTTGATGGCTTAATGTTTGATGTTAATGAAAACGTGCTGATTCCAAGGCCTGAAACAGAAGAACTAGTGAGCCTGGTATCAAATTTTCTTTCTAAAAAATCGAAAGTAGTTGTTGCTGATATTGGAACCGGCTCTGGTTGCATTGCGATAAGTCTTGCAAACAGGTTCCCAGATTCGAATGTTGAGGGATTTGATATTTCAAACGCTGCATTAGCTGTTGCGAAACAGAATGCTATTAACTTAAATGTCAATAATGTTTGTTTTTTTGAAATGGACATCTTGCACCAGGAGAACTCCCTCAAAGAAAACTATTATGATCTGATTGTGAGCAACCCTCCCTATGTGACTATTTCTGATAAAGCTGAAATGAAACCTAACATATTGGATTACGAGCCTGAACTTGCACTGTTTGTGACGGATGAAGATCCTTTGATTTTTTACAGGACGATGATTTTGAAAGCATTGTTATCACTCAAAAATGGAGGCATGCTGGCTTTTGAGATAAATGAACGTTTTGGTTCAGAAGTCCACAGTTTAATGGAATCTGCTGGTTTTACTGATTGTCAGATTATCAAGGATTTAAATAAAAAAGACCGGTTTGTAACCGGTCTTAAATAATTATTTTTCAATTTTTTGCTTACTTAAATAGTAGCCGAGAAAGTCGCGCTGTGCCTTGTACAAATTGAAAGCAAACAATAACAGGTTTTTGCTTTCTTGCAAAATAGTCAAGAAAAGCAGTGTGTTACGTGTGCTGTTACTATCTTTCTTGATTCTTTTTACTTCATTCTTACGAAACAAATCAATTAAGCCAAGCACTTTCTGTTGTTCTGCTGCAAGAGCTTCCTGGTTGTTAAAGTTTTTATCCCCTATGTCGGTGGAAATATGTGTGAAATAATTGCCAAGATGTTGACTAAGAAGCTTTAACTCACTAAGCTGAGGCTCACTTAGTGATTTGTGTTTATTATTAACGTGGTCGAAAGTTGGAGTCACAATGAAGTTAAGGCTATGAAGAATTTCACGGGCGTAATCCAAGGCCTGAACATAAAAATGGCCCGATTCAATGGCGTCATCTTTTAATTTGCCAATAACAATAGTTACAGAATTTTTACGCTCTTTAGCTTTCTGTGTTAGCTTTTCAACATTCTTAAGAGTTTTTTTCAAGGTTTTAATGTTTTCCTCAGTTAATCCGGAGATTGTTTTTTTGAACTCAAATTGTGTCTGACTCAATATGTTATTCACGTTGTTGGTGCAGGATTCAAGGATATTATCAGCGTCCATTTCTTCCAATTCTTTTGAAGACTCTTCGCGTTTTAACTCCATTTTAACATGCATTTTGTGTGTTCGGTAAACAAGGAATATTGATAAAGCAATCATGATACCAATTGCGTAAACCCCTCCAAAATAAAAGAACAACCCTAAGAGGAATGAGACAAAAAATGCAGAAAATGCGGTAAAGAACCAACCCCCAATAACGGAGAATACACCTGTAATTCTGTAAACTGCACTATCCCGATCCCATGCACCATCTGACAAGCTAGTACCCATAGCGACCATGAAAGTAACGTATGTAGTTGATAAAGGCAATTTTAAAGAAGTCCCCATAGCAATCAACGCGCTGGAAACAACGAGGTTAATTGACGCTCTGAGTAAATCGAAGGCAGGAGGATTTTTATCTTCTTTATCTATTTTAAGAGGTTCGAACTGTTTTAGCGCCTTTTCTTTCAAATATTCAGGTACAAAACGACTTAGCGAATCTGAAACATTGATGGAAGCCCGAACGATGCTTCTTGATAAAGGTGATGATCCAAATCGCTCCTCACCGCCACTTTGTCTGCTAAGATCTACAGAAGTTTTAATAACAGTTTTAGCTTTGCGTGATGTATAAAGTGTTATTACCATGACAAAGCCTGCTAAAATCAAAAAGTAAAGAGGAGTTTGAATGGCATCTTTAAGTGATCCCATTGTAAAAAACTCGGGATCAGCGCCTTGGGTTGCAAGTAAAGTTTTATATGACTCATAACCTGCAAGTGGGACTCCAATGAAATTGACAAGGTCGTTAGCTGCAAATGCCATTGCTAAAGCAAAAGTTCCAGCCAGAACTACTACTTTCAGAATATTAAGTTTAAAAAGGAAATTCAGCAAATAGAGTAATGCAGTAAAACCAACAAGACTTCCTGCAATGATTAAGGGCTGGTGTGTGGTGATCCAGGTATATGCATCTTTCGTCATGAAAGCGGCATCTTTAGCACCTTTGATAAGTATGAAATAAACGATAGCTGTTATAGCTAGACCACCAAAAATACCACCATAATACTTAAAGCGTTTTTCGTAGTTGAAAGAAAATAGGAGACGCGTAATATATTGAATCAGAGCCCCAACGCTAAAAGCAATGACGACTGAAAGTAAAATACCTGAAATGATGGCCAGGGCTTTGCCGGAATTGATATACTCGCTTATTAAGTGTGGCTCAGCACCATTACTTATTTTCATGTAAGCTACGGCAACCGAAGCACCTAACAATTCAAAAACGATGGAAACTGTTGTTGAAGTGGGTAAACCCAGTGAGTTGAATGTGTCCAGCAAAATAACATCAGTTATCATAACTGCAAGAAAAATCAACATGATGTCGCTAAAATAGAATTTATCGGGATGAAAAATTCCACTTCTAGCTATTTCCATCATACCACCTGAAAAAGTCGCGCCAACTAATACCCCAAGTGCCGCAACAAACATCACCCATTTGAAGGGTGCAGCTTTTGCTCCGACGGCTGAATTAAGGAAATTTACTGCATCGTTACTAACTCCCACGATTAAATCGGAGATCGCCAATAAAAAGAGTACAACTATAAAAGCTAAGTAGATGTTTTCCACACTGATATATTTTTAGTTTTCAACAGGCAATATTAAATAATTAATAGCTAAGATCGTATAAATTACATTAAGAAATTGTTAAATTGCAGCCGAAATGCGTTGCAAATGAATATCATTCCTCCATTTTCATCACAGTTGCAGAATTACAAAATTAATTAAGACAAAGTTTAATCTTTTTCAAATGGATGCTATTTTATTAAGACTACAAAAGGAACAAAAAGAAGGTAATTCCGGTGTCCTATGCATAGTGACCAAAACTTCCGGTTCAACACCACGAAAAGCAGGTGCAAAAATGTTGGTTCTTGAAAGCGGTATTAATATTGGTTCTATTGGTGGCGGAGCAATTGAATTTAAGGTAGTTAAGCATGCGCTTGATGTTTTGCAAAACAGTCGTCCACAGATGATGTCGTTTTTGTTGGAGGAAGATTTGGCAATGCAATGCGGGGGAGATATGACTGTTTATTTTGAACCATTTGGCCAAAAGCCTGCCTTGTACATTTTTGGAGCTGGGCATATTGGCAAAGCTTTGTCAAATATGGCAAGGCCTTTTGGATTTGTCATTCATATAATTGATCCGAGGGATGGCATTTTTGAAGATTTGAAAGATGATGCATTCGTTTTTCACAAAGGGCATTACGTTGAAACAATACCTGAACTCAAGCTCAATACTTCAAGTTTTGTTGTGATCGCAACTCCGGAGCATGCAAGTGATGAAGCTGTTTTGGAGAATCTTATCAAGTTTCCTTTGAAATATCTGGGAATGCTGGGAAGTAAACGTAAAGTAGCAGGAGTTCGCGATCGTCTAATGGCTGATGCACAAGTTACAGCAGAGGATATCGACAAAGTTCATATGCCAATAGGTTTACCTATGAAATGTGAAACTCCTGAAGAAATTGCACTTAGCATTCTGGCACAATTGATCGATAAAAAGAATAACCCTGATTGATTTATCATGAAATCGTCTATTTTAAAATTCTTACTGAATGACAGGCTTGTTGAAACAGACTTCGCCAAAACTTCACTTTTACCATCAACAACTGTTCTTAACTATTTACGAATGAACAGGTTAATTGGCACAAAAGAAGGTTGCGCCGAGGGCGACTGTGGTGCTTGCACGGTTACAATTGCAGAGCTTGAAAATGATAAATTGGTTTATAAAGCAGTTAACTCATGCCTGATGTTTCTTTCAGGTCTTCATGGAAAGCAACTGATTACGATAGAACATTTGTCAGGAAAAGGCAGAGATCACTCGCTTTTGCATCCGGTACAGGAAGCTATGATCAACCATCATGCAAGTCAGTGTGGCTTTTGCACTCCAGGTATGGCCATGATGATATTTTCGAAATATAAATCGAAAAGCAATATCACACCAATACAAATTAGGACTGCTTTGGCCGGAAATCTGTGCAGATGTACAGGTTATATTTCAATCCTTGATGCTGCAAATGAGGTTCTGGCAAACCGTGCGCCTGATGTATTTTCCATGCAAGAGCAAGAAATTGTGATCATTCTGCGAAAATTAAACGATGAAAATAGTCATTTTTTTAATTCAGAAAACCAATGCTACTATTTGCCTTACACCTTAAAAGACGCTTTGGATTTTAGAATTAGTCACCCTGAAGCCATCATTGTTAACGGAGCAACCGACACGGCGATTAAACAAAACAAGCAATTTGAATATCAAAGGTGTTTTCTGGATCTGTCTGCTGTTGAATGCCTTACTAAAATTGAAGAAACTGAAAAGGAATACATAATTGGGTCCGGATGCACGATTACAGCACTAAAAGAATTTGCTACTCATAATTATCAGGTCATACTACCTGTTCTGGAAGTTTTTGCATCGGAGCAGATTCGAAATGTAGCAACTGTTGGTGGAAATCTTTCAACAGCATCCCCGATTGGTGATCTTCTACCAATGTTTATCGCTTTAGGTGCAGAAGTTGAAATTGCATCATTGAGTGGAAGACGGAAAATCTCGCTTGAGGAATTTCTAACCGGTTACCGAACCAATGCCTTGAATGCGGATGAACTTTTAACATCAGTTATACTATCAAAAGTGTCAGCTTCGCTTTTTTGTTTTTTTGAAAAAGCATCTGTCCGTAAACAGTTGGATATTACAACAGTAAATATTGCTCTGTGTCTCGAACTTGATCCTGAATCCAGTGTAAAAACAATCCGGCTTGTTTATGGGGGCATGGCTGCAATGGTTAAAAGGGTGAACGTAGTTGAAGATTTTTGTCATGGGAAAAGATGGAGCAAACAACTTGTTGAGGATTGCTTTCCATTGATCGATTCTTATTTTCAACCTATAAGTGACGCCAGAGCGAATGCTTCAACACGAAGCATTCTTGCTCAAAATTTATTTTTGAAAGCCTGGGTTCAGTCAACCGCCAACAAAGAAATGGAGGATAGATGATGTCAGCTACCAATTCATCGTTTCATGAAAGTGCAAAAGCACATGTTACAGGTAAAGCGCTTTATATCAGTGATATAAATTATGCATCAGATACACTTACCGGAATTGTTTTTTCAAGTCCCCATGCCAGAGCCAGAATTCGATCATACGATTTTTCTGCTGCATTAGCCATGCCAGGGCTTGTTGATATATTGGATTTCAAGCGCATACCGGGTGTGAATAGCTTGAATCCCCTCGTTCACGATGAGCCTTGCCTTGCAGCGGAAGAAGTGTATTGCATTGGTCAGACGATCTTTTTAATTGTTGCTGAAAATGAAATGGCTGCACGCAAGGCAGCAAAAGAAATCAAAATCGAATTTGAGTTACTTGACCCCATCATCACAATCGATGATGCAATTCAGAAAAATGAACGAATTGCTCCTACCCGTGTAATGCAGCGGGGTAATCCTGTTGAGAAAATCAAGGATGCACCGCACCAGCTTGGTGACCAAATATCATTAGGTGGACAAGAACATTGGTATCTGGAAACACATGCAGCCTACTGTGTTCCGGGTGAGAATGGAAGTATGACTGTGTTTGCATCATCTCAAAATCCAACCGAAGTTCAGTTTGTTGTAGCTGAAGTTCTTGGCAAACAAGCAAATCAGGTTTGCTGCGAAGT
This sequence comes from uncultured Lentimicrobiaceae bacterium, assembly GCA_964463695.1. Lineage (GTDB taxonomy): Bacteria > Bacteroidota > Bacteroidia > Bacteroidales > F082 > JALNZU01. The sequence goes on along the minus strand of CAYXCZ010000007.1, from coordinate 119,438 downwards.
GATGCGCATGGGTGGAGGTTTTGGAGGTAAGGAAACGCAGGCAAATCACATCGCAGCCTGGACTGCATTGTTGGCACATACAACTCAAAGGCCAGTAAAGATGATTTTTAGCCGCGATGAGGATCAGCTTTCGACAGGCAAACGCCATCCTTTTCAAGCTGATTATCGCATCGGATTTGATGATAAGGGTTTGATTCAATCGTATGTCGTCGATCTGAATGGAAATGCAGGATACGCGACTGATTTATCAATGGCCATTTTGGAAAGAGCTATGTTTCACGCTGCAAGTAGTTATTACATAGCTGAAATGAAGGTAACAGCTACGATGTGGCGAACAAACTTACCGTCAAATACGGCTTTCAGGGGTTTCGGCGGACCGCAGGGGATGGCAGTAATCGAACATGCAATTGACAGCGTCGCACGATTTCTTAAAATGGATACCGCCGAGGTAAGGTATCGAAATTTTTATGGTGTTGATAAACAAAATATTACGCATTTTGGCCAAACAATTGAGAATAACAGGCTCTTTCTTTTGTGGGATCAACTAATCAAACAAGCTGATTACTTTAACAGAAGAAACCAAGTTACTGACTTCAACTCGACTCATGAATATGTAAAACGTGGACTAGCACTCACTCCGGTGAAGTTTGGTATCTCCTTTACAACTTCTTTTCTAAATCAGGCCGGAGCCTTGGTAAATATTTACAAGGATGGCACTGTTCTGTTGAATCATGGAGGAACAGAGATGGGGCAGGGTTTACATACCAAAATGATTCAGATTGCTGCTTCTGAACTTGGCATTGATGAAAGCAAGATTCGTGTTAGTCCCACAAATACTTCTAAAGTTCCCAATACTTCACCAACAGCAGCCTCTTCAGGTACTGACCTTAACGGTATGGCTGTCCGAAATGCTATCCTGACGCTGAAAGAAAGGTTGACAGAGGTTGCAGTTAGATTGTTAAAACTGACTGAAGCTGATAAAGAGAAAATGATTTATGAAGACGATCATGTTTATTGTTTGCTTGACCCACATCATAAAATTAGTTTCAACGACCTGGTATTAAAAGCGTATATGAATCAGGTAAGTTTGAGTTCGACAGGTTTTTATGGGACACCTGACTTACATTTCGATAAAGAAAAAGGTAGTGGACGTCCTTTTCATTATTTTGCTTTTGGTATGGCGGTTTCTGAGGTTGAAGTGGATATTCTTACCGGCATGACACGTTTGTTACGATCGGACATACTGCATGATGCTGGCAAAAGCATCAACGAAAAGATCGATTTAGGGCAGGTCGTAGGTGGGTTTATTCAAGGCGTGGGATGGTGTACAATGGAAACCTTGCGTTATGACACGAGTGGTAAATTACTAAATAAATCACCCGATACCTATAAAATCCCAACTGCCTGTGATATTCCTGAAGTGCTGAATGTGAGTTTATTACATGATGCACCAAATCCATCTACAATCCGGCAAAGCAAAGCTGTTGGCGAACCTCCTTTAATGCTCGCTCTTTCTGTTTGGTTAGCAATAAAAGATGCCATTTCGTCTGTTGATAACCATCAAACTGAGCCCTACTTTGCCCTGCCTGCTAATCAGGAAATGATTCTTCGTGCAGTAAAGAGTCTGAAAAAGAGATAAATAGATTTAACAATCTGTGATAGCTTCAATGAATTAATGAAATAGTTTTTGATTTTCAGAAACCCGACAAGAAATGTTATACTTTGAAGTAACAGCTATTTTGTGAATGTAATTAACTTGTCCTCAATCACCGCATTTTGGAAACCTAGAATTTTTTTTAGATAGTCTATTGTCGTAGCTGTGTAAATAAAAACATGCGTTGCATCATTCTTGTAGAACCAGGTTGAAAAATCAATTTCAGGACAATAAAGTCGTGTCATACAATAAATTTGTCCTCCGGGAAGGAGTAAGTTATAGAGCTTTTGAAATTCTTCCAATGGTTTGTAGAAATGCTCCATCACTTCGGTACAGGTTATAAAATGATAGTTTTGGTCAAAAACAGTTGTATCCGGATGAAAAAAAGGGTCGTATTCTTTTGGTTGATATCCAAGTTCCTCAAGCAGGTGAATGACAACTGATGAAGGCCCGCTTCCATAATCCAGACATTGCGCTGACAAAGACTCATTTTGTTTTATTCTCTCTATGACGGGTTTCACATACGCTTTGTAGCCACTATTATCCGGGTCGTTTTGATGCAAATCATACCTCATTCTTTCCTTAGTTGGTGTGAGTCGTTGTGAAGGATTTAAAAAAATCCCTTCGCATCGCTGGCATTGGAAAAAGGTCTGGCGTGGATTCTCATAAAAGATGACTGATTCCTTTTGGCAGAGAGGACAAGGCTGCTTAGGCGAAGGAATATCATTAAAAGTGATCATTACATAGAATTTTAAACAAACATAATAGATTAACTGCTTTTATTCAAGAATCTTACAAAGTGAGGCCTATAAAATTATCAACTTACTCTTCAAATCTAAACAACAAAAAAAAGCCTGATAAGAAGTTTCGAATCAGGCTTTTAATTTTATTTTTAAGTTTTATACGTCAATCTTAGCGTATTTTGCATTAGCTTCAATAAACGCACGGCGAGGGGGAACCTCGTCACCCATAAGCATTGAAAACACGTGATCTGCTTCAAGGCCATTTTCAATAGTCACCTGACGTAAAGTTCTGAAAGCCGGGTTCATGGTTGTATCCCAAAGCTGTTCGGCATTCATTTCACCCAAACCTTTATAACGTTGGATATGAATGCCTTTCTCGCTGCCATCAGATGACCACTCTTTTGTAAGTGCCTCGCGCTCTTCTTCATTCCAGCAATAGCGTTCCTGCTTGCCTTTGCGGAGTAGATAGAGGGGGGGAGTGGCGATATAAACGTAGCCTTTTTCAATCAGATCAGTCATGTACCTGAAAAAGAAAGTAAGAATCAACGTAGCGATATGGCTTCCATCAATGTCAGCATCGGTCATGATGACAATTTTATGATAGCGAAGTTTGTCAATATTCAAGGCTTTGCTATCCTCATCAGTTCCGATATGTACGCCAAGGGCTGTGAAGATATTTTTAATTTCTTCACTCTCATAAATTTTATGAGGCATGGCTTTCTCGACATTAAGAATCTTTCCTCTAAGAGGAAGGATAGCTTGAAAACGTCTGTCGCGACCTTGCTTGGCTGTACCACCTGCAGAATCACCCTCGACGAGGTAAATTTCAGCTTTGGAGGCATCACGTTCGGAGCAGTCGGAGAGTTTTCCTGGCAAACCTGAGCCTGAAAGTACACTTTTCCGTTGCACCAATTCACGTGCTTTGCGTGCAGCATGACGTGCAGTGGCAGCAAGAATTACTTTATTTACAATGGTTCTGGCTTCTTTTGGATTTTCTTCAAGATAATTCGAAAGATGTTCACTAACAATTTGATCCACAACTCCCATCACCTCGTTGTTTCCCAACTTGGTTTTTGTTTGTCCTTCAAACTGTGGTTCGGGAACTTTTACCGAAATAATCGCTGTCAAACCTTCACGGAAGTCATCTCCGTTGATGTCGAATTTAAGTTTGGCTAACATCCCTGTTTTTTCAGCATAAGACTTCAACGTACGTGTGAGGCCTCTGCGGAAACCGGCAAGGTGCGTCCCTCCTTCATGAGTGTTGATATTGTTCACATAAGAGTGAAGATTCTCAGCAAAGGAGGTGTTATATTGCATGGCAATTTCAACCGGGATATCATTGCGTTCGCCTTCGATTGCAATAGCCTCCGGAATAAGTTTTTCCCTGTTTTCATCAAGGTATTTGATGAAATCGGGTAAACCTGCTTCCGAATGAAATACCTCAGATTTAATTTTTCCGCTTTCAGAAACTTCTCTTTCATCGTTGAGAATGAGGGTGATTCCTCTGTTTAGAAAAGCAAGTTCGCGCAAACGGGCTGCGAGAATGCTGTAATCGTAAACGGTTGTGATAAAGATGCTGTTATCAGGTTTGAAGGTGATTTTGGTACCGTTGTCAGTTGTAGTTCCTATAGCTTTTACATCATACAACGGTTTTCCGCATTCATATTCCTGAATGAAGATCTTCCCTTCGCGGTAAACTTCGGCTGTCAAATGAACTGACAGTGCGTTAACGCAACTTACACCTACTCCATGCAAACCGCCGGAAACTTTGTACGAACCTTTATCAAACTTACCTCCGGCATGCAGCACAGTCATAACCACTTCAAGAGCCGACCGGTTTTCTTTTTCATGCAAGCCTGTTGGGATACCTCTACCATTATCGACTACGGAAATAGAGTTATCTTCATGAATTGTAACATCAATTTTATTGCAGAATCCACCTAAAGCCTCATCAATGGAGTTGTCAACAACTTCATAAACAAGATGATGTAATCCTCTGATGTTGACATCGCCAATATACATGGCAGGACGTTTGCGAACTGCTTCCAATCCTTCAAGAACCTGGATATTGCTGGCGTTATATTCGCTGGAAGCGAGCGTCCTTTTTTCTTCTTCAGTCATAATTTTTCTTCAAAGTTTTCTAAAAACAACTTGCAAAAGTAAGCATTTTTCTTCATTGTTTTTTATGAGCGTTGACCATAAATGTGAGTTTTTATCAACAATTCAGCGCAATCGTGTGAAACAATGTGTTGATAGCTTCACATTAATTGAATGAGAGAAAAAAGCTCGATTTCTTTTGTATTGTTAATCCGAAATGAGCTGGTAATTTTTAGCTTTCTAGAAACGAAGGCTCATACCAGCAAAAAGCTGTAAGCCCTGAACAGGATAATTGTAATAGCGCTCGTAACGGTTGTTTAAAGCATTGTTTAACTGGGCAAAAACAGCAAACTGTTTGGAAAAATTGTAGTTGACAGCAAAATTAAGATCTGTGACAGGTTTTAATCGAATAGGTTTGAACGACGAGGAATGATTGCCGGGAGCAAAACGTTCGCCCATCACTAGTAACCCGGTCTCAAAACTCCATTGATCATCAAGTTTGTAATTCAACTCCCATTGACCTTGAAATTCAGGTAAATGCCAGGCTTTTTCCAACGATTCTGTTTCGTTTTTATCAAAGGTCAGGCTTATTGACGAATGGAGTTTATCGGTATGATGATAGGAAGCCTGAGCAAGGAAACGAATTTGTTGGTAATTATCGAGCTCAACGGTAAGGAAGTTTCTGAATTGTGTGCTCGTGTCAGTGACATAGAAACCGCCATTTTCGATCTTAGCGTAGCTTATGCCAATGTTTAAATCAAGTTTTGGAATTACACCTGTTTTTATACCTGTTTTAAATAATTGTTTTGTATTACTCCACCAACTTGATTCACCAGGCCGCAAAAATGGGTTTTCGTTTGTCAAATCATTCAAAGAGTGATAGTTGTTCTCTCCTTCAAACTGTGCGTAAAGTTCAACTTTTTCTTCAAAAAGGAACAGCTTTCCGGATATCACAGGGTGAACAAAAAACTTACTGCTTGAGTCATTGGCGAGTGTCAATAAAACTCCGGCCTGCACTTCATAAAAGCTCCCTGAGATTTGTAAATAGGGTCGGGCCTTGACATAATAACTCCGGTTTTCAACCAATGAATCACCTCTTGAGTAGAAATTAGCCTGTAAATCAACTGCTGCCATTTGCTTGCTGTCGAATCGAAACCATTCATAGTATTTCTTTAAAGTTCCATCGACTTTAATTTGATTTTCATAGTGTTTGTAATTGTCTGAAAAATTATGGTACGACACACTAACTTCATGATGTAATGAGTTGATATCTCTATAATTACTTTGAATGGTACTTTTGAAACCAATTCGCTGATAGTGCTGTTTGAGCAGATCTTTCTCAACCGGTATTCCACTAAAATCATCTGGCTTAAAACCATAATAATGAAAGTTGTCAAACTTATAAACAAGTTCATTGTGCCATAAATGCTCGCCTAAAACATTGTGTGTGCCCATTGTAAAATTGTTTTTCATCCAGGTTGAAGGGGCATAATCTTTAACATTTAACCACGATGACTGGTGACGAATACCAAGGTCAAACTCCATGTTTTTGCTAAAAGCTGAATGGTGTTGGAAGAGGAAAAATGGACTTAAATTCGAGCCTAAAGCAGCCTTTAAATAATTTCGGAATTTATCCGATTTTTCATCAGTCTTAACTTGAGTAAAAGCGATAAGAGGAGGGTCTGATTTAACATCAATTACACGCTCAATGTTGCTGAAATTCAATTCACCTGATTTTATTACCGGCGATTGAGGGTCAGGGTTGATGTTTATTTTTGAAGCCTCACGAAGGCTCGGTTGAAAAGCACTGAAAATGGTCACTTTTTCATTATGACTCTGACCTGAAAGTTGTATTGAAACAATAAATAAAATCAGGACCAGAAAAATGAATTTGCTGTTAACCAAACTTTTAGCAGTTTTCATGGATATCTTTGTTGAAAATAGGAGGTATTTCATGAGTGTGTTTTTTATTTAAGCATGGCTAGCTTTCGTGATGCTTCCTCACGCAGATCGTCGCCTTTGTAATTGTCAACGATACTTTTCAGGGTTTCTTTTGCCTGAAAAATGTTGTTGTTTTTTACATAAATATCGGCTAAAAGCAAAAACCCTTTAGCAACCCAATACTCTTGCCTTCTGAACTTCTCAGAAAGGTCAAACAATTGATTTTCAGCATCATCAAGATTGCCATTTTCATAACTTATTTTAGCAAGCAGGTAGTAGGCCTCAGCACCTAATACGTCATTTCCACTGCGTTGAACCTCCGTCAGATGGCTTTTTGCATTGGTGAAATCTTTCGTTTCAAATAACGACTTACCTGCAATATAATGAGCCTGTCGCGTTTGATTTGTTGATGCATTGGGATCGTTAAGTAAGTTTTCAGCCTTGGAAACAGCCTGAGAAAAGTCGCCGGTAAAGAAAAAACATTTCATAACACCTTCAAGAGCCTCAGTTTTTTGAAGCGGCTGTGACGTGGTAAGGAGGAGGCTTTCATAGGCTTTCTGAGCCTCCTGATAGTTCTCATTATCGTAATAAATTCTCGCTGCTTCAAGCAAGGCTTCTTCCAGATATGGGTTCTTTGGGTTTTCAATTAGAAATACCAAATGAGGCAGCGCAGCTTCAGGATTATTCTTTAACAATATCTTCGAAAGATAATAATGCGCTGTAGGAAGGTAAGAGCCTTGAGGATAGGTATTTAAATACGACTTCAATGAACTTTCCGCTTCTTGAAAACGATTTTCTGTATAAAAGTTTTCAGCCATTACAAAAGCCAGTGAGTCTTGCTCACTATTGCTCATCTGTCCGAAACCCAGTTTTTTGGTTAGACTAAAATATTCGTCTATTGCATTGTTTTCCATGTAAATAACCTTGAGCGTGTTGAGCGCTTCACGGGCGTCAGGAGTACCGGGATAGCTTTCAGCAACTTTTTTCAACGAAGCAATTGCCTCTTGATTTTGGTTATTATTAAAATAGATCAAACCGATTTTTAACATGGATTCGCGGGCAAAACCTGACCGTGGTCTTTCTTTGACAAGTTTGTCGAACATCGCGATTGCTGATCGTGAATCATTCATAATCAGATTGGTAGCACCCATTTCGTATAAAGCCTGATCGTAGTAGGGCGATTGATTGTATTGTTTCACGATCTGATCGAGGTGAGCAATTTTTTCATTGTATTTACCTTGAGCTCCAAAGGCCATGGCAGTTTGAAACAAGGCATAATCTGACTCAGTTTGACGAACAGCAATTATTGGTTTGTATGCTTCAATTGCTTTCGAATACTCCTTATTTATAAAATAGCAGTCTCCAATCCGACAAGTGGCATCAGCAGTAATTTTAGGTTGTCCTGCTAATGGATTGCTGAGGTATTGCTTAAATGAAAGTAATGCTGAGGGATATTGCTTTAGCTGAAAATAGGAGTAAGCAAGATTATAGGTAGCAAGTTGTGAAAGCTCGGTTTTCGATGCTGACCTGTGTGCAAAGAACTTTTTGTAATGACTCTGAGCATCAACATAGTTTTTTAACCGATAGTATGATTCAGCTGTCCAAAATAAAGCAGCAGCTGAATTCACCTGATTGGCCGAAGTGTTTATTTTTTTGAAATAACTTATCGACTTATCAAATTGACTCTGATTGAAAAGATCAATTGCAAGTGAAAATATCAGCTGCTCGTAAATGGCTTGCATCTGAGGATCATTTTTATTGCTTTCCAGCGTTAAAAGTGCAGCATCATAATTTTTGGTTGTAAGATAAAGTTGAACAAGTAGTTCGTGCACTTCTTTTTTATGACTTGACTGTGGATTTTTTTCGAGGAATTGTTGTAAAAGAGTAGTTGCCTCATTGTATGGATCGCTGCCTGTTTCTTGACTTAGACGAGCATAATTAAGCAAGGCGTCAATGCTCATTTGCTTGTCCTGATCGTTTTTATAAGCACTTAAAAAAGCTGTTCTGGCAAAAATTTTCTGATCAGTTTTCAAATAACAATGTGCAAGCAAATACGCAGCATGTTGGTCGAGACTGTCGCTATCGCCATTCAGTTTCTGAAAACTAATTATTGCTTCTTTGTATAATCCTGATTGATATCGAATTAAACCCATTTGATATAAATCTTGCCGCGACAGTTGACTGCGACTTTGCTTTTCAAGTTGAAGGTAATACTCTAATGCAGCTTTTAGATCATTTGTTTTAAAGGAGGCGTCAGCAAGGATAGGTAAAATTTCAGTTCTTTTTTTTGTATCCGCGTTTTTTAATAATTCTTTTCCATTTTCAGCTACTTCAGCATAGTTACCATTTCTATAATCGATTTGAAGCAAATAGTATGCAATGATTTTTTTGTAGGTTGAATTGCTTTTGATCTGGCTAAAAGAAGCCAAAGCCTTTTCGTTCTGTTGCAAGGTGTAATAAATATGACCGGAATAATAGAGTGAAGCGTTTTTATAAGGGTTTGGCGACTCAGTAGCTTTTGTGAACTCCAGAAGTGCCTCCTCTGTTGAATTTTGCTTCATATGGCAGAAACCTTTTTTATAGGCAAGTTCAAAAAATTCGAAAGGCGCTAAGTCTTTGTCTTCAACTTTGTTAAAAGCATTAAGTGCATCTGAATACCTTTTCTGTTCGAACTGAACCCTTCCTTGAAGGAAATTCATCCGCCCATTCCATTTGCTGCTTCGGTTTAATCTGCTAAAATCTGAAATACGTTCCGAGGCATCCTTATCGTTCATCATCACAGCACACATGGCATTATAATAGGCCAAATCAGTTAAAAGCGTTTCTGAAAGATCTGCTTTGCCCGATTTCAATTGACTTATAAGTTCTCGTGCAGAGCCATACTGCTCTTTTTGAACCAGTTCGATACACTCTCTGAATAGTTGGTTTGTTTCGTCGAAGTAATAATTCTGTTGTGCAAAAACAGTGACATTAAACAATGGAATTAGCAGAACAACTATTAAAAGCGCAAAAGGGTTCTTCATATATGACAATGATTTGTGGTCAAATGTATAAAATGGTCAGAAAATTTATTAATTACTAACATGATGCTGAAACGCTGATGGGTGTAACTTATTGCTGTTTTTTTCAATTCTTGATGAACATTCATTGAATTAGGTGAATAAAACCACTTCCCACATTGCAGTTTTGGGGTACTTCAAACAATTTACAATAGTTACAAAACAGGCTAACCCGAAGGCTAACCTGTTTGTTTACAGCATCATAAGCAGGATTCTGTACTATGTTGTCATTTATCTGGGCCTTTTGTCACCAAAAGGCTCTAGCAACCTACCCACCGACTCAGACGGGCCGCCCTTTCTTTTCGCAAAGCGAAAAATCGCCGGCATATTTGGTCTTGCAGCTCATAAGGTTTACCCGCTTCTTTGTCACCAAAAAAGCCGTGAGCTCTTACCTCACGTTTTCACCCTTACCCCGACGAATCGGGGCGGTAATTTTCTGTGGCACTTGCTGTTAGCAAACAGTTACCTGTTTGCTGCCTTCCCGTTAAGAAGTATGATGCCCTGCGCTGTCCTGACTTTCCTCGACGCCTTACGACGCCGCGACAACTGTTGCTGTAAAGTGCAAAAGTACAACTTTTCAATTCAATGTTTTTTGTAATGAAACTTCGATATGGCATTGTAAACAGTTGTTTCATTAAAAACATAATGTCAGCTGTCATTTTAATTAACTTTGGGGTCTGTTTTTAATCTCATTCCAATGAAAAAAAGTCTGTTTTTTCTCATAATCGCATCTTTGAATTTTCTTTTTCTTCACATCGCAGGTGCTGACACAAATAAAAATCTGCAGTTCGACAATGCTGCTTTGAAAGATAATTCCCCCAGATATGCTGAGTTACATCTGCCGGTTCAATATCGAGGTCTCACTTTACCCGACGTAGTTGATAATTCTCAGAATATGTATTTCCGGCCGATATTCAGTCAGGTGGGTGCTTCCTGCGGTCAGGCTTCGTCCATTGCCTATCACTTTACCTATGAAATGTGCCGCGAAAGAGACGTTCCGGCAAGCGTAGAAGCAAACCAATATCCTTCGCATTTTATTTACAATTTTATGGGCTATGATGGCTATTATGGAGTGAATTACCTGCATAGCCTCGAGATGGTAAAAGCCTTAGGAACGCCTGATATTCAGACTTATGGCGGCATTGCCATTGATGAAGGTGTTGTATGGATTTCAGGTTATGACACCTATTATGAGGCCATGACAAACAGAATTGGTGAGATAAAAATGATTCGCACCGAAACGGTTGAAGGTTTGATGAATTTAAAACATTGGCTTGCACATCATCATGAAGGAGCAGCAACAGGTGGTGTAGCCAATTTTGCAGCAGGCAGTCCTTACGGAATGGTCAACATCCCAATAGGAACACCTGAAGCAGGAAAGAAATTGATGGCACTTTTCCCGGGTAATGTGGCAACACACGCCATGACAATTGTTGGATATAACGACAGTATTCGATACGATACCAACGGTGACGGAATGTATACCAATCACCTGGACATCAATAACGACGGTGTTGTTGATCTTAAAGACTGGGAGATAGGAGCGTTTAAGGTGGCTAATTCCTATGGTGATGCATGGGGTGATGCAGGATATTTTTATGCGATGTATCGCCTGTGTGCATTGAATGAAGCCTATGGCGGACTTTGGGGAAACATGGTGCATGTGATGGAAGTAAAAGGTGATTATGAACCAGAAATGGCAGTAAAAGTCACCTTAAAACATAATCTTCGGGAGCAGATACGTGTTGTTGTTGGCGTTTCATCTGACACATCGCTGAATGCTCCTCAGCACACTTTGAATTTTCCTGTTTTTAATTATCAGGGTGGTAAACATTATATGCAGGGAGGTACAGCTGTCGAGGCTAATAAAACAATCGAGTTCGGGCTGGATATAACACCTTTACTTAGTTATCTTGAGCCGGGAATGCCTGCTGATTTTTACCTTGAAATACATGAAAATGACCCGCTCTCAGCAGGTGAGGGTGAGATTATCAGCTTCTCGCTTATGGATTATACCATGGGTAACCCTTTGGAACTTATTTGTGAACAAGAAAATGTACCTCTTATCAATAACTCGATAACAAGTTTTCACATTTCCCATAGTCCTGTTTTCGAATCAGTTGATATATTAACAGATCAAATACCACTTTTTGATGCAGGATATGCCATGCAGGCTGAGGGTGGAGCTCAACCTTATCAATGGAATTTACTTTCACCATATCATCAGCAAACTATTGATTTTGTGTTTCCAACAGTTGAAAATGAACAACTTGCAACCGAAGCTCCTTATCATAAGTATGCAACAAAATCGCTTGAGTTCGATTTTCCTTTTTATGGCGAAGTTTTCAATAAGGTTTATGTGAATGAGGCTGGTTTCATACTTTTCGAACCTGATATTTTCCCGTGGCGCTATAATCGTGATACCTATCACATGTTCCGTGAGATGAAGAATATCTCTGCATTTCTGTTTTCACCCGTGCTTTATTATGAAGGAACCAAACAACCTGAGGGAATGTGGTATGAGGGCGATGAAACACACGCCACTTTCCGTTGGAAAAAGAATCTTACATATTATGACAACGTAATAGGTTATGGCGAGTTTGCTGTGAAATTATTTCCTGATGGAAGTGTTGAGTTTTATTTTAACGAAATTGAGGTGAACGAAAATATCCTTTGGTTTAGTGGTGTCTCGGCTGGTGAAGGAAAAGAACATACCCTTCTTACAGGCAGTAACAGCAGGTCGTATCCTCAAAATAGCGCATATCGTTTTACACCCACACTGATTCCCGATGGAATTAATTTAACCGATGAAGGCTTTTTTACTGCTTTACCTTCCGAAATTCAACAAATTGCAAATCTTACTTTTAAAGTAACCGACGACAGAGGTGTATTTGAGACTAAACTGCTTCAATTTTCAAACGATTTACGTTTTGAATGTGAGTTGCAAACCAATGATAACCTTACGCCACATAATGGAAGTGAGGTTACAGTGAAGTTGAAACTTACAAATGTAAGCCAGCAGGACATTTCAGGCATTAATACCACTTTTACTATCAATGATCCTAATGCGACTGTTACCAACGGTCAGGCTGTTATTAATCAATTGCCTGCGGGAGCTACAGTAGAGATTTCTGATGCATTCTCATTTACTATTAGTGACTTCTGTCCCGACAGACAGCATCTTTTAGCTGAACTTGTGTTTAACTCATCTATTGGAATACGAACGGGCAACATTGCCGTAGAAGTTTTTAGCTCCATTTTACAACTAACTGATTATGAAATAAACGATTTCGATAACGAGCGGCTCGATCCGGGTGAGACTGCGCCTGTTAAACTTTATGTCAGTAATTTTGGTTCAGTGCTGGCAGAAGATGTAACAGTTTCATTTACAAGTGCAGACTCCTATATTGAGATTAATCCTCAAAATCCTCAAAATATTGGTGGCATTACACCTTCGGGGATGTCATACGCAACCTTTTCCGTTGCAGTGTCATCACAGTGCCCAATTGAACATGTTGCTCAATTTGTAGTTACAATTATTGATGGCTCAGGTGTAGAAAGGGTTGAAACTATCAACATGCCGATTGGTCAGTATCCTGTATATCTCATTAACAAAGCATCAAATCAAATTTCTGTTAACTCCATGATGGTAGCATTGGATAGTTTGAATATTGATTATGAATATGCCGAACAACTTACTGATGAAATTCACAAGTACAGAGCAGCTTTTATCTGTCAGGGTACTTATGGCACTACAATCAATTTAACTCAGGATGAAGTTGATATTCTTGAGACTTATCTTAATAACGGGGGCAATGCTTACAGGGAATCCTACTTTAATTGGGGCGGAAATGGAACAATTACAAATCTCTTCGGCGTGAATAATGAAATTCTGGCTACACCTCAAACCATATATGCATTATCAGGGGTTTCTAATTCAGGTTTTGATCAGCTGGAATTTGACTTTTCAGGTGCGTTTTCTTTTCAATATTACAGGTTAATTCCAAAATTTTCAGGTGCTTTCCCTGTTTTACACTCAGATGCAGGTTTAAATGCCTATACAGCTGTTGCTTATCAGGCTCCAAATTACCGAACTATCGCCTCTTATTTTGAGTTTAGTTCATGTGGTGATGAATATGGACTTCAGGGGAGAGAAGACTTGATGAGAGCCATACTAACCTTTTTCGAGATGGAGCACCTGATTTTAAATGCCGATGAGAAACCTGATGATGGTTCTAAATTGATTTTTGCTGCTATTTACCCTAACCCATTTTCAAATCATTTCGTTTTAGAGATAAAGAACCTTCAGCAAAGTAAAAACACTATTAGTATGATGTCGATGGATGGGGCAACACTTTTTGAAAAAGAGGTTTATGCAACATCAAATCAATCAGTTATAAGAATTGAATCGGATGAAATAATAACAATTTCCAATAACCTGAAGGCTGGGGTTTATCTTCTGAAAATTGAAAATAATATGGGTACACTAGTTTTGAAAGTAGTAAGGATGTAAAAAAACTGCAAAACCAGCTTTTGTGATTTTGCAGTTTCCTCTATAGAATTTGTTTTATTCTTCTAAATCTTCGGCAATAAATTTTGCCATTGGTGCCATGCGTGCCTTGTTAAGCGAAAGAACGCCGTCAACTAAGGTATAATTATCGCAATCGTTTAAGGCTTTGAAAAATCCTTGCTCTGTTTGCATATCCGGACAAGCCATCATTGTTGTTGCCATTCCTGTGAGGGTTATGCGATTTCCCTCTTTAAGTTCAAAGCTTCCGTTGAAATTGTTGCAACTACCCGAGCCATATATTCGTGAACCTTCAGTCTTAAAAACGATAAAAGCATCTTTTTTAAGACCTTCAGCTGCTGCAACCGGTTGTCCAAAAAGCTCAGTTAATCTCCATTTCACTCCGGTAAGTGATGTTGCATTCTGATTCTGAGAGGCCGTTAATTTTTTCAGAATGTAAGAATTAGCAAGGTCCCCGGTAATTCTATTGCCTTCCATATCGAGCTGGATTAATGTGTTTTCACCTACAAAATATTTTGAGGGGCCATTTTCTATTCCACTAAAAGTCAAAGTGTTGCCGTTTTCATTCCAGGAAAAGCTTCCCGAAAGTTCATTTGTTGCCTCACTTTTACCTTTAAATACCGTAACTAATTTAAACGTACCGTTTTCGACTAAGGTAATGGTTGTTTCTATTCCTTCACAATCGGCACAGGGAACCACCCCCTTATAAGTGCCTGCCCAATCGATGGAATTAGCAGCATTATGTTGATCTGTTACAACTGCCTGTTCAGTTTGAGAATTTCCGTTTGCTGTTTGTTTGGTTTGACATGCTGCAAAAGAAACTAATAGGGCTAAAAGTCCGAAATAGACGTTTTTTTTCATGAGAATAGTTTTTAAGTTCATATTGTAACGTTCATTGGATTACAAATCTTTTGAATGAAGCCTTTTACAATTATTATGCCGTTTCAATTTCTTTTATAGATTTGTCGTTTTAAGACATATCCCATGAAATATTTCAAACAGTTGTTATTCATAAGTTTATTGTTTTCTTTGAGTCTTTTGGCTCAGAATCCTGAAGATTTTCACAAAAAGCTTCTTACGTTGGATAGTCATACCGACACTCCGCTGATGCTTGGAAATGAAGGTTTTGACTTTGGGAGTTGGAACAATCCTGATGAGGGTGGTGGTAAGATTGACCTCGCTCGAATGGAAGAAGGAGGCTTGGATGCCGTTTTTTTTGCTGTTTTTATTGGTCAAGGTAAACGGTCGGAAGAAGGTAATTTAAAAGCCAAGATGCGCGCTGATGCTATTTTTGATAACATCGAGGCAACAATTAATGCAAATGCTGCGAACATTTCATTAGCAACTTCGCCAGCTGATGCTCGTCGCAATGCCATCACGGGGAAAAAGAGTATTTTTATTGGAATTGAGAATGGCTATCCAATCGGAAACGACCTGAGTCTGATAGAGAATTATTATCAAAAAGGAGCAAGATATATCACGCTTTGCCATTCAAAAAATAATGACATATGTGACTCGTCAACCGATTCTACTGAACATCATGGACTTAGTAAGTTTGGGGAAGAAGTTATCAACGAAATGAACCGACTTGGAATGATGATTGACGTGAGTCATATTTCCGATGAAGCCTTTTTTGATGTGATGAAACTAACAAAAGCACCTGTGATTGCTTCTCACTCAAATGCCCGAGATATTTGTAAGCATCCGCGCAACCTAACCGACGACATGATGCTTGAGCTGAAAAAGAATGGTGGCGTTGTGCAGGTTTGTGTTTTAAGTGCTTATGTTAAAAATCAAGCTCCTAACCCTGAAAAGGAGAGAGCGGTTGAAGAATTAAGGATTAAGTACAACAATTTTACTGACATATCAGAAGATCAAATGAAATTAGCACGACAGGAATGGCGGGCTATCGAAAGAAAATACAAAGGTGAGTTAGCAAGTGTTTCTGATCTGGTTGATCATATTGATCACATTGTTCAACTCATTGGCATTGATCATGTTGGGTTTGGCTCTGATTTTGACGGTGGTGGAGAATTATCCGACTGTAAAGATGTGAGTCAACTCGGAAACATCACATCTGAATTAGTGAACCGGGGGTATTCTCCAGATGATATTCAGAAGTTTTGGAGTGGAAATTTTCTGCGTGTTTTTAGCCAGGTAGAGTCTTTAAGAACTAATTAAATCTTAGTTCTACGGTCTTATTCAGCAAAAAACCACGATTAATTCCATATAAAGCACAAAGCAATATAACTTTGCTAAAAAAGTTTTTCCACAAAATAAGGCAGCATCACGCGCCACCAAGGCCAGTCATGATCAACATTATTTCCCCAAACATCTATCCAGGCTGGTATGCTCTTGGATTCCAATACTAAACGCATTTCTTCGGTATCAGCTATCATCTCTTCTTCCCAAGCCCCTTTGCCGACAGCAAAGACTATTTTATTGCTGCGTAATTTGTTAAGAATATGATCGTCACTTAGTTCTTTTAAGAACCGCAAAGGTGAATTATAGTAAACATAGTCATCAACATAGTCGCCTATAAACAACTTGAGATCATATATTCCGCTTATTGCGATAAGAGTATCAAAAACATAAGGATGACGGAAGAAAAAGTTGGTAGCATGATAGGCTCCCATACTACAGCCGGTGAGCGCTATCTGAATTTCGGGGTTGTTACAGTGATTACGAATCATTGGTACAACTTCATTTACAATATAGCTGTTGTATTGTTCATGCCGGTTTCCCCTGTCATGCACAGCAACGCCTTCATTAGCCCAGGCATCGGTGTCAACGCTGTCGACAGTATAAACTTTGATACGTCCTTCATTGATAAAAAGTTGAAGAACCTCTATCAGATGATAGTCTTCAGCCTCATGAAATGATCCACCTTGTGTAGGAAAAATGATAAGTGGTTTACCAAAATGACCATATACTTTGAGCTCCATCTCTTTATGAAGGGATGGGCTATACCACTTGTGATGTTCTACGTGCATATTCTTTAACTGAACTGATGAATAAATTTTTGAATCTCCATGACTTTTGCCTCATCTTCAGCCCTTACAAGGATACAATAGTCGCCCATTGCACGGGATAGAGCTTTGTCGAGTTTATCATGGAAAGGAATATAATCAGCGTATTTTTCAACAACTTCTTCTACGCTGTTTTTATACGCATACTTAAGCTTTCTTCCAACAAAGCAAACATGATATTGCCGGGTATAGTGTAAATCGGTACGATTGTTAACAACCATTTCCGCCCAAATCTTATAAATGTTGATGTTGCTTGCAAAATTCCACATATCTGTAGTAAAACCGCCTGGAGGCCTCATGTTAACTTCAAGAGCAACAAGTTTTCCGTTCGGCTGACGGAAAAATTCAAAATGAAAGAACCTTCCTTTGAGATCAAACGCCTTAATGACAGCTTTTCCGGCTTCTTCCAAATCTGAAGGGATGTCTTTTAATGTCAGGATGTAAATGTGCATGTCGTCATTTACAACTTCCATAACACCACTTTCGTTGCGCATGGCATTGTAATACAAAAGCTGCCCATTTTGATCCACTAATCCATCAAAAGAATAGATTGTACCTTCGATAAATTCTTCGAAAATGTAATCAATGTTTGGCTGATTATCGAAAAAGCGAAATAAATCATGTTCATTTTCAATCTTGTAGGTGTTTGCAGCACCTACGCCTGAGTCAGGTTTTGCAACAACAGGATACCCGGTTTCGGCTATAAAGAGTTGAGCATCAATTAAATTATGCAAAACTTTACCACGAGCGACTGCAAGACCAGCTTTGATAAAAATCTGTTTCATCTCCGACTTCTTTTTTATTGACGAGAGCTTATCAGTTTTTATACCTTTGATATTGAAATCGGTACGTAATTGGGCTTCTGTTTCTAACCAATATTCATTATGAGCATCAAGGCCATCAATTTTTCCGTATTTATGAGTGAAATACCCTACAGCTCTTACCAGTTGATCATAATTGTGAAGGTCGTCAACTTTGTAATACTCTGTCAGGGCTGATTTCAATTCAGGGATTAGAAGATCGTAAGGGGTATCCCCAAGACCTAAAACTAATGCGCCGGATTCTTTTAAGGCAACGCTGAATTGCGAATAATTTGGAGGAAAATACGGAGAAAAGTGGATGTAGTTCATAGTAAGTTGATTTTATAGAAGGCAGCAAATATAAAGGTTTGATTGGAAATCCAAAAATTTATCCGAAAAATGCCTGAAAATTGGCTAAAATTGGTGTGTTTTTCGGAAAAAAAGTGAAAACGGGTTTTCAAAAAAATGCATTTTTTTTCATTTTTTTCTAATTGATAATCAATGACTTAAAAAATATTTTTAAAAAAAATTAAAAAAAGTCAATTTTTTTTGATGCGTTTTCATGTTTTTTTGGTACTAATAAGTAAGAGAGTGTATTATTGAAATTATAATCTTAAAATTCATTATTATGAACAAGCAAATTCTTTTAACAGTCTTCGCGATATGTTTATCGCTGATTTCTTTTTCTCAGCATCTTATCCAAAGTAAAGTATTGTATCATTTTATGGAGCAATATCCAATTGAAGGTGTTGTGGTTGGTTTATATGACTCTCAAAACAATCTTGTTGCTGTAGATGTGACAGATGCGAGTGGCGTTTTTGTTTTTGAGAACTGCGCAAGTGGAAGCTATGTTTGCAGGGCAACGACTGATTTGCCGGGTGCAGATGTAAATCTTCAGCAGGCTTTTTTAATCTGGTTGTATAAACTTGGCTTCATCCAACTCGGAAATATTCAGCTTGAAGCAGCTGATGTTAACGAATCGGGCGGTGTAGCTATGGATGACGTATATTTCATCCTGACAAATTATTTCGTTAATAACCAACCTTTTCCGGCTGGTGAATGGACATTTACCGAGTTGAGTGTAAATGCGGGTTTTAAAGAAGGTGGCGGCCCAATCGGAGGTACTAAAATTGGTGATGTAGAAGGTGTTTTTCACCCATCTGGTAGAGATCTTTCCATAATCCCAACAGTTGAAAATATGGAAGTGTCCTTGCCTGATTACAGCCGAACTTTAAGTCTTCCAATCACTCTTATTAATAGTAAGGATGCGTCAACCGGATATGGTTTAGTGATTGATTATGATCCTGAAATGATCGAGATAGTGAGTGTTACTCCTTATTCTCCTTCAGCTACCTTTAGTGTCGTAAACAATCAAATCAGATTAAGCTCAATGAATTTTGATCAGCAGATTGTTGCATCAGAGCTGGAAAGTTTGGTCGAGATAGAGGTAAGGTTGCTCAAGGAAATTAGTTCTGATTACCTTGCATTTTCTCTTAATAAATCAAGTCATGTGTTGGATCAGAACGGTAAAGTAAATCCTAATGTCATTTTTGGCATTCCAGTAATTAAAACAGTGGTTCGGCCATTGGCAGAAGCAGGCGTTTATCCAAATCCATTCTCAGATCAGGTTAACTTTACATTTAATGCCCCGATTGATTATTCAGCTGAAATTAAGGTGTACGATGCACAAGGTAGAATGGTTAATATGATGAAAACCTTCCTCTCTGAGGGTCGTTCGGAAATCGAACTGCCATTATCTGAACTTCCAAATGGATGGTATCAGCTCGTAGTAACCAATACTATGAAAGGTGAAATTATTCATAAACAACGAATTGTGAAAAATAAATAATATATTTTGGTTTGTTTGGTTTAAGGAAGGTTTATCCTTCCTTTTTTTTTTACTTTCGTCAGCTTAATTACAGGGCTGTGCTAATTCGTATTCGATACATTATTTTGGTATTATACCTAAGTTGGTATAATTGGCTAAGCCCTGCACAAGCTCAGTTGAAAACGACCATGTCCTATTCGCAACTCATTGTGAATGCCAAATGGTATGAGGCTCTCGAGAATGCCGATAGCTCCCTTTATTTTTTTCGTGAAGCAATAAAAGTTACCACCATACCCGATTCAATTGCTGCTTTAAAGCTCTCGATATCAAATCAGCTTCGGGTAAAAGGAATGTTTGATGAATCACTTGCTTCAATTGAATTTGTTGATAATCTGATAAGAGGTGGATCACTTTCTGATAAAGATATCCTGCTCAAGAGAGGGCATGCACTTGGCAAGCTTTACACTCAGATGAAGCAGTATGATGCTGCAAATAAGGTGTTTGAAGAAACATTAGCATCTATAACTGATACAACCAACTTCACATCGGTTTTAATTGTACGGATTCTGAATTATAATGGGATTGCTTATTTCTATAGAAATGAATATGAAAAAGCAATAGATTATTATCAACAAGCGAAAGAAATATGTTACAAAGAATCTATTCAGGGTCGTGATTTGGCCGATGTTTATGAAAACATTGCTATAATTATGGCAAATCAGACAAGGTATGACAGTGCCTATCATTTCATTCAGCTCTCAAAACGAATTAAGGAGAAGTTATACGAAGAAAACGATCAGAGGATGAAGTCCTTTTACCTAAATTATGCCCGGTTAATGCTGCTTTTTGGTGAGGTTGAAACCAGTCTTGGGTATAATCAAAAAGCTGAAGCGCTATTGCTAAAACAAAGCAATACTGACAATAAGCTTTATGCCAAAGTTTTATTAAATATTGGCAATGCATACCTACATCGCAGTGATTACGAGAAAGCTGAGGTTTATTACCGTAATACTTTAAATCTGTTATCTACAGATATTCAAAATGAAAAGCAGCTAATGGTGTCAACAATCAATAACCTTGCTTTTGTTAACTTAAAAACCGGCAACAATGAGGAAGCTCTGAGCTATCTGAAACAAATTATAGACTACGATGAGAATGCCCTTACCAAAGGAAAAATTCTTAGAAACCTCGCAAATGCTTATGCAGGGCTAAATGAAAAAAAACTAGCGGTGGCATATTTTGAACAATATATTGACTTCATAGGTAAAACATTTGGAGAAAAACATCCTGAATATGCACTTTCTAATATTGATTTTGCTGATTATCTGATGAAGCAATTGGATCATGGAACTGCCCTTAAGTATCTTCAGAAAGCTGAAAGAATCTATTCGGAAAACTACGAAGAAAAAAACATGGAGTTGATGGAGGTTTTACGTAAAATGGCCGTGTGCTCTTACAATATTTCTGATTTTTCAAAAGCTAAAGAACTTTTCGAAAAAACTGATTCAATCATTCAAAAGGAGTATATTGTTGATAGTACAATTGCACACGGTGGTAGTTTTATCAGTTTACGTATTTCCGACTTTCATTTTAGCAGAGCTGATTTTTTCATGCACCAGTATAAATACTCTGGTTCAATCAAACATTTACAAGATGCTTTTTACGATTATGAAAAAGCGATTTCAACAATTGATGGAATAACGATAGCTCTATCGGATGAGAGCAGATTAATGGTTAACGAGAATCTTAGGTTCTTTTATCAAAGGGCCATTGAGTCAGCTTATCGTTTGTATGAAAAAACCAGTGATCAGGCATACCTTAGAGCTGCTTTTAAATTCAATGCAAAAAGCAAAGCCGTGTTATTAATGTCTTCATTGAGAAAAAACCTGTCATTCCTATCGGGTGTTACAGCGGAAATTGCTGAAAAAGAACGGCGACTAAATCAGGAGATTCAAACGGTGCGTAAACTTGTTTCTGAGGAACGGCAAAAAACGATAACAAATCCAAGCAAAATAGCCTTTTTAGAAAAACGACAATCCGAATTTATCCGAAAATACGATAGCCTTCTTTTAATGCTTGAAAGCAATTACCCTGATTATTATGCCATGAGGTTTAATCCTACCATTAGTAAAGTTGAGGAAGTGCAATCAAGTCTTTCCAAAGATGAACTCATGATTGAATACATGCTTGGCGACAGTAGCTTTTACATATTTGCTATGACAAGAAATCACTTTGTTTTCCATAGGGCAGAAGGCAAGGATGAGCTATTGAGGCAAGCTGTGGAATTTCGCAAAGGGATATCTCAATTATCGTTTGACCAATCATCTGCCGATTTAAAATTGTTTATCGAGCGCTCATCCAACCTTTACAATCTACTCCTTCGCCCGGTGACACAGGAATTGGATGCCTGGCATTTGATCATTGTACCTGATGGCATATTGGGATACCTTCCATTTGAACTTTTAATACAAACAGAGAATCCTGCTGTTATAGCTGATACTGCCGCAGGATATAGCAGTTTACCTTATCTATTTTTACAACATCCTGTTTCGTACATGTACTCATCAGGAATGCGATTGCTTCAGCCAAAAGATGGTAAAAAGGCCTCAGAGAATTTATTGGCTTTTGTTCCAGATTATTCATCAGGAAGCAACCGTATTAAAGAAGGTTCAGCCACTTTACCTCCTTTGCCTTTTGCACTCGCTGAATCAGAGCGGGTTGTGGATATTTGGGACGGAGATCTGTTTAAAGGAAAATCAGCAACAAAACAACGGTTTCTGGATAAAGCTGGCAAATATCAGGTATTACATCTGGCGATGCATGCCCATATTGATGATCAAAATCCTCTTTATTCAAAGCTTGTTTTTCAACAACAAGATTCAGATGAGAAAACAATGCTTGAAACTTATGAATTATACGGATTAAACCTTCAGGCCGAATTAGTTGTGTTGAGTGCATGCAACACTGGAAGCGGTCAGCTGAGACTAGGTGAAGGTGTTATGAGTCTGAGCAGGGGATTTCTTTTTGCTGGCGTTCCATCCATCGTCATGACAGGTTGGGAGGTGCATGATAAGAGTGGCTCTGAACTCACTGAGCGCTTTTATAACTATATCAAGCAGGGACTGGATAAAGATGTAGCCATGCAAAAAGCAAAAATTGATTATCTGAAAGAAGCCAATTTACTAAAGTCTCATCCTTTTTTCTGGGCCTCTTATATGGTAGTGGGTGATACAGCTCCGGTAATAGCTAAAAGCAAACCTTACAATAAAATAGTTCTGCTTCTGATCGCTTTCGTATTTGTATCGCTGCTGATTTATTCTTATAAGAGATACTCGATTCGAAAACAATTGCGTATTTTGAATGATTCACAGTAAATGAAGCTTTTGAATTCGAATGAATATTTAAACTCTGACTCGAACAAATTTAGTTTTAAAAAAGAATACAAAAAAACTGTCCTGAAATTCATCATCGAATTCCAGGACAGTTCAAAATTACTTTTAGTCTTGCTATATCTCGTCAGTCTCAACTACTTTGGCCATTAGGTCAGCGTAAGGAATAACGAGCATTTTCTTTCCTTCGTAGTCAAGCTCTGTGCCTGAGTATTTCTTAAACAGCACTGTATCGCCAATGGCAATTGCAGGGTTTTCGATCGTTCCAATTGCAAGCACTTTTGCCGTTTGCGGTTTTTCTTTTGCTGTGTCAGGAATAATGATACCCGAAGCTGTGCGTTGTTCCGATTTGTCGCTACTCATGTCGAGAATAACATTTTCGTTAAGAGGTTGTAATTCTTTCATTTGATGATGTATTAATTGTTAGAATGTTGAATTCCTAAAATGGAGTTAATGCGGTTTTTGTCGAAACCTACGATGATTTGTCCTTCAATATCTGTTTGTGGCACACCTTGCTGACCACTTTTGCGAACCATCTGTTCTGCTGCCTGTTGATTTTTCGAAACGTCGATATCAGTGAATCGGATATTATTGGAACGCAGATAGTTTTTTAAAGTAGTGCACCACGAGCAGCTTGGAGTTGAGTACACTGTGACATGTTTTTGCCGCTGACCTGAATCACTGCTAAAGGCATGAAAATATGATTCTTCAAAAAGTGAAATATAATATGAAGGTTCGTTACAGCCTTTTATAACGTTAATAAATTTTTCTCCCTCAAATACTAATAGTGAGGGGACACTGTTGATATTATAGGCGGTATGAATATCGCGAACCAGCACCACATCAGCCCCTAAGACGTCAATTGCATCATTTTTTGAAGCTACTTCTTCGAGGTTCTTGTAGCTGCAATCGCTGGCCTCAGCACCTGATTTATAAAGAAGTAGATAATTTTTTTTGTCTTTTTTCAGATTTTTTTGCAACTCATCATATGAGTGGATTGCTGTGATAGCCATTTTCGATTTAATTTGTTGGCTATAGAATCAATTAATGTGCCATTGAGTAAATGGTTGCCAGGAGTCAAATTTGTGTGACAAAATTTCAGCCTTCGCTGGCATTATGACCAAAAGTTCAATAAATAAAAGGAATCATTCTCCAGGAAGTTTTCATGTAGGATGAGTAGCCTTTGAAATGTTCCTTTAAGAGTTTCTCTTCGTGGTTTTGCTTAAAAAGCAGGTTGATCAATAAAACTAACCAAACTATTAATCGAAAATGTGTGTAGTGATCGTAAAGCAATGGTATAACAGCCATTAGTTGAGCTAAATACATGGGGTGGCGGATGTATTTGTAAATGCCGGTTGTAACCAAATCTCCATTAGTTTTTGGAACCGGAGCGATATTGAAATTTCCAATTCGCATATGGTAAATAGCAAGGATAGCAAGAAAGATACCTGCAAACTCAACAAGGATTCCCCACTCGCTGTTTGCCAGAAGTGGGCCTGTTGCAGCTAGTATAAATAAACAGCTGAGTTGAATTCCTACAAAAAAATAAGGCAAACTAAAATATTTCATCCTGGTAATCTAAAAAATGAACTTCCGGCTTGCCGGCTCCTCACCGACCTCATTTTGCAAGTAGAGAGTTTTTTTCGCCGGAAGTTCGCTGCAAAGATAATTCATTCACTGCAAATAACACTTTCCCGATATGTCGACTGGTTGTCTATGCTATCTTCAAGCACTTTCTTTTTTGAACACTTTTCGAAAATTGACGTTTATTAAAAGAATTTTGCTTGAAGAAGCAATGTATTAATGGGTTTTCTTTTATCTCTCACTAAATTTGTACTTTTGTAAATTAATTCCATTCAAAAATAATTGCATTTATGAAATATGATCTAATCGTAATAGGCAGTGGTCCTGGTGGTTATGTGGCTGCTATAAGGGCATCACAACTTGGTAAAAAAGTGGCAGTTGTCGAGAAAGCTGAAATTGGTGGTATTTGCCTCAATTGGGGGTGCATCCCAACAAAAGCACTCCTTAAAAGCGCCCAGGTGTTCAATTATATGAAGCATGCCAGTGATTATGGCATTACGCTGAATTCTGAGCCAATCCCTGATTTTGAGGCAATTGTAAAACGAAGTAGGGGAGTAGCTGAAGGAATGAGCAAAGGCGTTCAGTTTCTTTTTAAGAAAAATAAAATTGAGCTTATCAACGGCTTTGGCAAACTTTCAGGAAATAAAAAAGTTGAAGTAACGGATGCTGACGGCAAAAAGCAGGCTTATGAAGCTGATCATATTATTCTGGCTACAGGTGCAAGAGCCCGCGAACTTCCCAATCTTAAAATTGATGGAAAGAAAGTAATAAGCTACCGCGATGCAATGGTTCTGCCTCAAATGCCCAAATCAATGGTTGTTGTTGGATCTGGTGCTATTGGAAGTGAATTTGCTTATTTTTATAATTCGATGGGCGTTGACGTGACACTTGTTGAATATTTGCCAAATATATTACCTATTGAAGATGAGGAGGTTTCAAAACAACTGGAACGTTCTTTCAAAAAAGCCAAGATGAAAATCATGACCGGAGCAAGTGTCGAATCTGTTGATACTTCAGGTGATGGATGTAAAGTCGTCATTAAAACAAAAAAGGGCGAAGAAGTGATGAATGCTGACATCGTTCTTTCAGCTGTTGGTATTGCAACTAATCTCGAAGGACTTGGTCTTGAAGAAGTTGGCGTAAAAACTGACAAAGGAAAAGTGATCGTCGATGCTTTTTACAAAACTTCAGTTGAGGGCGTATATGCCATTGGTGATATCGTTCACGGACCTGCTTTGGCGCATACTGCATCTCATGAAGGAATTACTTGTGTGGAGGCTATTTGTGGGTTGAACCCAGAGCCTGTTGATTATGGTAATATTCCATCTTGTACTTATACAAACCCCGAAGTAGCTTCTGTCGGTTTGACTGAAAAGCAGGCGAAAGAAGCTGGTTATGAAATTAAAGTTGGTAAGTTTCCATTTTCGGCGTCTGGAAAAGCTAGTGCTTCAGGCAATAAAGATGGTTTTGTGAAAGTCATCTTCGATGCAAAATATGGAGAATGGCTTGGCTGTCATATGATAGGCGATAATGTAACTGAAATGATTGCTGAAGCTGTTGTTGCCCGAAAACTGGAAACAACAGGACACGAAATTATTAATACCATTCACCCGCACCCAACCATGTCGGAGGCCATAATGGAGGCCGCCGCCGATGCATATGGTGAGGTAATTCATTTGTAGAAATTAATTCATCGAACCGGTTGCAACTAATGTGATCGGTTCATTTTTTTATCATAAAAGCCTTTGTCATGGAGATTATTGAAACCAAAATACCTGATTTATTGATTGTTAAGCCAGCTGTTTTTGAAGATAACCGCGGTTATTTCTTTGAGTCATATAACAAAGAAAAGTTTCTGAGTATGGGAATTGATCATAATTTCGTTCAGGATAATGAATCTAAATCCATGAAAGGGGTTTTACGCGGACTTCATTTTCAAGCACCTCCATTTGCGCAAGGGAAACTTGTTCGTGTAATGAAAGGTTCTGTGTTGGATGTTGCTGTCGATATTCGTAGAAACTCTCCAACATATGGCGAATGGGCTTCTATCGTGCTAACTGAGTCCAACAAGTGGATGTATTGGGTCCCGCCTGGTTTTGCTCATGGTTTTGTAACCCTGGAAGACAATACGGTTTTCTTTTACAAATGTACTAATGTGTATAGTAAAGTTTCTGAAGGCAGCATCAGGTGGAACGACCCTGATTTAAATATCGAATGGGGTGTTGAGAATCCGATTCTATCTGAAAAGGATCAGCAAGCCCCACTTTTCAAAGATTTTATTAGCCCTTTTTAACATTTTTCATCATTTCATATTTCTCTTATGAACTCAGCTGCCAGGCATGTTGCTTCTGTTTTTCTTTCCTTTTTTCTACTACTTTACATAGCGATTTCATTTGCCGGATGTGATTATAAAGCACATTTAAGCGCACAGAGCAATGAAGATGAAAATGAAAGCAAGGAAACAATAATGAGCCGGCATGATTACAGGATTATTGCGCCTTCGATAAATGAAAGCTTATACTTTGCCGGAGAGAAAATTCCAACAGAGATTTTCTATGTTTTTGAGAGTATTGAACGTGAGTTACTTGTGAATGTTTATTGGCATAGTTCTACTCTTTTGATTCTCAAGCGCTCCGAAAGATGGTTTCCCGTAATAGAGCCCATTTTGAAGGAAAATGGCATTCCCGATGATTTTAAGTTCCTCAGTATGATTGAAAGTAACCTCACCAATACGCGCAGCCCTGCAGGGGCCTCAGGATTTTGGCAATTTATGGAAGGAACTGCGAAGGAGTATCAAATGGAGGTAAATGCTGATGTTGATGAACGTTATCATATTGAAAAATCTACTCATGCAGCTTGCCGCTATCTGAACAAAGCATACGAAAAGTATAAAAGCTGGGCACTTGTTGCTGCAGCATATAATGCTGGAACAAAGCGAATTGATGGATTTTTAGCTGAGCAAAAAGCCTCCTCTTACTTCGATTTGCTAATGGCTGAAGAAACAGAGCGTTATTTGTACCGTATCATGGCAATGAAAATAATATATGCTAATCCTGCTGAGTTTGGTTTCTATCCAATGGATGAAAAATCATATCTGCCTTATCAGTTTAAGACAGTCAAAGTGCAGCAAACGATCACCGATTTAGCAGCTTTTGCCAAAAATTATAAGATTTCCTATAAACTTTTAAAGATTTTTAATCCTTGGTTGCGTTCCAACAAACTGGTTGTAAGTCCCGGCTCTTCTTATGAAATTAAAATTCCGCTTGAGCCATTCAACCGGACACATGAAGTCTATGAAATATCTTCAGACACGAAGTGAAATTAAACGAACAGGAAGGTATGAAACAAGAAAGTTTTGCTGAGGATAAATTTCTCGAGATTTATGGTGCCCGCATGCATAATCTCAGAAATATTGACTTGAAAATACCACGGAATGAATTAGTTGTAATAACAGGATTAAGTGGAAGTGGCAAGTCATCTTTGGCTTTTGACACTATTTATGCTGAAGGTCAACGGCGTTATATGGAATCGTTTTCGGCCTATGCCCGACAATTTATCGGTAGCATGGAGCGCCCCGAGGTTGATAAAATCACCGGCCTGAGTCCGGTTATCTCTATCGAACAAAAATCAGTGAATCGAAACCCAAGATCCACTGTAGGAACAATTACTGAGATTTACGACTTTTTACGTTTATTGTATGCCAGAGCTGCCGATGCTTTTTCTTATGAGACTGGCGAACAAATGGTTAAATACTCCGAAGACCAAATCGTTCAATTGATTCTAGAACAATTTTCGGGTAAGCGTATCATCTTGCTTGCTCCAATTGTCAGAGCAAGAAAAGGGCATTATCGCGAACTTTTTGAACAGATTCGACAGGCTGGATTTGTCAAGGTAAGGGTTGATGGTGAGATACGCGAGATTTCGTTTGGTATGCAGCTCGATCGCTATAAAGTACATGATATCGAAATAGTTATAGATCGTCTCGAGTTGGTTGATAAGGATGAGCGTAGGCTATCCGAATCGGTTCAAACGGCTATGAAGCATGGAAAGGGTCTTATGCAACTTCTTGACGTTGATTCTTCCCACCTCAGGTATTTCAGCAGGCTACTCATGTGCCCGACTACCGGAATTTCATATGATGAGCCTGAACCAAATTCATTCTCTTTTAATTCTCCATATGGTGCGTGTCCTAAATGCAATGGGTTAGGCGAGGTTACTGAAATTGACATGACAAAGATCATTCCAGATCCCGCTTTAAGTATCAAAAAAGGTGGACTTGCTCCTTTAGGTGACTTTAAAAATAATTGGATTTTCAATCAAATGGAAGCTATAGGGATTAAATTTGGCTTCGGATTGAATACTCCAATAAGTGAAATTCCGGAAGAAGCAATAGATGTTTTGTTATACGGATCTTCCCAGTCTTTCGAAGTAAAAAAGGAATATTTGGGGGTCGTTACCTCCTATACTCTTAACTTTGAGGGTATAATTAATTTCATTGCCAATCAAAACAATGAAAATGCCTCACCTGCTATAAAGCGCTGGGCTACTGGCTTTATGAACCACGTTGCTTGCCCGGTTTGTGAAGGAACACGACTTAAAAAAGAATCAAGGTATTTTTTGATTGATAAAAAAAATATCGCTGAAGCTGCCACCATGGACATAAAAAGTCTGGCTGGCTGGATTAAAGAGCTTCCCTCTAGAATATCGGAGAAACAATTTCAGATCGCGCGTGAAATCCTGAGGGAGATTGAAAAGAGGATCGATTTTTTACTGGAAGTGGGAATTGATTATCTGAATCTCAATCGTCCGGCAAATACCTTATCTGGTGGTGAGTCACAACGAATTCGTCTGGCTACTCAAATTGGTTCTCAACTTACCGGCGTATTGTACATTCTCGACGAACCGAGCATTGGTTTACATCAGCGTGATAACCATCGTTTAATCAACTCGCTCAAGCAATTACGCGATATTGGCAACTCAGTCATTGTGGTTGAACATGATAAAGATACCATTCTTGCTGCCGACCATGTGGTTGATATTGGACCTGGGGCCGGAATTCATGGCGGTTTGGTCGTTGCTCAGGGTAAACCAGGTGAGATGATGGATTGTTCCAGTATTACATGCGAGTACCTGAATGGCAAGCGTTCTATCGAAGTTCCTGCTGCAAGAAGGGTAGGGCATAAGGGTAAATTTTTGGTTTTAAGTGGAGCTAAAGGAAATAACTTAAAAAACGTGACACTCACTCTTCCTTTAGGGAAAATGATTTGTGTCACAGGTGTCTCTGGTTCGGGGAAATCAAGTATAATCAACGAAACCCTTTATCCTATTTTAAGCAAACACTTTTATCAATCAATAAAGCAGCCTTTACCTTACGATACACTGCAAGGATTGGAAAATATTGATAAAGTCATTGAAATTGATCAATCTCCGATTGGCCGGACTCCCAGATCGAACCCGGCAACTTATACCAAAGTTTTCGATGAGATTCGCAAACTATTTGGCGAACTGCCTGAGTCTCGGATTCGGGGTTATAAACCCGGAAGATTTTCTTTCAACGTAACAGGCGGCAGATGTGAAACGTGTAAAGGTGCAGGATTAAGACTTATTGAAATGAATTTTCTGCCAGATGTTTCGGTTGTTTGCGAAGATTGTGGGGGTAAGCGCTATAACCGCGAAACACTGGAAGTTCGCTATAAGGGTAAGTCGATCAACGACATTCTGAATCTCACCATTGATCAGGCTATGGATTTCTTCGAAAATATCCCAACGATTCAGCATAAGATCAAGACATTAAAAGAGGTAGGTTTGGGTTATGTAAGTCTGGGTCAGGCTTCTACAACTATTTCTGGAGGAGAAGCTCAACGCGTAAAATTGGCATCTGAACTCTCAAAAAAAGATACAGGAAAAACGCTTTATATTTTGGATGAACCTACAACTGGACTGCATTTCGAAGATGTAAAAGTGCTTCTTGATGTTCTCAACAAATTGGTTGATAAAGGAAATACAGTTCTTATTATTGAGCATAATATGGAAGTAATCAAAGTTGCAGACCATGTTATTGATATGGGGCCCGAAGGCGGAGCAAATGGGGGTACTATCATTTGTCAGGGTAGTCCTGAAGAGATTGTAACTTCTACGGATAGTTATACAGCTTTCTATCTTAAACCGGAACTGCATCTTACGAATTAGAATTGTGGAGTTAATATTTATTCAATGCAATCTAATCAAATTGTAAAAATTTGATTTGTAATTAAATAAAAGTATATAAAGACAAAACCCGGGCTTTTAAGTTCCCGGGTTTTGTCTTTTTTAACCAACCAAAATTCTAAAAAAACTACTTTGATATTATCGTAACAATTATTATGCCAAACAAACACTCTTCATAATTAAGTTCAGATATTGGGTATTATCTTGTGATGAAATCTCTTCCTATTCCTGAAATTGGAACTATATTTCCTATTAGTGGATTGTAAGTTTCTTCAAAATTGCTATCCGAAGGCAATTGAAGTGTAAAAAACAATGGATAAAACATTGAATGTGAAAACTTTTAAAAAATTTCTTGGTATAATTTAGATTTAGTCTAAATTAGCATTGTGATTTTATGCGCAAACCAAATAATTTAATGAACTGTAAATGAACATCTTGAGTGTTATTAAATGCTTGAAATTATTCTTGATTTCGGGCTTTTTCTTCTTGTATTTGCCCCTAAGTGCACAAGAAGAATTGGGAGTTTACGAAAAACTCGACCAGTATATTGAAGACAGCATCGTTTTTACTGATGAGAATTTCCAAAAAGTAAACATCAGGGAGGCAATAAAAATGCCAACAATTATTTCCATGGTTTATTACGAATGCCCGGGTATTTGTACTCCTTTGATGAATGGACTTGTGGAGGTGATAAATAAGTCAGATCTTGTATTAAATAAAGATTATCAGGTATTTACAATAAGTTTTAGTCATGCTGAAAAGACAGTTTTGGCTCAGAACAAGAAGAAAACTTATGCGAATCTCATAAAAAAAGGTGACCCTCAGAATGGCTGGCGTTTTTTCACAGGCGACAGCTTGACAATAGATCGTTTCCTCGACAACATAGGATATCAGGTAAAGCAGGAAGGTGCGGAATACATTCATCCCGCAACTTTGTTTATAGTGAGCCCGGAAGGTAAAATTACACGATATCTTCATGGTACTTATTTCCTTCCATTTGATTTGAAAATGGCCATCGTTGAAGCCGGACTTGAAAGATCGGGACCAACTGTCAATAAAGTGCTTAATTTTTGCTTCAGCTACGATGCAGAAGGAAAAAAATATGTTTTTAACGCTACTAAGGTTTCAGGAATCGTGATTTTATTGGCGGCATTAGGTTTATTATCATTTTTAATAACCTCAGGCAGAAAGAATAGAAAACCCAAATTATATTAAAGTATGACAGCAGTTAGTACACATCTCAACTTTTTTCAAACTAAAAAAGGGATTTTTTCCTGGATTTTTAGTGTTGATCACAAAAGGATCGCTTTGCTTTATTTTTATTCGCTGATCACATTTTTTCTGGTTGGCGTGACCCTTGGATTATTAATGCGTTATGAATTATTAAATCCGGGAAAAGATCTTGTTGAAGCCAAAACCTATAATCAGATTTTCACCATGCATGGTGTGATAATGATTTTTTTATTTATCATTCCCAGTATCCCGGCAGTTTTCGGAAATTTCTTTCTGCCTATTATGTTAGGCACAGATGATGTTTCATTTCCGAGGTTAAATCTACTTTCGTGGTGGATTTATGTTATAGGTGCATTGATGGCCTTGTCGACGCTATTATTTGGTGACGGACCTGCTGATACAGGCTGGACGTTTTATGCCCCGTACAGTGTTAAAACTGGTACCAATGTTACAATGTCGGTGTTGGCAGCTTTCGTGATAGGCTTCTCGTCTATATTGACTGGTCTTAATTTTATTGTTACAATTCATCGTTTACGAACCCCAGGTATGACATTTCTCAAAATGCCGCTATTTGCCTGGTCACTGTATGCAACCTCGTGGATTCAACTTTTAGCAACACCAATCATTGGAATTACTTTGCTGATGATTGTAGCTGAGCGCGTTTTAGGAGTTGGGCTTTTTGATCCTTCCATTGGCGGGGATCCAATTCTCTATCAACATCTTTTCTGGATTTATTCTCACCCTGCTGTTTATATCATGGCTTTGCCGGCTTTTGGTGTCATTTCCGAAATGTTGCCGACTTTTAGTCAGCGTACCATATTTGGTTACAAAGCTATTGCGTTCTCAAGTTTAGCTATTGCCTTTGTTGGCTATTTCATCTGGGGACATCATATGTTTACTTCAGGTATGAGTGGAACCGCGCGATTTGTTTTTTCTATGCTGACGTTTCTTGTTGCAATTCCAACTGCTATAAAAGTATTTAACTGGGTTGCAACACTTTATAAGGGTTCTATCAACGTACAACCTCCGTTGCTTTATACACTTGCATTTATTTTTCAGTTTATGATCGGTGGATTTACAGGCTTGGTATTAGGAGCTCTCGCAACTGATATTCACCTTCACGACACTTATTTTGTTGTAGGGCATTTCCATTATGTAATGTTTGGTGGAACTGGCTTTGCTTTTTTTGGCGCATTACATTATTGGTATCCGAAAATTTGGGGAAAGATGTACAATATTAAGGTAGCAAATGTTGCTTTTGTAATTTTCTTTATCGGATTCAATATGTTGTATTTCCCTATGCTGATCGCTGGTTTGATGGGAATGCCACGCAGGTATTATGATTATCTTCCTGAGTTTCACCTGCCAAATATGATAAGTACATATGGGTCGTGGGTTTTGGCAGTTGGTCTTATTCTTATGTTGTCAAATCTCCTTGCTGGATTACTTAAGAAGAATCAGAATGTTGGAAGAAACCCCTGGAATGGTATCACGCTGGAATGGCAGACTCTTTCTCCTCCACCATTAGAGAACTTTGATCGTATGCCTGAAATACCTCTCAACGGACCTTACGATTTTGAACATAAACCTGAAATAAAAGACTGATATGGAACACGCACACGGATTACATTTGCCCAACTCAGGCCATAACAGGGATGACGAGGCATCAAAAATGGGAATGTGGCTCTTCTTATTTACAGAGCTTCTGCTTTTTGGGGGGCTTTTTATAGTTTATATGGTGTATAGAATGCTGAATCACGAAGCATTTCTTCTTTCTTCGTTCGAATTGAATGTTTGGCTGGGAACTATAAATACTGTTGTTCTGCTCGTAAGCAGTATGACGATAGCCATGTCAATTACCGCAATTCAAAAGGGAAACAGTGCGCAGTCAATCCGACTTTTGATGACAACCGTTGGACTTTCATTACTTTTTTTGGTTATAAAATACTTTGAATGGTCTTCAAAGATTCATCATGGGTTATTCCCGGGAATGGATTATTACAATAATTTGCCTAAGGGTGAGGCATTGTTTTTCTTCTTGTATTTTATGATGACAGGTTTACATGCGCTTCATATTATTATTGGAGGAATTCTTATAGGTGTTGTGGCCTACCGGACAAAAAAAGGAGAGGTGACATCAAAAAAGTATGTCTTGACCGAGAATGCTGGTCTTTATTGGCATCTTGTCGACCTTATTTGGATTTACCTTTTCCCATTGTTTTATCTAATTCATTGATATATTATGAAACAAAATAAAGATCATTCAGAAGAGGGCACAGCTCATATTTCATCATTCAGGGATCACTGGAGTACTTTGGCAACTTTGCTGCTTCTAACAATTGTAACCGTGGTAATATCTGTTTTTGGGGCCAATCTTGCAGCACTTTCTGTTGCAACAGCTCTGTTAATTGCAACTGTAAAAGTGATTGTGGTTGCCTATTATTTTATGCACCTTAAATACGAAAAGAAAATATACACCTGGTTGATTCTGCTCGTAGTAGTACTTTTTGCTGCCTTTACTATTTTAACTGCACTTGAATATTTTAACCGTTAGTTAACATGAGAACATCAGCATCAACATTTGCGCAAGGCGTAGATTTTTCATTATATGTGATAGCAGGTATTTCAATCTTTTTTCTGATCGGAATCACAATTGTTATGTTATTTTTTGTGTTTCGATACAACAAAAAGCGTAACCCTGTGGCCTCCAATATTGAAGGAAGTCATAAGTTGGAGATTATTTGGACAGCAGTTCCTACACTGTTGGTAATGGTTATGTTTTACTATGGCTGGATGGGATATAAACCACTTCGCACTGTGCCTGCCGGCGCTTTGGAAGTAACTGCTTATGGCCAGATGTGGAAGTTTTCATTTGAATATCCCGATGGCAGACTGACAGATTCATTGGTAGTTCCAATAGGAAAACCAGTAAAAATTAACCTCGTTTCGAGGGATGTGCTTCACTCATTGTTTATTCCGGCTTTTCGTATGAAAGAAGATATGGTTCCTGGAAAAAACAACTTCCTTTGGTTTGAAGCTACGGAAAAAGGACGTTTTGATATTTTATGTGCAGAGTATTGCGGACAATTACATAGTTATATGCTCTCGAGTGTTACTGTTTTGGACGAAGCAGGTTACAATCAATGGCTTGCTACAGCCTCATCAACATCAGAAGAGCATCCCGGCTTAACGCTTCTGAAGCAAAACGCATGCCTAACCTGTCATTCTCAAGATGGAAGTAAAATCATTGGACCATCTTTTAAAGGGGTTTTTGGTAAAACAGAAATAGTTGAATCAGAAGGAGTTGAAAGAGAAATTGTAATTGATGAAGCTTATATTTCACGTTCCATTAAACAACCCAACGCTGATGTTGTTAAAGGCTATTTGAAAGGGTTAATGGTTTCATATGAGGCAGTTCTATCAGATGAACAAATTTCACAAATCACCGATTATATTAAAACGCTAAAATAAAACTACTTAGATACTTTTCTGAAAATCAGACAAAGATCCAGCTTTTTTAAAATTATATCATGATGTACTATTTACGACTTTTAGCGGAGCTAAGTAAAGTAAAAATAACCTTTGCTGTAGCGCTGACCACCATAGCCGGATATTTGCTTGCAAAAGGTGTATTTGACTCGGGCTTGCTGCTTCCAACTATTGGCATTTTCATTTTGGCATGCGGATCCTCAGCATTGAATCATTATCAGGACAGCGATCGTGATCAATTGATGAAACGTACCAGCAACCGCCCGATCCCTTCAGGGAGAATCAGTAAAAATGGAGCCATGATCACCGCTTTGATACTTATTGCGCTTGGCTCTGGTTTGATATGGGTTGGCTCTGACTTTGTTGGTTTTCAGCTTGGGTTGCTTGCTTTGATATGGTACAATGGAATTTATACCCCCATGAAACGAAAAACTGCTTTTGCAGTAATCCCCGGATCTGTTATTGGCGCGATACCTCCTGTAGTTGGCTGGGTTGCAGGCGGTGGTAATGTTTTTGATACACAAGCACTAGTGTTAGCTTTTTTCTTTTTTATCTGGCAAGTGCCACATTTTTGGTTGCTTATGTTAAAATATGGTGATGAGTATGTTGAAGCTGGTTATCCATCTATTACGGAGGTTTATGATGAGCGACACATCAGGTATCTTACATTTTTATGGACATTTGCAACTGCTGTAACTGCTCTAATGTTACCGATCTTCGGTTTAACAAGTTCGGTATTTGTAACCTTGATGATTATATTGGCTGTCTTTTGGCTTATTTATGTTTTTTCCAGTATCTTAAAAAGTAAACAACCTTCGCCTTTTAATCCGTTTTATTACTTTATGCGGATTAATTACTTTGTGCTGGTAATTATTATTGCAATCTCAATCGATCCATTTTTAAGGTAGTTGTAATACAACTAAATAAAAAAAGTCCTGTTAGATAACAACTAGCAGGACTTTAATAATTTCAGAACGTAAAAATTATTTTACTGTTGCTGATAATTCAGAACCTGGTTTGAACTTAACAACTTTTTTAGCAGCGATACTAATTTCAATGCCAGTTTGAGGATTACGTCCTTTTCTTTCAGATCTGCCTGAAACAGAAAAAGTCCCGAAACCAACCAAGGTAACTTTGTCACCTTCCTGAAGTGCTTTTGAGGTTGAAGCAATAAAAGCGTCCAAGGCTTTCTTGGCATCTGCTTTTGTTAAACCGGCTTCTGCAGCCATTACATCGATTAATTCAGCTTTGTTCATCTTTTTGGATATTAGTTAGAATATTGGTCGAACAAGGCACAAAAATAAACTATAATTGATCAAAAGCAAGTGTTTATGCTAAAAAATTGAATATTTTTCTTTAAAATAGGTATATTTACTTGCATATTGCTTCAATGAAGCAGTCTTAAAGGATGAAACTGTTGTTTTTCAGTGTTTTGAACACTCTAGTAGGCAAGATTTACACTCCACTTTCCACTAAATTTGAAACCGTTTAAAAACTCTTTTTGGAAAAGAGTCTTTTTTCCTGCTTGCTGTAGTTGATTCAAATGCAAATAGCCATCTCTCAATGCAACTTTTAAATAAGTTCGGTTGTCTGTCATAAGGGTGAATTGGGCTTCGTCATGAAATTTGCTCTCAAATTCACTTCTGTAAATTTTAATATCTAAAGTATTTCCTTCATTATCAATTAATTGAGTGAAAGCTCCGGGATGTGGGCTCAATCCTCTGATTTGATTATGAATTTCATTTCCTTCTTTTCCCCAAATTATTTTCCCATCCTCTTTATAAAGTTTTGGTGCAGTTTTCAAAAGTGTGGAATCTGTAATAACAGATGCTTGAGCCAATACAGTTGATCTTCCGTGTTCGATATCTTGCAAAGTATTTATGATCAATTTCTTGCCTTCTTCAATCATTCGATCATGCAACTCACCTGCTGTTTCATTAGCACCTATTTCGATCTCAACCTGCTTAAGGATATGTCCCGTATCAATTGTCTCATTGATAAAAAAAGTAGTAAGGCCTGTTCTGCTTTCACCATTGATGATTGCACGGTTGATCGGAGCAGCACCTCTGTACTGTGGCAGCAAGGATGCATGTAGGTTGAAAGTCCCAAGTGGTGGTAAATTCCAAATAACTTCGGGCAGCATTCTAAAAGCAATAACCACAAAAAGATCAGCACATAAGCTTTTCAAATCATTGATAAAAGAAGGGTCTTTTAAATTTGTTGGCTGAAAAACGGGGATCATATATTTAAGTGCAACTGCCTTAACAGATGATTGACTCAGTATTTTGCCACGACCTGCTGGCTTATCAGGTGCTGTAACAATTGCAACTATTTCAACTCCTTGTTTAATAAGGTATTCGAGTTGTTCAGCTGCGAAATCAGGAGTCCCAAAAAAAGCGATACGCATCAGTGAATTAATTTGTGATTAACAAAAATAGAAAAATGAACGAATAAAAAAACCTGACAAAATTGCCAGGTTAATTATTTCTTTTGAAAAGCAATTTATACTTTTCCTTTGGCGCGCTCAAGGTATTTATCAATTGTGCGGCCTTCTGTTGAATTAGGGAAGTCTTTTTTGATTATTTCGTAAACTTCACTTGCCTTTTTGAAATTGTTATTCAATTCATAAACTCTTCCGGCTTTGAAAAGCATCAATGGTTTTGTAAACTCGTTATCACTTTGTTTAGCAGCTTTAACATATAATTCAGCAGCTTTTCCAAGATCGTTCAATTCAACATAGGCATCAGCTGTTGCGCCAATTGCTAAAGGTCCGATAATGTTGTCGATAGCATCGAACTTTTTCAGGTAATTGATTGCTTCCTGATAATTGCCCTGACGTAAAAATGAGATACCTGCATAATACTTAGCTAGATTACCTGCTTTTGTTGAACCATATTGGCTGATGATATCAATGAATCCAGGATTATTATCGTTGCCAAACAGGGCTTTATTCAATGAATCAAGTTCAAAGTACTTTTCTGCAGCAAACATCTGAACCTGAGCTTCTTTCTCACGTGGTTCGAAATAGTATCTTTTCAATCCAAAATAACCCAATACGATCACAACCAAAACACCAACTACAATACTGATAATTTTTTGATTGTTTTCAATAAATTTCTCGGTTTTACTCAACGCTTCCTCAACAACTTCTAGTTTTTCGTCACCGCTTTTGAGAATTTCTTTTTCTTTTGACATGGTATCTGCTTATTTTTGAGGTGCAAAGGTAGATTTTTTTCCATTATAAAACCCATTTGGGATGTAAATTTTTATCTTTGGCTATTGTAAAGCTGAGTTTTTGATTCTCAGATTGTTATTAAAAAATGTAATACATTGATAAGTAATTTGTTAAATCTATGAACTTAAAAACATTTGTGTTACCAACAAATTGGACAAGATTCTTTTTTATACTCACAGCATTACTGTATGCCGGTTTTTCAATGGCAGGTTGGTTGATTGTGGAAAAGAAAGAGGATCGTTTTGGTAATTTCCAAATGCAAAGTTTGTTCATCGAAGGTCAAAAAGTAAGAGTTGAAAATCAGACATCCACCTTTATTTTTGATTTATTGAGCGAAGGGGTCACAATTATATTTCCCCGTCAGTTGGTATACTGGTCGGGATCCTCCGATACATTGAAACAACAATTTATTTCTACCATAGAGCAGCAAACACTAATAATGATTGAGCAGTTACCCGAACAAGAACGTGAAAAAGCACGTAAAGAGTTTGATAACTTGTTGATTGAAATGAAATCAAGTGAGGTGGATACTACATTGTTAAAACGATTTTCGATTGAATCAACAGACTCAGTAGCTACAATTTTGAACCTAAGTTCGCATAAACACCTCATAAAGCTCGATACAATGGAGTTGGAACAAGTATGGATAACACAGCAGATTCGACCTTATAGCGGCATCTCATTACATAAATTAAATACGATGATGCGGCTTTTCAGTCGGCCAACGGCTTTGTCTGCTGCGCGTGAAAGTGATGCCTGGGTAAATGCTGTCAACGACGGACTTGTAATGCGATCGGTACTTAAAACTCCATATGGACCTAATGTTATGGAAGTTATTCAGGCCAGGGAAACTCCTGTCAGGGAAGAGTTTTTCTTGCCACCTCCATCCTACCGACAAGTTGGAACCTCTGAAGTAATCAATATCATGATGGGAGAAGGTACTGTTATTCAATCGGGCTCAACCGAAGAGGATGGATGGAAGCCTTTATTGCCTGCAATATCACCAAAGAAAGAAAGGCCTCTGCCTCCAGGAAATCACCCGGGAGAACTTCCGTAATGTGAAATTTGCAGGAAGTTATTAAGGCTAAAAGTCTGCGACTAACGACTTAAAAACTTCGCCACGATGCTCAAAATTTTTGTATTGATCGTAGCTTGCTGCGGCAGGTGAAAGTAAACAAACATCACCGGTTTGTTTCAAGTCGTGGATGATACGAAAAGCTTCTTCCATGGTTTTAAAATAATGCAAAGTAATACCTGGATGTTTTAAGTCAGTTAAATCATTACCAATACGTTTACCCGCATCACCTGTGAGCAAAATATGCCGAACCGGATGATTTTTTATGTAATCAGTGAGAATTGAATAATGAATTCCGCGGTCGAACCCTCCCAGAAACAGAAAATCAACCTTCTTAAAAGTTTGAAGAGCAGCAATACAGGCTTCAGGAATGGTAGCAATGCTATCATTATAAAAATGAACACCTGCCTTTTCTCCTACATATTCCAATCGATGAGGAAGTCCTTTAAAAGTGGCGAGATGAGCTTTTAATGATTCAAAACCAGCACCTGCTGCCGAACATGCCAGAATTGCTGCCTGCGCATTCCATTGATTATGTTCGCCCGGGAGTTTCAAATCGAATGAATCAGGGTATTTTACCGAGGGGAAGAGCTCAATCTTCACATTTTGAAGGTTTAAATTTAAAGCAAGGTCGTTGTGGAGGATAAGTGTATCACCAGGAAGCGCGTTAATAATCAGGTTAAGTTTTGCGTTTTTATACGCTTCAAAAGTTCCGAAATGATCCAGATGCTCCTCGTAAATATTAAGAAGAATGGCAATAGCGGGAGAATGTCTTACATATTCAAGTTGATTTGCTGACAATTCGAACACTACTTTTGAATCGTCAGTAATTTGTGGAAGGATATCAAAACAAGGTATCCCAATATTACCCGTTAAAATGGACTTAAATCCGGTATTCAGGAGCAAGTGATGAATTAAACTCGAGGTTGTGCTTTTTCCTTTTGTGCCGGTCACACCTATCGTTTGCTTATGAAATGCAGCAAGAAATAAATCTGTTTGGGATGTCAGTATTTGATCATCTCTCAATGACAAGAATCGGCCTGGAATTCCGGGTGTTTTGATGATTAATTCATACTTACTTATTGCTTCCAAATAGCACTCACCACTATAGGTGCAGATATTGGGGTTGTTATTTAGTATGTCAGTCGGGACAGGATTTAAATCAGCGATACCTATCTCTGCTTCGGGCAACCACTCGAGCAAAAACTTTAGTGTTGA
Organism: uncultured Lentimicrobiaceae bacterium; assembly: GCA_964463695.1. Taxonomy (GTDB): domain Bacteria; phylum Bacteroidota; class Bacteroidia; order Bacteroidales; family F082; genus JALNZU01. The sequence continues at coordinate 78,329 of CAYXCZ010000007.1, read as the reverse complement.
CTTTCCTTCACGACCAAAACCTAGAATCAGAATTGTTTTGTTCCGGATGGATGAAAGAATGGTATCAATTCCCGATGGCATCTTTTAATATTTTAATGAATGAATCATCCAGAAAATGCTTAGGGTCGAAATGTTTCAGAGCAATTTTCAAATCTGTCTGGATTTGACCGGCATCAGTTTCCATAAGCATGTTGATTAAAACCGGTTTATCTATGCCATCATAGCGTTGAACCACTGATCTGACGGCCAGTTCAACTTCTTCAACAGTACCAACACATTCAAACGGCTTGGCAACGGTTTTGCCTCTTAGCTCTTCTAGCGTGTAACTCAATTGAACATCTTCAAGAAGGTTTTTTCCGAAAATTGCTATCAATTCCTTTTCCTGCAAAAAGGGAGATAAAATTAGAAAGGTGAAAAGGCATTTGGGACATTTTCCACACCAGCTATCAGTTTTACTTCCAGCGTTACAACTCCTGAAAACTGCGTGATATTCAGGTAATTTACTAAACTGAAAGGCTATTTGAAGTTCACTCAAGGGTCGCAAAAAACTGAAATAGTTAACGCCTTTTACAATAAACCGGTTCAGATAGAATCGGAAATCGCTCTCAAATTCAAATGATTTACTGTACTGATGGTTGATATTTTCACCGTGTACTGTTGACTCACTGGCACTTGATTCATTTGACAGAGCAATATTGCCTGCACCGGTAATAAGTGCAGCAAAGGCAGAATGAAACGCAAGCAAAGCAGAAAAAGGAGTGTGCCCATTTAAAAAACTGGATGAATTTAGTTGCAGCAATAGAGGATCAATCGACCGGTTAATAACAATAGTCGCTTCTGGACTGAAACTGGCAACACTGGCAGTGTCGGAACTTGCTTTCCTTGGATTAACAATCAGTGGAACGATCGTTTTGTGACTTTTTTTAAGCAATTCAAGAGTTACAACAGAGTCTTTTCCTCCTCCAACAGGTACAATGGTAAGCAGTTGTGGTGTAACTTCAGCTGCCAAACCGATTTTTGAACTGTCACATCGTATTTCCATGAAGTTTTCGATGGAAGTTGAGATGTCGTTAACATAGAAAAACTCACCTAACCCATTAAAATACAATTTTTTCCACCAGCTTAGTTGCTCCGGATTCAATTGAAATGGTTTGATGATAACCAATGGAGGACACGCAAGTTTCCAATAACTTATAAGTTCGACCATTCCAATATGAAATGCCATCCAATGCAACAAATCTTGATTTTCTGACGTTTTAAAGAAACTTTTTTTGGGGATGACCGTCTCAGGTTGAAAGGTAAATTTATTTCCTAAATTAAAGTTAAATTGTAGTCGGTATGCATTTTCTTCCTCCAAAAACCGGTAATTTTGGTATTCAAAAAACGGGTAATCTGATCTTAGTTGTTCAAAGTGAGACTGATTATGAACTGTTTTCAAGCGTGGTACATTTTTTGATTGAGCAGTAAAATTAGTGTTTTGTATAATACAAGTGCACAACTTAGCGAAAAGATAGCATGGAAAAGCTGATACATATAAGAAGTAACGATTTGAAGCCCAGACGCGGAAGGGTATTAATTGCTGAGCCATTGATGGATGAATTCTATTTTGGCAGGTCTGTCATCCTTCTGGCAGATCATAACGATGAAGGAACTTTTGGTCTTGTAATGAATAAGCCTACCGGAACAACATTGAATGAAATTCTTCCAGACTTCCCTGATTTTCCTGCACCTGTTTTTATTGGTGGTCCGGTTCAAACCGATAATCTATATTTCATTCATACCCTAGGAAATGAAGTTCCTGACAGTAGCGAAATTTTGCCAGGGATTTATTGGGGAGGCGATCTTGAAATAGTGAAAGAACTTTTGAAGCTAGGTCTGATTGGAAAAGATCAGATTCGTTTTTTTCTGGGTTATGCAGGATGGTCACCCAGCCAGTTGGATGAAGAGTTAAAGAACAATGCCTGGGTCGTATCCGAAACTAATCTTCGATCCTTACTTAAAACTAAGTCGGATAAGATGTGGAACAATTATCTGCAACGAATGGGACCAGCTTATGATCTTTGGAGACGTTTTCCAGTAAATCCTGATCTCAATTAGTCCATTATTGATTCATCAATTGAAACCAGAACATATTTGCTAAATCAGGCTCAACGATGAGCGTGAAAACAACGCCGAAAACTGCACCATAAAAATGTGCATTATGTCCGATATTATCCTGGCCTTTTTTGCCCATATACATGGAGTACAAAAGATAAAGGACCCCAAACACAAATGCTGGAATCGGGAAAGGAATTGGAAAAACAAAAAGTGAGGCTGTCGGATTGATGATAATACTGGAAAATAACACAGCTGCAACAGCTCCTGATGCACCCACTGCGTTGTAATAAATATCACTCTTATGCTTTGCGTAATCGTAAAGCGTCGAAAACAAAATTCCTCCAATGTACAGCAGGGCATAAAACAATAACCCTTTGGGAGTTCCAAAAATTATTTGAAAACTTTCTTCAACTATTCTGCCAAAGGAATACAGTACAAACATGTTGACAGCCAAGTGCATCCATCCGGCATGGATCAGCCCATAGCTTACAAAACGCCAACTTTGTTTCTTCTCGTGTATCAGCCAGGGACTAAAACTTAAACGATGGAAAAGGGTAGGGTTTTGCATCGCCAAAAGTGACACTAAAACGGTAATGACAATTATGAGGATGGTCATTTGGGTTGTTCTGTTTTTGGAGTAGTGCTCGTTTTAGTGTGATCTATTTCTGAACCTAAAACACTATGAGGGATCAGATATACTGCCATCATAACAACCATTGCTACGATAGGCCAAACTCTATTTTCTCTATTTTTATGCAAAACCAACAAGGCTATTAACCAGAAAATGAATCCAACTATAGTCTTATTGTCAGTAAGATCATGTCCCCATGGCCATCCTGTCCAGTAAGCATCAAACGCATATTTTTGAACGATAGGACCTAGAATCAACCCGCCAATGAGCATAAAAACGGTTGTTAAAACAGTTAATTGATAGGTTCGGTTCCTTTTGAGCAGTGCTTCTATGCTGGTTCTTATTCCAAAAACCATGGCAAAAAACATAAAGAAAATATGTGGTATCAAAACGAACTGCGGAACTGGGCCTTTGAATCGTATCACAACTGGTTCATCAGTAAGTGGATAGGAATTTCCACCATCCATTAATGCTAATTGGTATTCCACTTTGCCTGCGGCTGGTTGATGAGGTATAAACGCTTTTATTTTTCCATTTTCAGTCTGAAGATTTTGTGTGCTCCACTCGTCATGACTTTTAAATCGTTTATACCTGTAAACTGCTGTTACTCCATCAGGTACGTTGATTTCAATCGGTGCATCAAGACCTGTGTCATGACTCCTTAATAATTTGTATTTTACTGTTTCGCCTTTGATTGTTAGCTTTCCACTAACGGGATAAGTTGGGCCGGTTGTACGCTGATAAATGGCAGTTGCAGCCATTAAAAGGAAGGATAGAATCCAAAGAGATGAAGAAATTAGTATTTGTTTCATAGGATAAATTTTCATAATGCAAAAGTAAGAATTGTAACTTTACTAAATGATGGTTTAGGTATTTTGAGTTGAAAAGACTCAATCACAACAGTAAGTATTTGATGCTATGAGCGTTGTGCGTGGGCAAGCATCTAGTTCTGTTTGTAATGTGATGTGAGTGAATCCGAAATCATGGACTAACATCTCACGAACTTCTTCTCTTTTTTTCTGAGCAGCACTTAAAAGCATGTCGTTTTCCATCTCGATGTGAGCTTCAAAATGCAGTTCTTTATCAGTAAGCTGCCACACGTGAATATGATGGATGTTTTTAATGCCATCAATCGTCATTATTTTGCTGGCGACCGGTTCGAGTTGAAGGTTTTTGGGTCCGGATTGCATCAATATATTATACGTTTCTGCAATAACTTCCCAGGTTTCTTTAATGATATATACACTGATTAACAAGGTTATTACCGGATCGACCCAATATAATTTAAAAAAGATAATCAAAAGTCCGCCAATAATAACAGCAACACTTGAAAGTGTATCTCCGATTAAATGCAGATAAGCAGCTTTGATATTGAGGTTTTTGGAAGAGAAATCTTTGAGAAGGAATACTCCGGCAAGATTCGCAATCAATCCAATGCCGGCAATATAAAGCATCGAAAACCCTTCGATCTCTTCAGGTTTCATAAGACGTTTGTAGGCTTCAATAAGTAAAAACAAGCAGATAGCAATCAATGTCAAAGCATTGAACATAGCCGCCATAATTTGAATGCGTTTATATCCAAAGGTTAGCTGACTATTTGGTGCCTTTTTACTGATTTTAATGGTAATGTAAGTGATTAAAATAGCAATTCCGTCGCTGAAATTGTGCAGAGCGTCGGAGATGAGCGCCAAACTATTCGAGAAGATACCTCCAACTAATTCGACAGCAGAAATCAGCAGATTAAGAAAAACAGTGATAAAAAGGTTTCTGCTTTCCTTTTTTTCAGAAAGATACCCTGCTTTTTGATGCATTTTATTTTTTAATATTTTGATTTACATACTTATAGAATAACTCATGAATCTGAGGACGGATTCCCATCTTAGCTAGGAGATTCACTTTCGTGTCAGGGTAAACCCTGTTTGACAAGAAAACAACTACTAGTTTATTTTTAGGGTCAGCCCATGCGAAAGTGCCTGTAAAACCTGTATGTCCAAAACTTTCTGCAGAAGCAGCATCAGCCATTGACCGGTTTGGATCTTTGGGATCAAGCGGTGGTTTATCGAAACCGAGTCCACGCCGGTTATCTTTGAAATGTGTTCGGGTGAAGTATTCAACTGTTTGAGCTTCAAATATTTTAACACCTTTCAATGTACCTTTATTCACGAGTAACTGCATAATCATGGCTACATCAGTGGCAGTTCCAAAAAGTCCTGCGTGGCCCGAAATACCACCAAGCATTGCTGCTGCCGGATCGTGAACATCACCCTGAAGCAACTGTTTTCTGAACTCCTGATCATTCTCGGTTGGAGCAATAATTTTTTGAGGAAACTTTTTTAGTGGCTGAAAAGTAATGGAATCAAGGTGAAGTGGGTTGTAAAACGTCTCACTGACATAAGAATCGAAGGGGACGTTGGTAATCAACTCAGAAATTACGGGCAAAAGGATAAAACCTAAATCGCTATATCGGTATTCTTTTTTTTTAAGCTTGCTTGTTGCAACCTGTTCGAAAAGTTTATAACGCTGATAACGATGCATATACAAGCCTTCTGCAACACGATATGGATGATCAGTGTCAAGAGTTTTTGAATAAATCGCAGGATTCGGTCCAGTTTTGTCTATTGTTTTTAAGTAAAAAGGTACCCAGCCATCTAAGCCTGACTGATGAGAAAGGACATCATAGATGCGCAATTGACCTTTATCAGTTTTTTTTAAATAAGGCAGGTAATCACCAAGCGTTTCACTCATGAACAGCAATGTATCTTCATAGAGATTCATCACTGTTAAGGTAGTTGCCAGTATCTTGGTCAGACTTGCGAGATCATAAATCGTTTGATTAGTGACTTTTTCAACCGAGTCATATGTAAGGTAGCCAAACGCTTTCTTATAGATGACGCGTCCATCTTTCATGGCAACAATCTGACAACCGGGATAGGCCTTTTTACGAATCCCATCCAGAGCAATTGAATCTATTTGCTGAAAGATTTTGTCTTCAACGATCGGATCGGGATTTTTTTTTTGACTGGTTTCGACCGTCATTCCTAAATCAGATGAAGTTGTTTCGGTGGAAAGTCCAAACCCGGCAGCAAAGCCACTTTTTAGCGAAACCGGCAATTTTCCTTTAGGGGAAATTTTGCCGCTTAAGACAGCTCTTATTGCATCTTCAGCTTCGCTTCGATCCTGATACGCTATTAAAATAGCCTTGAAATTATCATTGATCTTAAACAAATCGAGTGCATAGGGTGATGCGAACAGATTCAAAATGATAAACTTATCTTTTGAACAATCGTTAACAAATTTCACTACACCATCGGTTATACCGAATTTCTTAGCTGCCAGAAGGTTCGTGTTCTGGATGTTAATAATAACCTTTTTAAATTTCTTTAACTTGGTTTTAAGTAAATCGATTGTCTCTTTATCAGCATTTTTATTTAACTCAAATGATTGAAATTTAACCGATAAAGCCTTCAATTGCTCTGTTAAAGCGGATGAAGTTGGCTTTCCAATAGTAATAACTGCCCATGCTGCCGTGTCAGTTTTTAATGGCAGAATGTTGTCAGTATTACGTAAAAGCGTCACAGCCTCAGCGAAAAGTTGGTTGTTAAGTTTAGTCGCTGAAAGCGAATTCAAATCCCTTTTGAGGTTTTCGGTGAAAGAGGGACGATAGGCATTCAATCCGGCTTTGTATTTGAAAAAGAGAACTTTTTTACAGCTTTCTTCGATACGGCTCATAGGTAATTCGCCTGCAGTAAGGGCTTTTTTGATTGTTTCAATTGCCAGAGGAACATTCTCAGGTAGTAACAATAGATCATTCCCGGCCTGCAAAGCCATTAGTTCAATTTTGCCTGAAGGTTGAACCGATGTCACACCTTTCATGTCCAAACCATCTGTTATTATTAATCCTTTAAAACCCATTTCATTCTTTAAAATACCAGTCACAATTGCATACGAAAGACTTGATGGCAGATTGGGTGTGGTGTCAAGAGAAGGAATGTGTAAATGCGCGGTCATAATTCCTTCAATACCTTGGTTAATAAGCGTTTGAAAAGGTTTTAACTCAACTGAATCAAAATGTGCACGTGAGTGATTGAGCACCGGAAGGGTGTAATGTGAATCATTTCGGGTATCTCCATGTCCTGGAAAATGCTTTGCAGTAGCAATAATCCCATTTGCCTGTAATGCATTGGCATACATCCATCCTTTCGAGGCAACCAAATCGGGGTTTTCGCCAAAACTCCGCATGCCAATTACCGGGTTCTCCGCATTACTGTTCACGTCAATTACAGGGGCAAAATTCATATGAATACCCATTCGCTTGCATTGTTCTGCAATCTGCTTGCCCATTTCTGCAATAAGACTGTCGTTTTGAACAGCTCCCAGAGTCATTTGATAAGGATAAGAAACCGTTTCGGGAAGGCGCATGGCCAGGCCCCATTCAGCATCAATGCTAATCAGCAAAGGTGTTTTAGATAATTGTTGCCATTTATTGGTTTGAAAAACCTGACTTTGAATACTTCCTTTAAAAAAGGTGACACCGCCAATACCATAATCCTGAATAAGTTGTGATATTTTTGCCTCGTAAGGTTTGTCGGGTTGATTAGCTCTTACGATCATGAGTTGAGCAATTCGTTCTTCCAGACTTAATTGCTGATAGACAGAATCAACCCATTGATTAGCAATGTTTTCCTGAGCAAGTACAGAAATGGGTGAGAAGCAAACAAGGAGGATGAAAAGTACAGATAATACTCTTTTTAGTTTTTTGTAGTTAATGTTCATCTTAGGTTTAATTACTTCCATTGAACGACTCTTATTTACTTCTTTAAAGCGAAATGATTGGTTAAAACAGCCTCCATTTCAACGATACCAGAGGGCTTCGACAAAATGTGATTGTTTTCGTCGAGAATAAAAAATGTTGGGGTGCCATAAACCATGTATGATTCAGTTATTGGCCCTGTCCAGCCTGCTCCGTCTGATAAATGTGTCCAGTTAAGTTTTTCTTTATCAATAATTTCCAACATGCTGTTTCGATCTTTACTGATAATAAATGAAATTACCTGAAGGTCTGAAAAACGGGTTGATAACCTCTTAACCTCTGGTAAAATACTGATGCAATGAGGACATGTCACTGACCAAAAGATTAAAATTTTCACTTTACCTTTCGTTTTTCCGAGTTCAAATGCATTGCCATAGATGTCTTCCATAGTAATGTCGGGGGCTTCCGAGCCGATGATAATTTTCCTATGAGGACCAGCGATGCGTTCAATTTCAAAAAGGGTCTCCATGTCCATACATTCATTATCTAAATGAGGTAAATTGCTCAGATAGTCGGTTACCCCACTAAAGCCCATTCTTGCAAAGCCTTCGAGGAAATAATCGAGAACAAAAAGGTACATTTTCTTTTCCACCGAGGCTTTCTTTAAAATCACATCCAAAGCTTGCATAAAACTCAGTTGAAGTTCAGCCATATCCATCGAAGGCCGTTGGTGAAGTGAAAGAAAATCAATCATTTTGGAAGTTAAAACGTCTGAACTAATAAGCATGGTGTCAGCAAAATCAGTTTCATCAAAAAAATGATCTTTCAGACTCCCTCGTTGTGATTCAAAATCCTGCGACAGGTCGATAATTGGAGGCGCATCAGCACGAATAAAACGAGCTGCCAATGTTTCAGAACGCTTATTATAAATGGAATCTACTTTTCGTTTCAGGCTGAATTGAAGTGAGTTATAAGCATCGATAGCCTGCTGATAAAACGATTCGTTTTGGGGATACTGCTGTAAAATCGGTTTGATAAGTTCCTGACGTGCGCGAACATCATTTTTATGTATTGAATAACCGTACCAAAGCTGATTTTCATCGGAGTCAATGAATTCGACAGGAGAGTTTTCATCGGATTTATGCGACACAAACCGGATGTCAGAAAGATTGTAAATCAGCTTCATGATGTTACCATCTTCTGTTTGAATCATATACATTCCTGGTCTGTACCAGTTTTTTGTCATCAAAGTAAAATGACCATCCTGATTTGAACGGACCGAATCAACAGGGACTTTCATATCGCCTCTCACAACGGAGAGCGTGATCATCTTGTTCGAGTAGCCATCAATTGTTCCGGATATAACACGTTGTGCATTAACAGGTTTTAGGCTAATTAGCACAAGCAAAAAAGCGCCAATCTTTAAAAATAGGGATTGATTTAGTATCGTCATTTGATTTGTTAAAAATGACTTTTATGTCAGTTTCGAGAGACAAAAATAATAAAAGCGATGGAAGGAGAGGCTTTTGGTTGGAATGACTGCTGCTTTTTTACATTTTTGAAGCTTAAAAATAATCCGTAAAACGGGATTACATTTTAAACCAGGAAGATTCAAAGGAATTTTTTCTTTTTGAGCAGCTGTCATTTATGGCTTTAATAACTAAATCTTCGCCCTTAAGTTCAAAACTGTAGCTGCCGTTAATTTGTTCGCATCCCAGAAGTGATTTGCTTACTACAGTGAATTCATTTTCAATCAATTGAATAGTACCAACAATTGGTTTACCTGCTTCAACAGAGGGAAAATCAATCGTAAAATTTGTTCCTTTAATAGTTAGCATCGCACCATTATCAGTGCTTACCCATGTGCCTTCGATGATCACATTTGCTTGCTTTTGAATCGGTTTGGAATTGTCCGGTGAAGATTGATCAGCACCTTCAGTTTTACCTACTATTTCTGTTTGAACTTCTGATGTTGGTTCAGGAGTTGCATTTTTTCGCATATAAACATATCCTGCTATCAGTGCAATAGCAGCTAGAACCAAAAAAATTACCAACACATATAATAAAGATTGAAGCCACGACTTTTTTTGACTTTTTGATTTTCTGCCTGATGCCCTTGGTGCAGATTTTCGGCGGGTAGTTGCCATAATATCTTGAAAAATAAATATTTAATATTTGAAAATAATACACTTATTTTGCAAATATACGCTGTTTTTATCATGACAACAGGAAGGAAAGTGAAAGGTTTTTTGATGCAAATGTTGAGTAACAAGCCTCTTTTGTATTTACTGTCAATTGTTTTACTTTTTGCTGCCTGGCTCTATTTCACACTTCAAATCTTTCCATCAGTTGAATTTCCTTTTGAGAATGAAGAGCTAAAGATTCTCGATGTTCGACTTTGGTATTCAAGCGAAGATGTTTTTGAGTTGTTTCGGAGCTTTGGCAATCAAGGGAGGAGCATCTATTTATATCAAGTTGCGGTTATTGATATGATCTATCCTTTGGTTTATGGTTTTTTTCTATTCCTCATTATCCGTCTGTTGTCAAATCGCTATTTGTTTTTTAAACAACATAGTGTTTTCGTCTATTTCCCTTTGTTTGCTGCATCAGCAGATATTCTCGAAAACTTAAATACCGTGTTGATGCTTTATTTATTTCCTAAAGTAATTGATATACTGTGTGTTATGGGATCAATCTTTAGTTTATCGAAATGGTTGTTGGTTGTTTTTTCAATACTTATGATCGTTTTTATCCCTGTATTTCAGGCCATTAAACTTAGCTTTCGATTTTTAAACATTGGTAAAAATCGTAAGAACCTGTAAGTTGATTTGGTTTTTTAATAATGATTACTTTTACAGCCGATTTGAAAAAGGTTACTTCCATCGGTTTTGTTCTGTTGTCGCTCCTGTTTGTTTTGCAGTCAGGGCACGCTATCCTTTTGTTAATACAGCAAGAAATGCTGCGCAATGAGATTAAACAGAAATATCTTGAAGGTTTTATTGGTAATGAACTCCTCATTCTGGAAATCCCTTTGCACTTGGAAATGATTCGAAATCAGCAGTTTAAACGAATTCATGATAAAGAATTTGTTTATAACGGACAAATGTACGATATCGTTGAGGAGGAGCAGATTGGATCCTCAACATGGTATCTGGTGTATCCTGACAGGAAAGAGACAAAACTTAAATCGAAGCTTCGTCAACAGATGGCAGATTACGATCAGCAGAAAGGGAAATTTCCTGCAGAAAAATGGAAGTCACTTTCTGTTTTGATGTTTTTCAATGATCTTACCAAATTCTCCACAAACTTTTTAAATGATTCTCCTGCAGTAAATAAGGCAATCTACATTTTCGTTATTAAAGAATGTTCATTAGAGCCTCATATTCAACCTCCATGCTGGGGTTAGATTGTTAAATCCTTATTAAAGAACATTTTTTAATTAAATCTTTTTTTATGAAGAAAATTTGGGTAATCGCCATGGTTATGGCCTTATCTCACCTTTCAATATTGGCACAAGAAGTTAGTGTTGTAGATGCTTTAACACGGTCACCTTTGCCATTTGTAACAATCACCTCCAAAAAAGTTTCATTCATCACAAATGAATTTGGGAAAGCAGATGTAACAAGTCTAAAAGGAAATGATAGCATCTATTTTGGAATTCTTGGTTATGAAACAAAGGTGGTTAGTTTTCGGCAACTCGAAAACAAAAAGTTTGTTGTATTGATGAAACCTACTGATTTTAAACTAGATGAAGTGGTGGTTTCAGCAACACGCTGGGCACAATCGCGCAGTGAGGTTTCTCAGCGGGTAAGTTCGATACGGGCAACAGAAATTGCGATGCAAAACCCTCAAACTGCAGCTGATTTGATTGGTCAAAGTGGTGAGGTTTTTATTCAAAAAAGTCAGCAGGGCGGTGGAAGCCCTATGATTCGTGGCTTTGCCACAAACAGGCTGCTGATTGCTGTTGATGGAGTTCGCATGAACAACGCCATTTTTCGCAGTGGCAACATTCAGAATATTTTATCCGTTGATCCCTATAGTGTTGAATCGGCTGAAGTTTTATTCGGGCCGGGCTCAGTAATCTACGGGAGCGATGCTATTGGTGGCGTAATGCTTTTTAATACCTTAAAACCAGTGTTTTCTGAAAATGGAACCAAAGTTTCAGGTAAAGCTGCAACACGTTTTTCTTCTGCTAACAATGAGTTATCGTCACATTTGGATGTGACTATTGCGGGTGAAAAATGGGCTTCTGTTACAAGTTTCAGCTTTAACCGTTATGGTGATCTGCGGATGGGAACAGATGGCCCTGACGAATATCTGAAAAAGTATACCGTAGTGAGAATGGACAGCATTGACAGGGTAGTTGAATCAACAGATCCGATGGTGCAAAGTCCAACAGGGTTTTCGCAGCAGAATCTGATGCAAAAAGTCTTTTACAAACCTAGTGATGCCTTTCAGATGGAATATGGGTTGTATTATTCAACTACTTCTGATTATGCACGTTACGACAGGTTATTACGTTTGAGAAATGGGCTGCCCCGCAGTGCTGAATGGTACTATGGTCCTCAGAAATGGTTGATGAATAAGCTGACACTTAGCCATCAGAAACCGATGAAACTCTATGATCAAATGCAATTTACAGCTGCATTACAGCATTTCGCCGAAAGCCGTCACGATCGTGATTTAAACAAAGTTATAAAATACAATCGCTTTGAAGAGGTTACAGCTTTCTCGCTCAATCTTGATTTCAACAAGCAATTTGGATTAAAGGATCGCCTACTTTATGGAGCTGAAATAGTTTTAAATGACGTTGAGTCCAAAGGAACCGATGAAAACATCCAAACTGGAATCATCATTCCTGGTCCGGCACGTTATCCAGCCTCTACCTGGTCGTCATATGCAGTATTTGCTACCTATCAATATCATTTTCGTCCAAAGACAATGGCGCAGATCGGTTTAAGGTATAATCTTTTTGCTTTGGATGCAGAATTTGATACCACTTTGTTCCCTCTTCCTTTTAAATATGCCTCCTTAAATAAAGGTGCATTGACAGGAAGTTTGGGATTAGTTCACAAAGCATCTGAAAGCTTTTCTGTTTCAGCGAATTTTGCGACAGGATTTCGATCACCAAATGTGGACGACCTGGGGAAAATATTTGACTCTGAGCCTGGAGCTGTTCTTGTTCCTAATCCTGACCTGAAACCTGAATATGCATACAATGCTGATTTGGGTTTATCAAAAGTAATCGGAGGTTTGTTAAAAATAGATTTAACAGGATATTACACCATTCTAACCGATGCTTTGGTACGTCGTGAATTTCAACTTGATGGCGCTGACAGCATCATTTACAATGGTGAGATGAGTCGCGTTCTGGCAATTCAAAATGCTGCGAGAGCCAGCGTTTACGGGCTTCAGGGCGCTGTGGAGTTAAAGCTTCCCAAAGGGTTCAGCTTTCTCACCAACTTAACCTGGCAAAAAGGGGAGGAGGAGCTCGATGATGGAAGCACTAGTCCATTGCGTCATGCAGCACCACTTTTCGGGATGTCGCGCTTAAGGTATGCCACCGGAAAAGGAATGCTTGAACTGAATGCCCATTACTCCTCTGAGGTAAGTTTTGAAAATATGCCGGAGGAAGAAAAGGGTAAGGATTATATGTATGCGCTGGATGAAAACGGAAATCCTTATTCACCTGCATGGTATACCCTCAACCTGAAAGCAATGGTTAAAGTTAATGAGCATTTGAATGTAGGTGGTGGGGTTGAAAATATCCTTGACAAACGCTATCGCCCTTATTCTTCGGGTCTTGTTGCTTCTGGAAGAAACCTTTTGTTCTCGCTTCAATTTGTTTTTTAACGTGTTGATTAACAAATAGTCGGTTACAGAATTGAGGTAAAAACTCTGATTATTTGACTTAAATTCATTTTGGGATTTTTTTCGAATTAGAGTTTGTGCCTTGATTCTGTAGCGTTTTTGTTGAATTTGTTTTCAGCAAGGCTCGAAATAGACAAATCATTTTTTAAATCGTAGCTCGATCTCTATAGAATTGGTTAATTTTACGGTTTAAATACTTCTATTATGAAAAGCTATCTGATAAGTATATTTCTGGTATTCAATATGATGGCAATAGCTCACATTGAACCGCCAAAAACTTTAAAGGAAAAATTAAGGACAGAGGTTGAATACGCTAAAAAAGCTTCTGCAGGGATGAGGGAATGTTTGGTAAAAAACAAATTGCCTGACGGAAAGGAATTTCCGGTTGTCCACTACTTCTACGACTGCCAGGGACGGGAAGAACGTATGTATCTTTTTAATGAGGAAGGAAAAATTGAAGCACATGTCATTCAGGTTTATGATGCTTCAGGAAACCTTGTTTTGGATGCTGACAGATCCCCCGAAGGCTTGCTCAAAGAAATGAATGTTTTAGGTTACGACGATGATGGCTTAATTTGGACTATTACCAGCTATGACAGTGCCTGGATGATCAGTGGAAAATTAACCTATGAGGTGAGACCAGAAACCAGCGAGGTTTTTGTGTCAAAAATCAATAAGGATAATGGTCAAGAATACAGCATTTCATACCAATATGACGGAAGTATAGAGGATGGCGATTGCATCGAAATCATCCAGAATGATGCACAAGGTTCGTTAAAAATTCGTGTTGAGAATGAATTCGATACAAATGGTTTAAGAACAAAAAAGCATATTTATGGGCCTGATAATGAATTGAGTTATTCATTTTTCTATACCTATAATCCGAATGGTGATTTTGCAACAATAACCCAGGTAGACGCTGAAGAGAAAGTGATTAGAACAGATACATACACTTATAACGACAAAGGATTTGTAAGCTATCTTAGAGTTGTAAAAGCTGACGGAACAATAAGCACTGAAAGGGTTTATGATTATGTTTTCGAATAATTAAGTTGCTCGAAAACATTTTTTAACTTTCATCACACATTAAATTGTTTTTCATAGTTGAACCTAACGGTATTTTTTGTTGTTATCATGAGTAGTTTTGTTAAGTGAGAAACTGATTGTTTTGCTTAAAGCAGATTTAAATAGTTCCTTTGGAATTTAGCTGATTATTAATCAATTACATAGAATTTTTAATTTAGATAACATAAACTTTAATTTAATCTTATGGCAAAAATTACATTAAAAGGAAATCCTTTTCAAACCTCAGGAGAATTACCTGTTAATGGCTCTGCAGCGCCAGAATTTCAATTGGTTAAGAGTGACCTTAGCATCCTCACTTTGGAGTCACTCAAAGGTAAAAAAGTGGTGCTGAACATTTTCCCTAGTCTGGATACAGATGTGTGCGCTACTTCGGTACGTAAGTTTAATGCAGAAGCATCAAAACTTGAGAATACAGTTGTGGTATGCGTTTCGAAAGATCTACCTTTTGCTCACAAACGATTTTGTTCGACTGAAGGTTTGGATCAGGTAGTAACTGCAAGTGATTTCCGTGAAGGAAGTTTTGGTACTTCTTACGGGGTTACAATTGAAAACGGTCCTTTGGCAGGACTCCACTCACGTGCAGTAGTAGTTTTGGACGAAAACGGCCTCGTAAAATATTCAGAACAAGTACCTGAGATTGTTCAGGAACCTGATTATACTGCTGCTTTGGCAGCATTGTAAACAAAATGAAAATTATGAAAAGCCGGTGAAGCCGGCTTTTTTTGTTTTTATAAATCCGCTGATTTTTGATCAGTTAACTTCAAAGAAATGTATCTGACAATTTCATCAAAATGTTCTGGATGAAACCATTGATAAGCTTTATTCTTCTTGAACCACGTCATCTGACGTTTAGCATATTGCCGTGTGGAAATTTTTATAAGCTCTGGGACCTCTTTCAGTTTGATTTTATTATCAAAATAGTCGAAAAATTCTTTATAACCTACCGTATTTAAAGCATTTAGATGTTTATAGTTAATTAAACCTGCAACTTCATGCTGTAATCCATCAGCGAGCATTTTGTCAGTGCGTTTATCGATACGATTGATTAGTTCCTTACGTTCGCGCTCCAAACCGATTCGGATAATTCCAAAATTGCGTGATGTTTTTTGATTGTTTCTGTAAAAACTAAGGTTGTTTCCTGTTTGAAAAAACACTTCCAGCACACGCTGCAACCTGCGGGGATTTTGTGTGTCAACGATTTGAAAATAGGAGGGGTCAATTTCCATGGCTAACTCCTGTAGTTTCGAAAGCCCCTCATTTACAAATATTTGATTCACTTTTTCGCGAATTTCAGGCAAAATATTTGGCAATGAATCCATCCCATCATATACAGCATCAATATACAAGCCTGATCCACCTGTTAAAATTACAGTATCATAGTGATTGAATAGTGTGTCAAGAAGCAAAAGTGTATCCTTTTCATATGCTGCTACATCATAGGTTTGCTGAATGGATAAATGCTGAATGAAATGATGTTTAACCTGCCGAAGTTCTTCAGGTGATGGCACTGCCGTTCCGATGGACATCTCTTTATAAAACTGCCTGCTGTCTGCTGAAATGATCTCAGTTTTGAAGTATTCAGCCAGAGAAATTGCGGTAGATGTTTTGCCAACAGCTGTAGGACCAGCTACAACAATAAGCTGTTTATGTGAACCATCCATTTTTTTGTGC
The DNA here is from genome assembly GCA_964463695.1 of uncultured Lentimicrobiaceae bacterium. Taxonomy (GTDB): domain Bacteria; phylum Bacteroidota; class Bacteroidia; order Bacteroidales; family F082; genus JALNZU01. The sequence goes on along the minus strand of CAYXCZ010000007.1, from coordinate 62,223 downwards.
TAAAGTGGAACAGGACCATTTGATTTCACCGGTATAGCATCTGTTTCAGAAACAATATGAAGCTTAAGTCGTTTGCCTTCTTCCTTCATAAAAACATAAGCCTCATCAAAATTATTTCCAATAATGCCATCGAGTATTGCTTCACGAATGGCATTTTTGATCTGACCGACCTCTTTACCCGGTTTCAAGTCAAACACCTGCATGATAACTTCGCCACTCACTGGAGGTTGCCAGTTCCTGATCTTGTCTTTGGCTTCAATTTCCTTGAGTTTCTGTCGGACCAATTCGAAGTTATCGCGGTATTTTTTTACTTTATACTCGTTTTTTGAGGTGATATCGGCCTCGCATAATAGCATCAACGAATCAATGGTGTCGCCGGCATCGAAAAGCAGGCGACGCACTGCAGAATCGGTAACGATTTCCTGAGCAAGAACAATTGGCCGAAGGTGAAGTAAAACAAGTTGTTGCACAAAGCGCATGGGCTCACTTAAAGGCAATTTCAACATTTTAAAAATACCAGGAACCATTTTAGCGCCTCTGAATTCATGTCCATGAAATGTCCAGCCCTGAAGTGGCTCAAACTTTTTTGTGGGTGGTTTTGCTATGTCGTGCAGAATGGCTGCCCAGCGTAACCATAAATCGTCGGTTGTATTGCATAAATTATCAAGAACCTCAAGTGTATGGTAGAAATTATCCTTATGGCTCTTTCCATTAACTGTTTCAACACCTTGCAAAGCTGCCATCTGTGGAAAGAAAAGTTGAAGCAGACCTGTGTCGAACAGCAGTTTAAAACCGATAGATGGTTTTGGTGATAAGATTATTTTATTCAGTTCGTCGGTAACACGTTCAATGGATATGATTTTGATTCTGTTCTTGTTACGAGCAATAGCCTGGTACGAATCGATATGAATGTTGAACCCAAGTTGTGTTGCAAATCGTATTGCCCGCATCATCCTAAGCGGATCATCTGAATAGGTAATATCGGGGTCAAGCGGTGTTCTTATAAGTTTCTTTTGGAGATCTTCAACACCATTGAATGGATCAATGAGGTACCCATAGTCTGCTTCATTAAGGCTGATGGCTAATGCATTAATAGTGAAATCGCGTCTTTTTTGATCATCAGCCAGAGTTCCGGAGCTCACCTCAGGTTTTCGGCTTAACAGCTGATAGGATTCTTTTCGGGCTCCAACAAACTCGACTACCATATCTTTGTAACGAATCATAGCAGTTCCAAATTGTCCATAATATTTGGCATCTTTACTACTTCCAAGTTGCATTGCAACCATTTGTGCAAACTCAATTCCATTGCCAACTACAACGATATCAATATCTTTGGAGTGTCTTTTGAGCAAAAGGTCGCGAACATAACCTCCAATTACATAAGCAGGTTCTTGTCTGCTTTTTGAAACAGCAGCAATAACCGAAAAAAGCCTGCCAGAAATAAATGCGCGCATATCTTTCATAGGGCGGCAAAGGTACGAAAAGCAGCGATTAATTCGGAAGCACACCTCTTAAGGATAACGTATTGGTATTCATTTATTTTGCATGAATTTCCAATCTTTAAGAATAAAAATGAAACCGGAAATAAGTGGAATTTTATGAAGATCTACTTTTATGAAGGAGAAATGTGTCAGACGATTTTGTATTTTTTTCCCGGAAGTGCTACAATAACACCATCAAATTCAAGGGTTAACAGGATTCCAGCAAGTTTTGATGCAGGGAAGGCACTTCTAAGCATAATGTCGTCGATTCCACATTCTTTTTCCTGACCAAAAACATCCATAACTTTTTGCTCATCCTCGCTAAAATCCCTGAAAAGTTTTGTTTGCCCACCTGTAGTTTGCTGCTCTCCCCATCCAAGTAAATATCGCAGATTTGAAGCGTTTTCCAGTAAGGCAGCCCGGTTTGTTCGTATCAGATAGTTGCAGCCTTCGCTAAAAGTGTCACCAACTCTTCCTGGCACAGCAAAAACATCGCGGTTATATGAATTGGCAATATCAGCTGTAATGAGCGCGCCCCCTCTTTTTGCAGATTCAACAACAATAAGGGCGTCAATCATTCCAGCAACAATGCGGTTTCTCCGTGGGAAATTTTCTCTGTCGGGAATAGTTCCTGCCATAAACTCGGTAAGCAATCCGCCGTTGGCAAGCATCTTTTCTGAAAGACTTTTGTTTTGAGCCGGATAAATACGGTCGAGTCCATGAGCCAAAACGCCAATAGTTGGGATGTTGTTTTTTACTGAAGCTCTATGTGCGTAGCTGTCAATTCCATATGCTAACCCACTTACTATAAGCACGTTGTCGTTTCTAAAGTCATCAACAATTTGTTCACAAACATGTCTGCCATACTCACTTGCATTGCGGGTTCCAACAATGCCAATCACACGTTGGAGGTTCAAGTCGGTCGTTCCCTTGTAGTAGAGTAACATGGGACTATCAGCACAGTGCTGCAAGCGTTTAGGATAAGCCTTGTCGAGGTAAAAAAGTGCGTTTATTTCTTTTTTATCTATATAAATAAGTTCCTGCTCAGCACGGGAAAGGATCTGCTGGTTAATGATGCCGGAAATTGTATGAGCCCCAATACCTGGAATTTTTTCGAGATGTTTTTTTTTCTCCTTAAAAACGGCTTCGGGGCCACCACAATAGGCGACAAGTTTTTTACCTACGACATCGCCTACTCCCGGAATGAGGGTAAGGCCAATTTTATACAAAAGCTGTTCGGACATGGCGGCCAAAATTAAAAGAAAAAATGGTACTTTTGTTCAAATACTTTCAAATTGTTACCCAATAAAACAATACTTGTAGCCCCTCTTGACTGGGGTATTGGTCATGCGAGCCGCTGCATTCCTATAATAAAGGAGTTGCTGAGACTGAATCAGGAAGTGATAGTGGCAGCTGATGGTGCTCCCCTTGAATTGCTTCGGAAAGCCTTTCCTGAATTACGATTTGAAGTATTTCCTTCTTTTACACCACGTTATAACAAAGGAAATTCATTGGTTTGGCCAGTTTTGAAACAAAGTCCAATCCTACTGCGGCAGATTGTAAAAGACCATAGATGGGTAGAGAATTTTGTAAGAATTAATAAAATTGATGGCATTATTTCCGATAACCGCTTTGGAGCATATAGTAAGAAAGTTACTTCAGTTTTTATAACACATCAACTGCATATCAAGCCACCTGATTTGCTTGCTTTTTCTGCCCCAATGCTTGAGTTTGTAAATAAGATGATTATCAGAAATTATTCCTCATGCTGGATTCCCGATTATGAGGGTAAACAAGCTTTGGCAGGAGAACTTTCAAATCCTCCTTTTAACCATATCTCTACTAAATATATCGGTCCTTTGAGCAGGTTCGAAGCAGTTAATTCAACCATCGAGTCAAAGCAAAAAGACATTGATTTTCTCATTATGCTTTCAGGCCCTGAACCACAACGTACATTATTGGAAAACAAGGTGTTAGATCAGCTTAAAGGACGAAATGAATCGGTAGTTATCCTTCGAGGATTGCCAAAAGCTCCGGATGTCCCTAATACTTCTCCAAACATAAAAATGTTGAACCATGCAACTGATGAACAACTGTATGAGCTAATTTCTAATGCACGAACTGTTGTTGCCAGGGCAGGATATTCAACAATTATGGATTTGGTTGCTTTGCGCAAACCTGCTCTTTTAATACCTACTCCTGGCCAGACAGAACAAGAGTATCTCGCTGAATATCATGAGAATAATGGTTTGTTCCAACGAAAGTTGCAATCTGTTGACTCCTTTTTTGACGTGTCATTTAATGAGGCTACAGACACTAAAATTTACACTTTTCAAGAAAGCCGGTTATCTGAACATTTGGCTGGCTGGATCAGCAGACTTTAGTTTGCTTACCTTTGTGGCGCAATAAACCTGAGAATTATGCTTATTCATAAAGATATGAAAATGGCTGATGTTATTCATTTGAATCATCATCTGCTGCATGTTATTAATCGTTTTGGAATTCAACTTGGTTTTGGCGAAAAGTCGGTAAAGCAAGTGTGTGAACTGCATCAGGTTCCATTACCATTTTTCCTTGAAATTGTGAATACTTTTCACGATTCAACTTATTTTCCGGTAGAAAGTATGTTGCAGTTTAAAGCAAGCGAACTTATTGAATACCTGCATCAAACACATCAATATTACCTCGATTTTCGGATACCTGAGATCGAAAATTATATTCGCCGCCTCACAAACGATAATAGTTTTGATGAAGAAATTAAAGTATTGCTACTCGATTTTTTTAGGCAATACACTCATGAACTTACCATTCATATCAATAAGGAGGAGCAACGTGTTTATCCGTATGTGCTTGCTTTAGAGCATTATCTGCATGATAACAAACTCGAGAAAGAACTTGTTGAGCAACTAAAAGCATACTCAATACATGAGTATGAAGAAGATCATGATGATGTGGAATCAAAGTTGTTTGATCTCAAAAACATTCTGATCAAATACATTCCGCAGCCAAAGGATAGCAGAATTTTAAATCTCATTCTTCATGAGATTTTTGAGCTTGAAAAAGACCTTAATAATCATTCGCATATTGAAGATTTGATTTTGGTTCCTATTGTAGAGAAAATGGAACTCGACTTTCTCACTATTTCAAATCAGGATAAAACGTTATGAACGAAGTTGTAAAAATTTTGGTCATTGAGAAGTCGTATATTATCAGAGAGGGTTTAAAGGCACTTCTTAGTCAGATGGGACTGGCTTTTCGAATGGACGAAGCCGATTGCATAAAGGATAGTTTTCAAAAGCTGTTGGAAAAATATGAGCCACAGGTTGTCATCGCAAATCAGCTGCAGCTTTCGGAAAAATGGCATGGAAACCGAAATTCGACTGCTTTTACAGGCCTTGTAATTATTGGAATTGTGCACTCATTTCCTAATGAGAATCAAACAAGTCATTTTGATTTTACCCTCAATGTGATGAATTCAAAATCAGCCCTTACGAATGATTTTCAAGATATTTTTGTCAAAATGGGTTTAGTTTCTGAAGAGAATGATTCAGAAACCATCAGTGAACGTGAAGCTGATGTACTTCGTCTTGTCGCTTTGGGATTGACGAATAACGAAATAGCGGAACGCCTTTTTATAAGTGTTCATACCGTTATGACCCATCGAAAGAACATTACCCGAAAACTTGGCATTAAAACAGTTTCTGGTTTAACAGTTTATGCCATCCTCAATAAACTGGTGGAATCGGGCGAATTGAAGGGCGGTCGTAAGGAATAGTTTTTTAAACAATAGCTGTAGTGTATTGATTATAAATTCAATATGATTTATTCTAAAAGGAATAAATCTTTGTTAACTCTTTTTTTGAAATCTATAGCATGGCTTTTATGTGAAAATGTCTATTTTTGCGCCCTAATTTAGAAAAGGTTTAAATAAGAAAACATATGAAAACAGTTGGTATTTTCTACGGTTCAACCTCAGGGACAACTAAAGCTGCAGCTGAGAAAATTGCTAAAGCATTTGGAAAAGATGCTGAAGTTCATAATATAAAAGAGGCAACCCCTTCAATGATAGCTAAATACACGAATTTGGTGTTCGGAACAAGTGCTTGGGGAATAGGTGATATGCAGGATGACTGGGAAGACTTCGTTGATGACCTTTCTGAAATTGATTTCAATGGAAAAAAGATTGCTCTTTTCGGACTAGGTGACCAGGAAGAATACCCCGAAAGCTTTGTTGATGGTCTTGGTACAATGTATTGTCGCTTACCTGTAAAGGGCGGTGTTGTTGGTTTTTGGCCTACTGAGGGTTATAAATTTTATTTTAGCCTGGCCGAGAAAGATGGTAAATTCGTTGGGCTTCCTTTGGATGATCATCAACAACCTGAAAAGACAGATGCCCGCGTTAAGGCTTGGGTAGCTCAATTGAGAACAGAGTTTTTATAAAAAGTGATTTTCTTTTTAAAACGAACTAATTTAACAGTTAAGAAAAAACATCCTGATTTCAGGATGTTTTTTTTTGTTTAGGGATATGCATAATCACCATCAAATGGATTCTGTTCATACCTAAATTTGGGTATAATTATTTAAAAAATGCAAAGAATCTGTGTCATCTTAAAGATTGAGTTATTTTTGCACAGTTATTTCACTTATGAAAAGAGAATCTACATCCAGAACGATACAATTGATCATGGCATTTGCCATTTTCTGGATGGTCATTGGCGATTTGATCACTTATCATCAGGAAAAGATTTTCGGCACTAATTATTACGAACATCATACCCCCTTTACGAAACCTGGTAGTAAGGATGATGGAAAAACAGGCCATTTGAAAGTAGGGAAGGATTTTGATAAACAGTCATACCATACCATTCTTTTATTTTTTAGTGAAAAACTTGAATCCCCGTCTATATTTTCCCAAATAGGACGTTTTCTTCAACCTAAGCCTTATCTGCTGTTAAAGCATCAGTGTTTAAACAGCATAATATCCCTAAGAGGGCCACCTTCAAGTCTTTAATCTAACTTAAATCATCTGTAACAGGTTTTTTGAAACAATTCCAAAGGTTTGATCCTTAATAAGTTTGTTTTGGAAGAACCGGAAATCCTCTGGTATTATTGGCCAGAAGCAATTAATCAGATGCCATTCGAGCAATTAACTATTATTATTTAATATTCAATAATTTACTTAAATGAAGAAGTTTATACTTTTTATTATTGGTGGTCTTTATCTTTTGATAGTACCACAATTAAAGGCAAGCCCTGTAAACGATACTGTTGCAATGGGAGCGGGTTATGCAAATGATGTTTTCTACAGCATGGCAAATGGAGTAGTGAAGACTGAGACCAGAGCCAATTGGGAAATTGCCTTTTACACCAACCGCTGGAGCGCCGGAATAACCATTAATGATGGAAATGGTGTGATGCTTTATACCTATCCTCTTGGTGATGTAAGCGCATGGAATTCTATTGATATCAGCAATATCGATAACTGGGTTAACCTTGTGAATTCCGACACAGTTTGGGAAGATGGCGCTTTTAACCGCAATTCGTTGGGTCATCCAGATTATGGTTGGGGGGTGTATAATACTATAAATCATGACGTTGTCGGAGATTCCATCTATATCGTGAAACTTGCAAACGGAAACCTGAAAAAGCTTTTCATTGAACGTAAGAGTTCAGTTAACAATACATTTTACTTTAAATATGCTGATATTGACGGAGCAAATGAAGTAAACGAAACATTAGTTGTTACACCATATCAGGACACACGTATGTTTATATATTATTCATTAATGCTTCAAATGGTTGTTGACAGAGAGCCTGAAATTAATAGCTGGGATTTGATGTTTAGCAGGTATTCAGGAATCGTGTTTGATAACACAGGAGCCCCGTCAAATTATGTTGTTGTCGGAATCACTTCTAATAACGAAGTTGGTGTGGCAAAACATCATCCTGTTACAGTTGATTTTAGCAGCTGGACTTCAAAACCACTTGAATACTATCGCACTCCAATTGGTCATGAATGGAAAGAATTCAATATGTCATTGTTCCAATGGACGATAGAAGATAGCCTGGTTTATTTCGTCGAAACACGTCAGGGAGATATTTATAAATTTTATCCTGACTATTTCAGCGGCTCAGGAGCTGGAAAAACCGGTTTTGTTAAGGAACTGCTTTCATTGGTTTCAGTTGGTGAACTTCATAATTCATCACAGGCGTTGGAAGTATTTCCTAATCCTGCAATAAATTCTATTTCATTAAAACTAAATCAGGAAGTTGGAAAAACTGTTGAAGTACATTTGTTTGATCTGACTGGAAAATTGATTTACTCTCAAACGCATCTTCAGAATATTTCAGGAATTAACATCAATATTGATCAAGTTTCCAATGGAATGTATGTTGTTGAAACGGTTTCTGAAGGTATCCGTTTAAAAAGCAAATTTTTGATAAACAGGTAATAAGATAATGATGAGTTATTCAAATTTCATCGGATTAATGATGTTTCTTGGCCTTACTTTTTTAGGGTATGGCCAGGAAACTTCATTGGTTATTCAGGATGCTCGGACGAAGGAAGCAGTGCCTTTTGCGCATGTGTTACTGAGTAACCTGGAAGGAAAACTACAGCATACTCTGGTAAGTGACCTTGATGGTAAGGTGAAATTTGAGACAAAAAGCAAACTTGTTTTTACTGTCAGTTCATTGGGATACAGGATTTTAACTGATACTGTAGCTTCTGGTGAAAGAAAAAAAGTATTGCTGGAACCCTCGGTTTATAATATGGATGAGGTAGTTGTCACCGGGCAATTTACTCCTGTAGCAGTTGACAAGTCAATTTTTCGTGTTAAAGTAATTGGTGCGCGACAAATCAAACAAAAGGCATCGAATAACCTTGGCGACCTAATGGCAGGTGAATTAAACATCCGATCGTCATTTGATGGGGCTCTTGGTTCAAAGATTACTATGCAAGGTCTTGGTGGCGAACATATTAAGTTTTTGATTGATGGAGTGCCACTCATTGGCCGTATGAATGGGAACATTGATTTGGGTCAGTTAAACCTTTATAATGTAAAACAAATTGAGGTAATCGAAGGACCTATGTCAGTTATCTATGGCAGCAATGCACTAGCAGGTGTTATCAATATCATTACCGGCGAAAGCAAACACACCCATTATACAACTAACGCATCTTCATATATTGAGTCGGTTGGAGTTTATAATTTTACTGCTGATGCCTCGGTGAAAAAAAATAAATGGTTGGGATCGGTAGCGGCGGCAAGAAATTTTTTCGATGGATTCAGTGTTGAGGATAATACCAGATCTAAAAAATGGAAACCAAAAAGGCAATACAATGCTGATGCTGCTCTAAATTATACTGGCAAAGACATAAAAATTCGATTTTCGGGAGCCTATTTTAATGAAATGCTTAAAGATAAGGGTGATTTGTTAAAACCCTATTATGAAACTGCTTTCGACAGTGATTTCAAAACAAACCGCTTTACGGCAAAAGCAGACGCACAGGCACGCGTTTTTAAAGATCGTTATCTCAATGTCTTAGCTTCTTATTCTTTTTATAACAGGATTAAGAATACCTATTTTATTGATCTTACAACACTTGATAAAATATTGACAGCCAATAACTTTGATCAGGATACATCGAAATTCGGGCAATATCTCCTTCGTGCTGAGTTTAGTAAAAGCACCGTTAACGGAAAGTTCAATTACCAATTGGGATTCGATCTTAATCAGGAAACAGGCTTTGGTCGCCGTATATTAAATGAAAGCCAAACAATTGGTGATTATGCTGCATTTTTAAGTCTCAAACTTCAACCTGGTTTACGTTTGATGCTTCAGCCCGGCCTGAGATATGGTTATAATACAAAATACAAGTCTCCCTTGGTGTATTCTTTGAATGTCAAATGGGATTTGATGGAAGATTTAAGTGCAAGGGCTTCATATGCAAAGGGTTTTAGAGCACCATCATTAAAGGAATTATACCTGGAGTTTGTTGATGTAAATCACAATATCAGAGGAAATGAAAATCTTGAAGCTGAAGATTCTCATAATGTTAACTTAGCTTTCCGATACCACAAGGAAAAGCCATCATATGACTATGGTGCTGAGATGAATCTGTTTTATAATGAGATTCATAATAGTATCACTCTTGCAACATTAAGCAATGAAGAGGCACTTTATACATATGTCAATCTCGACAAACTTGTTACACAAGGGTATCAGCTAACCTTTAATAACCGTCTTTACCCATGGCTGGAGATTAAAGCTGGAGTTGGTCAAACAGGTCGAAAGCAATTGCAAAATGAGGACATAGATGTGTCGATAATTTACAGTACCGATATTCTTGGAAATGTTAATTATTTGTGGAGACATGCAGATGTGCGTTTTGGAGCTTATTACAAATATAACGGCGCATATCCCGAAGTTTATGTAACCCAGGATGGGACTGTCTTTCGAACGATTATGGCAGGTTATCATACGATGGATTTGAATGCTTCAAGATCCTTTTTTGGGCAAAGGCTAAATGCACAGATAGGAGTTAAAAATTTGTTCAATAACACCAATATTGCTATTAAAGGTGATAGTGGAGGTGGAATTCACAGTGGTGGTGGAGGCGGAACTTCCCCTGTAGGTTGGGGTCGTACGTTTTTTGTCCGTCTTGCTTTTCAGTTTCAAAAAATAAGCAGGAGTAATGAAAATTAAATGGTTGGTGGTCTTGATACCACTTTTTATGCTAACATCTTGTTTCAAAGAGGATGAAAAGATGATTCCTTTCGATAGGGGAGATAAGATTTCTTCAATTATCGAGATGACACAAACCTATAAATATCAGGTATATTACAATTTTTCAAAGGCGCAAGTTGTGTCATCCAATCTTAAGATGGATTTTGATCTGATGTTTGATAATTCAGCAGAAGGGGCTTCAGTTTTTCTGAATACTTCTAATTTCAGTACTGCAGCTCCGTCAGGGAAATTTTCTTTCGAAGAGGTGACCTCTGCTGTCGGATTGCCATTAACTTTCGATGCATCTTCGGCTAATCCTGACTCAGTAGCAATTGGCCCCTGGTTTCAAATCAGTAACAGCGATACCATTTACAGCAGAGAAGTTTATGTTATGGACCGAGGTTATGATGACCTTGGTAATACTTTAGGATTCAGGAAGATAATATTTGACAGCATTATTAATAATACCTATTATTTTCGCTATTCATTCCTCAATAGTACAGAATTATTCAGGGGAGTAGTTAAGAAAACCGGAAGTAGCAACTTTTCGTATTATTCGTTTGATCAACATGTGCAAATATTCCCTGAGCCGCCAAAAACAGATTACGATTTGTTGTTCACACAATACACCACGTTACTATATACCAATGAAGGTGATCCCTATCCTTACCTTGTCACAGGAGTTTTGCTCAACCGATTTGAAACACAAGCATATCTTGACACTACTTTGATTTTTGATTCAATCACTATGCAAAATATTGAAGATCAATTTTTTGCAAGTAAACCTGATCTTATTGGGTATGATTGGAAAGAAGTGTTAGGTGATGTAAACACCGGCAATGTTTATTATGAAATCCGGCCTGAGAACAATTATCTGATACGTGATCAACAGGGATTTTATTATAAAATGCGCTTCATTGGGTTTTATAACTCCTCGGGCGAAAAAGGTTATCCTACGATCGAGTTTCAAAAGTTATGATTACTGACTAATGTTTAAAGCCATCCAGTTTGTGTTAATTACAATTTCTTAACATCTGAAATTGGCTTTTTAAAAGCAACAAGGCATTGATTTACAGAAACGACTTATCTTTGTAAAAAAAATAGCAAAATGATTCTATCTGTTGTTTGGGACGTTTCTCCGGTGATGTTTACTTTTCCCGATTGGCTGCCTCTGCTTGGCGACCGCGAAGTCAGGTGGTATGGGCTGCTTTTTGCAGCTTCTTTCATTTTTGGTTATATGATCATGCAACGCGTATTCAAACGCGAAAAAATGCCGATCGAAGTGCTTGATCAACTTTCAACTTATATGCTGATCGCCACCGTAGTAGGTGCCCGACTTGGACATTGTTTGTTTTATGAACCAGCATATTACCTTGCCAATCCGATAGAAATTCTCAAAGTTTGGGAAGGAGGATTAGCTAGTCATGGCGCTGCTGTAGGTATCATCATTGCTTTGATCATCTTTTCGAAGAAACATCAAAAAACGTTCTATTGGACAATCGACAGGATTGTAATTGTAGTTGCTCTTGCAGGATTTTTGATCAGGATGGGGAATTTGATGAATTCCGAAATATTTGGTCATGCCACCACTTTGCCTTGGGGATTCTATTTTATTAAATACCACGACGTTACCATGCATGCTGATCCCCGGCACCCCACACAGATTTATGAAGGAATTGTCTATCTTGCCACTTTCTTTTTCCTACTGCAAAGCTATTTCAAAGGTGGAATGGGTGAAAAACAGCCTGGATTTTTGTTTGGCTGGTTTCTGATGCTCATCTTTGGATCACGCTTTTTTGTGGAGTTTCTTAAAGAACCACAAGTTGGTTTTGAATCCTCTATGGCATTGAACATGGGACAATGGCTAAGCATTCCGTTTGTACTTGCCGGATTTTATATTTGGTATACAGGCTATAAAAAGCGAATGAAAACCAAATGATTAAGTACACCTTTGATTGATATTTTACGAGTATCATTAAAAATTATCCCTAAATAACCATATTCACAATAGATGCATATCTTTTTTCTGCCGGCAGCAAACGAAGGTCCTGTGATTCTTTCAGAAGAGGAGTCAAAGCATGCTATAAGGGTGTTACGTATGCAAAATGATGATACAGCTAAGGTAACGGATGGTAAAGGAAATTTTTTTCTTGCAAAGATGCTCGATGCACATCCCAAAAGAGCCATCCTTAGTCTTTCTAGCACAACGAAAGGATATGATCATTGGCCATTTCATTTACACGTTGCCTTTGCACCAACAAAAAACAGTGATAGAATTGAATGGTTTGTTGAGAAAGCAACAGAAATTGGTGTAGATGAGATTAGTTTCTTCAGTTCGTTTCATTCGGAACGCAGAAGTATTAATCTGGAACGAATTGAGAAAATATGTGTGGCTGCCCTTAAACAATCTCAGAAATCACGTTTGCCAAAGTTGAATGAGTTGTGCACTTTTGAAACACTTATAGCCCGGCCTTTCGACGGTCAGAAGTTCGTTGCCTGGATTGATCCATCAATAGCTGCGACTCTGCAATCCAGTTATAAGCAAAACTCCGATTGTACCATTCTCATTGGTCCGGAAGGCGATTTCAGTGCTCATGAAGTAGATAAAGCAAAACAAGCAGGTTATTGTCCGGTAAGTTTGGGGAAAGCCCGACTTCGTACCGAAACAGCAGCATTGGTATCAGTGCATACAATTCAACTTATTAATCAGCAGACAGTATGATGAAAAGACTTTTTTATTTATTTGGCTTTGTGCTGATTACATTACAAGTGAACTCTCAAAGCGATGTTAGCATAGCATTGATGAAATACCGTGGTGGTGGTGACTGGTATGCTAACCCAACCTCTCTTCCAAATCTGGTTAAATTTTGCAATCAGGAAATAGGCACTCACCTACGCGAAGAAATCGGAACGGTTGAACCCGATAGTCCTGAACTGTTTAGCTATCCTTTCATTCATATGACTGGTCATGGTAATGTCATTTTTAATGCAACAGAAGCCGAAAATTTAAGAAGATATCTTATTGCAGGTGGCTTTTTGCACATCGATGACAATTATGGAATGGATGTTTTTGTTAGACAACAAATGAAAAAAGTGTTTCCTGAGCTTGATTTTGTGGAACTACCTGTTAAACATCCTGTTTATAATCAAGCTTTTAATTTTCCCGAAGGCTTGCCAAAGATTCATATCCATGATAATAAACCTGCCCAGGGTTTTGGACTATTTTACGAAGGCAGGTTGGTTTGCTTCTATACCTATGAATGTGACCTTGGAGATGGATGGGAAGATCCACGTGTTCACAATGACTCCCCCGAAACGCGAACAAAAGCATTACGTATGGGTGCAAATCTCATCCAATTTGTTTTTAATCAGTAGTTTTTAATTCCCTTCATTTATCAATCACTTTTGCTTTCTCAAATTGAATTGTCCTAGACTCGTGTGATTTTCTTCATCAGGTCATGTTGGTTTTGATGTTTACTTCAAATAAAAAGAAGTTACTTCCTTAAAAAGTAAGTTGAAAATCAGGGTAAATGAAACCAAAAACCTATCTTTGGGGCCAGAAAAATTTAACAAATGACCCAAATGACATACTTTCGGTTTTTCTTTTTGTTTCTGCTGCTTCCTTTTGTTGTTAACGCTCAGTCGGACGGACAGCTTTCATTGCAACCACTCACAAAAGCTGACTCTATTACTTTGTCAAAGATACCAGAGTTAAAGCTGTCTGATATTTCGATGCGCAGGTTACTTCCTCCTGTTGTTGACAATTCGTTATTGCCCTATATGCGTCCTTTAATTGGACAAGTGGGTTTGGAGTGCGGTCAAGCATCAAGTATCGGAGTGATGTTTACATATGAAATCAATGCAGCGCGGCGTGTATTGGGCACTTTACCACAAAATCAGTATGCCACCCATTTCACCTATAATTTCCTGAATGGTGGCAGCGATGCAGGAATTAACTACTTTGAAAGCATGCAAATCGTAAAATATGCCGGTAATCCAAATGTTGTGGATTATGGTGGAATGGCTTCTGGAGGTGCTTCACGCTGGATGAGTGGCTACGACAAGTATTATAATGCGATGCAAAACAGGGTTGATGGTATCTATTCCATAAGAACCAATACATTAGAAGGACTTCAAACCTTAAAAAACTGGATTTACGACCATGGCAATGGCTCCGAAAATGGTGGTATGGCCTCTTTTTACTCCCAGTTTACAAGCCCACCCGAACTTTTGCCCCCCGGAACACCCGAAGCCGGAAGGCATGTCATTTATTCATGGGGCAGCTCTCCCAACCATGCTATGGCGATTGTTGGATATCATGACTCAATACGCTGGGACTATAACGACGATGGACAGTATACCAACCACCTGGATATCAATGGCGACGGTCTGATCGATATACGTGACTGGGAAATTGGTGGTTTTAAAATGGCAAATACCTATGGAAGTATTAGTGGATGGGGTGATGCAGGTTTTTCATATATGATGTACAAAACAGTCGCCGATATTTCAACACAAGGTGGTATTTGGAACAATCAGGTGATTGTAATTGATGTGAAAGAAAATTATACTCCTCAGCTAACGGCAAAAGTGAGTCTGACCTATCCTTGCCGCAATAAGCTAAAGTTAATGGCAGGTGTCTCGAATGATCCTATGGCATCAGAACCTGAGTTTGTTCAACAGTATCCGATGTTTGATTTTCAAGGAGGTTGTCAGCCAATGCAAGGGAACTCAGGTGGGGCAACCATTGAGGTGGGTCTTGATTTGAATTACCTCCTTTCGCATGTTGAACCCGGTCAGAATGTTAGGTTTTTCTTTATGGTTGTTGAAAATGATGAGGGAGGTGCTTCTCAGGGAACGATTAATAGTTTCACACTCATTGACTACACCAATGGCATCCCTCAGGAAATACCTGCAACTTTGTCAAATGTATCAATTCAAAACAATACGGTCACCACAATAGGTATTTCGATCCCTGTTAACTTTGAGCAGGTTGAAGTTGTAACTGATGATGTTCCTCCATTCGAATTATATCAAAATAGTGAAGTTCAGTTGTTGGCAGAAGGAGGACAAGATCCTTACAGCTGGTATCTCCTCGATGCTTTTGATACAATTAATTCTACTTCAACATTTCCAGAAATAAATGGAAATCCCGTCAGCGTCTCAGGAAATGATGAAGGAACAGGAGCTGTTGAATTACCTTTTTCATTTCCCTTTTATGGAAAGGAATACGATAAGATATATGTCGCAGTTGATGGTTTTATTATGTTCGAACCTTCTTTGGTAACATGGCCATATTATATAGCCGGAAAAACATATGTTATTCAAAATAAGATAATTGCACCTGCTTTGTCAAAGCCATTTTATGTAAATGGCTCTGCCGGTGATGGCATATGGGCAGAACTTGGACCTGATGCTGCTACCATTCGCTGGAAACTTTCGGTTTACGGACAAAGTGGAAATAGTGAGGTAAGTATGGCTGCACGACTTCATAAAGACGGACGTATCGAATTGTTTTATGGAACACATTTGGCAGCATCTTATATTGCAAGGTTCGCCGGAATCTCAAATGGTGATGGAGAGAATATGCTTCTCCTGAATAAAACCGGATATTTTGTGCCCTATGCACAGCAGCATACCACCTTCATGCCACATGAACGCTTTAATAATCTGAAACTTACAAAAAAAGGCTTACTCTCAGCTACAATAGATAGTTATACTCCGGGTCGCACAATCACTGTATTGGTAAGTGATCAAAACAATATCAGAAAAACAGCTGCTTTGCCTATTGAAGTTCAAGGCGTTGTTATGGATTATACAGTAAATGCCGGTGGCGATGAAGTTGTCGAGTATGGTGAAGATGTACGATTTAACTTTCATTTTGAAAATAAGAACCCGGTTAATCTTGGAACAGGTACTCTTCAGCTTACCGGTGAGGATACCTATATATCAATTGTTGAGGGACAGGTTGATCTTCCTTCACTTGCTGTTGATGCGTCAGTTGAATTAAGCGAAATTTTCCTTTTAGAGGTTAGCCCTGATGTTCCTGATTTGCATAAAGCTGATTTTACGCTAAACTATACAACAGCAGAGGGAAGTTGGAGCAGAAATATTTCAATAACAGCCTATGCACCAAATTTACATGTACTTACAGTTAGTGTAAATGATGGTGAAAATGGCATACTTGAACCTGGTGAAACTGCAAATTTAGTCATTCGGATGCGAAATAACGGGGGTGGTAAACTTCAGGATGTTGATGCTGACCTGAGTACAAACGATCAGGATTTAACCATATTAAGTGGGACAGCTTCAATAAGTCAGCTTCTTCCGATGCAAATTTGGGAGGCAGTATTTCAGGTAGAGTTGTCAGCCGATGCTACCCCAATGCAGGTGGTTGAGCTTTTGCTAAATGTGGTGGCAGCTAACGGTTACAACTATCAAAAAGGTCTGCCATTGATGACATCGCTCATAGTCGAAAATTTTGAATCCGGAGCCTTTGAGATATTTGATTGGCAAATGTCTGGCGATGCGCCCTGGACTATCACAACAGTTACCCCTTATGAAGGAACTTACGCGGCACGTTCAGGAGTGATAGGTGATGATATGTCTTCAAATCTGGTTTTGTCGTATGAGGTGGCTTTTGCTGATACTATTTCTTATTATTACAAAGTATCAACCGAGTCGAATTATGACTACCTCAAGTTTTCTGTTAATGGAGAACAACTGGACGAATGGTCGGGCGAAGTGCCATGGTCGCGGGCTGTGTATGTAGTTGATGCAGGAGAGCAAACTTTCCGTTGGAGGTATGAAAAAGACTACAGTGTTTCAAGTGGGAGCGACTGTGTTTGGATAGATTACGTGGTTCTGCCTGCGGTAAAAATTTATACAAGCGTTGAAGAGCAATCTGAAGACAAATCGTTTGAATTGTTGGTTGGCCCTAATCCTTTCAAGGATCAATTGTTAATTTCTGTCAAAGCTCATTCAAGTGAACCCTTTAGTCTGGTCGTTACTGATGCTAAAGGAAGTCACCTTTTTGGGACTACAGTTAATGCAACTGATGGCCAGTTATATCAGATAAACCCTACACATGAATTGGGAAGTAACGGATTGATCTATATAGTCTTACAATATGGTAATCAACGAATTGTTAAGCCGGTAATTCGCGCTTCAAGGTAATAAGGCCATTTCACTTTCTGCAACTTCTGATGAAGACGGTAAAAAATGTATTGTTTGGTTCGATCTTGTTGCTTCTGCTTTTACCAGGATTTCAACAATTTTTTAAGATCGTAAAAGAACCACCGCTTTTCGGTTCTTTTGAAAAGCTGAATAAAGTGACGCTTGATTCACTTCAGCTTTCCAATTGGCTTGATGGTAGTTTTCAAAATGCTGTCAACCAGCAAACAGAAGCTGGAATTGGGTTTCATAATACACTTGTGCGTCTGTATAATCAATGGCAATTCAGTTTGTTTTCGAAAGCCAATGCTGAAGGTGTCATTGTTGGACAACAGTCAGAGCTTTTTGAGGAGGATTACCTTAGAGCAGCAACCGGGGAGTTTTTTATTGGAGAGGAGGTCTGGCAACAAAAGGCGGAGCAGTTAAAAGCTATTCAGGATACACTCAAGAGTTTGGGTAAGAGCATCATGGTGATTATTGAACCCGGCAAAGGGACAGTTTATAGCGATCGCTATCCGAATAAGTACCAAACAGGTTCTGCAAATCAAAGCAATTATAAGTCATTGAAGATGAGTTTTGAACAGAGCGGGATTAACTTATTGGATTACAATGAGTGTTTCAGTCAATGGCGCGATACTTCAACATACCGACTTTTTCCTCGAACGGGCACGCATTGGTCGTATTATGGAGCAATTCTTGCTGCCGACACCTTACTCCGAATTCTTGAAGCGGAGTACCCGGACAGGATTCATTCATTTTCTATCTCTAAACTTCATGAAGCTGGAAAGCTTAAGCATCCTGATGATGATATCTGGCTTACTATGAACCTGTTGAAGGAAGCTCCAGTTGAAAATATAGCTTATCCGGAATTATTTTTTGAACCCGCTCCAGAGGATGGATTGAATTTACTTGTCATTGGGGATAGTTTCTATTTTAACTGGCAGAATGAGAAAATCATGCTGAATACTTTTAGCGACAGCCAGTTTTGGTATTATAATAAGTTGGTGCACAATCATGTTGGTGCGCAGGTAGGTTTAGCAAAAGAACGTGATCTGAGGTCTGAGATTGATAAATCTGATCTTATTTTGATCATGATCACGGAACGATTTCATCAAAATTTTGCCTGGGGATTTGATAGTGAGCTTTATGAGCTTTTTTATCCTGGACGTATTCAACGTAAGGATTATTTTCTCAATGAGGTTAGAATAGGAAATCTGGAATTCATAAGAATTTACAATGATGCAAAAGCTGCCAGAATGCCTTTACAGGAACGGTTGGCACTTGAAGCAAAGTTCAGGATGTTTGACGACTGGCAAAAGCATCCGGAGCTGTACACCGATAAAAACCTTGTGATTGAGATGCTTATGATGGCAATAAAAGGTTCGCCGGATTGGTATGCGGGAATACAGAAGAAAGCCAAAGACAGAAAGATCAGCGATGAAGAAATGCTCCGGATTGATGCTGAATGGGTATATGAGCAAAAGCAGCAAAACAAAAAACCTAGTTGACAAAGTTCAGGCTATTTTTATAAGTCTTTGTGCTGATTTCCAACATGTAGACTCCTTTAGAAAGTTGATTAACCTGAGTAATCTGGTTTAAAAGGAATTTGTTTTGTCCTTTTATTAATTGCATGTTCATTTGAGAAACTGTTTTACCCATAGCATCACAAACACGCAGTACGCATGTTTCTTCCAATTCGCTTTCAACAGTTATAACAGCGTTTTCATTTACAGGAACAGGCCATAGATTCAATTTCAGCTGAATAGGTTCCTTCTCTTGTTGCTCCACAAACCCCTGATATTCATATGCTCCCATATCTGCGGTTCCATACATAATGCGGTTGTGACCTGAAAGGTCGTTGATGGGAAGCTCAAAAAAGCCAATATCGTTTAGAGCTGTATTTATTGCCGGACTACCGGGCAACAAACTATAATCCGACAAAGTAGTATTGCTAAACATAGGATCAAGGTCGGGACAATTAACAAATTCTCCCTGAAAAGTGCTTCCACCAAACCATGGAACGCCGCCCTGCACAATACTGTTATAGAACCCTGGCACAGAATTCACATCCCATATCCACACCTGAGATCCAAGTGTGTCGTAGGCAATGTTTCCCCATAGGATGCTGTTGAAAAGTTTTGCATGAGCATATTCATTGCAATAATATCCACCTCCCATAGGTGCCAGATTATTGGTTATCGTAGCATTTGTCATCACAGTGGTGGCAGTTAGATTGGCGATACCTCCGCCGAAGAATTTCGCTTCATTACTGATGATGAGCAGGTTGGCTATCGGTCGGTCAGGTTGCGACCTGATAAAGCAAAGGCCACCTCCCAAAGCGCTGTAATTATCCCGAATAATGCAATCGAGGACGATGGGTTTGGAATACTCAAATGAAGCTGCCCCACCAACGCCGGTAGAGCTGTTCCTGTAAAAAGTATTTTTTTGAACGATGGGGTCCGACGAAACAAAACAAAGTCCGCCACCATAGCCGTAGATCATGCCGTCATTTCCAGCGTAATTATCTGATATAACAGAGTTTTCGATGAGGAGATTGCTTTTAAAAGCATAAAGCGCACCTCCCCAATAGTAGGAATAATTATGTTGTAAGCGAATGTGTCGCATACTCACTTTGTTGAAACGTTTTATACGGATTGCTCCTCCAAAACAATTAAGCGAATCGCCAACTGCTTTACCATAGCTGAGTTGGCAATATTCGAATTGTGTTGAATCGTTCGAAACAGGGGTATCCTCAATGCGAATGCCATTCCATCCACCAGCATTGCTGTTAATATCGCCAAAACCTGTAGTGTCAGCAACAGTGAATAAAATGCTATCGGATGGCAGTCCAAGTGCCTTAAGAGTTCCCTGAACGGTTAGAGAATAGTAACCGGTAAAAATCACTTTTGTCCCTGGATTGATAATAAGTGTTTGTCCATCAGGAATCTGTATGTCGCACTGGACAAAGACAGTGTCATAATTCCATTCACCCGACTGGTCGCCACATGCGATAAAATTTTGACTTTGGGCTGCTGCGTAGACAGCAAGCATGATAAAAGTGGTAAAAAACTGTTTCATCCTAATGAAAATTTTCGAGGGAGCTAAGTTATGATTTTATATGGCAAGATAATGGGTAATTTTGAGATTCTATTGAAATAAGCGACTAAAAAAGGCAGAGTAAATATGCTATCAACCCGAAGATTAATTGGAATTTGAGTTGCAGAAACTTTCCTGATGATTTGGATTTTGAGGCGAACTGATCTACATTTGTTCAACTTAAAAATAGAAAAATCAGGTAATCAAATCAATTATTGTTAAAGGAGTATAAGTTAGCGATCGTTCATTGTTGATATGAAGAAGTTGGATGATGCTAAGTGAAAGATTTATTCCATTTTGGCAGTTACCATTTATACTTTAGAATAATCATGAGTTAGCAAACAATGATAGGTCAAAGTTGAAAAGAACCATTGAGGTCATGTTAATAATTTTATATAATTGTAATTCAATAGTTTGTAATATAATTTCAAAAATTAATATAAGAGAATGAGCGTTCATAAAGACATAGAAGAACTCCTGAAAGCTGAGATAATCACGCAGGAAATCGCTGAAAAAATACTTAACTATTATAATAAGAAAGGCAGCACATCCCCGAACCGTCTTTTTGTTGTTTTTGGGATATTCGGAGCAATATTAGTTGGGTTGGGAATAATATTGATACTGGCACACAACTGGGATGAGCTTACGAGAGGTACTAAGGTATTTTTTGCCTTTTTGCCATTGCTTGCAGGTCAAGTACTTAGTGGTTTCACTTTGTTGAAAAGACAAAGTAGCACGGCCTGGAGAGAAAGTAGTTCTGCTTTTTTGTTTTTTGCTGTTGGAGCAAGCATAGCACTTGTAAGTCAGATATACAATATACCCGGTAATGCTGGTTCATTCATGCTTACATGGATGTTGTTATGCATTCCGTTAGTATATCTGATGAAGTCATCCATTACCTCACTCCTTTACATTTCCGGAATTACTTATTATGCGGTGCATGTGGGATATTGGTCACATCCATCTGAAGGATTTAATTTGTTTTGGTTTTTATTATTCGCTCTCTTGCCCCACTATTACAATCTTTACAAGAAAAAACCTGATAGTAATTTTTTGAATTTCCATCATTGGCTTGTTCCTCTTTCTGTAATTATTTCACTTGGGACTGTGACTGAAAGAACTGGAGAACTGATGTTTATATCATATTTGAGCCTTTTTGGATTGTATTATTTAATTGGAGACTTGTATTTTTTCAAGCAACAAAAAATAATAAACAACGGATATAAAATTTTAGGGACTTTGGGCACAATTTCGTTGCTGCTTGCCTTAAGTTTCAATTGGTTTTGGGATGATTTAATAAGTAAGGATTTGACCTTAAATGAACTATTTGAAGCATCTGAGTTTTATGTATCATTAATCATCTCCATAGCAGCAGGAATAATGCTTTTTCTGCAACATAAAGGCAAGGCTCTCAGCGCCTTTAACCCATTCAGCTATGTGTTTATTCTGTTCATAATTGTTTTCTTTATTGGGCTATTATCACCTATAGCTGTTGTTCTAATCAATATTCTTGTTTTTGCGATAGGTATTCTTATAATTAATGACGGTGTTAAACAAGACAATTTGGGTTTGTTGAATGCAGGATTGCTGGTCATAGTTGCCCTGGTTGCCTGCAGATTTTTTGATAGCAACATTAGCTTCGTGATCAGAGGGTTATTATTTGTAAGTGTTGGATTCGGCTTTTTTGCAGCTAACTATTTGATAATCAAAAAAAGAAAGAGAAATGAATAGCAAATACAGTTTATTGACAGCTTTTATACTTGTTGCTTTGGCACAAATATATGTTCCAATCAGAATGATTTTGGACAAAGAAAATGTATTAGCGAACGGTACGGAGTATAAGTTTAAGACTGCTCCTGTCGACCCTGTCGATCCATTCAGAGGTAAATACATAACCCTTAATTATGAAGGGAATACAGTGGAAATTCAGAACGAAAAAGATTGGATGATTGGGGAAAGAATCTATGTTTCCCTAATTGCAGACAATGAGGGTTTTGCTCAGATAACTTCTGTTTCAAAAGAAAAACCTAAAGATAATCAAGACTATATAAAAGCTAAAGTAGATTTTGTTACAGATGATGGTTCGAATAAACTTACCATTTTCTACCCTTTTGACAGGTATTACATGGAAGAAACGAAAGCATTAAAAGCCGAGCAGACATACATACAAGCACAGATAGACACGAATCAGATTACCTATGCTTTGATTCGTATTAAAGATGGTGACGCAGTTTTAAAGGATGTGCTGATTGATGGAATTTCAATAAAGGAAGTTGTTAAAACTAACCAGGAAGTTGATAAATAAAGGTCTTGCAAAATTCTATTTTTTTGTAAAAACCTCTAAAAGACTAACTTGGAAAACTAACAGAGATATCTTGCTTTAATACATTTACTATCGCGCACTTTTCACTTTCTGCTGAAATTCGGTCAATGATTGCTGTATACTTTTTGCTTGTTCCATCAGTTGCGGAGGATATTTGCCGGTATATAGCAGCTCACTGCATTCCTCTAAAAGTTTTTCAGCTTTTGATAAATCACTCAAATTGATAGGGTTAGAGGCTGATCGCTGGTTCTTATTGAATGATTCCGCATAGCTGTTGTAAGCACCAACAGCATTATTAAATTTATCTGAAATAAGATTCAGTAACCGAACTGCATCATTGTATTGGGAAATATTCAACGACTGCTGCAAAAAATTCATCCGTTGCACCACAGCTGTGTACTCATATTTTTGAGCTTGAAGTCTGTCAAGTTCAAGCTGGTTTTGTTTGGCAGGATCAGCCTCTAAAAATGATTTCAAACTGTCAGCATGATGTTTGAAATAGTGCTTTAAAGTTGCATTCATCTTTTTTGAAACGAAAGCTTCATGGGTATATGGCGATGGTAGAAATTGCCACAAAGGATCATAAGGCATATGAGTTTGAATCATTTTCCCAGGATTAACTAAAAGGAATTCAGGATTATATTCCTGAACAAAACGATTATTTACCATAGCTCCTGCACCAAAAGTTGGATCAGATAATAACCAATTTCCATTTACATTAGAAGCAATCCAAACATGAGGTGTTGGATCGATTTCACCTAAAATACGAGTATAACCGCTAACAAGTTGTGAAGGGATGCTCAGAAGCTCCGAGATACTGTCCATGAGACCTGCATAACCTTCACAAACTGCCTTTTGAAGCCGAAAGGTTTTTTCAGTAATTGTTTGTTGCGACATCGAAAGCTCAGTCGTATTAGCCTGTTTTAAATCATACCGAATATTATGTGTAATCCATTGATAAACAGCGGTAATACGTTGATCATCTTTGGGATATTTTTTTTTGATTTCATTGGCGAGCTCCTGAATGGAACCTGGTTTGAAGCGGCTAATCGCATCAGGACTTTTTGTGTTGGTCTGACTAATAGCACCTTTATTAATTAAAATCAGGATAAGAATAAAGATGTAGGCTTTGAGATGATGCATTTTCATAATATAATTAACGAAAAAATTCAGAGAAAGTTTTAACTGGTAAAAAATTCTGATTTTCCTTGGCTTGATCTTTTAGAGCATATGAATCAACCACCCCGAATCGAAGGGCAGTTATTCTTGTTTTAGATTGCATATCAATCAAAGGCTGTTTTAAGTTTATGGTTGTTTTTATAAACCAGCAATCCAATAAAAGATCCAATGCTAATGCGACTTTTATAAAATACGGATGCTTTAAACTTATGTTTCAAAAGAGAAGCGTTTCCAGTTTTTTATCCTAAAAGACTTTTCCATACAAAATTAAGATTTCCATAAGCTCTGCAGTTCTTGCGCCTTTTTAACAATTTCAGAAGTTGCTTAATCGAAGGTAAATTATTATAAATGAATTATATACATATTGCATTGTGTGCCATTATTTATTGTCATATAAAATTCTTCTCACTACCTGAACCCAACAGAAGCTGGCGTAACGAGGATTTTTTTACTTTTATCGGATAATAGATGATTCCATGAAAACCAAAATTGTTGCAACACTTGGTCCGGCTTCCGATGACCCTGAAGTTTTAACTGAAATGATTCAAGCTGGGGTAGATGTTTGCCGGCTGAATTTTTCGCACGGCTCACATGATTACCACAAAAAGGTAATTGAAACCATAAAAAAATGTGAGCCCAACACAGGTTCTTCAATCGCCATTCTTGCTGATCTTCAGGGGCCTAAAATTCGTTTGGGTGATTTTGAAGAAGCGAGTATCAACTTACTCCCCGGAGATATCATTACGTTTACGACACACATATGTAAAGGTACAAAAGAGCGGGTTTATATCAGTTATACTTCCTTCGCTAACGACGTTAAACCTGGTGAGACCATTTTGGTGGATGATGGGAAAATGGCTTTTAAGGTGTTGAAAACAAATGGAATAGATGAGGCAATTCTGGAAGCAGTGAATGGCGGGGTGCTAATGCCACGCAAAGGTGTTAACCTGCCCGACACCTTGATTTCTTTACCTTCGCTTACCGAAAAAGATCTTGCCGATTTAAGTTTCATTCTCGACCAGGATGTGCATTGGATTGCTTTATCATTTGTTCGCTCAGCCAAAGATATCATTCAACTGAGGGGGTTGATAAACAGTCATCCTTGTGAAAATAAACCTTTGATTGTTGCAAAGATCGAGAAACCTCAGGCAGTTAAAGATATTGATGCTATCATAGAAGCCACCGACGCTGTTATGATTGCACGTGGTGATCTGGGTGTTGAAATGCCAATGCAAATGGTTCCGATGATTCAAAAGAAGATCATTAGGAAATGTCAGCAAGCCGGCAAACCTGTAATAGTGGCTACCCAAATGATGGAAGCCATGATTGATAATATAAGACCCACCCGCGCAGAGGTAAGTGATGTAGCAAATTCAGTGCTTGATGGTGCCGATGCTTTGATGCTGAGTGGTGAAACATCTGTTGGAAAGTATCCTGTTGAAACAATTGCTATCATGCAACGCATTATAAGTCAAATAGAAGCCGACGACGCCATTTATTACACCCAGCGCGGTCATACTTTATTACAGGGTAAGCGTTTTGCTACAGATGCTGTTTTATACAATGCAATTGAAATGGCAAGTACTGCATGCGCGGAGGCAATTGTAGTTGTGACACATACAGGTTATTCAGCCTTCCGATTGGCAAGTCATCGACCCAAAGCAGGTATTTATGTTTTTTCGAACAACAATCACCTGCTTCATAAATTTAAGTTGGTTTGGGGAATTCATGGGTTTTATGATGCTGCTATTGACGATGCTGAAAATTTGATGCGACGTGTAAATACTCATTTGCTGAATAATAATTTCATCTTTGAAGGTCAGTTTATTATAAATATTTTAAGTACCCCTGCCTGGAAAAAAGGCACTTCCAACACCGTCAGATTAGGTAGGGTAGGGGAATTGAGATAATTGCCTGAAAGTTGCGAATTTGAAGTTGGTCAAGTTATATTTTTATTTAACTTCACTGAAATAATGCCCATAATGGGATTATTGTTGCATTAAACAAAGTGAATCAGGTATCAAAATTTGTTGCATCAACAATCATTTCAAACGTTTGCAAAAAAGAAAAATGACTACATTTGGGCATAAAATTATTCACTATGACGTACAACATTCTTCAACCCGTTACCGAGAACGGTATTGTTATTGTAACTATTTCCCGACCACAGGCATTAAACGCCTTAAATACAGCTTTTTTTGAGGAAATGAATCATCTGATTGCCTCTTTGGCAGCTGATAATTCCATAAGGGCAATGATCCTTACTGGAGCAGGAAAGGCCTTTGTTGCAGGCGCCGACATTGCCGAAATGGTTCATAAATCTGCAGAAGAAGGCAGTGATTTTGGTCGTCTTGGACAGCGCACTTTCGACGCTCTTGGAAATCTTCCTTTTCCGGTCATAGCCGCTATCAATGGTTTTGCTCTTGGGGGCGGTTTAGAACTGGCAATGGCCTGCGATTTTCGGATTGCTTCTTCAAAAGCAAAGTTTGGTCAGCCAGAGGTTAATCTCGGTTTGATAACAGGTTATGCAGGTTCGCAACGTTTACCACGTTTGGTTGGTCTTGCCGACGCTCTTTATCTGCTTACAACAGCTGAAATCATTGGGGCTGATGACGCTTTACGGATTGGTTTGGTGCAAAAGGTTTGCGAACCCGAAATGCTGATGGAAGAAACGCAGCGTCTGGCTCGTCAGATTGCTGCAAAAGGTCCGCAAGCAGTAAGAAAAATCAAAATGGTTACCCGTCAGGGACTTAACAGCAGTTTTGGTGAGGGTAGCGAACTTGAAGCGGTGCATTTCGGCTCGCTATTCGGTCCCGGATCTGAAGGAGAAGAAGGAATGAAAGCGTTTCTTGAGAAACGAACTCCACAATGGAATTAATTATTAAAATCATAATAAAGTAGATATGAATTACGATGAAAGACTTCAGCAGGTGGCAGTGCTCGGTGCTGCCGGCAAAATGGGTAGTGGAATATTGTTGCTCACTGCGGTAGAAATGACCGACTTAAGCCTCAAACCTGAAAATAAGGGAAAAACTTTTGTGCTCAATGCCATCGACCTTTCTGATGAAGGGCTCGCTGGTTTGGTTGACTATTTACGTGTTCAAATTCTCAAAATTGCTGAGAAAAAAACTATATGGCTGCGTCAGATGTATGCCGATAGAGCTGATTTGATCAATAATAGCGATATTATAGGTCAGTATGTCGAAGATGCAATGAGAATTGTTAGACCTACTACGGCGATGGAGACATCTTACAGGTCATATCTCGTTTTTGAGGCTGTTTCAGAAAATAAGGCACTCAAAGTAAAACTTTTGCGCCAAATAGACACAAACAATCCAAATAAGCCCTGGTTTTTTACCAATACTTCTTCGGTGCCGATTAACCTTATCGAATCGGAGGCAGGATTGCAAGGCAGGGTTCTTGGATTTCATTTCTATAATCCACCGGCGATCCAACGTTTGGTTGAGCTTATTATTACGAAGGAAACACTCCCTGAAACAAAACAATTCGCACTTGATTACGCCAAGGCATTAAAAAAAGTAGTTGTTCCAAGCAATGACTTTGCCGGTTTTATAGGTAACGGACATTTCATGCGTGATGCCCTTTATGGTATTAACAAGGCACTTGAGCTTTCAAAGGAAACAACTTTTGCAGAGGCGGTTTATACTGTCAATAAAGTGAGCCAGGATTACCTCGTTCGTCCAATGGGAATTTTTCAACTTATTGATTATGTTGGTGTTGATGTGGTTCAGTTTATTATGAACGTGATGAATCCTTTCTTGAAAGATGAGGATCTGCATAGTGATTTGTTGGATCAGATGATGACTTTGGGTGTAAAAGGTGGACAATTCCCAAGTGGAGCGCAAAAGAATGGATTTCTGAAATATGAGAAGGGGGCTATAGTGGCAGTCTATGACCCATCATTAAGTGATTATGTTGAAATAGCTTCATTTGCAACTAAATGCGATGAATTTCTGGGATCGATGCCACAGGAATTTAAGCCTTGGAAATCTGCTGTTAAGCTCGAAAACAAAGATGTTCATTTTGCCTCCTATTTTGCCGCTTTGAATCAAATGCAAACAGCTGGTTCAAAACTGGCAATGGCTTATGGAAAAAATTCGGATGCAATCGGACGAAAGCTGGTAGCCGATGGGGTAGCAAACAATGAGACTGATGTAAATACTGTCATGCTAACAGGATTTTTCCACGCTTACGGTCCAATCAATTCTTATTTTAACTAACAGAATAACAATCTTTTGCAATGAGAAAAAGAATATTTATGACCGCTGGGGCAAACACCATTTCAATGGGAACAGGTCGTAAGGAGTTTAATCCCCGAAAAGAACGTGCAGGTTTAGAAGAGTATATTAAGGAGGCCGGACAGTCTGTTGTAAATCAGATCAATGACCCAAACAATATAGATGAAATCTTTATTGGAAATTTCATGGCAGGCCGCTACAATAATCAAGGCCACTTAGGAGGTTTTGCCGCTACTATTGACCCGGTACTTGAGTATAAACCTTCTTTGAGTGTTGAAGGGGCATGTGGATCTGGTGGTCTTTCACTCGTTTCTGCTATACGTTCGATACTTGCCGAAAGTGCCGATGTTTCTTTGGCATTAGGTGTCGAGGTTCAAAATACTATGAAGGCGATTTATGGAGCTGATGTACTGGCAAGTGCAGGCTGGTTCAAGAAGCGGAAACAAGGTCATGCCTATTTTTTCCCAGGCCAGTTTTCTAATCGCGCCGGAGTATATTATGAGAAATATGGTTTCGATTATGCCCGTAAAGGTCTCGGACGTTGGTTTCGTAATGCAATTGAAAATGCCCGCCTCGATCCAACCGCACAGGAGTTTCATAATCAGGTAACCGACCTTGATGGACTTTATAATAATGCGCTACCCAATGGTAAATACTTTGTTGACCACCTGAATCTTTACGACTGCTCAAAAGTTTCGGATGGGGCAGCGGCAATTATTGTGGCTTCTGAAGAAGGCCTTGTCAAACTTGGAATCGACAAAAAAGATGCTGTTGAGATTGTCAGCTATGCACAACTTACACGTAATATTACTAACGACCCTCCCAATCCTTTGGAAATGAACACGATAAAGAAGACGGCCGCTAAAGCGCTAGAATTAGCTGGTATTTCTATTGATCAGGTGGGAACAGCTGAGGTGCATGATTGCTTCAGTATAGCAGGTATTCTTGCTGTTGAGGCATTAGGACTGGCCGAACCAGGCCAAGGCGCGGCTTTTGTCGCAGAAGGAAATACATCACGCGATGGAATCATCCCGATGAATACCACCGGCGGACTTATCGGGTGGGGTCATCCTACTGGCGGAACGGGTGTGCATCAAGCTGTTACAATGTGGCAGCAACTCACAGGGAAAGCCGGAAAATCTCAGATCACCATAAACCCTGATCGCCCTTACGGTTTGACTATTAACATGGGAGGTGATGATGTGACAGTGGTTGCTATTGTGTACAAAAAGGCATAGTAAATGTTATAATGAAAATCCGGCCATTAGAAGAAACATTTTCTTTAATGACCGGATTTTTAATTGTTAGAGTTTACTAAAGGACGAACTTAATGCCTTGTGCGAATGGTAGTTCTGTACTGTAGTTAATGGTGTTGGTTTGACGACGCATATATACTTTCCATGCATCTGAACCTGATTCACGTCCACCACCTGTATCTTTTTCGCCACCAAAAGCACCGCCGATCTCAGCTCCTGAAGTTCCGATGTTTACATTTGCGATGCCACAATCTGAACCTTCATGTGAAAGGAAGCGCTCTGTCTCCAATAAGTCGGTGCTAAAAATTGCAGAAGAAAGACCCTGAGGTACACCATTATGCAGCGCTACAGCCTCTTCTATAGTGCTGTATTTCATAAGGTAAAGAATTGGAGCAAAGGTTTCCTCCTGAACTATATGGTAATGGTTTTCAGCTTCGGCGAGTACCGGGACAACATAACATCCTGACTCATATCCTTTTCCTGATAAGACTTCCCCGCCATAGATGATTTTTCCACCTTCTTTAACAAGTTGTTCCTGGGCATAAACAAAGGCTTCCACTGATCCTTTGTCAATAAGTGGCCCGACAAGGGTGTTGGGATCAAGCGGACAACCTATTCGTATCTGCTTGTATGCATTTGTCAATTTTTCTTTAAAAGCATCATAAACTGATTCATGAATAATGAGTCGGCGGGTCGTTGTGCAGCGTTGTCCGGCAGTGCCTACTGCTCCAAAAACGGTTGCCATCAATGCCATATCAAGGTTTGCTTTATCAGAAATTACAATTGCGTTATTGCCACCTAATTCAAGTAAAGTGCGGCCAAGACGTTCACCAACAATCCGGCCAACTCTGCGTCCAACGGCCACACTTCCTGTACATGAGATTAATGGTACACGTTTGTCTGCAAGAAAATTATCACCGATATGTTTCGAACTGCCAATTATCAAATTGGTAACTCCTTCAGGTACATTATTTTGCTTTAGTACACCAGCAATGATGTTGTGAATGGCAACAGCACAAAGCGGCACTTTTGAAGATGGTTTCCAAATGACTACATTACCTGTCACAAGGGCTAACATTGCATTCCATGCCCAAACCGCTACAGGAAAATTAAAGGCAGTGATGACTCCAATCACTCCAAGTGGGTGATATTGGTCATACATCCTGTGCTTTACACGTTCGCTATGCATCGTTGAGCCATAAAGCTGTCGTGAAATACCAAGCGCAAAGTCGGCAATATCAATCATTTCCTGCACTTCGCCAAGACCTTCCTGATAAATCTTACCCATTTCGTAGCTTACAAGCCGCCCAAGATCTTCCTTATGACGGCGGAATTCATTTCCCATCTGACGGACGATCTCGCCACGCTGTGGTGCTGGAATCATACGCCAAACTTTAAATGCTTCCTGTGCATTTTCCATGATGGTTTCATAATCATCCCAAGTGCCTTGACGTACACTTGCTATGAGATTGCCATCACACGATGCTATGCTATGCAGTAATTCTCCGTTGGTTTCGATCCATTGACTTCCGGTACTTGCACCGTGATTGATTTCTTTGATACCAAGTCGATCAAGAGCCGGTTTGATATCGCATGTTGGACAAATTGTTTTCATAAAAGTTAATTAAGTAGAATTGGATTATTGATTTTGAGATTTTCAGGATAAGATTTTACAAATCGAATTCGTGAGGGTTTTAATGGAATAAGGCCATTTTCTGCTAAAACTTTCAAACCATTCTCTTCGTTAAGCAGCCAATTAAGAAAAAGTGTGGCATCTTTTTGATTTGGTGAATAATGTAGCATTGTTATTCCATATGTTATTGCCTCTGCCTGAATAGTTGAAAAAGTTCCTGGTTCAGTGCCTCTGATATTTTCTGAAACATTTGAATACCAATTATTTAAATCAGGATTAGCTAAATTTAATGAGTCGCCTAATTCAATGAAGTCGAGGTGATGCTGAATGGCCACACTTTTGTATATGAAGATGTAATCGAGGCTGTTGGTTTCCAATAAAGCTATCAGGTCAGTTTCTTTAGGACGCTGATAGTATTTGTTCTCTGCAAGTAGATCATTTTTCAGGCTGTTGTCATTGTACATTAGCGCTGTTAATTGCCAAATCATGCGGGTTCGGTAGCCGCAAGGGTCGGCATCGGGATCGGATGCACCTATCTTAACTTGCTCTTTGCGAAGGATTTCCCTCCAGTTATTCGATTGAATGCTATCAGAGAAATGTGATTTTTTGGTGTATGCAAGACCTATACTATTGGTTACAAAATGGATGTTAAATGATGCATGCTGTGGTATTAGCAGTTGATCAATAATTTGATAATCAGCTGAAGCCATTATATCAGCTTTTCTGTTAAGTTCGGTAATTTTTCGTGCAGAAGCAACTGAACCAGCAGCTTCTGTTATGAAAGTTATTTCAGGAAATTGCTGGTTAAAGGCTTGAATAGCAGCTTTTAGAGGATAACTTAGACTGCCGGCATGAAAAATGATTACTTGTCTTGTTTGCTTTTTTGGCTGACAAGAAAAAAGTCCTGCCAAAAGAAATAAAACAAGGATTTTTCTGCCCATTTTATTGTTTGTTTACCCGTTGAACAAATTCTTCGAACGCTTTCTCAACACTTTCATCAAAGCGCTGCTGCAGAGCCTGATATGCTTCCAGCAATTTTATGGCAGCCGGAGTTACAGTTGAATTTCCACCATCTTTACCGCCCCGGTGTTTTTCGAGTAAGGAATATCCCAAAATTGTTTCTGCATCGGTAATTATCCCCCATGCTTTCCGATAACTCATGTCAGCAGCGTCAGCAGCAGCTTTCAATGTGCCTGAATTACGAATATTTTCAAGCAGACTAAAAGCTTCAGGCTGAATCTGGCCATGGCCTGTAAGACCTGATAACCAAATCTTATAGTTAAGAAAAACGTCGGTGCGTGTCGGACGCGGCGGAGTATCCATAAAGCTATTTTTGGCAAAAGTAATAATTCTTGCGATATGCATATATTTGCATAACGTATTTTCTTAAAAGCACTTCTTCCGATCGAAAAAACTGATGTCTTAAATCGGTTTAGTGAATTCCTTTTCGTAAGTTTGCCTCCAAACATAAAAATCTTTCAGAAATGGTTAACAGACTGGTAATGTTGTTGATACTTTTACCTTTGGCCCTCATCGGACAGGAAAAACGTGAATGGGAAAATCAAGCAATTAATGCAATTAACAAGCAAAAGGCAAGGGCAACATGGATACCTTATGCTGATGTTGAACAAGCGCTTAGTGGAGAAAAGTCTGCCTCATCTTATTACCTTTCGCTCAATGGCTTATGGAAGTTTAATTGGGTAAAGCATCCCGATCTACGGCCAATTGATTTTTACAAACAAGGTTTTGATGTGGCATATTGGGATCAGATTCAGGTTCCTTCAGCATGGCAAATGAAAGGATATGGTATTCCAATTTACACCAATGTACCTTATCCCCACCCTACAAACCCGCCATTTATACTCGATAAGGTTCCTCAGAATTTTACTGCAAGCAAGTTTCCCAACCCGGTTGGGTCATATGTGAAGAAATTTTTACTGCCTGCCAGTTGGAATGAAAGTCAGATATTTCTTCAGTTCGAAGGGGTTGAAAGTGCCATGTATTTGTGGGTCAATGGCAATTTTGTTGGTTATAGTGAAGATAGTCGTCTTCCGGCAGGATTTGACGTAACAGATTTTGTAACAGAAGGAGAAAATACCATTGCTGCTGAAGTGTACCAATGGAGCGACGGTAGTTATATGGAGGATCAGGATTTTTGGAGAATGAGTGGAATCTATCGTGATGTTTACCTTTATGCAACACCCAAAATTGAACTCTTTGATTATTGGATCAAAACAAAGCTAAATGAAGATTTTTCGTCAGCCGAAATCGAAATTGAAGCTGTATTCCGGAATCACGGCGTCAAAGTGAATCATCAGCTGGAGGTGTATTTTAAGGAGGATAACCAAACTTCGTTCCCAAAAAGTCCAATTATTGTTTATCCAATTCGAACTGTTGATAAAAATGGAAAGGCTGTTATCTTAAAGTCTTCTTTTCAGCAGCCAAAACTGTGGTCGGCAGAGCAACCTAATTTGTATAACGTTCTTTTTGTTCTGAAAGATGCTGACGGAAAGATACTTAAGGTTCAACATAGCAAAACGGGATTTCGAAAGGTAGAGATTCGTGACCAGCAGCTTTGGGTTAATGGCAGTAGTATCAAAATAAAAGGAGTTAACCGTCACGAGATTGATCCTGTTAACGGTAGGGTAGTCAGCCGTAAATCAATGATTCGTGATATCGAATTGATGAAACAACACAATATTAACACTGTGCGTACCTCTCATTATCCTAACGATCCCATGTGGTACGAATTATGCGACATGTATGGTCTTTATGTGATTGACGAAGCCAATGTTGAGTCCCATGGCATGGGTTATGGCGATAAGTCGTTGGGTCATGTTTTGAGTTGGCAGGATACTCATGTTACGCGTATAATGAATATGGTCGAGCGCGACAAAAACCATCCTTGCGTCATAATGTGGTCCTTGGGAAATGAAGCCGGTCCAGGAATTAATTTCATTGCTGCCTCTAAGGCTGTTAAGGCTCGCGATCCTGAACGACCAATTCATTATGAGCGCTTTAATGAAGTCGCTGATGTCGAATCTGTTATGTATCCCGACGTACCCTGGCTCATTGATCAAGGTAAAAAATCTGATCCAAAACCCTTTTTTATGTGTGAATACGCCCATGCGATGGGGAATGCAGTTGGTAATCTGCAGGAATATATCGATGCTGTTTATGCCTCCAAACGTCTGATAGGAGGTTGTATCTGGGATTGGGTGGATCAAACCTTATACAAGGAGATTCCGGGTAGAAAAGGAGAATATTTTCTTGCTTATGGTGGTGATTTCGGTGATCGGCCAACGGATTGGAATTTTTGTTCCAACGGCCTTACCACAGGTGACCGCCGCATCACCCCAAAATTGGAAGAGGTAAAAAAAGTTTATCAAAACGTTGACTTCCAGCCTGTTGATCTGCTGAAAGGTGTAATCCGGATCGAGAACCGTTTTAATTTCACTTCACTGGGAAATTTCGATGCTTTTTGGGAGTTGAGCGAGAACGGCGTGGTCGTTGAAACAGGCCTGCTTCCTGCATTCACACTTGCTCCCGGCAGCGCAAAAGAAGTTGTCATTCCTTTTAATAAACCAGTGCTAAAAGCAGGTGCCGAATATTTTTTAATTGTTGGTTTCAAACTTAAAAAGGATGAATTATGGTCAAAATCAGGGCATATAGTTGCTTGGGAACAGTTCAAAATTCCATTTCAGGTAGTTGATAAACAAAAACTTGCAATGACATGGCAACATCAGATAAATTTGGTTGAAACGAAAAGTGAGATACATGTTTCATCTACCATTTTTGATTTGACCTTTAGTATAAAAGCCGGTACGATAGCGAACTGGTCGGTTGGTGATGTAAATTTGATTAAGACATGTCAGGAAGCCATTGATGGTATTAAACCAGAAACTCGTCTGGTTTCATGGAATACCGAAACTACAAAACGAATCGCAGGTCCTCGTGTAAATGTGTTCAGAGCCCCTGTTGATAATGATTATATTTTTGGTAGCGGACCGGGACCTATTTGGCAGGATATGCAGCTTTATAACCTTCAAGATGAAGTAGTTGAGCTGAAGGCAAAACAATTGGATAATTACTCGGTTGCTGTAGATGTGAAATTGGTTTCAAAAGCAAAAGCCGGTTTTGAAGTCATATCCGAAGTTCAGTACATCATAAAAGGTAACGGTGAGATTGATGTGAATGTTTCTTTCCATCCCCAGAATGTTGAATGGCAGTTGGCGAAGTTGGGGATGATTATGGAAATGCCGGCAGGCTTTGAAACGGTAGAATGGTTTGGCGCTGGTCCTCATGAAAATTATGTCGATCGGAAGTCGTCGGCAGCAATAGGCGCATATTCGAAAAGAGTGGATGAAATGACTGAGCATTATGTTAGACCACAGGATATGGGAAACCGCAGTGATACCCGCTGGTTTGTTGTTTCAAATCATGCCGGACTGGGTTTGAGGTTTGAAACTGACAGTTTGCTAAATTTCAGTGCGTTACATCATCTCCCTTATGATCTTGACAAAGCAAACCACCTCTATGAACTCGTTCGAAGGCCAGAAACAATCTTAACTATCGACGCTGCTCATAATGGTTTAGGAGGTGGAAGCTGCGGTCCGGGACCAATGGATGAATACCTGCTACGTAGCGATTCTAAATCATTTTCGTTCACAATTAAAGCAGTTGGATTCTGATTGAAAATACTATTGAGTAAGTCTTATGCAATCTTTTGATGATTTTCATCAAAATTATAGACTAAGTTTTTGCAAAAAAGTTTGCTTTTATTGCTTAAAGGGGTTTATTTAGAGACCTTTCTAAATAATTCAATGGCATTTGGTCTTATTTTTGCAGCTTTACTACATTAAACTTTCAGAAAATGAGATCATATATTGTTATTATTACTTTCGTTTTTTTGTCATTGGCCGGTTGCAACACAAAGACAGAGAAGGAAACGCCTGCCCAAGGCCAGTTGTCCATCGCAATTGATCACACTGTGTTTGGAAATAAACTTGTGACTGATCAGTTTGTGTATAAAAATGAGGCTGGAAACACCTATATGATTTCTGAAATTCAGTGGTTCATTTCTGATATTCAGTTGCATAAAAGCGATGGAACAGCCTTTCCGCTGGATCAAGAAAATGGCATTTATTATATCGATACGGATATACCTTCCAGCCTAAAGATCAGTCCGGCAACGAAAATCCCGGAAGGTAATTACACTGTTTTATCATTTACCTTTGGAATCAATGAAGCAAAGAACAAATCCTTACGCTTTGTCAATCCACCTGAATCTTTCATGTTTTGGCCTGATTATCTCGGTGGTGGATATCATTACATGAAACTTAACGGCAAATGGATAAACTCCTCGGAGGTTGCTGAACCGTTCAATTTTCATATAGGCATCGGACAAATTTATGACAGCACCGCGTTAAAATCCAGTTATGTAGATATGGATGCATGTTGTCCTTCAAGTCATTGCGAGGGATATAAACCGCCAAGAAAAACCATGCCTGTTATTGGTTTTATCCAAAACTATTTCGATGTAAAATTCGATCAGGACATTACCATCTACAAAGAAAAAACTTCAGAGATAACATTGGAGATGAAGATTGAAAAATGGTTTAACGGTGCTAATATTTATGATCACAACAAATGGGGTGGAAGTATCATGCAGCAGCAACCCGCAATGCAACAAGCATGCGATAACGGCAGGAATGTTTTTGAACTGAAACCGCAGGGACAGTGATAAAACCAGCTTTTCTATGGCAGATTTTTGTTGTGGTGTTGATGTTTTCTGTTTTCTCATGTCAGCCAAAAACAGAAACACCGATTTATGAACCAACACTATATGATCTGCCTATTCCTTTTGGCTTTCCTACCCAGCTGAATATTCCTGCTGACAATCCACTCACCGAAGAAGGTATTCTTTTGGGTCGTTACCTCTTTTATGACGGTCGTTTAAGTGGTCGCCTGCATTCAGATTCTCTGATGAGTTGCGCCACCTGTCATATACAGGCCAATAATTTTGAAGCAGGTATCGATCATCCTGTGTTTGAAGGAGGCTTTGTTCACGGACTGAATGGGCAGCAAACGCACCATGTGATGCTTCCTTTGGTAAATTTGGTTTGGAATCACAGCGGATATGGGTGGAATGGTTTTTTGTATCCGGCAAACGAAAATCCAGCTATGCGTAACATTGAAGATTTTGTGCGTCTGGCAGTGCTTGCAGAAGACGAAATAAACGGAGACACATCGCAGGTAAAAACAGTTTTTCAGGGATTGAAAGGGTATCCCGAATTGTTTTATAAAGCATTTGGTAGTGAAGTTGTTACATTCAGAAATATTGAAAGGGCTATAGCGCAGTTTGTTCGGACTCTCGTTTCGGCCGACGGTCCTTTTGATCGTTTTTTGAGAGGTGAGCAACAATTAACTTCTTCAGAACTGAATGGTTATGTGTTGTTTACAACTGAAGAAGGCGCAGATTGTTTTCATTGCCACGGAGGTGGCGGAAACCCATTGTTTACAACACATTTGTTTTATAACAATGGAAAAGATACTGTTTTTACGGATGCGATGGATCGTTTCGCAGTTAGTGGTAATGCCATGGACAAAGGAGCTTATAAAGCTCCGAGCCTTCGAAATGTTTCATTAAATGGCCCTTTTATGCACGATGGACGTTTTGCAACATTAGATGAAGTAATTGATTTTTACTCCCATCATGTTGTTCAATCAAATGAAATTAACCCACTGATGCACCATGTGTTACGTGGTGGGGTACAGCTGACGCCTTCACAAAAAACCGACCTGAAGGCTTTTATTCAAACACTTCATGATGCCAACTTTTTGAAGAATCCGGCTTTTGCCCGACCAGAGAAATTCCCGGATGAAGAATAATAACTTTACTCAGGAGTAACTTAAATCTGCTACTGAGCAAAATATTTTCAGAAAACCAACGGCAACCAGGTAAGCTGATCAGGTATGAACTTCGTTCAGATGCTCATGTTTGTTTTTGCGTTTTTCAGATGCGCAATTACAAACCATACAAAGGGTAAAGCTGAGAGCTGCTAAACTCATTAAAAACATGGCTACAATACACACATTGATATTTAATATCAACCAACCGGCAACCATTGTTAGGATGCTTAATAAAAATGATCCTAATCCGATTTTTGAGAAATATATTCCAAATTTGCACATGACGTTATAATTTGTAACAAATGTACGTTCGAAAAAGAGCTTATCAACCGATCAAATTGTGATCTAAATCACACTTTTTAAGTGATTTAAATCACGAATATTTTTATCTTTGTTGCATTGGTCAAAATAATCGAAATGAGGCAATTGGAGAAGACAAATTGTGAAACCTGTCGTTTCAAATCATGCGCTGTTGAAGTGCTTGATGGAGATGAACTCATGATTCTTCAAACAAATTGTTCCGGTTCTGTCTTTCAGCGCAATGAGGCCATATTTCGCGAAGGGACTCCACATGCCAGCGTTTCCTATGTAAAGTCGGGGCTTATAAAAATTCACAAGAACGGGCCCTCAAAGGATCAAATACTGAAAATCATTAAGCCGCCTCAATATATTGGTATTCCAACGGTTTTGGGGAACAAAGTCAACCAATATACGGCAACAGCTCTTGAAACCTCCCACATCTGTTTTATTGCAACAGATATCTTTCGAAAATTGATACTTTTAAATGGAAAATTTGCAAATGAAATCATCAATAACCTTTGCCAGGACGAACTCTCCTTTTTTGACCGGACAATCAATCAGTCACAAAAGCAGATTCATGGCAGAGTTGCTGATGCGTTGCTGTTTCTTTCAAATGAATTATATGGAAGTGATAACTTTCAAATGCCTTTGAGTGGAAATGACTTCGGTGATTTTGTACATGCAAGGCGTGAAAGTGTGGCACGCTCACTGGCGAAGTTTAAAAATGACGGACTAATTTCTGTTAAAGGGAAAACCTACTCCCTTTTAAACAAAGTTATGCTGGAGAGAATAAGTAAAAGTGGTTAAATGATTGAATAACAATAGAATAAAACTTATGTTTATTATTCACCTAATAATTCTTTTTACCCTATGAAAGATGATTTACACAAAGGCGCACATCAAAGTGCAGTTTATGGCCTTGGACTTATTGGAGCAGCGGTGTATTTTATTTCTACTGCAACAGGTTTTTGGGGCGGTGTTGTTGGATTTCTTAAAGCGCTGGTATGGCCGGCATTTCTCGTCTTTGAACTTTTTAAATCCTTGGCAGGTTAAACAACGCTTTTTTTCTTTTTCAATTTATTACTCACTCTTTTAAACGTAGGAGTTTTCATTTGGCGTGGTGCCTGATTAGAAAAGTATCATTAAATTTCGATGATTCCCATGTCCTGCATCAGCCATGTCGCATTGCGATTGACAGCAACGCCGGACCGTATTTTGTAATCGAAGATTAACTGTCCATCAATGATGTGACTTTCAAAACAATGATTTGTAACACGGTTGTTCAACTCGTGTTCCAGTTTACTCAGTTTAAGGTCATGGGTAGCCATCACAACAATGCTGTTACTTTTAGAAAGTCTTCTGATCAGGGCTTCCGATCCGCTGTATTTATCATCCGAATTTGTGCCTCTCAGCACCTCATCAAGTAATATGAGGCAGGGTAACGGTTTAGAAGCCGCATCCAGAATAAACTTCAACTGCAATAGTTCATTCATAAAAAGCGAGGTGTTTTCATGCAACGAATCGGTCTGCCGCAAGGAACTGAGTACAGGCATTGGCTTCCATATGAATGAGTTAGCACAAACAACTGCCCCTGTCTGGGCCAGGATCACATTCAGGCCGAGTGTGCGCAACCAGGTGCTCTTTCCCGACATATTGCTGCCCGTTACAAGTACAATCCTGGGATCAATCTGAAGGTTAATGTCGTTATTGATGCGTTTTTTATGTTGTATCAAAGGATGGCCCAGACTGTTGGCTTTAATTTTGACATCATCTGAAATTTCTGGTGTACAGAAATCAGGGTGATTGTGCCGGAAGACAGCAAGACTAATCAGCATTTCGAGGCGACCGGTAGTCATAAGCCATTCCTCCATCTGAGCGAAATTGCGACTCTTCCAGTTTTCGTAGCGCAGCGCCAGCTGCAGGTCGTAAGCAAATAGTGTATTTCCAGCAACATAGAGTAAAATATTGGCACGGCGATCGAACCATTCTGCTATTTTTCCCAGCTCCTTTAAGGCTTCAATGGCTTCGTTGGCCTGTCCTTCCATTTGCTGTAAAATTGAGGAATGGTTGTTTCTTGTTTTGAGCAGCCTGAGTGCTTCGCTGTATGCTTTGATGGAATGTCCTATTCCTGAAGTTTCTTCGGCCAGCAGCATCATTTTTCTGTTTTGTGCAAAGGCAGCCAGCAGCGAAAAGGTGCTGAAAATTACAAACAAGGATGAGACACCGGTAAAAATAACCACAAGCAAGGCTAGCAATGTGGTTGCGGGCAAAAGCCATGAGGCTATTTTGTATGCCTTGTTGGCAAAAAGCCGCAGGAACTCTTTGGAACTTCGGGGTTCCTGATGGTCACGCTCCGCATAAGCCTGGACGAAAAGACGCTGTATCTCCTGATTAAACGACATGTCAACTGATAGTTCAGCGACAGCTTCCTGAAGCAAAAGTATGCGCTGTTTTTCCCTTGCGCCGGTTACAAGGGCTTCTGCCAGTAAATCCTGACCAAAACTTGTTGTACATCGGTTGAGGTGATGAAAAAGGGAGTATTTTCCAAAAAGATCGAGGTCGTCGGCAAAGGGAAGTCGTTGTGCAAAGGCTTGACCATCAGAATAGAAATTGCCGATACCATGAATGCTGTCGAGCTCGTTTTGTAGAATACTCATAAGCGTAGTGCTTGAGTCGCGCCGGCGGTAGAGTCGTTGGTGGACGACTATCAAAAAAATAAGGGCAACAAAAGCACCAACCGACAGAAAAAGGAAAAGAAGATTTTCGCGCAAAGCAAATAGTGTAATGAAACCAAGCAGCAGGATAAAACTCGTCAGCCGCAGCCATGAAAACAGGCTGATTCTATGGTTAAGGTGATGCAGTGTTGCTGTTTGTTTCACGATTTGTTCCTGATACCAGGATAAAAGTTCGGCTTCGGTGCGAAAGCTTGACATATGAATTTTTTTACAAAAATAAGAAGAAAGGGCGGAGGCCAAAGGTTAAAGTGTGTGAAGAAAGAATGGAATATTATTTAAAATGTTTTTTTACGTTATGAAAAATTGTTGATTAAGAAGCATTTACAATTCTGGCTTGATTCTTCATCCAATCGATTTCAAATCAATCATGTTATCAATATTTTGAATTACGCTAAATTTTAAAAAAATAGCTACTCTAAGGAAATTACATTCAATTATTTTTTTCAAGCACATAAAACAAACATAAGCAGTGATTGTTATAAAAAGAAAAAGATGAAAAATTCAATTAGAAATTTTGTAGTGCTGCTTCTTGTTTTTATTTCTTTATCTTCTTGTGGTGATTTAAAAAGGGAAGTTGAAAATAATCTCAACGACTTGAAGAAAAAAGCCGAGTCGCTGGATTCGCTGGTAAATAAGGAAGTTGATAAGGTGCTTGCCCTTGATTCGCTCATTAACCTGGAAAGTGATAAAGTAAAGAAATTAGATTCGTTAATCAATAAGTCCTCTTCGAGACTTGATTCCATTTCAAATGAGAAGATAGAATCCCTGGAAAAATTGTTAAATTAAATAGCAAAGGAGTAAATTATGAAATGTCCAAATTGTAATGTAAATCTGGTTATGACCGACCGTAGTGGCATCGAAATTGACTACTGTCCTGACTGTCGTGGAGTTTGGCTTGACCGCGGTGAACTTGATAAAATTATTGAGCGTTCTGCTCCTGCTGCAAGAGTCAATCAAACAGATCGTTACACCGAAAAACGTGACTACCCTTCGGATCGGGAATATCATTATAAAAAGAAAAAAGGCCTTTTAGGCGAATTGTTTGATTTTTAAGCTATTGTTACATTGCGGTCTCACATTGATGGGATACAAATTCCTCAATAGTTTGTGAACCATATAGTGCTTAAGCCTTGCTAACAAACTTCTACAATCACTTTATTAGCCTGTTTGAGGAGAAGCGTCCTGTAGAAATTTGTTTTGAGAATGAGTAAAAACTTTGTGAGATTTATGTTTCACTCCTCAGCAACAATGCTGATTTCCTGTCCCCGGAAAATTACCTTGTCCCCGGCAAAAAGCTTTTTTCGCTTTTGAAATTCGGTTTTGCCATTCACCATTACCTGTCCCGAAACAATGACCTGATTGGCGTCACCACCGCTTTCGGCCAGGTTCAGGAGTTTTAAAAACTGGTTGAGTGGAATGTAATCGTGGCCGCTGAGTTCGAATGTTTTCATAGGATTTTTATGCAAAATTACGCTTTTCCTTTCGTCAGGGTAGAGATTCATTTCGCAAAAGACAGTTTTTATGTGTAGTAAAGATTGAAATCACTTTTTTCTTTTTTTAAAACAGATCATTCAGTTCAGGAATTATGTAACGATTTCAATCGTGACGTAGTTCAAAGCATTTATATCCAGTTATTTATATTCTGAATTTTGACTTTTAGCATAAAACTTAAGGGACAAGTTTGTTGGGCTTTATTTTGATAGCATCATAAACAAAGTTTATACTTACTCACTAGTCAAAGAATTTGAGATAATTAAATGACTTGATTCCTAAACAATTGGTTACTTTTGATAGGTAATTTTAACTTAAGCCCAAGGCATCAACCAATGTATTCATTAGAATATGTATCAATGGTTGGATTTTAATATGCTACGGCAAAAGTTATCGAACACACAGAAGAAAAATGAAAAATGTTACAATAGACAATTACCTTGATAACCATTTCATTAACCGGAGCAATTGGTTGCGAGCTGCTGTTTTGGGGGCAAACGACGGAATAATTTCTGTCTCCAGTCTTGCGATAGGTGTTGCTGCTGCGAGTTCAACACGTGAACCAATAGTTTTAGCTACTGTAGCAGGACTTGTTGCAGGTGCATTATCAATGGCTGCCGGTGAATATGTTTCTGTGAGTTCGCAAACTGACACAGAAAAGGCTGACATCGAACGGGAGAAACAGGAACTCAAAGAGATGCCCGAAACTGAGTTGAATATTTTAGCCCAAATCTTTGAAAAAAGGGGGCTAAAAAAAGAAACAGCACAGCAAGTTGCCATGGAGCTGACCGAGAAGGATGCTTTGGGGGCTCACATCAGGGAAGAGTTAGGTATCACTGAGCTTAGTCAGGCGCACCCAATACAAGCCGCGATAGCATCAGGAGCCTCATTCACTGTGGGTGGTGTATTGCCACTTTTGGTTATACTCTTTACACCTCTGAAGGGAATGGAATATTGGCTATATGCCTTCACTATCATTTTTCTTATCGTTTTAGGAGCGGCCTCAGCAAAAACGGGCGGGTCAAGTGTAAAAAAAGCAATATTTCGAATTACAGTATGGGGTTCTATTGCAATGGGCTTATCGGCTTTGGTTGGATATATTTTTGGTGTGAGCGTATGATTATA
The DNA here is from genome assembly GCA_964463695.1 of uncultured Lentimicrobiaceae bacterium. Classification (GTDB taxonomy): domain Bacteria; phylum Bacteroidota; class Bacteroidia; order Bacteroidales; family F082; genus JALNZU01. Next base: position 18,530 of record CAYXCZ010000007.1, on the reverse strand, counting down.
GAATTCATTTGAAATGAGCCTCCTGTATTTCCCTTAATAAGAACTGTTTTGCGTAACAATCAGTAATTCAGATAATTGATGGATTTTGATAATTTTTTCAGAAAGGTTGAGCGAAGTTTTCGATGGATGAAAACTTTAATAATCTGCAGAAGTTTAGATTGAAGATGGTTTAACAAGACAAAATTCTATAAATTGTAAATATGAAATTATGAGACAGCTGATTGGTGTTTTTTTGTTGATGGGGCTTTTTTATTCGTGTAAGGAGAAAACACATTTTCAGGAAAGAATTTTGTTAAAAAATGAAACGGAATCAACATTGAGGTTAACATTGTTGCCAAAAGCTGAATATCTGAATGGCGATTTGTATGATTTTTCGGATTTTGGTGGTGGTTATCGAAATACAATTTTTGAGATTGCACCTGGCATTGAGGAAGAATTGTATATCGCACATGATTTGAAAGTTCAGCCAAATAGTCTGGTTGAGAAAGTTTTTGTGGGAATTAAGATCAACACTACCAATGGGAATGAAATAGAACTAATGTTTTCTGCGGATACAGTGACAGGATATGCTGAAAACATGTTTGACGAGAATTCCAACTGGCTTTATTTAATTCGGGAATTTGATTTGCCCACTCAGTTTAAGGCCAACCCGGTAGAATCACATGATTACATTTTTGTAATTTCACAAAGCAATTATCTGGACAAGTAAAAGTCCCCCAGCTTGTTGACTTGATTTGCCATAACAAGAGCTTCGGATCGGTTTTTATACGATTTTTGCCAACGCCTTGGATTGCAGTCTTATCAGTGAATTTTGCAGGATCGAAAAAGCAAAAAGCAAAAAAATGGAAAAGGAGATTGAAAGAGTTTATCCTAAAAACCGTCAGGAATGGCGCGATTGGCTTCATGAAAACCATGATACGAAACAATCGGTCTGGCTCATTTATTACAAAAAGAAATCCAACAAGCCGACTGTGCAATACAGTGATGCAGTTGAAGAAGCTCTTTGCTTTGGCTGGATCGACAGCAAAGCTAAATCTTTGGACGAAGAAAAACTCATGCAATTTTTCAGCAAGCGAAAAACCAAAAGTGTTTGGTCGAGAATCAACAAGGAGAAAGTTGAACGACTAATTAACGAAGGTCTGATGACTAATGCTGGCTTTGAAACAATAGAAAAGGCGAAGCAAAATGGGTCATGGACAATTTTGGACGAAGCCGAAGCACTCCTCATTCCCCAAGACCTGGATGATGAGTTTCAGAAAAAACCAAACGCTAAGAACTATTTCTCTGGTCTAAGCAGGTCAGACAAGCGGAACATTTTGCAGTGGCTTGTCCTTGCCAAACGACCCGAGACCAGACAAAAACGAATTACTGAAATAACTGAGCTTGCCGACCAAAACCAGAAACCTAAGCAATTCAGATAAGTGCGGAAATACCATTCTGCACAAAGCTTTTTACATTAAGTACAAGAAAGCTGATGGGTGAAACCAGCCCGAACATCCGATAACTTTTCAGCAAATCGAATGGATAAGCATAAAGCATAAAATGTTTCCGCTAAATTTTGATTTTGTTAACATGCCACCAAATGTCATCCGTCTATCTTTGACCAAAAAAATGATATGGTCAGGATTGGCATAAAAATATTTTGTTTGATCGTTTTAAGTTGCAGTTGCCTTAGCGGTTGCGGCATCAGTAATCAGCCGCTTTCCAAGGTGGATGAGTCGAAAATACCTGCTGAAAATGTAAAAAGAATTTCCATTGTACAAAAGCTTAAACAAAACCCTCGTCTGCCAATTGAAAAGCAGATCGGCCTTTATTATAGTTTGAAAAAAGACAGCGCTGATGTTTATACTTTTGGGAACGAAGATGAACTTACAATGTATGGCTACTCCTATCTTTGGGAGAATAAAGTGCTGGAAGCCATCGAGGTATTTAAATTGATTGTAGCAGAATTTCCAAACTCATCCAATGCCTACGACAGTTTGGGTGAGGCATACCTGCAAAATAATGACAAAGACCGTTCGTTGATCAACTACGAAAAGTCACTGGCTCTTGATCCTGGGAATTTTAATGCAGAAGACCAGATTGATCGCATGAAATTTCCTGATAAAGTATCAGAAAAACCAGCTGAAAAGTTTTTTAGAAGGTATTCAGTGAAGGAATACAGGGCCGACCTGGATCAGTTGGGAAACACATTATTAAAAGTGCATCCGAATGCGCTCAAATTCATTTCACAGGAGGCTTTTTGGCAATCCATTGAAACAAAGAAAGCCTTGATTACCGAAAGCACTACTTACGGAGAGTTCGCCTGGCATTGCAGCGAAATAATTGCCAACATACATTGTTCACACACCAATATGGGAAGCTTTGATTATGAAGCTGCTATGTTGCCACTTTCAACACGATTCCCTCTGCAAACCCGATGGGTCAACGACAAGTTCTTCGTGGTTAATCCCTTTAATAATGACGATAAGGTGAAGATAAAAGATGAGATTGTAAGTATTAATGGGATAGCTGTGTCTGACATTATTCTTAACGGTTACAATCATATCCCTTCGCAGGGTTATATTCAAACCACTAAAAACCATTTCTTTAACACATGGAACGCTGCCATGATTCCCTATGCGCTTGGTTTTCCGGAAAGCTACCAAGTAGGCATTAAAGGAGTAGAGCATCCCGTTTTGCTACATAAAGCTGTAACAATTGAAGAGCCTTTTTTTGATATGTCGCTCGATATTCCCGGAAAGAATTTGTCGTTGGAATATCTGGACAATAATGAAACTGCTTTACTCACCGTAGCTTCATTCAATTACTACAGATGGAACGATTTCGAGGTCTTCAAAAGTTTCATCGACAGCAGTTTTAATGAGATCAATAAAAAGGAAGTGAAAAACCTTGTTGTTGATGTGAGACTTAACAGGGGAGGTTCGCAATCGGCTAGTATTCATTTGCTTCAATATTTGGTTGACGAGCCTTTCACCTATTATTCGAATGCGCAGTTTGCAGGGAAAAAAGAAAAAATTGAAGGCGAAGAAGTTGTTTATCCTTTCGAAAACCGGTTTAAAGGGAAAAGCTATTTTATGATGGATGGAATCGGCAATTCGACAACAGGTCATTTTATGTCGATCGTCAAATATTTAAACGTTGGAACTATTGTAGGAGAAGAACTTGGCTCAAATCAATTCTGTTCTGCCGGAATGACAACCCGCCGGTTGTCAAACACAAAGTTGATGTATTACGTGGCAAACAATACACATGAGTCGCTTGCTTTATCATTACCTGATGAAACCGGTATTTTACCTGATCATTATGTTACTCAAAGCATTGATGAATATTTAAACAAAACCGATGCGGTAAAAGTCTATACGATGAAACTCATTAAAAAGCAGTAATAAGTCTGTAATCAATTCTATTTGTGACTTTGATCATGTTATCCCCATTTAAAAGATTAGTTATTTAAAAGTTACTAACCTGTTTCGTAAGCATAAGTATTATACCCTTCATATCACTATCTCACAAATCCTCCTTGTAAAAAAAAATTAATATCTAGCATTTTCCATTCATTATGTTAGTGAGCAGTATAAATTGTTACTTTTGTTAATATCTGAAAGGAATGAATACGTTGCAATTGGTAGGGATTCTAACCCCAGGTTAGAAATTAAAACCTCGTGTGAAACTATTGCGGCTGCTGGGCATCCGCTCCCTACTGAACTTCAGTATTTCATACTTTTCAACTTTCAGGAGTTCTGAATAATTGACCGAATTGTACTTTAAAAATTCATGATCATGCACATTGAGCCATCGAAAACAAGTTTTAATTGCTTGAAAATTTTAACACTTTTCCTACTGATTTTTATATTGGCTACTGAAAGCAAATCTCAATGGATAGTGCAGAATTCCGGTACTCTAAACACATTGAAATCGGTATTCTTTACGGATGATCAGAATGGTATTATTACAGGTGATCATGGCACGATTCTAAAAACGATTGATGGAGGAGCCATCTGGACAATGTTGGATGCAGGAACGACCAGTTCGTTAAACTCGGTATTTTTTGTCGATACCGATACAGGTTATATTGCCGGAGATAACGGGGTTATCCTGAAAACTTCTGACGGCGGCACTACCTGGGAATCGCAAAATTCAGGAACTACTAGCAATTTGAGATCTATTCGGTTCGCCGATAATAATACGGGTTATGTCTCAGGAATAAATGCAGTAATAGCAAAAACAACCAATGCAGGCATAAACTGGTCTTTATTTGCTGCACCTGGAAATGGGCGATTATCTACAGTTGATACAAATACTGTTTATCTGGTTGGAGAAGGTTTGAGCGTTTTCAAAACAAACGATGGTGCTCAAAACTGGGATACAGTTTTGTGGAACAGTTCTTATGGAGCACTTAATGATGTTTGTTTTAATGGTCCGGCCAACGGCATCGTTGTTGGGGGAAGCTGGGCGCAAGGGTATTCATACTCTGTGGTTTATTACACTCAGGATGGAGGTTCCAATTGGCATACCTGGTTAAAGATTAACTCAGGCTGGCTTAACAGTGTCACTTATGCTAATACGTCAATTGCATATGCAGTGGGATCAGATGGAATTGTTTTCCAAACATCAAACTCAGGCGAACAATGGGATAGGCAGGTCACAGGCACATCAAATGATTTGTTTTCCATTCATTTCCCCACCAGTGAAACTGGTTATATTGCAGGTGAATCTGGAACTATCTTGAAAACAGTAAATGGAGGTGTTGGTTTAGGCGAGGAGCTAAGTGTTGAAAACCAAATGTTGATTTCACCGAATCCATCAAATAGCTATTTAACAATCATCTTGCCAATAAGCACGGATAAGGGAGTTTTGAAAATGTTTGATAACCATGGCAAGCTGGTAATGAGTGAAAATGTGCATTCACAAAAACATGAAATGGACGTAAGTCGCTTAAAAAAAGGTATTTATTGTGTAATAGTCGAGACAAGAGGAAAGAATTTTTTTTCCAGGATGATGAAGGATTAGATGAAAAACCTGAGCTATTTATATTGTATTACGTATTTCAGAAAGGCAACACTACTTGATTAAGTTTCGATAATAGTTTAACAGGATTTCGTTATATGAAACAGTGGCTATGCTTTATACCTTATAGAAATATGGTTTACAAAGTTAGGAAATGACAAGTCAACAATATGAAGAGCAGACTTATCCTAACCCTGCGTCAGACTGGATTGAAATTGAAAGCACATCGAATAAAAAATACACCTTGGTATTGTCCGACTTAGCAGGCAAAATCATAAACAATTATGATCTGGTTGGTTCAATGAGAGTAGATATGACTGATTTGCAAAGAGGGGTTTATTTCCTGAAAATCACGCGCGAGGATAGTTTATCAGAAATAAGGAAGATAATTAAGCACTAGCGAAAGTGGGTAAATACGAAAGAGGATCATCATTAATTCCTTAAACTATGATTTAGTAAAAGCAAGTCACCCTGCACTACTTAAGGGACTCTTCTTTTACGAAGAAATAGATTATAAATGATATGCATAACGTATACATAATCTATACCTTTACTGCATGAAAACGAATTTTCATGGTTGTCAAATGGAAATGCAATTTTTAAATATTGTATTATTTTTCTATTGAAAATCAGGGTGATAGTATGCAATTGGACCAACATTTTTCAACTGAATTGCGTGTTGCGTTTCGCGTTTTCATATTTGTAATAACAGTAAGCTAACATTTTGAAACGGTCATGAGTAGAATATCCTATTTAATAATACTTTGGTTTTTAGGTGTGCTTTCCTCTTTTTCGTTTGGACAAACCATTCGTGAAGAAAAGTTTTTGATTGTTCTTGATGTTCAGGAGTATTATACAAACAGAAAGATGTCAGAAATGGATGTGCAAAATTTTATTGATTCCATAAATTTTGTAATCAACAAAATGAGATCACCTAATGTGTTATACATTAAAAGCATTCATAAGTTATTGAATCTATCATTTTCCTCTCCTTTTGTGTATGTTACTCATGATACATCTTCAATGCGATTCGATAAAAGGCTGCATATCATTAATGATAATATCTTTTCAAAGGATGATCCCAATACCTTTAATTTATTTGAAATCAACGACTTTCTTAAAAAAAATAATGCTAAAGAAATTATCATTGTAGGTTTGTTGGCTGAACAATGTGTTTACAAATCATTCATTGGTGGTAAGAAACTGGGCTATGAAATGTTTGTGATTAAGGAGGCTATACTTGGGAAATCAGAAAAAAGTAAAGAAAAAGCCATAGAAAAAATGAAAAAAGAGGGGGTTAAAATAATAGAAATGAACGCTTTAAGTTATGAATAAATGAGGTATTCTCATTTTATGTCAGTAGGTTTATACAACTGAAATTTACGATAATGTAGTTTTATTAATTTATATAGGTTGTTGAATATATTTCCCGAACAAAAAGAATTATATCTTTGTTATAAGCTAACGTACTAAAACTAAAACTCTGAAATCATGAAAAGAACTCTACTTTACACCTTTATTATCATGCTCTTCGGCATGGGCCTAAAAGCACAGATTAACCTGGTAGGTATGGGCAACAATTATCCTAATGGTAATCTTGATATCGTTAAATGGCAAGCGCTTGACCCTCAGTCGGTAACCACTTTCACTACCATGCTTGAGGGCTATTATTTTGCCACATCAGCCTTCGACTCTTACAACAGCAACTATTATATTACCGGGATTTCCGGAGATAATACTGGATTGTATTCGTTTAATACGGTTACAAACGAAGAGAATCTTGGAGCTGCTTCATTGTATACCAATATTTCTGAGTTTGATATGAGTACCGGAAAAATGTACAACCTCAAACTTGAGACTGACGATAATATCAGCGTCTATGCATACGATATCAACACCAATCAGGACAGCCTTTTAGGTATTATTTATGAGCCGGGCGTGAATGGAATTATTGTGGATGCCATCGGTTTTGATGCAAATAATGGCATTTTGTATTATGTGGGTTTTACGAATGATCCTGCCTTATGTTTGTATGCAATACCTGTGAGAGAAAATCAGTTCTCATTCACGAAAACGATTCTTAATACCACTGAGCCTTACAACAACATCACGAGTGTCAACTTCGACAATGTAAATGAAAAAATTTATGCCCGTAATGCAACTTTTGACACAACATACACATATATTGGCAGTTATGTTGTTGAAGTTGATAAAACAACCGGAGATATTATTAACAGGGGTGAATTGGTTGAGTTTCCTTATTTCGTAGGAGGCTCTTCTTCTTTTGATCAAAATACAGGAACTTTTTTGCTTGTCGGGATCGACACTGCGAATATGGCTAAAATGATTGCTTTCAATACGTATGACAATACCTATGTTGCGGGCTTTGTTCCGGGAAATGTATCTGAAATAGTTTGCGACAATACCGTATTTGTAAAAAACAATTATATCCTTACAGGAGTGATACAAGAACCTGCATTAACTTTCAATCTGTATCCCAATCCTGTTGTTGAAACTTTAACCATAGATTACGTAACTACAGAAAAAGTTACTGTTCAAATCATCTCCACCGACGGAAAACATATTATTGTTCAGGACTTTACAGCTGGAAATAAGATTGAACTCAACCTCTCATCTCTTGCTCCCGGACCATATATGGTGAATCTGCTATCCGGAGGTAAAGCAGCATCTGAAAAGATTTTGGTTAAGCAATAACCAATTTCCTCTCCGCAAAAAAGTTGATTTGTTGCACCGAAAGTATTCGGCAGTTGATTTGTTGATGCTGGCGCGTTAAAATCCAGTTCAATGTTTAATGCCTACACCCTTTGAACGTTAAACTTTGAACGCTCAGCAGATCAGCCTAATAAATGAAGTCAACTGTGTATTTTGATTTATGATTGTCCTAAAACAGTGTTTGAATGGATCTTCGGATCGTTTTCAAGCTATCTAGTTGCTGTATCCTGTACAACTGATTTTCAGTCATATAATTGAAAAGCAGCCAAAATCTCATCTCAATCCTACCTGGTATTATATTGTTTAACCGTCTCTTCAATTAGGGGCGCATTGCCTTTCACTTTCCACCGGCTGCTGTAGTTCACTGATATTGAAAGATTCAGATCAGGAAAGTAAGCTGTTTGTGTCCCCCAGAATCCTGTATGGGTGTAAGCATCCAAACCGCCAATCTGCGTTTTCCAGATGCCCATGCGGTAATCCATTGAGGGTGTTTCGGCATATGAAACCGGCTCAATCATCTGTTCAAGTGTGCTGCGGCTTTTGAAAATTTCGTTGTTGAAAAGTGCCAACATGAAATGGCTGAGGTCAGCGGTTGTAGAAAGCAGTCCTCCACCACCGTAATAGTCTAGCGAAGGATGAAAAAGATAGGTGTCTTCACCCTGATGGTACTGATGGATGCGCTTGCCACTGAAATCACCGTCAGGAGCTTCCATTGCAGTTGTTTTTAAAGCAAATTTTTCGAAATCAATCAGTTGTGCGATCGCATCACCCATTGATAATCCGGTTATTTTTTCAAGAATCTCGCCCAGCAGCACATATCCTGTGTCGGAATAACTGAAACGCTCGCCAGGTTTACCCAATGGCTTACTATATTCAACAAGCGCTTCGATCTGCCTTTGTCGTGTCCATTTATAGCCTGACCTCAGTATAGCAACATCATAAGCAGCGGTATGGGAATGGTCGGCCATGCCTGAGTTATGCTGGAGCAAATGCCTGATGGTGATACTTTCAGGATCATAACCACCTTTTCGGAGCAGGTTTTGGTGATCATCGCAAAGGTAGTTCGTGATGGGGTCATCCAGCCTGAGTTTGCCATCTTCCCAAAGCCGGAGGATGGCTACTGCCACAAATGTCTTGGTAACACTGGCAATACGGAAGGTTTGATCAGAATTCAGCAAGGTTTTTGTCTGAACATCATTGTAACCTGCCGACCATTGTGTGCCCGGAGAGCCATAATGTTCGATCCCCATCAAGATTCCGGGAATATCTTCATCAAGCTGTGCCTGAAGCAGTTGTTGAACAGCAGTGCTATCAGGTTGCATAGTTTGGCCATATACTTCAGCCTGAAAAATAAACGTAACCAGCAAAATGCCTGTAATTAAACTTCTGAAATACTTCATTTGATATATTTTTCAGCGAAATTAATGAATTAGGTAGTTGATTCGTTGATCTGTTGATTTGTTGATTTGTTGAGGGCGGACGCAAGCCTAGGATCAATCAAATTAGCTACACCCAAAGTCAACAGATAAAGCTTTCATTATGAACGCGTCAGCATCAACAAATAAACAAAAAACAAATCAACTTTTTTTAAGCGGTTGATTCTTTAAGGGTTCAATGTTCAAAGTTTAATATTCAAATCCTTGAATCTATGAATCCTCAAATCTTCAAATTTTCGAATTTGCTTATTCCCTATCTTCGCGGCATGATCACCGACAGCATAAAATGGAACGAACGTCATGGGGCCAAATATGGTTTTCATGAACCTGATGCCTACCTAAAGCAGCAATTGGAAAAACTTACTCCCGGAAAGGCACTCGACCTTGCCTGTGGTCGCGGACGTAACGCCTTCCTGCTGGCTTCGCAAGGCTTCGAAACACTTGCCGTTGACATTGCTGAGGTGGGGTTGCAGCATCTCGAAGCTGCCGCACAAACGAAAAATCTTCATATCAAAACATTGCTGCTCGACCTCGATGAACCTGAGGTATTGATGTCTTCAGCACCCTTCGATACAATTATATGCATCAATTTCAAACCCGGGAAAGCCTTGCTACAAATTATTCCGGAATTGCTGAAAACTGGAGGGACCTTCCTTTGGACTAGTTTCAACGAGGTTCAGGTAACAATCAACGCCTTTCCCATAGAAAAAGCACTGCATCCCAACGAGTTCGTGGATTATTTTCACCAGCTTAGACTGGTTGAATACAAGCGATTTACGGATGTTAGCGGCCACAGGGACGCCTATCTTTTTATCAAAGACATGCATCGAATATGAGTAGTGTAGCTGTGAATCTCAGGGTCAAAGGTCTTGTGCAAGGTGTTGGTTTCCGGCCTTTTGTTTACCGCATTGCATTAGCGGCAGGCATAAAAGGCTGGGTGAACAACGACAATCTTGGCGTCAGCATCGTTGCTGAAGGAAATGCCGATGCTGTCGCTCAATTCAAATCAGCTTTGGTAAACGAACTTCCTGCAGCCGCATATATTGCCGAAATTCAGGAAGAACGCATTGCTTTTCAGAACTTTGAATCATTCAATATTCTTCAAAGCCATAACCACTCTGATGACGTGACAGAGGTAAGTCCGGATATAGCTGTGTGTGAAGATTGCCTCCTTGACATGAAAGCGCAGCCTCACCGCATCGCATATCCGTTCATCAACTGCACAAATTGCGGACCGCGTTTCACAATTATCCGGGCGCTGCCTTACGACCGCCACCAAACCACGATGGATGTTTTCGAGATGTGCGATACCTGCCGATCGGAATATGAAGCGGTGACCGACAGACGTTTTCATGCGCAACCTGTCGCCTGCAACCACTGTGGACCAACTTATCAGATTCATGGGCACCCTGTGGCTGAAAAGGACATAGCAAAGCTTGTAAGTGACTGGCTGGATGATGGAATGATTGTTGCTTTGAAAGGTTTGGGTGGTTTTCACCTGCTGTGCGATGCCACAAACAACGCTGCAGTAACCACCTTAAGGCAGCGAAAAAACAGGGAAGGAAAACCCATGGCAGTAATGATGCTTTCAGCAGAAGCTGCTGAGCAGTATTTTTATATGAGCGAGGCAGAGCGAACCGCATTGACTTCGTGGCGGCGACCGATAGTTTTATTAAGAAACAAACATTCACTGGCACAGGCAGTTAGCAATGGCATGAATACCACAGGTATCGTGTTGCCGTATATGCCTTTTCATTATCAATTGTTTGAAAATCTGAAAAGTCCGGCCATAGTCCTTACCAGCGGCAATTTTTCAGATGAGCCTGTGGTGATCGACAATGCATTGGCTGAAAGGGATTTAGGGTCAATTGCTGATCATTTTGTAAGTTATAACCGTGCTATTCACAACCGTGCCGACGATTCCGTTGTAATGGTTGTAGCCGAAAAGGAGAGGATGTTACGGCGTTCACGCGCTTATGTCCCGTCTTCGATTGATTTGCATATCAAAACGGAGGGGATTTTCGCTGCCGGCGCTGAATTAGTCAACACTTTTGCCATTGGCAAAGGCACTGCAGCCATCCTTAGTCAACATATAGGCGATTTGAAAAATGCACCCACTTTTGAGTTCTATCAGGAGTCAACAGCACGTTTTTCATCTTTGTTTCGCTTCACACCTTCGCTTGCAGCCTGCGATGTACATCCTGATTATATGTCAACGGCCTTTGCCGAAAAGATGAATATCCCTCTTGCAAATATTCAGCATCACCATGCCCACATCGCATCATGCATGGCCGAACATGGGCTCGACGAAAAGGTAATCGGTATTGCCTTCGACGGCACTGGCTTAGGCGATGATGGTACCATCTGGGGAGGAGAGTTTTTTGTGTGCGACCTTTCTGCTTATGAAAGGAAATACTATTTCGATCCTGTGCCCTTGCCGGGAGGCGACAGGGTGACGGAAGAACCCTGGCGGACAGCAGTTTCTTATCTTTATAAGTACCTGGGCCGGAATGTGTTCGAGCAGGATTTGGCTTTTTTGGAAACCATTCCCAAAGAAAAGATCCATCTGTTGTTGCAGGCCATCGACAAAGGACTCAATTGTCCGCTGAGTTCGGGGGCAGGACGACTTTTTGATGCTGTGGCAGCCCTCACGGGTATCTGCACCCATAGCAGCTTTCATGCCGAAGCTCCCATGAGGCTCGAAGCTGCCATAGCGAACGACTGTAAATCGAAATACCTTTTCGATATCGAAGATAAAAGAATCACGTTCATGAAGCTTTTCTATCTCATCCTCAAAGACATGCGAACAGGGATTGCAGTGGATGTGATTGCAGTCAAATTTCACAATACCATGCTTGCTGTGATGCTTACCGTAAGCAGAAAGCTAAAAGCCGAGACAGGAATTAACACCATCGTCCTTTCAGGTGGTAGTTTCCAAAACCGCTATTTGCTAGAAAATGCCTTGCATATGTTTCAGGAGCAGGGCTTCGAAGTGTATGCCCACGAGAAAGTGCCCACCAACGACGGTGGCATCGCTTTGGGACAGATGGCTGTGGCAGCCAAACGCAGGGCCGAGAATCAATCCAACAAGGGTGTATAGGTTGGACTAAACTGCTGGTGAGAGGGTAGGGGAAGCATTCTGGAATGGGGGGCGAATCAATGGAATATGCTCTAAACCATTCTTGTAGAAGACGATAAAAAGAATAAAAACCTGCTATTCTTCAAAGAACCTCTGTTCAAATTTGCGGCAAAACACCAAAAAATGTCAATAAGTGCATAATACCTTCTTGCTCTGGGTGGATGCGATGCATTGATCTTGTCGAAATGCAGTTTAATCCCGAAGCTTCGGGAACGCATCGCTGGGCGCTGCGCGCCGCTCAGAGTCCTATTTATTAGTGGCTGACATTCTCATTGTTCTTCAATTATTGAACTACCTTTTGATTTGTCGACCGAGGTCCATTCCCAACTTTCGTGAAGTCTAATTTTACCGTTTTCAAGGATTTCAGGTATTGATTTACACATTCCTGTCATAATTTTATTATTGTCATTAATCTGATGATATCGCATCTCAATATTTCCTCTTTCGTCCACTAATTTCGTCCACTAAGCCGATTAAATGCCCTTTTTTAATTTTTCCACATGCATACTCAGAAGTCAAAATTTTTCCAACTTGTTGGTAGAAAAAAATAGTTTCATTGGATGTTTCACCATTTTCAGTAGTGCTAATTGGTCGAAATGTTTTGCCATTATAATTTATCATCTCCGCATTATTTTAAATTATTGACATTATCTAATACAAAACATTGTTCGTGACGAGTCATTCCAATTTTTGGGTAGTAATTGACTGCTTTTGGTGCTGATAGCAAAATTAGTTTGGCATTAGGCGTTATCAATTTTGTTTGTTTGATAAGTTCTTTACCAATACCCATTTTTTGATATTTCTCATCAACTGCTAAATCCGATAAATATGTACAATAATCAAAGTCAGTCAACGAACGAGCTATTCCAATGAGTTTGCCATTGTCTCTTGCCGTTACAATTAAGTTTCCGTGCTCTACCATTTTTGAGAGCGTTTCATGATTATTAACAGGTCGTCTTTCTCCTAATGTTGAATTAACTAATACTTCTCTAAACTCGTCTACTGAAATGTTTTTTTCAATTTGATACGTTATCATTCTTATAGTTTTTTATGTTCAAAAGATAAAGCCATTATTTCTTTACATAGTGTGGGGCTAATTCTTTTACCGCTTTAAATCCCATTTTTTCGTAAATGTGTCTTGCTGTGTTCATAAATTCAGATGTGTGCAATGCGATGATACCTTCATTATTCGTCTTTTTATCACTTTCGTCCAATTTACTTATAGCCAATGTGTTGATCATTCATTTTCATTATTTCCAAGGGCCTTTTGTCGTTACGTTTATAACTTCGCCATTCTGATTAATTCTATATAATCCACCAGCTCCGCCTAACCATAAATTTCCTTTTCGGTCTTCCAGCATTCCCATAATTGAAATTGGAACATCGAAGTGTTTAAATGCTTCACTATCATATTTATATACTCCATTTTTCACTGTGCATATCCATATGTTTTCAGATTTATCTCTATAGATTTCGTACACATCACCATCATTAAATCCTTTTATTTCTGGAAATGAAATAATCTCATTCCCTATCATTTTATTGACTCCACCCTTTCCAAATCGCTTTTTGGGGTCAGGATCATCTCTTTCAGCGACTCTCGTTCCAATCCAAACACTTCCATCTTTGTCAAATTCAATATCGGTGACATAATTAGAGTGAAGTCCATCTTTTTTTAGAAGATGAGTAAATGAATTCCCATTATATTTACAGACACCATAACCGGGTCTTCGAAACCAAATATTGCCCTCGGGATCTTCACTTAAAGTTACCCAATATTTGGTGTCTTCGTTAATTTTGGTATCTACTTCTGGGTACGGAACTGAAAAGCGATGAAACGCTTGTCCGTCAAATTTATAGACACCATTCCAGGTGCCAACCCAAAAAACGTTCTTGCGATCAATAAGTAATTTGGTAATCATATTGCTGTTAGGGTCGTTTCCTACTAAAAAATTTGTGAAATTCTTCCCGTCATATTTGGCTAAACCTTCTCCAGTACTAAACCAATAAATACCATTAGAATCTTCAATCACACTTGTGACTCTATCTGAGGGTAATCCATCCTTTGTTGTAAAATAGTTTAATTTCTCACTATAAAATCGTGCAATTCCTTTTTCAAGCGTTCCAAACCATAAATTTCCTTTGGAATCTTCAAATATACTCGTAACATATTCTCCAATTTGAGATTCAATTTCTACTTTATCTGAATCACTTTTTTTATGAATGTTCACTTTCTTTTCTTGTGAGTTGCAAGAAGTTGATAAAATCAATAAGGTTAATAGAATAATCAGTTTCATTTATTTCATTTTTTATGATGCCCTTCGGTTTGAATATGGTGCGTGCGGCGCAATATTCGATAAGGTTCTTTGTGTTTGATAATTTCTTATAAACAATTCATTTTCTTAGTAATACAAAACCGCGGCATGCTTTATTTTTTTTATTGTGCACCGTGCTTTATTTTACTAACAACAAATCAGTATATATTTTTTCTGTTAATTCAAGTTCAATAAAGTATATTCCAGGTTGTAAATTTGAAGTATTGATATGATTTATGTCTTGATTTATTTGTAAAACTACTTGTCCAAATTGATTGTAAATACTTATTCGCTCAATATGTTCATTATTTTCAATACATATATTAATAAACTCATTTGCTGGATTCGGATATACTGTGAATTTTGGTTTAGAATTGTCCTGGATGTCAGTTTGGCATAAACTTTGAATTTCGTCTCTACTATTACAACCAGAAGCATTATCGAAGATCAAAACAGTTCCATTTGGTGAAGTAAGATAAACGCAAATGCTTTGAACATCGCATTCTGTTAATGAGTGATTCGCACGGATATATAAATTTTGAAATGATCCAGAGTTTAAACTATCAATGCCTGAAAGAGTTGGTAGTAAATCATTCCATCCAATAGTAAGGTTTCCACAAATTGAATCGAGATTATTAAGTCCAGATATATTTGTTAACATATCATTGCTTATTATGATTAGGCCATCTCCAATTTTTAAAAGGTTCTCAAGTCCTCCAAGATTTGCAATGCTTGTACCATTTATTATAAAAGAACCCATAACTTTCGTAATTAAATTTAATCCCATCAGACTTGAGATATTTGTTCCATTAAGTTCAATATACCCTTCAATAATCGAACAATTAGGATAATCTGTTTGGAAGTTGTCGATTTGCTCTTGTGTTGTGAATTTAATTCCTTCTGGAAGACATCCCTGCGCAATTGTTCTAAGTCCAATGCCTAAAATAAGAATTAGAATAAAATATTGTTTCCTCATAATTATTAGTTTTTTGTTTTCCATTTCTTGCATGGTGCACAGCTCCCCGCTAAACAACACTCTATTGCGCATAGCATTCCATTTCGCTTGGTATATGTATAAGTTACCCTTTGCAACTTCTTCAGATTCCTTTTATTAAACCAAATCTTCATGTCAATTTTATTAAAAACCAAATCCTCAAAACACCAAAAGAGCCATACAGACACCTTGTCAGCATACATCATAGCCCTTTATTTCTTTTTTCCGGGCCTTTAGCCTCCTGGTTTCCTCTTAGTAAAATACGCAAGCAACCCCTAAAAATCGTTCATGACCCCAAAAGGACTGTCTAAGGGAGTATGAAGCATGTATACCTTTCAGGATAAAGCTGCTGTTTGAGGTTCAAAAATCTGCAATTACCCACGCCACAACCCTTCCGGTATTTGCTGTAAAATTACATAACAGCATTTTAATAACTAACACTTTTTTTTCTTATTTGTATAATTCTTCAAAAAGAACCTCTGTTCAAATTTCCGGCAAAAAACATCAAAAAACCGTCAATAAATGCATAACACCTTCTGACTCTGTTTGGATGCGATGCATTGATCTTATCGATTTTAGTTCAATTCTCCGCATGGCGGTGGGCTACCGATGCTCGGGACATTGTCTGTGCACTGCTCAAAGTCCTATTTATTATCAGAAGTTTTTATTCTTTGTAATTTGGTATTGTCCATTTTGCCATATACCAATTAACTTTGTATGGGTACATTTCATAAGGTGCATCATCCTCGTTAATTGTATATCCTTGTTCAAAATTTACTTTTGCTTCTCTCATTAATATTTCCGCATTGGTTTTGTCACTTTTTTGCAACAAACATAATCCCTTGTAGTATTTGGCATCAGAGAAATTATTGTAAATTTTAAGTGTTTTGTCAAAAAAAGTAATCGCTTTGTCGTAATTTCTTAATTCATATTGGATAATACCCATATAAAATAAATCTAAAAAATGTATCCAGTTTTCTCCTTGCTCTCTTATTGTTCTATCAAAGTCATTTTGTAAAATCCGCTCAGCTTTCTCAAATTCATTTAATTGCAAATGACATAGTGAAATATAAAAAGGATAGGAATGGTCATTTTGATAGCCATACCCAAATTCTTTTTCAGCCATTTCCATGTCAGAAATCGCTCCTTTGTAATCTTTCTGAAAAATACATTTCAAATAGCCTCTTCGCCCCAAATAAACTGCCCTGTCATACAGTACAGCTCTGTCATAGCAACGTAATGCTAAATCATACTTTTTAGTTTTCCAGAATGGCAATGCTTTCCGTTGCCACAGTAGAGCAATTGTTGAGTCTTGTTTTAGTGCCAGATTAATATTGTCGTCCCAACCTTGTTGTGTATAGTGATACTTATAAGCACCATTTTTTAAGTATTTATCAATAATTGTGTCTTGTTTTGCAGTATAGTTTTGGGTCTGACCAAATGTGTAGCTATTTAAAAGAAGTAGAATAAATATTGTAATGTATTTTTTCATTTTTAAGTTCATTGTTGTTTCAGTAACTTTATTTGTCAAAATTTTTGTTAACGACTATATATCCGCACTTTTGCATATATATCACTTAAGTTCATAGGATGTTTCAATGGTGATGATTCAATTTCGCGATAAATTTAATAAAGTTTAAATATTCAACTCAATCATGAGACTTTGCTGCCCCTATAATTGATCAAACCTAACATGCATCCTTTTTTGGTCTAAATCTATTATTATTCTCCTTTTGGCAGTTAGTCACTGCGCGTTTCACTGAACAGCGAATAGACCAAAAAGCCATTACACCTCAGCGGTATAATGGCTCTTTTTTCGAGGCTTTTCGGCTATTCGACTTAGTGTTAGCGGTTCGTTGCTTGAGCTTTTTGTTTTCCGGATTTAATTTGCATAAAGTCTTCATTTTTGGTAAAATGCTCTAGAACTATAACTAATAACATCGAGCATATTATATATACTTTCTGCATAATAACTGCCAAACTAAAAAAACCAAGTCCAAATAAGGCAAAGAAACAGTAAAAAGTCAGTAAGCAAATAATACAGCAGAATTTAAGTAAATGAAGTTTTGACTTTAAGATAAATACAGTAATAGTAAATAACCCGAACAATGTTAAAATGATTGATATTACTCCGACATCGTGCAAGGGTGTAGCGATTAAGAAAATAAATATTATGTTGGCAAAACCTATAAATTTTAAAATAGCAGCCCATTGTTTTGAAGAGATTTTTTTTGACATATTGATGAAAAAGACTCCAAAACCAACCGCGTGGAATGCCATTCCTATAAGTGCCCAAATTCTTCTAGGGTTTTCCGAACCATTTATCGCATTGGGTTCAAACAAGTTGCTTAAGAAGTTTTTTGACCAGCCAAATCCTTTAGAGTTTTTGTCAAGCAATGAGCCGCCTGGATAGTCCAATGCTGCTATTACTATTAATAGCACTGAAATAACCAAGCAAATCAATACTAAATATTTTTTAATTATTTCTATAACCATCTGGTGAATTAGCTTAAGTTGTTTGTGCATAATGGTTTGCAATTCTGACTAACGATTCCCTAACCAACTGTATTCGTATACTTTACAATTTGCTAATTTGTAGATCATCAGTAGTCAGGGCAAATTTATCATTTTGTTTTTGAATACCCTTACCCTGTCAAAGCTTTCTTTTCTGATCCAAAAACAGATAGCCTGTGGACTATTGTGAGCTGGTCTATAATGTCCACTACTAAACCAAAAACACCCAAAACCCTTCTTTTGATTATTAAACCAAGCATGCAGAAGACATAGAAAGCCCAAAACCTGCAATTCTTCAAAGAACTTCTGCATAATTTTCCGGCAAAAAACATCAAAAAACCGTCAATAAATGCATAACACCTCCTGGATCTGGGTGGATGCGATGCATT
>CAYXCZ010000006.1:11898-144355 GCA_964463695.1 uncultured Lentimicrobiaceae bacterium | reverse complement strand
ACAGAAGCCATTTATATTCTTGATGCAGATTTTACGTTTATTGAAGTTAATAAAGGTGCTGAAAAAATGTATGGTTACAGTAGAGAGGAGCTCGTCGGGAAAAATCCCTTCGACATTTCTGCTCCAGGAATGAATGATGAAGTTGCTATTTCAGCTATACTTGATGAAACCTTTAAAACAGGGATTACCAAACAGTTTGAATTTTGGGGACTTCGTAAAAATGGAGAAGCTTTCCCAAAAGAGGTAATTGTAAACAAAGGCAAGCATTTTGGCAATGAAGTTCTTATTGCAACTTCCCGCGATCTGACTGAACTAAAGAAAACAGAATCGCAACTTATTGAAAACATAAACTTTAAAGACGGGCTGATCGAAAATAGCGGGTCGATCATTTATGCCAAAAACACTGAAGGCGCTTATCTTCTTGTTAATAATAAATGGGAAGAAGTAACAGGATTGCACCGATCGAATGCGTTGGGCAAAAATGATCATGAATTGTTCCCTAAAGAAATTGCACGGCAGTTTGTTGCCGATGATCTGATCGTTTTTGAAAAAGGTATAACTCTGGAAACAGAAAGCTCCATAAACGATGGCCATATAAATAAAAACTATCTCAATGTTAAGTTTCCACTAAAAGATAAAAACGACATAATTACAGGAGTTTGCGGAATAACAACTGACATAACTGAACGCAAACAAGCCGAGCAGCGAATGACTAAACTAGCACGTTGCCTTTTAGCCTTTGGCAACGACCGCGATCAGAATATAAACAGTCTGGTTGCCCTCGCCGGAGAAGTTTTTGAAGCCGCTTGTGCCTTATACAACAAACTTGAAGATGGTCAACTTTGCTCCTTGGGGCAATGGAATACTCCTCCCGGATTCAACCCCGTTGACAAACCTGATGGCCATATTTGTTACGATGTTATCAAACAAAATGATGATCAGGTTAAAATCCTCAACAACCTAAACCAATCACCTTATCTTCAATCCGATCCCAACGTTGCAGCATATCAGCTCCTTTCGTACATAGGTGTTCCTGTAAAATATCAGAATCAAACCATTGGATCATTGTGCATTGTATATCAATATAACTTTAAACCATCTGAAAGTGATATTGACTTTTTTAAACTGATTGGCTTCGCTGTTTCTAATGAGGAAGAACAGAAAGCAGATGAATTAAACTTGAAAGAAAGTGAAGAACGTCTGCAAAAATTATTCATGGAAATCCCAAGTGTTGCAGTACAGGGTCTGAATAAGGATGGAATCGTAAAATATTGGAACAATGCTTCATCCCACTTTTACGGTTATACCCCGGAGGAAGCAATTGGGCGTCATATCTGCGATCTTATCATTCCCGACCACCTGAAAATGGTAGTTAGAGAAGAAATTTCAACAATGTTTCTTAATAAAAAACCAACAGCTGAAACTGAATTAGAATTGAAACGAAAAGATAGCAGTAAAATAATTGTTCTTACCAGTAATTCGTTTGTTGAGGTTTCGGATAAGGAAGCTATTTTGTATTCGCTCGATCAGAATATCACCGACAGAAAAATAGCTGAACTAAAAGTCAGTGAGAGTGAAGAAACCTACCGTAATCTATTTCAAAACGCTCAGGTTGGCCTTTTCAGAAATCACATTAGTGATGGTAAAATTGTTGCCTGCAACGAGCAGTTGGCACATATGTGTGGTTATGATCTGATTGAGGAGTTTACAAACGAATATAAAACCTCAGAAAACTATGTGGATGAAGGTGTTAGAGAGCAAATGCTGCGCGAAATAAAGGAAAATGGTTTTGTCCAGAATTATGAAGCCCGATTTTACAAAAGAGACAAATCCATCTTTTGGATTAGTTTTTCTGCCAGAGTCTTTAAAGAAAAAGGGTGGCTCGAAGGAGTAGCAGTTGATATCACGGAACAAAAAAATGCGCGTATAGCATTGGTTGAACGAGAAGTAAATTTACAAGCTATCATCGGGAACTCACTAGACAGTGTTTGGTCAATCAACACTAATTATGAGATCAACATTGTGAATGAAGTATTTGCAAAGTCATTTTATGCAAATTTTGGAACAACTCTTAAAAAAGGAGTCAATATTCTTAATGCCTTACCCGAATTTTTACGTCCTCTTTGGAAAGGCAGATATGATCGTGTCTTTAAAAATGAACACTTTTCGTTTGTTGATGAAATACAAATGCCTGATCGGTCAATCTTTATTGAAGTTGCAATGCATCCTATTGTAATTGAAGGTGTTGTAACCGGAGCATCGTTCTATGGCCGTGACATCACCGAAAAAACAACAGCTGAAAAACAATTAAAATATCAGGCCGACCTTCGGAAAATACTTGTTGAACTTTCTACTGATTTTATTAATTTACCCCTGAATGAGCTTGAAACCGGTCTCTTGAAATCTTTGGCAAGGATTGGTGATTTTGTTGGTGCTGACCGTGCTTACATTTTTGAATATGATTACAAGGAAAAAGTTGGCATTTACTCAAAAGAATGGTGCGGTATTGGTATCGAACCCTTTATTAATGTTTATCCTATAATTCCGTTCGAAGAATTTATGGAGCAACTCGAAGCACATCAAAGAGGAGAGATTGTACAAATAGAATCGACAGAATTACTTCAGCCGGGACCACTTCAAAAGCTACTTAGATCACAAGATATCAAAAGTTTACTAACACTTCCACTGAATGAGTCTGACCAATGTCTTGGCTTTATTGGCTTCGATGCAGTAAAGAATCCAAAACGATTCGATTCCTATGAACTTCAGCTTCTTGAGGTGTATGCTCAGTTGATTGTAAATGTAAATGAACGACTTAAAAACGAACAGCGACTATTTAATGCCAAAGAAAAAGCTATTGCTGCTGACAAGCTGAAAACGGCATTTTTGCAAAATATGTCACATGAAATCAGGACACCAATGAATGGAATTTTGGGCTTCGTTGACCTGCTAAAAGCTCCAAATCTAAGCCCTGCTGAAAAAAGCAAATATATTGGAATTGTTGAGAAAAGTGGCAGAAGACTTTTGAATACAATCAACGACATTATCGAGATTTCGAAAATCGAAGCAGGTGAAGAAAAACTTCGGTTGTCCGATGTAAATAGTGAAGATATCTTGCACTATTTCAAAGAATTCTTTGCTCATCAAGCCAATGAGAGAAATGTTAAATTAATTCTTGCTCAACACCTTACATCCTACGAAGCAATAATTGAGACCGACAAGCACAAACTTGAAGCAATAATCAGCAACCTTCTCAACAACGCACTAAAATTTACTTTGAAAGGTCAAATAACCTTTGGCAACTACCTCGAAAACGATCGTTTGGTGTTTTTTGTAAGTGACACCGGCGTTGGAATTCCTGCTGACAGATGTGAAGCAATTTTTGAACGCTTTGTTCAGGCCGACCTCAACATCACACGCGCTCATGAAGGATCAGGCTTAGGGCTCTCCATCGTTAAAGCATATGTTGAGATGCTCAACGGGCATATCTGGGTTGAATCCAAGGTAGAAGAAGGCTCTGTTTTTCGTTTCTCAATTCCTTACAATTTAGCAAAGAGAAAATTACAATTCCCTGTAAAAGAATCAAGTAACACACTTAGTCTGCCAAATATCTGCGTTCTGATTGCTGAGGATGATGATGTAAGCTTTATGCTTTTCGACAAAATCCTTCAAAGAGAGAACATCCAAACCATAAGGGCTCACAATGGTAACGAAACTATTCGTATCCTACAGGAAAATAATTCTATTGACATTGTTTTGCTCGACTTAAAAATGCCAGTGATGAATGGTTATGAAACTGCCATTAACATCCGAAAATTTAATACTAACATCCCAATTATCGCTCAAACAGCCTATGCGATGGCTGGCGACAGAGAAAAAGCCTTACGTGCCGGATGTAATGAATACATTGCAAAACCAATGACAAAGAATGAACTCTTTAAACTGATGCAGCGTTTTGTGCGTCTATAAACTGTTTTAAATGCGTTATCTCGTTGATTAAGTGAAATTTATTACAACTTAATGAATATCCTCCTTTTATAGAGTATATGCATCACTGCATAAATTAACAGGATAAAGATGATGGCATATGTCATACTCACAAACTTGGGATTCAAACCTATAGAAGTGAAAATCTGCATATAACGGCCTGAAAGTGATTGACCGTAAAAAGGAACTCCATAAAACAAATAACTTGACAGTCCAGCCAAAACATAAGCTGAAATTGCATTTGAACCAAATACAACAAAAGGTTTTGAAAATCTTGTATGTTTTTTAATATCAATAAAATAGATCAGTGTTGCGAGTGTCATCGAGGCTAATCCTGAACTAACGAGAACATACGAGCTCGTCCAAAGATTTTTGTTGATGGGGAAATCCCAGCTCCACACAACACCAGCGACAGCCGTAACAAAACCCACTATATAAAGCAGACTGATTTTTTCAAAAATTGGAGTTGAACGCTGCAGCCATTTGCCTATTAACATGCCGCTTATTCCGGTTGCAATTGCTGGCAAAGTACTCAGTAACCCCTCGGGGTCCCAG
Source organism: uncultured Lentimicrobiaceae bacterium (assembly GCA_964463695.1). GTDB lineage: Bacteria > Bacteroidota > Bacteroidia > Bacteroidales > F082 > JALNZU01. Next base: position 139,813 of record CAYXCZ010000006.1, on the reverse strand, counting down.
CTCCCATTCCACATTTTCCCTGGTAAAATAAATGAATCAATCCAGGCAGCCATATTGATGCCTGGCTCAAGCATGGCAGATCCATAACCTGGGGTTGGAACATAAAGCATTAATATCCAATAACCTATAAGAATCAAGATTCCAAACATTGAAAGTTTTTTCCAGTCGAAATACAAAAAAAGCAATCCGCAAACGAGGAAAACAAGTGCAATACGTTGTAAAACTCCGGCAATTCGCAGGGAATCAAAATCAAAGGAAGGGTAAAGGTTTAAAAAAACACCTACTCCAAAAATTTTGAATGATCTCCAGATTATTTTACGCACTAAAGTGCTTTTATCGGTGTCCATTTCAAGTTTTTTTGAAAAAGCGAGCACGATTGAAATTCCAACAATAAAAACAAAAAAAGGAAAAATCAAGTCTGTCGGACTTATTCCATTCCAGTCTTTGTGCCTTAAAGGAGCGTATACAAATTCCCAGCTACCGGGGTTGTTCACCAGAATCATAGCTGCAATTGTAAATCCTCTCAAAGCGTCAAGAGATACAAGTCGTTGAATATCTTTCATTTTTGTCAGGGTTTCGATCAAATCTTATGATTAATAAAAGTACAAATGTAAATCAATCATTTGCAAAAGAAATTACAAAAAATGACTTGTAAATAACGATACATTTAGAGTTACCCATAATTAAAAATAAAACATTCAATCAAATTTTTCCATAGTTTTACTTTATAATAAAAGAGGACTTTACGAAAAATAAAGCGAAATTATTGGCTTAATAATCAATTATTTAACTTTTATCTCAATGAAAAAAAACTGGATTCTGAGTTTATTATTGCTCAGTTTATTTTCACCATTGTTAAGTCAAACAGTTGGCGACAGCTGGGAGACATTGCGTCAGCGTCCATATCCACAATGGTTTAAAGATGCAAAACTTGGGATTTTTATCCATTGGGGAGTGTATTCTGTTCCTTCTTATGGTAGTGCAGAGTCATATGGCGAATGGTATTTACGCGGTTTGCAGGTTGGCGCTCAAAACAGGATTGATTTCATGAAAAAGAACTATGGGGAAGATTTTAAATACAACGATTTTGCACCACTTTTCAAAGCTGAATTATTTGATGCTGCTGAATGGGCCGATATTTTTGCAGGTTCAGGAGCTGGGTATATCGTATTAGTTTCGAAGCACCATGATGGCTATTGCTTGTGGCCGAGTAACTATGCAAAAGGGTGGAACAGTGTTGATGTTGGACCAAAACGTGATCTTGTTGGCGAGCTTGGCAAGGCTGTCAGAGAAAAAGGATTGCGACTCGGTCTTTACTACTCGCTTCCTGAATGGAATAATCCCTTACATGCCTGGTACACCGACCCAAATGATTCGATTAAAAACTATGTGGACAACCATATGATACCGCAATTCAAAGAGCTTGTTGGAACGTATCGTCCTGACTTGCTTTTCACAGATGGCGAATGGTTCAACTCAGCTGAACAATGGCATGCACGCGAATTAATTTCATGGTATTTTAATCTTGTTGGGGCTGATGCAATTGTTAATGATCGCTGGGGTCATGGGGCTGATATTGGGTTTCTTACACCTGAATACAGCTCAGGCGGATTGAAAACAGATCGTCCATGGGCTGAAGTCCGGGGTCTGGGCAGGTCATTTGGCCTGAACAGAAACGAGAAACTTTCCGCTTATATGTCGTCAACAGAACTTATCCATCTTTTTGTCAGAACGGTTGCCAACGGAGGTGGATTAATAATCAATGTAGGCCCTGGAGCTGACGGACAAATCCCGTTGCTGCAACAGGAGCGCCTGCGCGATTTGGGCAGCTGGATCAGCATCAATAAGGAAGCAATTTATGAAGCCTCCACTTATCTTACCAACGGACAGGAAAAAGTCGTCAAATTGGAACGAATTGATCCTCAAATTGATTTTAACTGGGTTCGAAACACGCCCGGATATCCTGTTGTTGAAGACAATTTCACAGCTATCTGGACAGGTTTCTTAAAAGCTGATATTTCAGAAACAGTAACTTTTTCAGCGAGTGCTGATGACGGCGTTCGCATTTATCTGGATGAAAAACTTGTTCTTGATCAATGGGAAACATCGGTTGAAGATAATAACTCCGAAGCCATGCGCAATGATCAATCAGCAAAAACGGATGGAAAGGTCAACATCGTTGCCGGGAAATTCTACCCCATCAAAATTGAATACCATGAAAAACACCAAAACGCATCGGTATCGCTTTCGTGGGAGAGTAACTCTTTAGAACGTCAAATTATACCTCAACAAAATTTATTCACCGACAGCCTTCAAACCAAAGGAAATGGACTAAATGCTGAATACACTTCTTTGCGTCAATACATCGCTTTTACAACAAACAAAGGCAACCTTTATGCAATTACTTTTGAATGGCCGGAAGAATACCTTGAACTTCAAGTGCCTGAGCCAAAGCCAGAAATAAAAATTTCTTTGATAAGCCGTGAAGGATACCTGCCATGGATCTATGAGGAAAACAAACTAAAAATTGACATATCAGGAATAAAATTCGGCGAAATGAAAAGTTGTTCAGCCTGGACATTTAAGATCGAGAATTATTTATAATCCACATAAATCAAACTGTTTATGAAAAAAGACCTGAAACTTGTTGTTGTATTACTGATCATCGCTTTGCAATCAGCAGCTCAACTTCCATTAATCCCCTACCCTGCTCATGTAAGCATCAAAGATGGTTCTTTTCAGTTTAGCAACAAGTCTAAACTACTGTATGATAGTCCGTTACTCAAATCAATGGCAGATGCATCCGCTACTTCATGGTCAGCAACGAGCGCTCTGCAAATCGAAAGTCTGGGATATATGAATAGCACTATTGAGAATTCTGTGTTGCTTTCATTGAATCAACCCTTTAACCTTGAATTGGGTATGGAAGGTTATAAACTTGATATTCAGCCAACATATGTGGTTCTCAGAGCCAACACGCCTGCAGGAATCCGTTATGGGTTGCAGACAATAGGGCAACTACTTGATGCTACAGCTGATGCTAAGATTAGCTGTGCCACGATTGTTGATTTTCCACGGTTTTCATACAGAGGGATGCATCTTGATGTCTCGCGTCATTTTATGCCTATATCACTCGTTTACAAATTAATAGATGAGTTGGAACGACATAAAATGAATGTGTTTCACTGGCATTTGGTTGACGATCAGGGATGGAGAATTGAAATAAAAAAATATCCTAAACTTACTGAAGTTGGTGCCTGGCGCGAAGATAAATCCGACAAACACTGGAATGATCGCTCTTTAAGTAAGGCAGGTGCAAAAACAACTTACGGAGGCTTCTACACCCAGGAAGAGATCAGCAGTCTGGTAGCTTATGCCGCTGAACGAAATATCACAGTTATTCCAGAGATCGAAATGCCTGCTCATGTAATGTCAGTGCTTGCTGCCTATCCCGAATTATCGTGTACCGGCGAAAATCTTGGAGTTCCTCCCGGAGGAGTTTGGCCTATCACACATATTTATTGCGCCGGAAAAGAAGAAACCTTCAATTTTCTGGAAGATGTGCTCCTGGAAGTATTGGATTTATTCCCATCAACTTATATCCATATAGGTGGAGATGAGGCCGACAAGACCGAATGGAAGAAATGTGACAAGTGCCAGCAACGCATTAAAGATGAAGGACTTAAAGATGAGCATGAATTACAAAGCTATTTCATTCACCGTATTGAAGCCTTCCTGAATGATCATGGCCGCAGATTGATTGGTTGGGACGAGATTCTGGAGGGTGGTCTGGCACCAAATGCTACTGTTATGTCGTGGAGAGGAGAAGAAGGTGGGATTGCAGCGGCTAAAATGGGTCATGATGTAATAATGACTCCCGGAACTCATTGTTATTTTGATCATTATCAGGGTGATCCTTCGCTGGAACCATTGGCAATTGGTGGTTATACCCCACTTTCAAAAGTATACAATTACGAACCTGTTCCTGAAGAACTTACTGCTGAAGAGTCTCGTTTTGTTCTTGGCGCCCAGGCAAACCACTGGACTGAATACATGCCCGTTCCGGAACAGGTTGAATACATGGCTTTCCCTCGCCTCGCCGCTCTCTCAGAAGTACTTTGGTCGCCCCGCTCAGCGAGAAACTGGGAACAATTCACTTCACGCTTGCCTCTTCAGCTCAAACGGTATGAACAACGTGGATTAAACGTTGCAAAAAGCGCATATCAGGTAGCTATTATTCCAGAAATACCTCAATCAGGCAAATCCCTTAAAGTACAGTTAGTTACAGAAATGCCAAATACGATCATAAGGTTTACCACAGATGGTACCGATCCAAAAGCAAATTCAACTCAATATGAAAAACCTTTTATTATTGACAAAACTACTACTGTAAAAGCTACAAGCTTTGTTGATGGAAAATCAGTTGCTGGTCCACGGGTTCAAACTTTTTATTTACACAAAGGCTTTAATTCCAGTATATTATTAACTAATGAACCAAATAAGCAATATCCTTCTGGCGGAGCTGCTTCACTTGTTAACGGAATCAGAGGTTCAATAAATCACAACGATAAAAACTGGCTTGGATTTGCAGGCAAAGACCTTGAAGCTCAGATCGATTTGGGAGAATTAAAAGATATTCACCAAATAACCATTGATGCCCTTCATAATGAAGGAGCCTGGATTTTTGCCCCTACAAAAGCCAAAGTTGAAATTTCAACAGATGGCAAAAACTTTAAACCTATTAAAAACTTGGAGATTGAACGACCTGATGCTGAATTGATTCGGGATATTGTGCAAGTCACGGCAAACTTTCCAAAGGAGGCGGTCAGATACATAAAAATTTCGGTCAGGAATTATGGATTATGCCCAAAAGGACATCCAGGTGAAGGCAAAGACGCTTGGCTGTTTATAAGTGAAATCGTTGTAGAATAAGCGTGCCTGGCAGTTTGATAAGGTTATAAGGTTGATTTTGTGATTAACAGAAGGCCAGTTAGTCATGAAAAAAATTTGGCACTCTCAAAGAGTTCAACTAATTTAGTGCCTTCATTACAGAACGTAATTGCAACCATAAAGAACACGTACAAGATGGCAGATTTATCATGTAACTATTTGGGAATCAATCTTAAAAGCCCTATTATTGCTGGAAGTTCCGGCTTCACCGACTCAGTAAAGAAGTTGCTTCAGCTCGAACAGCAAGGTGTTGGTGCGGTAGTTCTGAAATCCATATTTGAAGAAGAGATCACCCATGAATACGACAAAACGCTGAGGGAAGAGGCTGAAAACACTGGCAGAGAGGAGTTTCTTGATTATCTGGATGTAAGAATAAGACAGGAAAATATTGGCAAATATATTTCTTTGATCAAAGAAGCTAAAGAACACCTTACAATTCCTGTTATTGCTTCTATCAATTGTAAATCGGCTTATGAATGGATGACCTTTGCAGAAGAAATTCAAAAAGCAGGAGCAGATGCCCTTGAGCTGAACGTTTTTGTTTTACCCTCAAGTTTACACCGTAGCAGCGAAGAAAATGAGAAGATTTACTTTGAAATTGTAAAACAGGTTAAAAAGCGAATCAATATACCTATAGTACTAAAAATCAGCTACTATTTTTCTAATTTAGGACAGTTTGTGAATGATTTATCACACAGCGGCATTAAAGGACTCGTTCTTTTTAACCGTTTTTACAGTCCCGATTTTAATATCGATACACTTGAGGTAACACAAAGTAATGTTTTGAGTTATCCCGGTGAAATTTCGATGCCATTACGATGGATTTCGATGTTGTCAGGAAAAATTCCAGTCGATCTTTCAGCTTCTACAGGTGTGGCTGATGGGAAATCCGTTATAAAACTTCTATTGGCCGGAGCAACAACAGTGCAGGTTGCCAGTGCCCTTTACAGGCATGGTATAGGTTTTATCGGCGTCATGCACAATGAGTTAACTGAGTGGATGGACCAACAAGGTTTCATCAAGCTGGATGATTTCAGAGGTAAACTGAGCCAAAACAATTATACTGATCCGGGTGTTTTTGAAAGGGTTCAGTTCATGAAATATTTCAGTGACAAAGAAAGTAACGTCTAAGATGGATAAAGAAGAAGAAAAACTCATAAGAGCGGCTTTTAAATCCAAAACCTGGAATGAGATAAAAACACATGACTCATGGCGGGTTTTTAAAATCATGGCTGAGTTTGTGGATGGCTTTGAAAAATTGGCACGTATTGGCCCTTGTGTGGCTATTTTTGGTTCTGCAAGAACACGTTCGGACCACCCATATTACCGGTTAACTGAAGAAATTGCATACCTGCTAACCAAAAAAGGCTTCGGAATCATCACTGGAGGTGGCCCTGGAATTATGGAAGCCGGAAATAAAGGTGCCCATTTTGCCGGTGGAAAAAGCGTTGGCATTAACATCGAACTTCCTTTTGAGCAACGACCGAATCCATTTATTGATCCTGACAAATACATCGAATTTGATTACTTTTTCGTGCGTAAGGTCATGTTCATGCGTTATTCACAGGGATATATTGTTTTACCCGGTGGTTTTGGAACAATGGATGAGTTGTTTGAAGCAATCACCTTGGTTCAAACACAAAAGTTGGTTAAATTTCCAATTGTTTTAGTTGGAAAAAGATACTGGTCAGGCTTGGTTCAATGGATAAATGAAAGGATGCTTGAAGAGAAATATATTCTTCCTGAAGACCTCGAAATATTTACGCTTGTTGACACTGCTGAAGAAGCTGTAAAAATTATCGAAGACTTCTACAAAAAATATGCCCTTAAACCAAACTTCTAATCGAATGAAGATTACCATTGTTCCCATTCAAACACTTAACATCGAGAACGACGGTTTCCATCTTATGACCAAAGGCCTTATTAACGGAATTGAGGCCTCATTTCTTATCGATACCGGTGCTTCGCGAACCGTTTTTGACCAGACAGTCATTAGAAAATTTATCAACGATCAGGAGTTTGAAGAAAATGAAAAATTATCTACAGGTCTGGGAACCAACTCTATGCCTAGTCAGGTTGCCTATATTGACTGTATCACCCTGGGTGAACTTACAATCACTGACTACACAGCAATTGTGATTGACCTCACACATGTGCATCAATCCTATCAGCAACTCAATTTACCGGATATCAATTGTGTTCTTGGCGGCGATATTCTAAAAAAGTATAAAGCTGTAATAAATTACAAAACCAAAAGCATGAAATTGTATTACTAAATTTACAACTTCAGATTTTATATTCTTTTATATCAATACTTTACGAATTTCTTTTTACCTCTTTTCTCTGCTGCTGTCAACATAAACAGGTAAACGCCGCTTTTTAACTGGCTGACATCAAGCGAGATCTGATCTTTGAATTCGATTGATTTCAACCGTTTTCCTTGCATATTGATGATTTGAAGCGTTGCTATTCTACTTTGATTTCCTTTCAAATGAAGCAAAACCTGGTTGTTGGCCGGATTAGGATCTAACTCAAAATCAACTACATAGTTTTCCATTATCGCTGGAGTAACAGCTGCATCACCGTTGAAAAGCTGAAAACCTCCGCTGAAATTACCTGCCAGCATTTGAAGTTTACCATCATTTAATAACTCTCCAATTGAAGCAGATGAACGCATCCCTACATCTATCTCAGTTACTGTTTCATTCAAAAGTATTTGCCAATCAGCAACTTCCCTGAAATTTCCACTTAAATTACTTTTGATCTGGTCGAATAAGAAAAGTTTACCTTGTTCCGAACCTGAAACAAGACGTAAATCGCCTTGTTTATCATAAAAAAGACAAGGTACACTATAACCATCGTACGAAAGATTGAAATCGGTCACATTAATTCCTCCAAGGTAGTCGGTTACAAAATCGAAGTCTATTTGATTATCATTTGAAATTCCCCTGTAATAGGCAATTTTGCCATTTTGTGAACCAATAAGAAGGTCGGTCACTCCATCTTCATTCAGGTCAAAAAGTTGGGGAGCACTCCAATTTCCAACATCGATTCCTGAAAAGAAATCTGATTCCATCGTCCATTCACCTTGTGAATCTTGTGTCAGATAAATTAGCTTTCCATTTTCGCTACCAACAAGCATATCTTTGATTCCGTCATAGTTCAAGTCGGCAAAGGTTGGAACGAATCCTTTCATCTGTAAAGTTGAAAGGTTAGCAAAGTTGTTGGTAATCAGCTGAAATGATGACAAATTATTTGTAAAAACCTGACGATAATACACAAGTTTTGATTCGTATTCTGAATGCAGGGTATTGGCCGAATACCACGATCGAAGGTATCTTCCGTAATTGCCTGAAACAATATCCTTTAATCCATCTCCATCAACATCTTCAAAAACAGGATAAGCACCCGACCCAAGATCAATAGTCTCTTGTTGAAGAAACTGTTTTGTCGCTAATTGGAAATCAGGCATTTGATTTGAACCTTCATTCAAATAGAGCCAGATACTTTGTTGATTTTCGGTAACCAACGGATTAGGATCGAAAGGGGAAACAAGCATATCATTGATCCCATCATTATTCACATCGATAAGCGCAGCCACCGGCATCGAAAACAAATGAACAGGAAATGCTGACGGAAAAAGTGTATCCTGTTGTGTGACAAAAGCTTCTTCAATGGTCCCACCATTCAAAAGCAGGGTAAGTCCGGGATAATCCACATCTGCCAGAACTAAATCAGGTAAGCCATTGTTGTCGAAATCATGCATTAACATTGTTGCACCTCTGTGCCTGAAACCATCCAAAGTTGTGGCAATGGATTTATTATAAAGACAGGAATCCAGGTAAAGCAGGTTATTTTCCTCATTTTCAGCAACTCTGCCCCAGCAAAAATCTGTCTTTTTAAAATCGAGCGAGTCGGCGTGACCATATTTTTCTACCGATTGGTTTCGATGTAATTCGATATAACTACCCAGCGACCAGAAGTTAAGAATATCCAAATCACCATCTTGATCCACATCGTAAATAGCCGGATAATCAGCATTGGTCGACAAAAGATTTACATAACCGCCGCCTTGAAGAGAAGTTAAATAAGGAAAAACAACCAAGTCAAATGAGGGTGGAAAACTGCCTGTGTTTTTGTAGACCTTGATCCCTGCCCAACCCGGTGAATACGTGAAAATATCCTGAAATCCATCATCGTTGTAGTCAGCAAAAACCACCCAATCAAATAGTTGAGGGAAATCAGCTAACATCTCAGGAGCAAAATCCCAGGCCATTTCACCATTCGCTCCGGCATTTATAAAAGCCGACAAGCGATTCCCTCTTCTGTCAAAAACCATTAAATCGTGCCGCCCGTCATTATTCAAATCCATTTTGCCAAACTGACATGCATCGAATCCTCCCGTCCAGGGATAGGTTAACCATTCATTTGCTTCGCTTTTTACTCTTACAACTTGCCCATCTGACTGGCTGAAAAGGGTGAAAATCAATAGAATAGTTAAAGCAACACTTTTAAGCATGGTGTAGAATTTAAGTCAAAATTAGCTAAATTGACCTTACAGCATGAAAATTGTAGCTGAATTGCTACCTTTGGCAACAAATAAAACCTTTATGGCCCGCATACTTATTATTGATGATGAAGCAAGCATTCGGCGAACACTTCGTGAAATTCTTGAATACGAAAAATATAAGGTGGATGATGCTGCAACAGGTATGGAAGCCTTGTCGCGTATCAACGAACAGGAGTATGACGTGATTTTGTGCGACATAAAAATGCCAGAAATGGATGGCATCGAACTCCTTTCGGCTATCAAGCAGCTTAACGACACTCCCATTATCATGATTTCAGGACATGGAACCATTGAAACAGCTGTTGAAGCTATCAAGAAAGGGGCTTATGATTACATCTCCAAACCACCGGATCTGAACCGTTTGCTCATCACCATCAAAAATGCACTTGATAAATCAAAACTACTTTCCGAGACCAAGGCCTTGCGTAAAGTTGTCAGTAAGCAGTATGAAATGATCGGGCAATCGAACCCAATCAATGAAATACGGTTGATGATCAATAAGGTTGCACCAACAGGAGCACGTGTACTTATAACTGGAGAAAATGGAACAGGAAAAGAGCTTGTTGCCAGACAGTTACACGAACTGAGCAATCGTTCATATGCCCCTTTTGTAGAAGTAAATTGCGCTGCTATCCCCTCTGAACTAATCGAAAGTCAGCTTTTCGGACATGAAAAAGGCTCGTTCACCTCAGCCATCAAACAGCGTAAAGGTGATTTTGAGCTCGCGCATGGCGGAACGCTTTTTCTGGATGAGATCGGTGACATGAGTCTTTCAGCGCAAGCCAAAGTGTTAAGAGCCTTGCAGGAAAACAAGATCACCCGTGTGGGTGGTGAAAAAGAAATCCCTGTTGATGTACGAATTTTGGCGGCCACAAATAAAAACCTCAAAGAAGAAATTGAAAGGGGGAATTTCAGAGAAGATTTATACCATCGTATCAGTGTTATTGTCATCAGTGTGCCATCGCTTCGCGAAAGACCTGATGACATTCCGTTGCTTGTTCATCACTTTGTGAATCAAATCTGTCAGCAAATGGGCAAGCCTATCCCTCATCTTACTCAAGATGCCATGCAGGAACTTCAGCATTACAAATGGACAGGCAACATTCGTGAATTACATAATGCAACTGAACGCTTAGTAATTTTGGCAGGACAAACAATAGATAAAGAAGATGTGGTTCGGTTTGCCAAACCTTTAAATGTTTAATTTCATTTAGGTTACAATCTTTCAACGTAACATCTTCAGTAATAATTGCATTTTGAGCAATCATTGGGACGATATTAATACGTATCTTTGCGGCCGTTTTCGGCACGTTTTGTGTTGATAACTTATTCATTGGGGCTGACCGGTTTTGACAGCAAGATGAATGTTTATGTAAGCATGCCGAGCCTTGCGATGACGCTCGAAAATCTTGATCGCGAACAACAATTGGCGAAAATAACTACGCTCTCGCTGCGTAATCGAAGTTTAGTAGATTACTGCTTCATTCCGACACAAGGTGTCGGAACGAGACATCCCGCGGGTGGAAATGCCTGATACCGGCCTGAGAACGGGGTGCTAATCAATTTCGGGATAGTTTCAACGGCACTTCGACGTTGATGCGAAACTCAGAAGATAAGACAGTGTTTAGGATGGCTGTTTCCTTGCTCTGTATGAAAACCAATAACAGCATAAGCATGTAGAAAGCCTACGTATTCCTTGTTTGGACGAGGGTTCGACTCCCTCCAGCTCCACCACTAACAGCCAGTCAGGATAAATCCTGGTTGGTTTAATCTTTTTCATTATGCGCATGAAGTTGGTTTTGCTTCTTTTTACGACATGGTTCTACACCTTGTCTGCATTACAAGCACAGCAACGTGTGAGCGACACCACCGTTTCAACTTTTCTTTTTCAGGCCAGTTACGGATTGCAATTGCCTGGAAAAGATCTCACTACCTATTTTGGAATCAATTCTTCCATTGGAGCAGTTATCAGCTACAAGACATCAAAAAATTGGCTTTGGAGCGCTCAGGGAAGTTACATTTTTGGTGATCAGGTTGACGGACGTGAACAGATTCTGAAAAACATCAGCACAAGCAATGGTGAAATCATTGATGGTAACGGTACATATACCAGTCTTGCACTTTTTGAAAGAGGTTACCATTTTCAGGCTAAAGTTGGTAAAATTCTGCCAGTAATTGGCCCTAACCCTAATTCAGGAATTTATCTAATGACTGGTTTAGGATACCTCTCGCACCGCATTCGTATTGAATCTCAGTTTGGCTCTGCACCTCAAATTATGGATGACTACGCAAAAGGTTACGACCGTATGCGCGGCGGATTTGCACACAGCATCGAGGCGGGTTATTTCTTAATGAATAATTCCAGAGTGCTGAATTTTAGCTTCGGACTTGAGTTCATTCAAGCTTTCACTCAAAGCATGAGAGACTATCAATTTGATATCATGGGTGCTGATCTGAATAACTACACGGATCATTATTACGGTATTCGGGTAAACTGGATGATTCCTGCTTATAAAAGAGCTCCCCAAACTTATTATTATTACTAGAAGCAATGATGCGATGGTTATATACCCTTGGCATTCTGATTTATGGCAAAATAATTCAGATTGTTGCTCCGTTTAACGAAAAGGCTGAAAAGTGGGTTCGGGGTAGAAAAAATCAGTCTTTTGAGCTTCCTGGAGGTGCAAAAACCACTGACAAATGGATTTGGTTTCATGCTGCCTCACTTGGCGAATTTGAGCAGGGACGGCCTCTTATTGAGTCAATTAAAACCCACTACCCTGAAAAAAAAATTCTTCTTACCTTCTTCTCACCTTCAGGATATGAAGTTAGAAAAAACTATGAACTGGCTGACAAAGTGGCGTACCTGCCGGCAGACACTCCTGCAAATGCCCAAAAACTTATTTCGGCTTTTCAATTTGAAGAGGTTTTTTTTATTAAATATGAGTTTTGGTTTAATTATATGTATCAACTGTATATCAACAAGATACCTCTATATTTTGTCTCAGCCAGGTTCAGACCGGATCAACATTTTTTCGGATGGTATGGATGGTGGTTCAGGAAACAGTTGACCTATGTGAACACTTTTTTTGTTCAGGACGAAAATTCTGCTGCACTGCTTTCTGCAATTTCGATCAGCAATTTTGTGGTGACCGGCGATACCCGTTTCGACAGGGTGTACCGCTTGAGCCGTCAACAAAGTCCACTCCCTGCAATTGAAAAATTTGTTGGTGACAGAAAAGTTTTTGTGATTGGCAGTTCATGGCCGGCTGACGAAGAACTGCTTTTCCCTCTTATTCAGCAACTTCCAGAAAATTATGCAGTGATACTTGCACCTCACGATATTTCGGAAAAACACCTCAGAACTATCGAAAGCTTATTGCCTGTTTCTTATGTAAGATATTCACTGTCAGAAAATAACCATCCAAAAGTGCTCCTTATCGATAATATTGGTTTGTTGTCACAATTATATCGCTTTGCTGATTTTGCTTATGTAGGTGGAGGTTTCGGACAAAACATCCATAACATACAGGAGGTAGTGGCTTATGGTTGTCCGGTTATTTTTGGACCTCATCATAAAAATTTCACCGAAGCATTGGATTTAAAAGAGTTAGGTGGTGCGTTTGCCGTAAGTGATGGGGATGAACTTTCAGCGATCGTGACAAAACTAATCGACGACAATTCGTTCAGACAAAATGCATCTGTAATTTGCACGACCTACGTTGAAGGCAGTATAGGGGCAACAGAAAAGGTGATGGATGCCGTTTTTAAAAGCTAATGCACTGTATTATAAAAAGTTAACTTCAAAAACTTAATCCATTTTCTTTTGTTATTTTTGCACATACAAATTTATCACAGATGTCGCTAAAAATATCTCTACGGGCAAGTACTGAAGCAGTGAGCTGTTTCCTTACCTCAACAACAATAGAATCAGGTTTATTACCACTGAATGCCAGCGAAATAACCTGGCTTCAGCAACAAAAAGAATTAAAGAAGGATTGGGTTGCCATCCCACGATTACCCGAATGGATCATTGTGGCTTTTTCGAAAGAAAAAGATAGCGCTCAGGAAAGATTGGAGTTTCGCCGCCGCCAAGGAAACACCATCCTGGGTTTTTTGAACAGCCATGGATTTAAAAGCTTGCAATTGAGCACACTGGAAGTTGAAAAAGAAGACATTCAAGCTTTTGCCGAAGGCATGGCATTGGGCAACTACCAGTTTTTAAAATATCGCTCTGATGCTGCTGAGAAAAAAAATCCGATGCAGGAAATTTTTATAGGAGATAGTCGCATCACTGATGACGACATTCATCGGTTAAATACGGAAATTGAAGCTGTTACGTGGGCCAGAGATCTGGTCAACGAACCACTTAACTTTCTAAATGCTGAAACACTTGCCGAAGTTATAAGTCAAAACGCCGCTCAGTTTGGTGTTAAGGCTGAGGTACTTAACAAGAAAAAGATAGAAGCCCTAAAGATGGGAGGCTTGTTAGCTGTTAACCTTGGCAGTATTGATCCGCCAACTTTCACGATTCTCGAGTGGAAGCCTGATAATTCTATCAATGAAAAACCCATCATTCTTGTTGGCAAAGGCGTTGTTTACGACACAGGAGGAATGAGTCTCAAGCCTACCAGCGGCATGGACACCATGAAGTGCGACATGGCAGGCAGCGCTGCTGTTTCAGCAATCATTGCAGCTGCTGCCAAACAAAACCTTCCATTGCACCTTGTAGCACTTGTTCCTGCCACCGACAACCGTGTGGATGGCAATGCCTATGTACCTGGTGATGTGATCACCATTTCGGATGGCACAACAGTAGAAGTTCTCAACACCGATGCAGAAGGACGCTTATTGCTTGCTGATGCCCTCACCTACGCACGAAAGTTCGACCCGGAGTTGGTCATTACTTATGCCACACTCACAGGTGCTGCCTCGAGAGCCATTGGAAGTCAGGGAATTGTGGCCATGCAGGCGAAGGCAGAATCGGCTTTCTCTACCTTGATTCAGAGCGGACTAACAGTTCACGAGCGAATTGCAGCCTTTCCTATGTGGGATGAATATAAAGACCAACTAAAGAGTGAAATTGCTGATCTGAAGAATATCGGTGGTGCTGAAGCCGGAATGATAACAGCAGGCAAATTCCTTGAACATTTCACTACCTATCCCTTCATTCATCTTGACATAGCAGGCACTGCTTTTCTTGAAAAACGCGACAGTTACCGAGGATTGGGAGGTACAGGAAGCGGAATCAGGCTGACACTTGATTTTCTATACCAACGCGCTGCTGCAAAATAACTTTATCATTCCAGTTTTCTGAACCACTGGAGGTTACTGCTATTTCCCTTTCTTTTCCAATGAGAAGAAATTATGACTCCAACCTATTGATTTTCGGTGCTAATTTTCGTAAATTAGCACAAAAAAGCCATGGCAATAGACATTGTTCAATACCTGAAAGAAAGGCATGCTGAAAACACCGATGTAAAGAAAACCGGGCTGCCTTTTGTGACTATCTCCCGGGAAACCGGATGTCACAGCAAAATGCTTGCTCAGTTGCTGCAGAAAGAGATTCAAAAGATGAGTGGTCAGAAATGGCGCATTGTTTCGAAAGAGACGATCTTTGAGGCAGTCAAAGAGTTAAAAATTAACCCCCAGCAGCTCAATCATGTGCTTGATGCAAAGGAGAAAAGTCATTTGGAAGAGATCATGATGGCTTTTGGTGACGGTCGTTACAAAAGTTACAAAGCTGTTCGGAAAACGTTGATGGAAATCATCAAAGGTTTTGCTACAGAAGGGCATAACATCATTATTGGTCGTGCCGGGGCGCTGATAACTGCCGGCCTGCGATCTGGTATACACGTCAGGCTTACAGCTTCCCTTGAATGGCGAAAACAAAGTATCATCACGCAACAAGGCATCAGCATTGCAGATGCTGCGCTTTATGTTGAACAAACTGATGAAAAACGAAGGAAACTGTTCCGAGATTTCAATGGAAAAGATCCTGACAGTGCACTTTTCGATTTAATAATTAACAATGAAAGAATCCCGGATACAGATGCTGTTCAGTTAATTATTAAGCTTATGGAACAAAGAAAATATGTATAGAGCAAGCATTTAATATCAATAGGTCGACTGAATTTGAATAAAATGACCTATTTTAAATAAGTCCAGGTATTTCTGAAAGAGGTTGAACGTTAAGAAAAATACTATTGTTTCAGAAACTTTTTTGTTCTAACTAATCTACCATCAGTAATTTTGATAAAATACATACCACTCGAAAATGTGCTAACATCAATGGTTGTAGTTGGTTCTGTAATTTGGTAAGTTGCAAGCTGAAGGCCATTGGTAGTGATGATGGACAAAAAAATATTTTTGTTGCCCAAACAATTGGTAGTGATAGTTATTTGATCACAGGATGGATTGGGGGAAATTTCAATAGTAGGCTGAACTGCAGATATTTCGCGTGTATTTGTTAGTAAATGATCCAAAGAACATCCCCAAATACCATCGTATCCTTTGGCTGCAAAGAGCATTAACCCATTGTCAGCCAAAGAATAGGTCCAAAATGATAAACCTGTATGTTCCCAATACCAATTGTTTTTTGACAGTTTATATACACCTGTTTGACCACAAAGAAAAATGTTATCACCAACAAAATGAAACATTTCAAATTCGCCATAATAGTCATAACCACTTGGATTCCATAACTTAATCAGTCCGTCGCTGATTTTGGTAATAGTTCCTGATGAGATAAGTTTTTTGTAAACGCCTCCTTTGGAAGCTGCAATAATGGTGTCTCCCTTTAGGGCCACTGCGGTCCATTCAAAAATATAATCACTCCAAACTGACCAGTTTAATCCCATGTCAGCACTTTCAGCGACTCCATCGTAGCCAGCAAGCACGATACGGTCGTCATCAAAATCAAAATCATAAATTCCACCAACAGGGCTGGTTTCACAAACCATTACCCATGAGTTATCGTCAATATTTCTTCTGTAAATTCCATTAACTCCCTCAGCAAGAAGAACATTATTTTTCAGGCATATTTTATCTACCCGCCCATTGGGTAAACCCTCATTGAAAGCAGACCAGCTAAGAGCATTTTTTGGTGACTTAAATATACCATTAGGAGTACAAGCATAAATAAATGAATCACAAGTAATTAAATGAGTTATTCCAGTTGACAGCGGAAGATCGGCTCCAACCCAGGTATTTCCATAATCATTTGAAACAGCCAGATCAAACATTCCAAAGGATGTCTGCCCTGTCATTACACTTGACCCAAAAGCCGTGACAGCAACATTAGGGACAAAATCGGTACTTAATGGGATCCATTGCGAATGCACATCGATAATCATCGAGTAAAAAACAAAGAGAATAACTATCTTTCTCATTATCTGTAAGTTGAAGCTGTAAAAATACAATATTTCAAACTTGATGTCAATAGAAAAATAAGAGAAAAATGAAGCTATTATCTTTGAATTCAAAAATCAAAAATTCTTTGATTAATTTAAAATTCTTTAAAAGAATTAAGCCTGAAAGCAACCTAAAGTACATTTCGATTTTCAGAAATAATCCCAAAAATCATCAATAATATCAGATTTCCAGAAGCATTTCCGGTGAATTTTGACACTCTTTTCAATACCTTTGCAGTCTGTCCTTCATTCAAATGCTAAAAAAAAACACGTTTTCAATATTATTTTCAGTCGTCATAACAGCACTCACACTTGTGCTTGGTTCTTCATGTATCAGACAGGCCGACAAAGCTGAAAGTCAGAAATACCTTCGTGCTTTTGATGCCGAAGTGACCAACCATGCCAAAAGAATTCTACTTTCACGTGGATATCAGGCGCTTACAAAAGTTTTATATTTACCTGGGACTCCCCTTCCTATTATATCCCAAAATACAAAATTGGGCATTGACAGCCTTTCCGCTTTCGATTTTAACAAAGCAAGTGGTATTTATTCTTTTAATGAACAAACTTCGCATTGGGACTTTGATTCACCAGGCAGTGATAGCATCCCTTTGCGGTTGCTTTTTAATGATAGAGATGGGAAAGAATTGGAGTTAAGAATGTATGAATACACTGAATCGGAGTCAGCGTTTGGGATGACAATACCAACCCTGATGCAGGCGATGATACTGGATAAAAACAATAAATTACTGACTATCAAATACTCTGCAACCTTAAAAGAAGACTTTCCTGAAAAAGCTCAGTTGCATTTGACTCTGGGCGGATATGAATGTGTTATGGAACTTTCCACAACCTTCACCAGCCGGGAAACAGCTGATGTAGAAATGCAACTTCAAATAATAAAAGATTTAAAGAAAGTAATTAAAACAGAACTTCAGGCAAAGGCAGTGATCAGTGAATATCAAACGATGCATTACAATCAATTGAGAGCCTCCATCTCAGCCTTTCCGCTAGAGGTAATCATACGTTCGGAATATGAATCTGGGAAATGGGCTGGTGAAGCTTTTTTCAGCCGGTGGAACGAGCAAAGTAACATCAAAATCCTTACACAAGATGGTCGCTCACTTGGTTTTATCACCCTCGAGGACCAACCCGCAGCTGACAGGGTGAATCTTATTATGCATTATCATGATGGTTCTCAAGAAAATCTCGAAGACCTGCAACTTTTAGTGAAATCAATCCTGAATGTAAAGATTGTACGCCCTGTTAACTAAACTTATTTCTGAAACTTGAAAGCCAGTGCTGGGCTCTCTGAAGCATTCTTTTGCAGCTTTGCAGGTGTTTTCAACCAGAATTTTCCATCCTTTTTTACAATACTAGCTTTGAACGGAGTTCCCAATATATTGATATTATTATGGTTAAGAGGCAGATTATCTGCAAGCGGAATCAAGTCGGGGAGTTCTTCATTTGGATTTAAGAGATAAATCAGATACCACTCGTTACCACTCTCAGATTGTGTAAAACACAGGTTGTTAACCTGATAAGGTGCCAGCGTTTTGGTTTTGTAAATAGCTTCACCATTGATACGCATCCAATCGCCAATCTCTTTCAGGCGTTGATATACTTCCGGCACAAAATCACCGGACTTATCGGGTCCGACACCCAAAAGAAGATTGCCTCCTTTTGCAACCACCTTTGAAAGGGTATGAATAGCCCAGTATTTCGACTTGTAATGTTCGGCAGGGCCTGTGCTATACCAGCTGTCGCCCAAAGTGATGCAACTTTCCCATGGATAATCAGGCACGTCGACAGGAATTTGTTGCTCGGGAGTACGATAGTTTTCATATTCGCCATGGACAGTGCGGTCAACTATCAGGATTCCAGGTTGTTTCTCACGAGCCATTGAAGCAATAGCGGGCATTCCAACATCCTGAATCCACTGGTTCTTCCCAATCCAGGGCAAGGTTTCGGGTGTCAGTGAGCCAGCCGGGCGTACCCAACCACCATCCAGCCATAAAAGATCAATCTTTCCGTAATCAGTCATCAGCTCTTGTATCTGTCCATAGGTGAACTTGCGAAAGTTATCCCACTTTTCAGGGTACTTAACCGGGTTGTAGTTCACATTCCGGTCGAGCGGTGGAAACTTTGGCCACCAGTAGTCGTTGTTGTGCCAGTCGGGCTTACTGAAATAGGCCCCAATAGCCAATCCCTGTCCGCTGAAAGCATTAAACACCTCCTTAGTGATATTACTTCTTGGATCAGAAGAGAAACGACTTCCGGCATCAGTGATTTTGTAATCGGTCAGTTTACTATCGAACATACAAAAGCCATCGTGATGTTTGGTAGTGAAAACCACATATCGCATACCGGCATCTTTGGCAGCATTGGCCCAGCCTTCGGGATTAAACTTATCAGGATAGAACCTGCGGCGAATGTTCTCATACGCCCGCTCATACGCAAAATAATCGTCGGCATATTGTCCTTTGCGTTCGCACCAGGGTTCGTCCTCCGGGCAAAGACTCCAGCTTTCAACCACACCCCACTCGCTGTAGGCACCCCAATGGATGATTATACCAAACTTCCAATCCTGCCACTCATTCAGCTT
Organism: uncultured Lentimicrobiaceae bacterium; assembly: GCA_964463695.1. Classification (GTDB taxonomy): domain Bacteria; phylum Bacteroidota; class Bacteroidia; order Bacteroidales; family F082; genus JALNZU01. The sequence goes on along the minus strand of CAYXCZ010000006.1, from coordinate 120,276 downwards.
ACTTGAAACAAGGCTGTCGGTGGGCCACTCATATGGATGTAAATCTGATTGCGCTTTTCCATGAAGGGAAGCAATGAAGCCAATTAATGCAATGAATAGAAACTTTTTCATAAATGATGCCAATTTACTGACAAAGATAAAGATTCATTCATACTCACAGCATGTTCACTTTTGGACAATTTGATAACAAAATGTGTGGTATCTTACTCAAAATCCTTTAGTTTGTGAAACAATTCACATAATTTATTAATTTTGCACCTTAGAAATAAAAAAGAACCTAATCACAAAAAATACATTTATGGCATTTAATCTTAGAAACCGTAACTTCCTGAAATTGTTGGATTTCACTCCACAGGAAATCAAATTTCTCCTCAACCTTTCACTGGATCTGAAGAAGGCAAAATATGCCGGAACCGAACAGCAGCTTTTAAAAGGCAAAAACATTGCGCTAATCTTTGAGAAAGATTCAACACGCACACGCTGCGCATTCGAAGTAGCTGCCTATGATCAGGGAGCCAATGTAACCTATCTCGGACCATCAGGCTCACAGATTGGTAAAAAAGAATCCATGAAAGACACAGCCCGTGTGTTGGGAAGAATGTATGATGGCATCGAATACCGTGGCTACGGCCAAAGCATCGTTGAAGAGCTTGGTAAATATGCTGGTGTCCCTGTTTGGAACGGACTTACCAATGAATTTCATCCCACTCAGATTCTGGCCGATTTCCTCACCATGATGGAACACAGCGACAAACCTTTGCATCAGGTGGCATTTGCTTACTGTGGTGATGCCCGCAACAATATGGGCAACTCATTGATGGTTGGAGCAGCCAAAATGGGTATGGATTTCAGGGCAGTAGCACCAAAACAAAACTGGCCGGAAGAAGCACTTGTTGCCACATGCCTTGAAATTGCAAAAGAAACAGGTGCGAAAATCACCCTCACTGAAAATGTAAGCGAAGGAGTTAATGGGGTTGATTTTCTATATACCGACGTGTGGGTTTCGATGGGTGAAGCCGATCATGTTTGGGAAGAACGCATCAAACTCATGCTTCCATACCAGGTGAATGGCGAGATGCTTAAAAAAACCGGCAATCCAAATGTCAAGTTCCTTCATTGTCTTCCTGCATTCCATAACAGAGAAACAGTTATAGGCGAACAGATATACCAAAAGTTTGGAATTGAGGCTATGGAAGTCAACGACGAAGTTTTCGAATCGCCAGCTTCACTTGTATTTGATGAAGCAGAAAACAGGCTGCATACCATTAAAGCTGTGATGGTTGCCACCTTAGGTTCTTAGTTTCCGAATCACCAAAATTTACAAAACCCTTTGCCTGAAAAGCGAAGGGTTTTTGTTTTAAGCAAATTGCGAAAAATAAAAAAAAAGTCTTCCACCTACCTGTTAAACATCAGGCGCATACCTAACTGTTCATCATGAATTTCTCCCTTTTCATAGGCCAGGTGACCGTTAATAAACGTATGTGTTACTGATGAACGGAAGCTATGACCTTCAAAAGGCGACCAGCCACATTTATAACGAATGGAATCAGCATCCACCAGATTGGGTTTGTTCAAGTCAACGAGAACAAGGTCAGCATGATAGCCTTCTCTTATGTAGCCTCTTTTGTCAATTTGAAAAGCTATAGCCGGGTTGTGGCACATCTTCTCAACAATTCGTTCGAGACTGATTTTTTTCTGATGATAAAAATCGAGCATTGCTGGCAAAGCATGTTGCACAAGCGGACCACCTGAGGGGCTCTCAAAATATGGCCTGGATTTTTCTTCGTAGCTGTGTGGGGCATGATCAGTGGCAATCACATCTAATCGGTTATCTAAAAGAGCCTCCCAAAGTGCTTGCTGGTCAGCAGCCGATTTAACAGCCGGATTCCATTTGATCCAATTACCTTTTCGTTTGTAATCCGTATCGTTAAACCAAAGATGATGGATACACACCTCTGATGTGATTCTCTTTTCTGACAGTTCTCTGTCGTTTTGAAAGAGTTTCATTTCGTTTTTTGACGACAGATGAAGTATATGAAGTCGTGTATTATAACGGGTTGCGAGCTCTACAGCTTCGGCGGAGGAGCGGTAACAAGCCTCGGCAGAGCGAAGAAGCGGATGTACTGAAGCATGGATTTCAACAGGTGGATTTTGTCTGAAACGAATCAGGTTTTCACGAATAGTAGGTTCATGCTCGCAGTGAACTGCAACGAGACAAGGAGCTTCTGCAAAAATGTTTTCAAGCGTTTGACGATCATCTACCAGCATATTGCCTGTGCTTGAACCCATAAACACCTTTATTCCACACACTTTTGAAGGATCTACAAGTACGACATCCTTGATATTATGATTTGAAGCACCGAGATAAAAAGAGAAATTTGCGACGGATGAACGTGAGGCTATTTCAAACTTTTCTTCGAGAAGTTCGTTGGTGAGGGTATTGGGAATGGTATTAGGCATTTCCATAAAACTGGTTATCCCTCCGGCAACTGCAGCCCTGCTTTCGGTGTAAATATCACCTTTATATGTTAAGCCCGGTTCTCTGAAATGAACCTGATCATCGATAATCCCTGGCAAAAGATGCAGACCAGTCGCGTCAATGATCAAAAAACTTTTAAATATATCCGGCAAGGGTTGTCCGGCAGGAATAATAGCTTTAATAATTCCATCAGCGACAGCTGCGTGGCCTTTAAAAATTCTGCCCTCATTCACGATGGTGGCGTTTTCAATGAGGTAGCTTTTCGACATAAAGGGAAGATTTTATTATGTATTGTTATCCACCGGTTTTATGGCACCAATCAACCCTCTCCATCGAAGATTGATAACACCAAAAATGGCTTCTTTAAAAATACGTTTGTTCATTTTACTGGTACCTTCAGTACGGTCGGTGAAAATGATAGGAACTTCTTTTATCAAAAACCCAAGACGCCATGCGGTATATTTCATCTCGATCTGAAAAGCATATCCAACAAATTTAACTTTGTCGAGACGTATACTTTCAAGCACATTTCTGCGGTAGCACACAAACCCCGCAGTGGTGTCCCTTATTTTCATGCGGGTGACCAAACGCACGTAAGAAGAAGCATAATACGACATCAAAACGCGTCCCATCGGCCAATTGACCACGTTCACACCTGTAATGTAGCGTGAACCGACTGCCATATCAGCACCTTCAGCGGCAGTTGCCAGATACAACCGCTCGAGGTCGGCAGGGTTGTGCGAAAAATCGGCGTCCATCTCAAAAATATATCCGTAGCCACGTTGCAGAGCCCATCTAAACCCATGAATGTAAGCGGTGCCCAACCCCAGTTTTCCCTTGCGCTCTTCAATAAAAAGCTTGTCAGGAAACTCGGTCATCAAGCGTTTCACGATAGCAGCAGTTCCATCAGGACTGTTATCTTCAACAATTAATAAATGAAATACTTTTTGAAGTTTGAAAACAGTGCGAATAATATTCTCAATGTTTTCTTTTTCATTGAAGGTTGGAATGATGACGATACTATCTGACATATGAGCCTGAAAAATGGGATGTTGTATGATTAACGTTGCAAAGGTGCAAAAAATGTGCAAACGCTGCAAAAAATGTTATGAATCAGATGAAGATACAATTCGTATGAAATTTCACACTTTAATTACCAAACATCTTAAAAACGAGCACGCCCGACATGAGTGCCTGTGTTGAAAAAATAAGGAGACTGAATCAAATCATTTGGATAAACCATATAACCTTTGTTTGGATCGAGGTCAGTACCAGTCACTGCAAGTACCGATTGCCATACCAGTAACGAACAGTACCAGTGGGAGTTATCTGCCCAGTCAGTTGGAATTCCATTTATTTCTGATGATGGCGGCAAACGCTTAGAGGCATTCCAGGAGGAAAAATCACCTTTCTGTTGCATTGCAAACACAACTATCGCATCTATCTGCTCCACTGTAAGATGTAAACGCAGCCTGTAGCGGTTACCCGATTTGGAAGCATCAAAATTTACATTGTTGAAAGCATCGAGTTTGTGATGTGTCAACGCATGTATTTCGCGCACCTGAAATTCCTTTGAAACGTCTTTGGCAATCGACTCAACAATCACTGCGCCAGCAAGAAGGCTGTCTGGATTTGAGTGTTTAAACCCTTTAATTACTAAAGCAGCATGTCCAAAGTTCCTGCCATCATTCACTGAAGAAGTGCCCGGGAGAAGGTTCAGATTGGGTCTTACTAAGATATCTCCTCTCAATAGCTCATCTACACCTTCTACGCACCATACTGATTCCTCTGCTTTTTGGTTTTTGGGAAGATCCGATGTTTCACGATCAGGATTTTCGCAAGATGATGCAAAAAGCATTACGTATGCTATTGAAAACAGATACACTATAAATCCTGAAAATGTCTTTTTTAGCATGAATTAAAATTCCATTACCATGCAAAATTAGATTAAAATGAGATGAGTTTAATTAATGTTTGAATGGAAACTTTGTTCAAGAAATGACGTCTCCCGGCTTCAAGGGTTAGTGTTCTAACAGTTGAACAGAATGGATTGAAACAAATTATACTTAAAACTTTGAAAGTATGATGGTATTTGACAAAATGTTACGTTTAGAAGTAATGATTCTTCCTCAAATCATAAATAATTCATTATAAAGTTTTTACGAAATTATTTCCATAAATTTTCAAAAGAGAAAATCAGTCTTAGGCTCATCTTTACGTTTTTCATAGCAAATTGCATCTAATTTATTTGCAACCTTTCCAGGCTTGATTGTATCTTTGTGAAAACGTTAACTGTTAACAAAACCAATAAAAATCAAATCACTATGAAAATGAAAATTTTGTTGCTCTTTGTTGCTGTTCTGGCTATGCTGGTATCATGTAATAAAGACAAAAATGAAGAGGTAAAAGAACTGGCTCCAACAGAAGCAAAGGTTGAATTGCGCAATGCCTCTGAGCAAATCAACACCGACATGACTGACATGATGAACATGCCCGCATTTGTTTCAATGGATTTTATGATGCAACTTATGGATAATGAAGGATGGAAATCAACCGTTCATTCATTAATTTTTAACAATGGCAAAACCCATCTTCATGCAATTAAAGAAGCTTTCCGTCCGGCAAGCCGAAGCGCAAATGAAGTTGGTGATTTCGGAGTTTATGAATTTAACTTTGAAACTGATATTTTTGAAATTGTTGAAAGCAGCACTTCGATGCTAAAATTAATTTATCCTTCTGACGAAGCCGCTTATGCTGCACAACAAAACGATGCTGAGTTTGTGGCTGATAATCTTGAGTACTTAACAATTACCTATGAAGACACCTATTGGGATGAATGGTCACAGACTTGGATTACAGATACTTATGAAGAACAACTTCCAACTAATGCCAGTGTTAGTCTAAAAGTTGATAACGTAACTTTAGTGACTGCTACTTATTCAGCTTCATACAATGAAAACGGCAACCCACAATCTATTAGTGCAAACATCACTGCTGATCCTTATAGTTTTTCAATGAGCTTCTCTGGCACAGGGACAGCCTACAGCACGATGCTTTCTTTTAAAGAAAATAACACAGAAATGATGGGTTATGACTTAGATGTAAACTACACTTCCGACATGAGCGATGTTGAAAAAGTGACAGGTTATTATGTTGTTGCCCCGCTTAAAATTGACGGCTGGATGAACTACGCCGCTATCAATAATCATATGGTTGAAATTGAAGATAACGGTGGAGAGTATGACTTAGTTTTCTTAAACACACAACTCTCCATGCAATTGATTCACACAGGTCTTAATGCGAAAATTGGCGATCTGCAATTTAAACTTTATCATGACACGGAGTACGATGAATACGCTCCTATGATTTGTGTAGTTTATTCCGACGGGACCTATGAGTGGTTAGAAGACATCATGGGAGAAGAAACCTTTAAATTCAGCAGGAAGAGATAATTTCCTGTTAGATGAAATGAAAAGCCGGATTACTACCGGCTTTTTTTATGTCAGCCCTGCTCAAGGGTTGGGCACTTACCTAAAATCACTACCTTTGAACCCAATTAAAAATGGATGAAATTTAGCGAAGTCATAGGGCAACAAGAAGTTAAAACACGGCTCATACAATCGGCTCGTGACGGCCGTGTGAGTCATGCTCAGTTGTTTTGGGGTCCATCAGGAAGTGGTAAACTGGCATTAGCTCTGGCTTATGCGCAATACCTCAACTGCACCAATATAAGCGAAAATGATAGTTGTGGCACTTGTCCATCCTGCATTAAATCAGCCCGTTTGACACACCCTGACCTTCATTTCATTTATCCGACTACCACTAATAAAAAAGTTAAAAAAGACCCTGAATCGAAACTCTTTGCTGAAGAATGGCGGCAGTTTGTTACAGCAAATAAAGGCTATGTCGGAATAAATCAATGGTATGATTTTTTGGGTGTAGAGAACAAACAAGGGACAATTTTTGCCCGTGATGCCAGTGAAATCATCCGGCGACTTAACTTCAAAGCCTATGAAGGAAAGTTCAAAATCATGATCATTTGGATGGTTGAAAAACTTAACCCTTCAGCAGCCAACAAGTTGCTTAAGCTCCTTGAAGAGCCGCCTGAGAATACACTTTTTATTTTAATTGCTGAGCAAACCGAGCAGATTCTGACAACAGTAAAATCACGCGCTTTTCAGGTAAAAATTCCACGAATTCAGGATCAGGAACTCACAGCTGCTCTTGCCGAACATTATGGTTTGCGTGAAGCTGACATTCGCGATATTGCTTTGATGGCACACGGTGATTGGCTCGAAGCTTGCCGTCATTATGAAAACGCTGACGATGAGAAATTTCATTTCCACACCTTTCAGCAGTGGATGCGCCTTTGCTTTAAAGGAAATGTACCCGAACTTGCTGATTTCAGCGCCAATATCTCCGGTATTGGACGTGAACGTCAAAAATCATTCTTAAACTACGGCTTACAGCTTTTCCGCAGCAGTCTTCTCAATAATCATCAGCTGTTGAAAATGGTCAGGCTTCCACAGGATGAAATGGATTTTACGCTGAAATTTGCCCCTTTTGTACATCACTTAAACCTTTTAACAATGGCCGAATTATTGGAAGAAGGGATACGACAAATTGAGCGTAATGCGCATGCGCAGATTCTATTTATGGATATAAGTCTGAAAATGATAAAGTTACTTAGAATTAAGGTCTGAAAAAACACACGCAAAAAAAGTATAATTTTGTACTTTTAACAACAAGTAAAAATGAATGAAGAATTAAAGGGCAAGGGCAGTGAAACTTTTCTAACAAGAGGATGCTGCCGTGCTCCACGTGTATATAACCCTAAAGATCGTATTTACCAACATCAGTGCTGCAAACTGGACGTTACCAATTGGCTGGATGAGTTTAATAATCCTGTCAATAGCAATAAGTTACAAACCGCAGAAGTGAGATTTAAGAACGATCACAAAGATTTTTTTTCGTATACAGATGATCTTGAACTGAAAGAAGGAGAGATTGTTGCTGTTGAAGCAGCGGCCGGACACGACATTGGTATTGTTACACTTACTGGTGAGATCGTAGAAATGCAGATGAAACGCAAAAACTACCATGCCAAACCAGAGGAAATGCGTAAAATCTATCGACATGCCAAGCTTTCCGATGTCGAAAAATGGGTAAGCTCCATTGAGCAGGAAGAGTTGGCTTTGCGTAAAACCCGCGAGTTGATTTACGATCTGAAACTGGAAATGAAGTTGAATGATGTTCAATTTCAAGGAGATAAGACAAAAGCGATTTTTTATTATACCGCTGAAGATCGGGTTGATTTCCGAGAGCTTATTAAACGGATGGCCGAAGAATTTCGTATTCGTATAGAGATGCGGCAAATAGGGATGCGGCAGGAATCAGCTAAATTGGGCGGCATCGGATCGTGTGGCCGCGAGTTGTGTTGCTCCTCATGGATGTCGGAGTTTCAGTCAGTTTCAACAACAGTTGCAAGGGTTCAGCAACTTTCACCCAACCCGCAAAAACTTGCAGGTCTGTGTGGTAAACTCAAATGTTGTCTCAACTATGAGTTCGACTCCTACGCTGATGCCATTAAGGAATTCCCAGATGAACGAACAATACTAAAAACACGTAAAGGTGATGCTATTCATCAAAAAAGCGATGTTTTCAAAGGACTCATGTGGTACTCCTACACCAACGATCGCGCAAATCTGATGGCAATTCCAATCGATAAAGTAAAGGAAATTGCAACTCTCAACTCAAAAAATCAATACCCCGAAAAACTTGAAGACTTTGCGTTTATGAAAGAAGCTCACGTTTCAGAGGTAAGCAGCAGCATTCTCGAAGGCGACTTAAATCGCTTCGATAACCCAAAAAAGAACAAGAAAAACAGGTCATGATTTCTTTTCGTCAGCTTTCTTTTTCTAAGATAACACGTGTCAAAACAACTGTTTTAGTTTTTGCTTTGATGCTTAGTCTATTATTAGCATCATGCGGAAAGAAATACCTTTACGATGATGTGCATACCCTTCCGGCAGATGGATGGAACAAGAATCAAAAAGAACGTTTCATTTTCAATGTACCAGACACCACGAGCACATTTTTGTTTTATCTGCATGTTCGAAATGAAATCGACTATAGATACAGTAACCTTTATGTGTTTATGGAAACCCAGTTTCCCAACGGAAATATTACCCGTGATACCCTTGAATGTATTCTTGCCGCACCATCGGGAAAATGGACAGGCAGAGGCTATGGGCGATTAAAGGAAAGTATGATTTTACTCAATCCTACCATAAAATTCCCTCTAAAAGGATCTTATACTATTGATATTGAGCAGGCTATGCGCGATGAAATTTTGGAAGGAATCACTGATGTTGGTATACGAATTGAACGCAATCCCCGTTAAGAATAAAAATTAACAGAAGATGGCAAAAAAACAACATTCTGAGAATCGTCTCAACACCATTATCCGACTCTTTTGGCTGAGCTTTGTTGGCGTTTTGATTCTCGTTTCCATTTTTTTCTATGGCCTGGCTAACGAATGGTTTGGCGATATGCCAAGTTTTGAGGAGCTGGAAAATCCTGAAACAAATCTGGCATCAGAAATATTTTCATCCGATGGAGTTGTCCTGGGCACTTTTCATATTGAAAACAGATCCAATATTCATTTCCATGAACTTCCCCCTGATCTCATCAATGCCCTTTTAGCTATTGAGGATATTCGGTTTACCGAACATTCCGGCATCGATTTTAAAGCCATTGGTCGCGTTGCCTGGGGTGTCATTACCGGAAACAGCAAAGGTGGTGGTAGTACATTGACCCAGCAATTAGCTAAAAATCTTTTTCCACGCGATGAGAACTTATCTATTCCTCAACTGGTCATGCGAAAATTTAAGGAGTGGATTACAGCTTCACGACTTGAACGAAATTATTCCAAAGAGGAAATCATGTCTATGTATCTGAATACCGTGCCTTTTGGCAGTCAGGCCTTTGGTATCAAATCTGCAGCCCTCACCTTTTTCGGAAAGACGCCCGGGGAGCTAAGTCTCGAAGAAGCAGCTCTTATGGCTGGCGTTGTAAACGCACCTACACGATTTAGTCCGATTCGTAATCCTGAAAGAGCGCTTCAAAGAAGAAATCTGGTGCTGATGAAAATGGCCGATTATGGCTTCATAACCAAAGATGATTACGAAAATGTGAGCCGTATACCAATTGACATGTCCAATTTTGGTTTGTTGGATCACAACAGTGGGGCAGCTACCTATTTCAGAGAATTTCTCAGATCAGAGCTAAAAGAATGGGCTGCAAATCACCAAAAATCGGATGGCACACCCTATGACATCTATAAAGATGGACTAAAAATTTATACTACCATCAACTCACGCATGCAACAATATGCCGAAGAGGCTGTGCGTGAGCACCTTGGTGACGATTTACAACCTTCATTTTTTAGACACTGGAAAGGTCAGGCCAACGCTCCTTTTGTTTTTCCTCCCGAAGATACGAAAGAGCAGGTTGATTTGATACTGAATCAGGCGATGCGTCGTTCCGACAGATATCGGTATCTTAAAAAAGCCGGCGCCTCTGCTGATTCTATAGCATTGTCATTCAGGACACCCTTGCGTATGCGTGTATTTTCGTGGAAAGGCCCTGTTGATACCATCATGACACCAATGGATTCGATCCGTTATTACAAATTTTACCTTCAGTCGAGCCTTATGTCGGTCGATGTTCAAAGCGGACAGGTAAGAGCTTATGTTGGTGGAATTGATTATCGTTACTTCAAGTACGACCATGCCACACAAGCACGCCGACAGGTAGGTTCCACTTTTAAACCATTCCTTTATACGCTTGCCATGCAGGAAGGTGAGTACACTCCCTGCTACAAAGTGCCTAATATCAGTTACAGCGTGCAGCTTTGGGATGGCACGTTCTGGGAACCGAAAAATTCCAGTGATGAACGCATTGGAGAAGAAGTTACACTAACATGGGCTTTGGCAAATTCAAATAACTGGATATCTGCATATTTGATAAAACGTTTCCCACCAGAATCAGTCATACAGATGGCCCGTAAAATGGGTGTTGTTTCACCGATTGATCCCGTTCCTGCAATTGCATTGGGGACACCAGAAATCACATTAGGTGAAATGGTTGGTGCAATGAATACTTTTTCAAATAAAGGAGTTTTCATAAAACCTTATTTCATGACTCGTATTGAGGACAAAAACGGAAACCTGATCGAGCGATTTGTGCCTGAACAATCGGAGGCCATGGATGAAATTACTGCTTATAAGATGATTCGCCTCATGAAAGGTGTAGTTGAAACTGGTACAGGTGTGCGACTTAGATCCAAATACGATTTGCGTAATCCAATTGCAGGCAAAACAGGGACAACACAAAATCAATCAGATGGTTGGTTTATGGGGTTAACTCCAGATTTGACTACTGGAGTCTGGACTGGCGCTGAGGACCGTGCGGTGCATTTCAGATCTATCAAACTTGGTCAGGGAGCTAATATGGCACTACCTATCTGGGCTTTGTATATGCAAAAAATATACAACGACCCAGTCCTGAACATCAGAAAGGATGATTTCGATAAACCTGTAAATGACGTGAGCCTCGACTTCAACTGCGTTGAATACGACCGGCAACAGTTAAACAACAACAGCAATCTGCAGAATGACGATGATTTTTAGCTGAGTTTATCTCTTTGCCGAATTCATTGCCTTAAACCGATTCATGCACTTATTCTTTTATGATGATTTCATCAATAAAGATATATGCCTGCCCGCCAGCACCCATATGCCATGATGGAATAGTGCCAAAGTTACTGGCCTTCACTTTAACAAAACGCGCTTTTGTATTCACATTTTTTCCTAAATCCTGCATAAACAAGCCTTCTTTATTAGAAGGTACCTTATGTGAAACAACCGCTAACGGATTAAAATTCTTTCCATCTTCTGAAACGTAAAAAGCAACTTCTTTTGGCATCCATATCCATGAACGGATATCCTGTAAAAATCCAGCTGAAACAAAACTAATTCTCCGGCTCTTACCCAAATCAACAATTGCCTCAAAATCAGTTCCCTGATATCCCTGCCAGCCTCCAAGCCGCCAATTTTCAGCACCACGAATGCCATCAATCAGGCCATCATCCCCACCACCATGATAATTTGGATGGTAAGTTGAAAAGAGTTTTACTGATCTTTCGCTGTTAACTTTCACAAATTCAGCATCAACTACCTTGCTATATCCCAGTTCGTTATGATAAGCAATTGCTTTTAGAACAGCCGTTCTATCCAAAGAAAAAGCGTTTGTATAGCGTGTTGATTCCTTATCAGGAATAGAACCATCGAGGGTGTAAAAGATTTCACAATCTGGCGTTGAGCTTTCAATTCTAATTTCTATTGCCTCTCGAATCCGTTTTGATGGGGCATTAATATTTGGGACTGGTAAAATGAGGTCGTGATCAATGGAAGTGGTAAAAAAATCACCCGATGCACTTCCCCATGATTTCTCAGGAATATTTGTCATCTCGAAGTGCAGATGACCACCTGCCATAATATCGGCATGACTGAGAAAGTTTTTTGTGTATGATTTACCATTCAGTTGGGCCGAACGAATGTAAAAATTCTCTTTAGAAAGGTTTGAAGCCGTTATCTTAAAAGTTTTTCCATTCTCCAGAAATAGTTCAATCTCAGGAAACCAAGGGGTTCCAATGGCGTATTCTGCTTGACCTGGACTTACCGCATAAAAACCCATTGCACTCATTATCAGCCATGCCGACATCTGACCACAATCTTCGTTACCGATCAACCCATCAGGTTGTGAACTATAGAAGTTATCCATAATTTGCCGCACACGCTGTTGTGTTTTCCAGGGCTGCTGCAATGCATTATACAAATAGGCCATGTGATGGCTTGGCTCGTTGCCATGAGCGTATTGGCCAATTAGACCCGTAATATCTTTCATATCACGACCACCAACTTCGGCATTAGCTTGAAAAAGTTCATCAATTTTTGAAGCAAGTTTTTCTTTACCGCCATGCAGCTCAGCAAGACCATTGATATCCTGTGGCACATAAAAGCTATACTGCCATGAATTAGCCTCGGTAAAATGCCAGTCAACCGTTGTAGGATCAAAAGGTGTTATCCATCCGCCATTCAGTCTTGGACGCATAAAGCCTGTCCCGGCATCAAAGTAGTTTTTGTAAGATTGTGCAGCCTTTAAATAATATGAATACACATCATCCTTATTCAACTGTTTGGCCATCAAAGCTATGCACCAATCATTATATGCATATTCCAGAGTTTTCGAAACAGATTCATGTTCTTTATCTCCAGGAATATAGCCATCACGACGGTAAACATCGAGGCCAAAATGAGCTTGATTTGCACTATTTATCATAGCATCAAGCGCCTTTTCGCCATCATAACCCCTTATGCCTTTCATCCATGCATCAGCAATAACCGGAATAGCATGGTTGCCAATCATACAAAAGGTTTCGTTGCCTGCCAATTCCCAAACTGGCAACAAACCACCTTTTTCGTGCATATTCAGCATCGTTTGAATAAAGTCATTGGTTCGTTGCTGTTCAATGATTGTCATCAGTGGATGCCATGCCCGAAAAGTATCCCACAAACTAAAAACTGTATAATTTGTAAAATTATTCGCCATATGAATATTCCTGTCGATTCCACGGTAGCGATTGTCAACATCCATAAAGGTATTAGGCTGAAGCATTGCATGATACATAGCGGTATAAAACACTTTCAATTGCTCCGGGCTACCTTTTTTTACAAGAATTTTAGATACTTCCTTATTCCATATTGAAAAAGCATTGGCTTTCACTTGTTCGAAATTCCAATCAGGTAGTTCCTGTTGCAGGTTATTCTTTGCACCTTCAGGATCAACAGCCGACAGCCCAACCTTAACTTCAACGGATTCGTTGTCCATCGTGTGAAATCCCACATACGCTTTTATACTCTTTCCGGCAGCCTTTTTCATTCCATCCATCAGAGTGTCATTGACAGCAATACCACTTTTGATAAAAGGTTTTGAAAACTCCATATGAAAATACCAAACCATGTCTTTCGCCCAATTGGTTGACCTTCTCATGCCACGAATTTCTGTGTCACTTACAATTTCAATCCATGAATCTACTACCTCATCGCGGTGTTTCAAATCAATAATAATATTGGACTGCTCTGAAGCAGGATAAGTGTATTTATGATATCCTACTCTCGTTGTGGTAGTTAACTCAGCGAGAACATCTGGTTTGTCTAACTTTACACGATAGTAGCCAGCGGTTGCACGCTCTTCCGATTTTCGGAATGAAGATCGGTACTCCATATTTATAAACATAGGTTCACCAACAGTTGGCATCAGTAAAATATCACCATAATCACTAACACCAGTACCACTAAGGGCTGTATGCGCAAACCCATAAATGAGCGAATCAGTATAATGGTAGCCTGAGCAACCATCCCAACCATCGAGTCGCGTTTGCGGACTAAGCTGAACCATCCCGAAAGGAACGGTTGCTCCCGGGTAGGTATGTCCGTGACCATCGGTTCCAATGAAAGGATTGATATAACTTGCAGGTTCGTTTAGGTCACTGTTTCTTTCACATGCAACGGATGAAAAAAGAACAATTAGAATCCAGAGTACAGTAAAATTGCGCATACAATTGGTCTCTTTTTAAGGTTTTTTATTTACAGAATTAGTTTTACCTGAATGAATTAACTTATTCAGGTTGTATACCCTTAGTTGATTTTTAAAATCGTTTAAAGAAAGTAAAGAAGAACAAAATATCGTTCTGCTTTCACCTGCTTGAAGATGGAAATGATTATCGATGAAATGTCCGTTAGATTCAGTCAGGTACAGTTGATTGAAAGCTGTATAAGCTGTTGCAGTCAGTTTAACACTAAAGCCATTCTCAACTTTATTGATTTCAATTTCCGGAAGTACTTCAGGTAATTTCAGCAGCCCAAATGGAAGTAAAAACTGAGTGTCCTTATAAATATTACCCTCATCAGTGGTAAAACAAACTTCGATAAAGGATTGATCCAAATGATTTTCAGGAGTCAGATCACTTGTTCTTAAAGAGAAAACACGCATTGCTTTTTCTGAAGTAATACTTACCTTCTTTGTGTAGAGCCCATCCCGCTTACCATCAAAACTTACCAAATCAACTTTAAGACTCCCATTTACGATATCACGACGATCAGAAATGAGAGAAATGTGCAAACTGTCGTTTGATTTTAAAACTGACACCAATACATCATCAAACACTTCTTTTATCCGGTATTGAAGAGCTTTCCAGTTGCCTTGCGCATCGATTCCCGACCAGCTTGTAACCGGCCAAACATCATTAAGTTGCCAATACAAAGAACCCATACAATAGGGTTTCGCGCTGCGTTGCGCTTCAATTGCCATTCCAATTCCTTGTGCCTGAATCAATTGAGTAGCATAAATCAGTGATTCAAGGTCATTAGCTTCTAAGTATTCATATTTTAGGTATGTAGAAAGCGTTTCAAATCCGGTTGGGTGTTTTTGGTGGCAGCGCAATGAAGGGGAATATAAGGTATCAGCTGCTTTATCTTGAAAAGAGCGAATTGTTGCAATTGCAGGCATGGCTTGAAACCCAAACTCACTCATAAATCGCGGAACTTTCTCCTGATACTTTTCAAATGGTTCTTTTCCCCACCAGACACCCCAATAATGTGAATCGCCCTCTGTCATGCTTTCTTTACGACCCCAGCCATTTTGAGGAGAGCTCGAAATATAGGCTTTTCCGTGATCCAAAGCGTTAACAACATCGGGAAGCAGTCGCTGAAACAATTGGGTGTAATCATTCCATATTATATCCTGAGTTGACTGATCCATAGCATATTGCTTCTGCCAGCCCCAGTTATGCCAACCTTCGTCAACTTCGTTATTGCCGCACCATAAAGCCAGACAAGCGTGGTTGCGCAAACGTTTCACCTGTTCCTCAGCTTCTTTCTTAACATTCATCAGGAATGCCTCGTCGCCCGGATACATTGCGCAAGCAAACATAAAATCCTGCCAAACAAGAATCCCTTTCTGGTCGCATAATTCGTAAAAAAGTTCCTTCTCGTAAACACCGCCTCCCCAAACTCTCAACATATTCATGTTGGAAAATACTGCATCATCCAGCAGAGCACGATAACTGCTGTCGCTAATTTCGGTGAGAAAACTATGCTGAGGGATGTAGTTTGCTCCTTTTGCAAAAAGAGGAACTCCATTAAGTTTCATAAAAAACGAAGCTCCGGCAGAATCAGGCTCTTGAACCAATTCGATGGTGCGAATACCAAAAGAAAGATTTTTTTGAAAAACCTCACCTTGAGATGTCTTTATTTCAACTTGCCATTCATATAAATAAGGTTCTCCAAGATCGTGAGTCCACCACAGTTTGGGATTATGAATTTCGAAATCAAAGCTGTAGTTCGTTTGTCCTTTTGTAACTTCAAAGTCTTTCTTTAATTCTTCTTTACCGGAATCAATATGTTTAAGTACAATTTCTGCTTCCGCTCCATCTGTCGCATCCAGTTCAAAAGAAAGGTTTAATGTTGCTTTCTCCTCACTCAGTTGCGTTGTTTTTAGATAAAAATCGCGTGGCAGTATTTTATCCCAACCTTTTAAATACACTGGTTTCCAGATTCCTGCTGTAATGAACACAGGTCCCCAATCCCAGCCAAAATGATATGCAGCTTTGCGGGCGTACATCCATTTTCCACCAGGTAAAAAGTGACCGGCAGCCAATGAATCAGCCTTATATTTCTGTAAGGCCGAACTAAATACTATTTCAAGATTATTTCCTTGCTTTTTCAAAAATTGTTTGCAGTCGGCCTCCCAGGTTCGAAACATATTGTTTGATGAGAACAGTAAATGGCCGTTCAAGGAAACAGAAGCATACGTATCAAGGCCTTCAAAAACGATTGAGACCTGCTGGTTATCAAACACTTCTGAATCGACATTAAAACTAGTTCGATACACCCAATCTTGATTCCCTATCCATTGAAGTTGCTTCTCATTGCATCCTTCAAAAGGATCAGGTATCAATTTATTTTCAAATAAGTCGGTATGAATTGTTCCAGGTATTTTAGCAGAGTAAAAATGAAGTGTATCTACTGCCGAAAAGGACCAATTATCATGTAAATGTTGAACGTTAACCATTGGTTTTTCAATGGTCGAGCAACTTTGGATCAGAAATATGAACGTAATAAAACTCAAAGAAAAAAAACGACTGACAGACTTAAACCGGATTTTTTTTTTGCTTAATAACTTCATACTAATCATAATATTTAAAAATTGGTTTAGAATGATCATTATAATGTATTAAAATTAAAGCTGTTACAGCATTCATTTAATTAATACATGCTCTTTTTTAGGAGTCACTCCTGAGAACTTCGTAATTTTAACTGATTCTCAATTTTTGTCATAAGTTCATTTTTATTGATCGGCTTAGCAATATAATCGTCGAAGCCTGCATCAAGGAAACGTTCCTTATCGCCTGCCATAGCATAAGCTGTTTGTGCAATAAACGGTATGAATTTATAGGCTGGATAATCAGTTCGTATCTGCTGCATCAACTTCACGCCATCCCATGGTGGCGGCAGGTTAATATCGAACAACATGATTTGGAAAATATGGTCTTTTTTAAAGCGCTCACCAACGATTTTCATTGTTTCATTGCCATCAACTGCAAGCGTTAAAGTGCCTGCTTTACTCAGGATTTTTTGTAGCACCATACGGTTCATACGGTCATCTTCAACGATAAAAATGTCGAGTGTGCCCAGCTGAGGTGCATTTGCAATTGGGTGAACCTCAAGTGTTGGTTTACCATCTTCAGCTACTTCCTGAATGGCAGGTAAATAAATTTCTACTGTTGTTCCAGTGCCTCTCTCCGATTTAATTTCAATGCGGCCATGCATCAGATCGAGGAGTTTTTTTGCCAAAGGCAAACCAAGTCCGGCACCTTGATACTGACGGCTGTAGCCGGTACTTTCCTGCCTGAATGCCTCAAAAAGGAAATTCATATAACTGGCATCCATGCCAACACCTGTGTCTTTTACCTTTATCACAACATCATTGCGTTGTTGATCGTACAAAGCAGAAATAGTAACAAATCCTGCTTCTGTATATTTCACTGCGTTTTCGATTATAATATGTAAAACCCGCATTAATTTGGCATTATCAGCCAAAACCTTGGGCAATTCCGGAAGTTTGGTCTTAAACTTCAAGCCTTTTTCGTTAGTGGAAAACACGAGTGGTTCACACACATTATTTACGATCAACGCAACATCGCAAGGATGCAATTCAACTTCTATTTCATTGGCCTGTATGCGACTAATTTCGATGATGTTATTGATTAAATTAAGTAATCTGTCGCCACTCTGCTGGATGCCGGAAGCATAATTGTACAGTTCTTTATTTTCCATCATCGCAAGCTCGGTCTCGAGCAAACTGGAAAAACCAATGATACCATTTAAAGGAGTGCGGATTTCATGACTCATATTCGAGAGAAAGGCATTTTTCAAATAACTTGCATCTTTGAGGCGCTTGAGTGTTTTCTTCAGTTCAACATCCTTTGCCCTAGTTTGCTGCAACTGATCTTCCAACTCACGTGTACGCTCCTGAATTGTTGCTTCGAGTTGTTGCCTTTGTTTATCAATCTCGAGTTGAAAACTACCATAGGCATCTTGATTTTCACCATATTTCTCCTTAAGCCGATGACTAAAAAGCAACATCAAAATCACACCTCCAAACAGCATTAAAACACTCGTTATCAATACTGTTCTCCAAATAATTGCTGATCTCAGACCTAAAGTTTGCCAGAGGGTACTTTCATCCATATCCAAATCAGCAGAAGCTGTGATGTCAATATGCTCAATCTGTCGAAAATGCAATGCCTGCTGAAGCATTCTCATCGCAGAATCAGAAAGTCCTTTATTATATAAAAGTTCGGACAACAAGAGTCTTGATTGCGCTTGCATTTTTACAACTTCCAATGTATCTGCTAATTTCATCTGCTGCTGGAGATAGCCTGCTGTTAATTCTGGAGAAATATCTTTTGTCCTTTGAATTAATTCGGACAACAGCTCAATTTTTGCAGTTGAGTCAACATTTGATAATTGCTGATCAAGGCTATCGATTGCCCTTATTTGCTCCACCGATTGACCTATTGAGGTTGAAAAGGCGAATAGTAAAAAAATGAGGCAGTATTTCAGGTTCATCAAGTTGTTTAAAGGCAATTTATGCAACATTTGTGTCATTAACCGGACAAAGATACACGAATCAGTTTTGAAATCAAAAAAGAAAACGTGTGCAATGAAAGTGCTGAAAATTGTGTTTATTGTTGCAAAAAAAAAGAATCCTGAGTTTAATAAACCTGGTTTTTCTTCCCTTAGAACTAATCTTTTCACAGATTGAAAGAATAACAAAAGTCCTTAATTGAATTAAGTCTAAATTATCATATGTCAGAATTTGACTATATTTACGCGCTTTTTTCGCATGGAATTCACATGCAAACACACTAAAAACACAGATATGATAAAGAAAGTACTCGTTGCCAACAGGGGCGAAATTGCGATTAGAGTCATGCGGTCGTGCCGTGAAATGGGCATTGAAACCGTTGCAGTTTATTCAGATGTTGACCGCAAGGCCATGCATGTGCGATACGCTGATGATGCCTATCCGATTGGTCCTGCCCCTTCTTCGGAAAGTTATTTGAGGATGGATAAAATTATTGAAGTTGCCAAACTTTCAGGTGCTGATGCTATTCATCCCGGCTATGGATTTTTATCGGAAAATGCCCGCTTCGCTGAGCTTTGCCAGAAAGAGGGCATTATTTTTATCGGGCCTTCGCCTTATGCAATCAATACCATGGGCGACAAAATCACTGCCCGGAAAACAATGATAGCTGCCGGTGTGCCTGTCGTACCGGGAACTACCGAGCCCATACGTGATATCAAAAAAGCCATAGAAGTGATCAAAGGAATCGGTTTGCCGGTTATGATCAAAGCCAGCGCAGGAGGTGGTGGCAAAGGTATGCGGTTAGTAAAACGTGAAGAGGATATTGTAAATGCAGTTAGCTCAGCTCGTTCGGAGGCTAAAGCTTCTTTTGGTGACGACGCTGTTTACATAGAAAAGTATATTTCTTCACCGCACCACATCGAGTTTCAGGTTTTGGGCGACCAGCACGGAAATATTGTCCACCTTTTTGAACGTGAGTGCTCGGTTCAGAGGCGTCATCAGAAAGTAGTGGAAGAAACTCCCTCCCCCATCATGACACCTGAAGTGCGCATGAAAATGGGAGCTGATGCAGTGGCAGCTGCCAGGGCTGTTGACTATTATGGTGCAGGAACAATTGAGTTTATCGTTGATGATAACTTGAATTATTATTTCCTCGAGATGAACACTCGTTTACAGGTAGAGCACCCTATAACTGAACGTGTTGTTGGTGTTGACCTGGTGAAACAGCAAATAAATATTGCAAACGGACTGCCACTTGAATTTAAACAAGAAGATCTTAGTCAGAATGGACATGCCATTGAAGTGCGTATATATGCTGAAGATCCTGATAATAATTTCATGCCATCACCCGGTATCATCAAACACATCACCGAACCGCTTGGCCTAGGTGTTCGTCATGATGGGTATGCTTATGTTGGCTATGAAATTCCGATGTATTATGACCCGATGATTTCAAAACTTATCGTTTGGGGCGAAACTCGCAAGGATGCGATAGCACGTTTAAAAAGAGCACTTTACGCCTATAAAATTACTGGCATTAAAACATCAATTCCATATCTGCACCGCATTATGGAGGTTCCTGCTTTTATTGAGGGCCGCTACAACACACATTTCATTGAAGAAAATCAGCAATACCTGCAACCCCGGGCGGTTTGTACTGAGCGATGCATGGATGTGGCTGCAATCACAGCTTTTGTAGATTATATTACAAAGCTTGAACGTCTGCAACCCGATAAACCACAAAAGCATTTGGGCAACAATTGGAAAGACTTTGGCAGAAAACGATCAGTTTTACGCTTCTAACCGGAAAAATTTAATACAAAATGTCATACGAAGTAAAAATTAACGACCGTATCTCCACCATTGAATTATTGAGTAAAGATGGCAGCATGTATCAGATTGCCATCGACAACAAAATTTATGAGCTGGATATCGCAGAGGTTGAGCAAGGGGTTTACAGCATCCTGCTCGACAACAAATCATTCAATGTTGAACTCGTTGAAGGTCGCACAGGGAAGTCATACACAGTGAATACCCTTTATGAAACCTTTGCTGTCGATATCATCGATGCCGAAGCCAAGTACCTGATGAACCGCAAAAAAGATGAAGGTGAGGATACCAACGTCATTATATCACCCATGCCCGGAAAAGTTGTTAAAATACTTTTCAAAGAAGGCGATGAGGTAAAAGCCGGCGAAACTGTGATCATCGTTTCTGCCATGAAAATGGAAAGTGAATACAAAGTAAAACAGGACCGCATCATCAAACGCATCTTAGTGCAGGAAGGCGACACCGTGAATGGTGATCAGCCTATGGTAATCATCGAATAATCAAACCGAAAAAAATTAAACAATGTCAATAGCAGATAAATTTAAGCTTTTAGAAGAAAACAACAGGCTTGCCGAACTAGGTGGAGGCGAAGACCGTATTGTTAAACAGCACGATGCCGGCCGGTTAACGGCTCGCGAACGCCTGCTCGAATTACTTGACCCCAACACCTTTATGGAAGTCGACAAATTTGTAACCCATCGCACCACCGATTTCGATATGGATAAGCAAAAATTCCTTGGTGATGGTGTTGTGACAGGTTATGGCAAGATTGATGGGCGACTTGTTTATGTATTCGCACAAGATTTTACTGTTTTTGGTGGGTCGCTAAGCCGTGCCAATGCCGATAAAATTGTTAAGGTTATGGATCTGGCCATGAAAATGGGAGCTCCGGTTATTGGCCTTAATGATTCGGGAGGTGCTCGTATTCAGGAAGGCGTCGAAAGTCTTGGTGGATATGCGGATATTTTTTACCGCAATGTTATGTCATCAGGTGTCATTCCGCAAATTTCAGCCATCCTCGGACCATGTGCCGGAGGAGCTGTATACTCACCGGCTATCACCGATTTCATCATGATGGTTAAGGACACCTCGTATATGTTTGTAACAGGCCCTGATGTTATTAAAACCGTTACCCATGAAGAGGTTACGAAAGAAGATCTCGGTGGCGCTTTCACCCACAACAGCAAAAGCGGTGTTGCACATTTGATGGCCGAAGACGACAGTCAGGCAATGATGATGATTCGCGAACTGATGAGCTTCCTTCCTTCGAACAATATGGAAGATCCTCCTGTTAAAGTTTGCACCGACAACATATATCGGGAGGATGACAGCCTTGACACAATTGTGCCCGATGATCCAAACAAACCTTACGACATGCATGAAATCATCAGTAAGGTAGTTGATGAACATAATTTCTTTGAGATTCAGCCTTACTACGCCAAAAATATCATCATCGGTTTCGCGCGTCTGGCAGGAAAACCTGTAGGAATAGTTGCAAATCAGCCAGCTGTTTTTGCCGGTGTGCTTGATATTGATAGTTCTGTTAAAGCAGCTCGTTTTGTGCGTTTCTGCGACGCTTTTAATATTCCAATTATTACTTTTGAAGATGTTCCCGGTTTTCTTCCCGGAACGGTTCAGGAGTTTGGTGGTATCATTAAGCATGGCGCGAAACTTTTGTACGCATTTGCTGAAGCGACTGTGCCAAAAATTACCGTCATTACCCGAAAAGCCTACGGTGGAGCATATGATGTTATGTCAAGTAAGCATATCGGTGCCGACATGAATTTCGCCTATCCTACAGCTGAAATTGCGGTGATGGGTCCTGAAGGAGCTGTTAATATTATCTACAAAAATAAGCTGAGCGAAGAAGATCGTTTGGAGGCAATCTCTGATTATCGCAAGCGTTTTGCCAGTCCATACAAAGCTGCAGCTCTGGGTTATATCGATGAAATCATTTACCCAAGACAGACACGAACCAAACTCATTCAAGCTCTCGAAATGGCACAAAACAAAGTGAAAACCAATCCTTCAAAAAAGCACGGCAATATCCCGCTTTAAATGATTGGTTTACTGTACTTAACGAAAAGACGATCTTATGGTCGTCTTTTTTTTTAATTGATGAATGAAAAATTTAATTCAAAACTGCAACCGATGGCATTAGGTTGTTAACCTGTTCCATCTACTTTATTCCCGATTAAAAAATCAACCGACTACTTTTGCTTTCCAACAACACATCACATGGAAAAGAAATACTCTTTCGACAAAAAGAATATCAAAGTATTGCTCCTCGAAGGCATACATCAATCAGCTGTAACTTTGTTTCACCAATCGGGATATACCAACGTCGAATACCTGAAAACTGCTCTGGATAACGATGAATTGCTCGCTAGGATTGCAGATATTCATATTCTGGGTATTCGTTCGCGGACTACACTCACGAACGAAATTCTTCAAAAAGCAAGTCGATTAATTGCTGTGGGGTGCTTCAGTATTGGCACTAATCAGGTTGATGTTCAATCGGCTAAACAGCTTGGAATTCCGGTTTTCAATGCCCCATTTTCCAATACACGCTCGGTCGCTGAGTTGGTGATAGCCGAGATCATTATGCTTTTGCGCGAAGTACCTGCAAAAAATGCCGCCGCTCACCGGGGTGAATGGTTGAAACTGTCATCCAACTCTTATGAAGTGCGAGGAAAAAATCTTGGGATTATCGGCTATGGACATATTGGGTCTCAGGTTTCGATTCTTGCAGAAGCATTGGGGATGAACGTGTTTTACTATGATATTGAGAAAAAATTAAGCCTTGGAAAAGCTACTGCGTGCGGTTCAATGGAAGAGTTATTGAAACTCTCAGATGCTGTCACACTTCACGTTCCTGAAACACCCCAAACTAAGAACATGATCACACACGCAACACTTTCACTCATGAAAAAAGGCAGTGTTCTCATCAATGCCAGCCGAGGCAGTGTGGTAGATTACGATGCTGTGGCACATTATTTAAGCGACGAATCACTTGCAGGTGTTGCAGCCGATGTTTTTCCTGTTGAACCGGCTTCGGCAGCGGAAAAATTCCAGACTGTTTTACAATCCTTTGACAACGTAATACTTACTCCACATATCGGCGGCAACACTATCGAAGCACAGGAAAACATTGGTGCCGAAGTTGCTGAAAAACTCATTCGGTACAGCGATAATGGATCTACGATCGGAGCTGTGAATTTTCCACAAATTTCACTTGCCCCCAACCAGAACCAGCAACGCTTTTTACATATCCATAAAAATATGCCGGGTATTTTAAAGGAAATCAATCATGTCTTCACAAGTAAAGATATTAACATAGCTGCTCAGTATCTCCAAACGGACCCTGAAATAGGATATGTAATTATTGACACCGAAGGTGCAACTTCAACAAACCTTATGTCGGAATTGAAGGATATTCCCAACACCATCAAAACAAGGATGTTATATTAATTCGTAACAGTTCATTTCTTCAAAACACTCGCGTCTTTTTGAATTGAAAAGTTTTCAAGTCATTTCATTGAATAAATTGTTGAAAAACTGCAATGCAATGAATGACTTCCGGAAAAGCTTCTTATCTTTGAATGATTAAGAGCTTATTTTGTAATGAAATGATTTTCAATTAATTAACAAAAATAGTATCCAAATGAAAAAAGCATTCCTTGCTGCAATATCCGTTTTCATACTCGGTTGTTCAGCACCTCCGGCAAAAGTTGAAGTGAAAGTTGAAAAATTTAACCTGGCTGAAAATCATGTTTCGGCTGTTTACACCACTGCAAAAGACAGTTCTTTGCGTCTCACTAAAGGTGAAAATCTCGTGTTTAAGGAGTTTGGCCAGCCGGTCGAAACACAAGTATGTGTTTTTGTAGATCCATCGAAAACATTTCAGGAAATGCTGGGTATTGGTGGAGCTATCACTGATGCATCTGCCGAAACATTTTACAAACTCCCTGAGGCAAAACAACAAGAAGTACTTGATGCTTACTTCAATAAAGAAAAGGGAATTGGGTACAATCTTGTTAGGACCAATATTAACAGTTGCGATTTTTCGAGCGCAAGCTATACCTATGTGAATGAGGGAGATAAGGAGCTAAAAAGTTTTAATATCGAGCCCGATCGCAGATATAAGCTGCCGATGATAAAAAAAGCTATGGAAGCTGCCGGTGACAAGATTGTTTTTTATGCCAGTCCCTGGAGTCCTCCGGCATGGATGAAAGATAACAACAATATGCTTTTTGGGGGCAAACTGATGAAAGAGTTTTACCAAAGCTGGGCCGATTATTATGTAAAATTTATCCAGGAGTATGAAAAAGAAGGTGTCCCTGTCTGGGGTATCACCATCCAAAACGAACCCATGGCAAGGCAAATCTGGGAAAGTTGCATTTACACAGCTGAAGAGGAGCGTGATTTTCTGAAATACTACCTTGGACCAACCATGCACAAGGCTGGTTTTGCCGATAAAAATATCGTTATGTGGGATCATAACCGCGACCTCATTTATCAAAGGGCCAGCACATATTTTGCCGACCCCGAAGTTGCGAAGTACGCATGGGGGATGGGTTTTCATTGGTATGAAGACTGGAGTGGTGGAGTGCCTGTGTTTGAAAATATTCGCAGGGTTCAGGAAGCTTTTCCAAATGAAAAAATAATGTTTACTGAAGGCTGTGCTGAAAGCTTTGACTCTTCCCGTTATGAAGCATGGGTTTTGGGAGAAGAATATGGCCGCTCAATGATACATGATTTTAATAATGGTGCTGTAGCATGGACCGACTGGAACATTCTGCTCGATGAAACAGGTGGGCCAAATCATGTTGGAAATTTCTGCTTTGCTCCAATGCATGGCGATACGCGCAGTAGTGAGATAACCCTTACCAACTCCTATTATTATATCGGCCATTTCTCCAAATTTATACAGCAGGGAGCAAAACGCATCATTGCATCTCCTAGCCGCAGCCAGCTTATCAGCACCGCCTACCTCAATCCTGATGGCAAAATTGTGGTTGTAGTAATGAACGAAAGTGAGATCAAAACCGAGTTCTTCCTGTGGATTGATGGAAAAGCCGCTCCAGCCACAAGTCTGCCGAGGTCGATCATGACATTTGTTTTATAATAATTTGGACAACTTGAATAAGGATTTTTGATTATTTGTAGTGGTCTTCTGTTTTCGAATTGTTTGCTATAAATGCTCCTGATTGTAAGTTATACTGAACGTATATTATACATTAAGGTATAAGAGCAACAATACTTTATGCTCACAAATATCATTTTAAAATGAAATCAACACTTTTTAGCAGATATATTTTACTGCTTATTATAGTTTCGTTTATTGCCGGTTGTCGCAAAGACCGTGTGGAACCTACTGCTGTTGTACTTGATAATTTTGAATCAGGTAGCATTGGATTGGTTTCAAAACTATCAGAAACAAGTTGGGAATTAAGCCTTGCAGATGATAATGATAACGCAGATTTACCCAACGAATGGCGAACCTGGTGGTATGTTCGTATTGACAATGTATCAGATAAAGAAACTGTCAATTTCACCATCAAAAATAATGCTTGGCCATATTACTACCTGCCTGTTTATTCCTATGACCAAAAAAACTGGCTAAGATTTTCGGAGGACGAGGTTAGTCAAAACACTTCCGACGAACTTATCATTCAAAAAAAGTTTGAAGCTACAACTGTTTGGATGGCAAGGTTCTACCCATATGCATTTAGTGACCTGAAATACTATATGAGTACAATTCAGGGAAGCCCTTTTCTGGAAATTCAAACTCCAGGTTACACTCAAAAAGGAAATCCTATCCATATGTTTAAAATCACCAATTTTGGAGTCCCCATAACTCGAAAGAAACGGGTTTTTATACATGCCCGTACACACCCTGCCGAAACCCCATCCTCTTTTGTTATTGAAGGACTTGTTGATTTTCTGTTGGAAGGTTCTGCACAAAGCCGTGAAATTCTTTCTAAGGCTGAGTTTTACATTTTCCCAATGCAAAACGTTGATGGCGTGATTGCCGGAAATTACAGAACTACCACTCAGTCGGAAAACCTTGAGGTGATGTGGTATTATGATCCGCTCGAACCAATGAATCTTAAAAATGAAGCACCTTCGGAGGTAAAGGTAATACATCAGTTCGCCAAAAACCTGATGCAGGATGGAGGCTCTACGATATCTGTGGCACTCAATCTTCATGCTTCAAACAGCGAACCTGACACCCGTACATTTTTCTTTCCGCATTTCGGATCAAGCACGCAGGGCTATGCTCCGGAGGAGGCTTCGTTGTGGGAAAAACAACTGAATTTCATCAGCAGTTTTGCAGGCAACTTTGGATCAGATATGGTTGAACCCCTTCCACTTGAAGGAGGAAGTAGTTTTGCATCAAAGACTTATCCTGAAAGCTGGTGGTGGGTAAACTACAAAGATCAGGTTATGGCTATCACTATGGAGATGACTTACGGACGATCAGGATTCTCACCCCGTTGGATTGAGCCTGTCGATATGAAAGCTATCGGTAGAGCCTTGGCACTTGGGATTAACGATTATTGTAATCCACTCTTTAAAACGCCTTATCCAATTGAATCTATTGGAAAAAATCGATCAGTCAACTTGAAATATCCGTTCATGTATCCACCTGATGATTCGGACGAACTCAAAGAATAACAGACTGAGTTTGCTTTATCTAATTGTGAACTATTCCCTTTATTAAATTAATAATTGATTTCGTCATAATCAGAGATTTTCTGAAACAGCCTGATCATCTAAATATGATGGCATGTGCATAAGTGTCAACTGAGAGCGATAGAAATAATTCCCAATCTGTTGCTGCTGCCGTAAAGCGATGATTACCATAGAAATGTGTGTTGTGATGAGCTATTCTGCCAGATAAATTTTCACGGCACGCCCCCACGTAAAACTTTCCAAGCTTCTCACTATAAAGTATATAGCAGTACGATTCCATCTGGTTGAAAGAAAAAAAGAGGCTGCTCCGGCAACCTCTTTTGTGTTGGTGGGCCCACCAGGGCTTGAACCTGGGACCACCTGATTATGAGTCAGGTGCTCTGACCAACTGAGCTATAGGCCCCTCATTAGCATTTTTTAACAAGAAAAAGAAAAAATGCGTTTGATTTGAGTGCGCAAAGTTACAACTTTGTATCGTAATTATACAAGCAAAAAATTATCTTCTTATGAAAACTCATCAACCTGTTAGCACAATCATCTTCGATTTCGGAGGTGTGATTCTCGATATTGACCCCATTCTTACTTTAAACGAACTTAAAAACCTTGGTGTTGAGGATCTTGACATTTTTAAGTCACCATATTTTCAGCACGATATCATGGGTAAGTTTGAACGGGGAATTTTAACACCGGAAGTTTTTCGCGATAAAGTGCGTGAATTTATTGGCATCAACCTCTGTGATCAGGATATTGATGACGCATGGAACGCTCTGATACTCGATATACCAAAAGAAAGAATCAAAGTTTTGGAGGATGTTAAAAAGAATTATCCTATTTTTCTGCTAAGCAACTCCAATGAAATTCACTATGATATTTACCTTCGCGACTTGCAATTGCGTTTTGGTTATCGTGAATTTGATCAACTTTTTACCAAAGCATATTTCAGCTTCGATCTTCATATAAGCAAGCCAAATCCGGAAATTTTTGAGTTTGTCCTAAATCAGCATAAACTCATTCCTGAACAGACATTGTTTATAGATGATACAGCAGAGCACCTCGTAGCTGCAAGTCAATTAGGCATGCAAACCTACCAATTGAAAAATCCAGAGCGCGTGCGAGATTTATTTATAAACGGCATTCTCCGGGAAGATCTGATACTTCAGTAGAAGTGTCGGTATGGCCCTTCATCGGCTGAACTCCATCAAAATTTTCAGCAATTTCCTTTAAAATAGCATCCATTTCAGCAAAATAATTTGCCTGCATGATGCGTATCCTATAAGGTTTAAAATTGGGGAATCCTTTAAAATAATCGCCCCAATGCTTGCGCATTTCCATTATAGCCTGGCGCTCACCTTTCCATTCGACAGATTTTTCCAGGTGTATCCTGCTTATCCTAAGTCGTTCGTGAACATCAGGCAAAGGAGGTAAGATCCCATCGTTAAGGTATTTTTTCACTTCATTGAAAACCCATGGGTTGCCATAGCTTCCCCGGGCAATCATTAGTCCATCAACGCCAAAATTATCTCTGAAATATTTTGCTGACGGGCCATCCAACACATCTCCATTGCCAAAAATCGGAATCCGCATGCGTTGGTTACTTTTCACTTTACCAATGAGGGTCCAGTCGGCAGGCACACTTGAGCGCGTAGTTCTGAGCCTGCCATGAATTGTTAGGGCCTGTATGCCAACATCCTGAAGTTTTTCGGCTATTTCAACAATATCCTTTCGATCTTCATCGTAGCCTAAACGTGTTTTAACGGTGACAGGGAGTTTAACTGCATTGACGACAGCTTCGGTCATGGCTACCATCTTTGGAATATCATTCATTATGCCCGAGCCAGCGCCTTTTGAAGCAACTTTTTTCACCGGACACCCATAATTAATGTCAATAATATCTGGTTGAGCGCGTTCGGCATATTCTGCCGCTTTTACCATTGAATCAATATCATGGCCAAATATCTGAATCCCTATCGGACGCTCAAACTCACTGAAATCAAGCTTCTTGACGCTCTTGGCTGCATCACGTATCAATCCTTCTGAAGATATAAACTCTGTATACATAATGTCGGCTCCAAACATTTTACATACATACCGAAATGGAGGGTCACTCACATCTTCCATTGGAGCGAGTAAAATGGGGAACTCCCCGACTGAAATATTTCCTATACGAATCAACTGAAATTGTTTTGAGTTTTAAATCATTCTACTTCTTGTAAACACTATTATCGGCCCAAGCGGCCGCAAAAATACTATTTTTGCGCTTAATTCTCCCGAATCTTACTGCTATGTATAAATTTCAGCCACTTTTTAAAGACACAACTCATGGGTTTCAATTCTTTCTGTTTCTCGGGCTGCTTATTTTTGGTCTTTTAATCGGGATGCTAACCGGGCTTGTAATTCTGCGTCTGACAGAAGGAATAAGCTTGAGCGAACAGGCAAACCTACTTAATGATGCAACTAACCTGCGGCCGGCACGAATCCTGCAAATATCCTCACAGATAGGTTTATTTCTTTTTCCACCTTTCATGTTGGCATGGGCAGTAAATGCCACACCTCTTCCATTTCTGGGATTTCGCTCCATCGCCAAACCCACCTTTTTGTTTCCTGCTCTTCTGTTGATGTTTGCCAGCCTTCCATTCATTCATATGCTATCTGATCTCAATCATGCTATCAATCTTCCTTCATGGCTAGATGCATTAGAGCAATGGATGCTTCGAAAAGAATCTCAGGCTGAGAAAATGACTCAGTTGTTTCTGAAAGTTGATACAACCTCAGGCCTTCTTATTAATCTGTTCATGATTGCATTGTTGCCTGCTCTTGGTGAAGAGCTGGTTTTTCGATCAGTGATCCAGCCTTATATGATGAAGTTTCTAAATAACAAACATCTTGGAATAATTGTTACAGCCTTAATATTCAGCATTATCCACATGCAATTTTATGGATTACTTCCCCGTTTTGCATTAGGACTTTTTCTTGGTTATTTTTATTATTGGTCCGGGAGTATTATCGTTCCAATGTTGATGCATTTTGTAAACAATGCTTCTGCTGTCATCGCTTTTTATCTTTTTCATAATGGCTACAGCTCCATTCCAATGGAAGATTTTGGGTCGAGCAATAGTATTTTAATCATCTTAAGCGGTGGATTTGTTGGGTTATTGCTTTATTCTGGCTATCAGATCAGTCGACAAAAGGCATAAAAAAACCCGGAAACAAAGTTCCCGGGTTGTATTGTTATAAGGCACTAACTAATTTTTAGCAACGCCTTTTAAGGTCGAATAATTGATACGGAAGGCACTCGCTTTACGCAATTCCTGCTTCACATCGGTAACTACTCCCATTTTCGTATCCTTATGCACTTTAAGCGATGTAGTGAGGAAATTCCTGTCAGCTTCATTGCGAGCTTCGCGCTCTGTTGCAATAAACTCAGGGACATCACTTACGCGAGCATATTGATCGTTAAGCTGTATACGGGATTCTGTACCATACATAGTTGTATTGGTTGGAGGTCCGATATAGATAAAGCTAACCAAAGATTTCTTGTCAAGTTTTTGGATTTCAGTGGCGATAGGTAACTTTACCTTAACACGTAAAGAAGTTTCCCTCATTTGTGTTGTTACCATGAAAAAGAACAAAAGCATGAAAATAATATCAGGTAGCGAAGATGTGCTGATCGCTGGAGTTCCTTTTGTTTTGGATGATTTGAATTTTGACATATCAATTTTCTCCTATATTTTCAGGTTCAGCTTCAGACACACGCACAGGAACAGCATCATTAATGGCTTCCTTTTTGTCAGCGGGCAAGTTTTCAAATTTGGTTCCAAACCGACTGACAGACAGTTCGTCTTTGATCTCATTAAAAGCACGCGCCAGCTCATTTTGTACCTGAATATACATATCATAAGATGTTCCCCGGTCATTTTTAAGCGAGATAACACCTTTTGAGTTGTAAATTGTACCAATAAGTGGAATCGTTACTTCTTCAACTTCCGGGTAATTTGGATTATCCGGAAAATGAGGTGTCATAAATTCCTTAGCCGCATCCTTCAGGTTACTGATATCACCAGGAAGTCCATTTACCAGCAAT
This sequence comes from uncultured Lentimicrobiaceae bacterium, assembly GCA_964463695.1. Lineage (GTDB taxonomy): Bacteria > Bacteroidota > Bacteroidia > Bacteroidales > F082 > JALNZU01. The sequence continues at coordinate 88,912 of CAYXCZ010000006.1, read as the reverse complement.
CTGTTGTTCTTGTTAATCAAAACATTCAAAACATTTCTTTCCTTGATTCTCACATCATCTGGTGTGTCAACAGGCGGAGGCAATCGGCGGGTAATCCCCGAATCAACATCCATAGTTGTAGTAACAAGGAAGAAAATCAGCAAGAGGAAGGCAATGTCTGCCATCGAACCTGCATTGATTTCGGGTGCTGCTCTTCTCATAATATTTACTACTTAAATAATCTGTAAACACTAGAAAAAAGAACAGAGATAACCGTTAAAATCATCACAATGAACGTAAATACCAATCCGAAACTGATATTAACAGATTCTGTCGCAGAGATTTTATGCATTTCTAACTCTAAAGCGCTGTAGTTGTTACCGGCCATCAGATAAGAAATGATTGCAATCACGCCTACTATACCAAGCATCATATAAATATTTTTTGTATTTTTTGGATGCTGAACAAATGAAAATATTGGCGAAATAAGCGAAATTATTGCAGTTAGTATCATCAGAACGTAAGAGAACTGGATAAGTAACTCAAAGCCTCCATTAATAAAGAACAAAACTCCTAAGAGACTGCCAATGGCCATGGTAGCATAAAAACCCCAGCTAAGATATTTTTGAAATTTATCTTCCATGGTTTCTATTTTTTAGTGTATTTGTACATCATGTCCATAAAACTAATGGAAGTATCTTCCATGCTGCCGATCAAAGAATCAACTTTTGAAATGATGTAGTTATAAAGAATCTGTAAGAAAATAGCTACGATCAAACCAAATACAGTTGTTAACAAAGCGATTTTAATACCATTAGCAACGATTTGGGGAGAAATATCACCTGCTGCAGCGATATCATCAAAAGCCTGAATCATCCCAACAACTGTACCCAAGAAACCAAGCATAGGCGCCAACGCGATAAACAACGAAATCCAGCTGATTCCAGACTCCATCCGGCCTGTAATTACAGAGCCATAAGAAACAACAGCTTTTTCAACCTCTTCTATACCATTATCATATCTCATTAAGCCTTGATAGAAAATACTTGCCACAGGGCCTCTTGTATCGCGGCAAAGTTTTTTTGCTTCTTCAACACCGCCTTTAGCTAATGCTGATTCAATACCGTTAAGAAGTTTTGTTGTGTTGGTACCGCTAAGAGTTAAATAAATAATTCTTTCCATAGCAATAGCTAATCCAAAAATGAGTGTAAGAAGAATAGGTGCCATCCAAACCGGGCCCCCTTCGATGAAACGTTCTTTCATTTCTTCATGGAAAGTTCTTGGAGCTGCTTCGTCAGTCTGCATTCCAACACTTGTTGTTTCGGCAGATCCAGTGGCATCCTGAGCAGATACAATGCTGTTATACCCGATTGTCATTATACCAGCGATCATCAATAAAGCAATTAATTTTTTCATAGTTAAGAGTGTTGATTACTACATTAATTCCGTTTGTGTGATTATTAATTAAATTGTTAAAAGTTTCAAAGAGGCAAATGTATAAAATAATCTTGCAACAACATCCAGATATTGTATTAAGATTTTGCGGAGAGAGCGGGATTCGAACCCGCGGTACCCTTTTGAGGTACACACACTTTCCAGGCGTGCGCCTTCAACCACTCGGCCATCTCTCCAAATTGTTCCTCGAAGGAGCTTATAAAAACGGTTGCCAAAAGTACATCTTTTTTTTAATCATCATCTATCTTTTAGCTTTATCCATTTAGTTTGTAATGAATCTAAACGATATTTATTCCGTTTTATTCTACCATAGAATTCGAATCTTACGTGACAACTTACCTATTTTTTGATAAAACGTGTAACTAATGTTTTGCCATTGGAAACAAAATTTATGATATAAATCCCTGGATGCAATTGCGAAATATCTATTTTTCCATCAGCTGTTGCTGAAAATGTCATCATGGATTTTCCTTCAAGCGAGATAATTTCAATCTGACTATTCTGAACCATTGATGATGGAATAAACAAATGATCATTTGCAGGATTTGGATAAAGAACCAGTCCTGATTCTTTTTCGTTCAATCCGGTAGCATCGGCCTCAAAGGATTCAACAAAAGAGATGCCTTCATGCATATAAATCCCAAGCTGTGCCTGAACATCTGAATAGGTTGGTGTTAGGTCGAAATAATATCCACTTGAAGCTTGCCATAGTTTCCATTGAACGGCTTCGCCTTCCAACATCCCATCAATAATTGTACTTAAACTATCGTTTCCGAACACGGCTATAGCACCATTCTGACTAATATCTTCTATTGTTAAAATGCCAACTGCTAAACCATCTCCATTGTATGCAATTAATTGATCACCGATAGTCCCAACTGATAAAGCAAGAGGAGAGAGCCCGAAAATATGTGTGTTTGCTGTTGCTGTGATTTCACCTGCTCTGAAATGATTTTCATTTTCAGGAGCAAAAGACTTACATGAAGGAAATGCAACCTGAACCGGCTCTGACAGTTTAACCATATATGCTTTGGATGGAATGAGCAAATTTAAATTAGCTAAACTCTTTGATGGCCAATAAACGTTGTTTGAGCCCACTTCCTTCAGCATTTCCAGTGCAGTTGGCTGATTGCTAAATAGTTCGTCAACTGAAACATTACATTCGCTTAATACAGGAATAAGATTCCATCCCGCCTCCAGCTGAAGTGATGTTGCTGACTTTTCCGGACCTGCGATTGTGAGTCCGCAGGGTGAAGAAACCTTCACTTTATACCCTAAAGCAGAATTCCAGCTTCCTATAGTGTTGATATTTTGTTGTGGTAAATAAATGCCTTCTAGCGTTTGTACTGCAATCAGATTTGATTCGATTGGTGCAAAAACATCTTCCAGGCTTCCTGAAGATGGGATCACGTGGCTTGACAATGTGTTCCATCCGGGAACAAATATGCTGCTTTGGGTAAAAAATCCACCCTCAGTAGCAATTTGAAAATCATCGATATACATGCCATCTTCTGTAACTGACATATCGCTCGTAAATCGAAACCTAAACTGAATATAATTCTGACCCAGATAACTGTTCAGGTTATAGGTTTTTTTCTGCCATGCTGATTGTGAACCATTATATTGAGCCAGCTGAACCCAATTAGTTCCGTTGGTAGAAACTTCCAAATACATATAATCATAGTTTGTTTCCAGGACATATTTTGTCCAGAACGAGATTTCGGCAGATGTAAAACCTGTGTTCAAGCTGAACGGACGCAAGTAAGCGAAACTCTCAGTGTCATCCTGATACTCTCCTGTTGGGCTCTCAGTTATCGAATGATTTGGTGAATAGGACTGTGTTGTTGAAAGTCCCCAGCCTCCGAAAAATTCAAAATAAGGTGCGCCATTTTCAAAATTGGTAATAAAAGGCAGCGACATAGGAGGCATCGGTGTTACCGTCACACTGTTTGAAGGATATGATTCGAGATTGCTATCGGCATAAATTGCTGTAATATAATAGGTGTATGGAGTACCATTTACAACATCAAAATCACTATATTGATTTGAATTTAAGTTGCCTAACAGGCTTCCGTTTCTATAGATATTAAATGAAGCAGCGTCAGGCAGGGCAGTCCAGTTAAGTTCAACCACCTGATCACCAGCTAAAGCGGCTAGTCCACGTGGAGGGTTAAGACGGTTTGCCAGTGTTGCAGCGGCTGCCAATGAAGCTTGTGTAAAGACAGCAGCCTGTGCTTCATTGTTATAACTTGGTCCAATAATATCATTACTTGTGTGGATATAAGGGCTATAATCTGGAACAGCTTCAAAAGGGAAAATACCCATAAAACCACTGTTGTTAAAAGAAGTGTGATCACTGTCACCTCCCGAAAGCGATCCTGTGGTAATTACAAAATCAGGTAAATAAGTTGATGCAACCTCAGTATAAAATGATGCCAGTTCCTGGGCTCCCGCTGGGAAAATAAGTGTTGACTTAATGGTTGTGTTCCCTGGTTTGAGGTATCCAATCATGTCAAGATTAAAATAACCATGGATATCCATGCCAAGTTGAGCGGCTCTGCTGGCATAGGCAGCACTTCCGTATAGTCCATACTCTTCACCTGAGAAGGCACAGAAAATTATTGACCTGTCGAAACTTTGTTGGCTCATTATCCGGGCAATTTCCAAAACACCTGCCGTACCTGAAGCATTGTCATCAGCACCTGGTTCGGCTGAGCCACCGGTATATGAGTCGTAATGGCCTCCAAGTACAATATATTCCTCTGGATATTTTGTGCCTGTGAGTGTGGCAATCACATTGTCACTTGCACTTCCAGAAGGCATATTAAAATCCATTACTTCAACACTTAAACCATAGCTTTGAAATTGATCTCTGATCCAGTTCTGAGCAACAACACTTTGAGCCTTGTAAGCATTACGCGTCCCATAGTTTTGCAAATGCTGTACTGTTGCCGTAATATTTGTTGCTGAAACCTGATCAAGCATTGACTGAATCCATGGATCAGGATTGCCTTTGCGATTAAAACTCAAGCTGGTTTCCTTCGGTAATCGTGCCAAAGTGGGCATTATCCGAACCATTCCATCGGTTTTAAATGGTTTAAGTTGTCCGAATTTCACCTCATCTGCTGCAACAATAACAAAATCGGCTTCCTGGTATAGTATCTCAGCACCAGGCCTTTGTATTAAAAATTCTTCAGTCTGACTCTCGGGCACGTAAACGATATAAACATTCTTACCTGAGGTCCATGGCTCATTCATTAAAAAATGATACGGCTCTTTTGGCACTGATTCACTCGTTGCAACAACCCAATTCTCTTGAAAAAGATGAATTCTGAATGCAGGATTTGCAGATAAGTTGCGCTGATGTGAGATGTTGGTCGTTTTAATAAGTAAAAGTTGCTCAGCAGTAGCCTGATTAAAAAAGTTGATTGCCAAAGCAAGAAGTAATGTGATGCGGAGAATTTTCATAAAACGAAGTTATAAATGAATTAAAAGCATTTTTGAAACCACAAAAGTAATGTTTGTATCTTACAAGCTTGTTGTTTTTAATTAAACAGTTATTCAACTGTCATTTCGCCCCGTATAGGCAGTTGAAGCAACTCGATGACTCTTTCTTTGGGATAACCTTCCCCTATCAAATACATGAGCTTCGACAAGGCTGATTCGGTGGTGATATCAAATCCACCAATAACTCCAATACGCTCCAAGCCAAGACTAGTAGCATATTTTCCAAGTTCGACAGATCCTGATTTACACTGAGTTACGTTGTAAATTATAAGACCACCTTTGATCGCTTCTTCCAAACAACCAATAAACCATTCATCAGTTGGTGCATTTCCTGAACCAAAGGTTTCAAGTATCAAAGCTTTGAGACCTGGAATAGCAAGGGTGTTTTTAACGATATTCTCTGAAATACCAGGAAACAACTTCAAAATGGTGACATTAAAATCAAGCTTAGTATGAACCTTTAATTTCTTAAAGTTGGGTTTAAGAATGTTTGACTTATTAAACCGGATATGAACACCCACATCAGCAAGCAAAGGATAATTTCCCGAAACAAAAGCGTTGAAGCGTTCGGCGTTAAACTTTGTTGTACGGTTGCCACGCATCAACTGATTCTCAAAATATATGGCCACTTCCGGCACTATGGCCATGCTTTCTTCTTTTGCTGCAGCGATTTCAATTGAGGTTAGGAAATTCTCTCTTCCATCGGTTCGTATCACTCCCATTGGCAACTGAGAACCGGTGAAGATGACCGGCTTATTGAGATTTTCAAGCATGAAACTCAATGCCGAGGCTGTGTATGCCATTGTATCGGAACCATGCAAAACAACAAAACCATCGTAATGCTCGTAGTTATCTTCAATTATTTCTGCCAAACTGATCCAAAATGAGGGCTTCATGTTTGAAGAGTCGATTAGTGTTTCAAAAGAATGAAAATCAATCTTATAATCGAAATTTTTAAGCACTGGCATCTGCTCATAAATATTACTAAAATCAAAAGGGACAAGCGCTCCGGTGACACTATCTTTTGTCATCCCGATCGTTCCTCCGGTATAAATAACCAGTACCGATGTTTTTTCTTCTGTCATAAAGTGCTTATTTTAAATAATTTCTGAGCATTACGAGTTGTCATCATGGCAATTTCCTCCATTGATACGCCTTTGATTTCTGCTAATTTGAGGGCTGTTTCAATCATGTAACTGCTTTCGTTACGCTTGCCCCTATAAGGAACAGGTGGCAGATAAGGACTATCTGTTTCAAGCACCATAAAATCCAAAGGAACATGTTGCAACACTTCGGGCAAATGGGATTTTTTGTAAGTAATAACCCCTCCTATTCCTATCATAAAATTCATGTCCATGATGCGTTTTGCATCTGTTTCATCTCCTGTAAAGCAATGAAAAACACCTGTCAGGTTTCCATCCTGCGCTTCTTCAACAAGATCGAGAATGAGTGGAAATGCATCACGCGTGTGTATGACAACGGGCAAGTTTAGTTTCTTTGCCCAGTCAAGCTGGGTTCGAAATGCTGTAATTTGCGCATCTATAAAAGTTTTATCCCAATACAAATCAATTCCTATTTCACCTATTGCGTAAAATTTTGAATGAGCCATAGCTTCTTCTAGAAATCTAAGCTGTTCATTCACATTTTCTCCAACAGAAGTTGGATGCAACCCAATCATTGGGAAACAGTTTGATGGGAAGTTCCGACACAATTCCAGCATTGGTTGCAAGCTGTCCATGTCAATATTTGGTAAAAAAAGCTGATGAATTCCTGCAGAAAAAGCTCGTTGCAGCATATCATCACGATCGGAATCAAAATGTTCCAGATAAAGATGGGTGTGGGTATCTATCAAGTGCATGCCGCAAAATTAGTGGTTTTTCGGGCTTGACCAAGCTGACTATGACCTGTTAGATCATTTTCATGGAGAATATACCTTCAATTGCACTATTTTTGCAGCTATATTTATAAAAATTGAAAGTTTTAGTCATACGCTTCAGTTCCATAGGTGATATCGTGCTTACCAGCCCGATTCTGCGCTGCATGAAAAAACAGCTCAATGAGGTTGAAATTCATGTTCTGACAAAAAAATCGTTTGCATCCATCTATCAGCAGAATCCATTTGTTGATAAAGTCCACCTTCTTGAAGATAAGTTTTCAGAAATTATCCCTTCACTCAAAAATGAAAAGTATGATCACATAGTTGACTTGCATGTTAACCTTCGCTCATTTAGGATACGTTTTGCGCTCGGCATAAAAAGCCACAGTTTTCCTAAATTAAACCTACGCAAATACCTGTTGGTACATTTCAAATGGAAGGTGATGCCTGATGTTCATATCGTTGACAGGTATTTTGAGGCTGTCAAATCCTTAGGTGTTAAAAATGACGGGCAAGGACTTGACTATTTTATTGATGATCAATACTTAATGAATCCGGGGAGTTTTCCACCTGGCTTTGAGAATGGTTTTTTTGCATGTGTTATTGGAGGCAATCATTTCACCAAGATTTTGCCTGTTGAAAAAGTAATAGAGGTTATTGAGCAGCTCCCCTTGCCTGTTGTGTTGCTCGGTGGAAAAGATGACATGGAACGAGCGGCTTACATTGAGCAGGCTCTTGGAAACAAAGTGTGGAATACCTGTGGGATTCTGAAGCTTGATCAATCGGCAAGCCTTATCCAACAGGCAAAAGCTGTTATAACCAACGATACCGGATTAATGCATATCGCAGCTGCTTTTAATAAGCCAACCGTTTCCGTTTGGGGTAATACAGTGCCCGAATTAGGCATGTTTCCATATATCCCACAGCACAAAGAGCGTGTTGTGATAATCGAAAAAAAAGGCCTTCCATGCAGACCATGCAGCAAAATCGGACATTCATCCTGTCCGAAAAGTCATTTCAATTGCATGAATCAACTGGATACGAGGGAAATTGCAAATTCACTGCAGAGGATCTCAAGCTTTCCTGAAAAACCTATCCTAAAGCAACAAAAGGATTGCTGATTTTTTCGCTACCGATTGTTGTTTCGGGTCCATGACCAGGAAAGACAATGGTTTTTTCAGGAAGAACAAATAATTTGCTCCAGATACTGTTTTTCAAAATATCATAATCACCACCCGGTAGGTCGGTCCTTCCAATGCTTTGGTAAAAAAGCACATCACCTACTACAACAAAATCCTGTTGATCTGCATAAAAACAAACGCTGCCATTGGCATGACCAGGCGTATGCAAGACTGTCAATGCCGAATTTCCAAAACGGATAATTTGCCCATCGGATAGATACTGACCTATTGGCTCAACCCTCGAAAGCGGCAAGCCATAATTTGCAGCATAGTCACCTGCTCTTTCCAGATATATTGCGCTATCAGCATGAGCAGCAAGATTCAGATTGTAAGTGTCGGCAATAAAAGGGTTTCCCAGAATATGATCAATATGTGTATGAGTACTTAATAAATGAACGGGTTTTAAATTATTTAAAGCGATAAATTGACTTATTGCCAGCTCTTCATCACCATTGCAACAGGCTGCATCGATGATAACGCATTCTTTAGTCTCATCATATAATAAATAGGTGTTGACCTGAAAAGGGTTGAAAATGAATTTTTTAATATGTATCATAGGTAATATAACATGTATTTAGTGACAAAGATACATTTTAAGACGGTTGGTAACTGAACCCCGCTTCTGCAAAATTGTATTACTTTAGCTCCGCCAAAAAAAAATTGAATGCGTCATTTGATCATTTTATTCCATCAAAAAAATGGACGACTGCCAATTAGTTTCGTCTGTTTTTTTGTGCTTTGGTTTTTCTTATTGCCACAACAGCAGCTCAACGCACAGTTTTATAACGGCTCAAACATGAGTTTTGGCAAAAGCAGGGTGCAGTGGTCGAACACCATTTGGTTTTACTACCGCTATGATCAATTCGACACTTACTTTTATCTCAACGGGCAGGAACTTGCACAATATACTGCTCAATATGCTGAAAAAGAGCTCCATCAATTGGAGCGACGACTTCAGACATCCCTTAATGAAAAAATACAATTCATTGTTTTCAATAGCTTAGGCGATTTAAAGCAGAGTAATATCGGGCTTTCATCTGAACAGCAATACAATACAGGTGGAATCACGCATATCATTGGTAGCAAAGTTTTCCTCTACTTTGATGGAAATTACCTGAATTTTGAAAAACAAATCAGGGCCGGTATTGCCGACATCCTTGTGAATCAATTGATGAGCGGGGGCAGCATTGGTTCGCAGATTCGAAATGCAGCCTTGTTTAAACTTCCCGACTGGTACAAAACAGGATTGTTATCGTATCTGGCAGAAGATTGGAATACCTCTTTTGATGGCAGGATGCGTGAGGGTGTTTTAAGCGGTCGTTTTAAAAAAATCAACCGCCTCGAAGGAGAAGAAGCCATGGTTGCCGGTCACTCCCTTTGGCGATTTATTGAGATAACATACGGGCCTTCAGCAATACCTGAGATCGTTCATCTAACACAGGTAGGACGCAACGTTCAAAATGGTTTTTTTTATGTTACAGGTGTAAAGTTTAAACAACTTTCAAAAGACTGGCATGCCTATTTCGAAACGATGTACAAAGATTCTCAGGAACAAATGCCCGAGCTGCCATTAAAACTCAAATACCGGACCTATCGCAATTTCAACCGTCCAAATTTCAGTCCTGATGAGAAATATCTTAGCTTCACAACAAGTGATGAAGGACTTATAAAATTGTGGCTATACAACCTTCAAACAGGCAAGAAAAAGCGAATGTTTAAAACCGGCTATAGCACTGATGAGAAAATCGATCTATCGTTTCCGCTTACAGCATGGCATCCCTCCAGTGAACTTTTTGCATTTGTTTTGGAGGAGAAAGGACAAATCAATTTGTATTTTTATAACCTGTCGGATGGAACCACCGAAAGCAGAAATATGTTTGACTTTCAAAAAATCACACATATAAGTTATTCTCCCGATGGCCTTCAACTGGCTATGGCTGCTGTGCGTAAAGGGAAACCTGATATCTACATTTTTGATATCTCTTCGAATAGTCACACCCAGATTACCGACGATTTTTATACGGATATCGATCCTGCCTTTATGCAAGGTAATAAATTGATCGTTTTTAGCTCAAACCGAACCAGTGACACCTTAAAACCGCAGGACAAACCTGGGATTCAGCTGCCTTCTTTCGATTTATTTGCTTACGATAATATTTCGAAAGATCCTCTTCTTAAACGACTTACCAGAACTCCCCTTGCCAATGAAACAGCAGCTCAGCAAAATAGTATTGGCCGATTGAATTTTCTGAGTGACGAAACAGGGTATTACAATTTGTATTCGGGTAAGTTCGACAGTGCAATAGCTTTTGTTGATACCACTGTTCACTACCGTTATTTCATGGAATCCGCAGCACAAACACAATTTACTACCAATATATTAGGCTATGCAGGAGCAGCTTTATCTGACCAGCAATTTTTAGTTGCACGTGATAAAAATCGTCAAAAAATATTTAAAATTACCGACGACCAGTTCAACAATCTTGAAATCAACGACTTGGATTCATCAACTTTCATGCGTAACCGTCAACGTGAATTCTTAATCAAAAAAAATAGCTCTGAACTTGTCATTGCTCCACGCAAGCGTTTTCGATCGGTCTTCAGGCCTGCAGTAATCAACGACAGTTTGTTGCAGGAGCCATTACCTGCCCGCCAGGGAGCATTCCGCATCAGTGGGAATCAACGCCTTTCAATGCTCAATCAGGGAAAAGATAGTCCCTTGAAGGAGGAACGACCTGCACCGAAAAGAAGGAATTACCTGGTGGAATATTTTTATGATGAACTGATCACACAAATCGATTTCACCTACATAAATTACAGTTACCAGCCTTTCAGCGGCGGAGGATCGCCCATCTATCTGAATCCGGGTTTCAATGTTTTTATGGGGGTCAATTTTATTGATTTGCTCGAAGATTACCGTATCAGTGCTGGCGTGCGTCTCAACACCAACTTAACAAATAATGAATATGCTCTTTCATTCAGCAACCTGAAAAACAGGCTCGACCGACATATTGTATTACATCGGCAAAGTGTAGAGGAATTTCTTGAAACAGCCTATACACGAACGCATTCCCATCAGGCATTTTATATGGTGAGCTGGCCTTTTAAAGAGACTTTCGCAGTAAAAGGAACCGCCATCTATCGCAACGATATGAAAGTGTATTTGTCAACTGATCAGACAAATCTGAAAAAGAAAAACGAATATGAAAACTGGGGAGGGCTGCGCGGAGAACTCGTTTTTGATAACACACGACAAATTGGCATGAACCTTTACACCGGAATGCGTTGGAAGGCCTTTGGTGAATATTATCAACTTGTTGATTCAAAGTCACGTAGCTTCGTTGTTTTGGGTTTTGATTTTCGTCATTATCAACGGATACACCGAAACTTTATCTGGGCCAACCGTTTTGCAGGGAGCACTTCGTTTGGAAACAATAAACTCATTTATTATATGGGTGGGGTGGATAACTGGCTCATTCCCAAATTTAGTCAGGAAACACCTATCGATTACGGGCAAAACTATGCCTACCAAACACTTGCTACAAACCTGCGCGGATTTCATCAAAATATCCGCAATGGAAACAGTTTTGTTGTTGCCAATTCCGAATTAAGGTTCCCAGTTTTCAGCTACTTATTGCAAAACCCTATCAGCTCAGCCTTTATCCGTAATTTCCAATTGCTGGCATTTGGCGATATTGGCACAGCCTGGACAGGATGGAACCCTTACGATCCTTCTAACTCATTATATACCAATTATATATACAACGGTCCCCTCACCATATCAGTTGAGGTTCAGAAAGATCCTATTGTTGGCGGCATCGGTTTTGGGGCACGAACAACATTACTGGGGTATTTTGTCCGTGCCGATGTGGCCTGGGGGATTGAAGATGCCCATATTAACAAACCCGTATTCTATTTATCATTCAGCCTCGATTTTTAACACTAAAACACTATGACCTCAACAACAATTATTCTACTTATCCTTATCGGACTATTTGCGGGATTTTTTAGCGGAATGATTGGTTTGGGCGGTGGTCTGATTATCATCCCTGCTTTGATGTATCTCTTACATATGAACCAATATACTGCTCAGGGAACAAGCTTGGCAATTATGTTGCCACCAATCGGGCTAATGGCTGCTTTTAACTATTACAAAGCAGGGCAACTTAACCTTAAATTTGCGATGATTATCGCAGCTGCCTTTTTCATAGGAGGGTATTTTGGCTCCAGATGGGCGCTTAACATTCCAGAAGTTATTTTGCGGCGCATTTTTGCGGTAACATTAATCATTGTGGCTATCAGAATGTTGTGGTCGAAATAGTATTTTTCTGTTTCAATTGTTATACTCAACTACACCGTGCCAAAAAAAATTAATATACCCGCCAACACCCTTTATTCCCTTGACAGACCTTTGATTGACGAGTTATCAACATAAGATTGTTCAAAAATAGAGGGCCGAACCCAACTAAATAGCATTCGTGAATAATTTTACTGTATTATCTTGCAGTCCCGTTTATAAGGAAGCTAAAAAAAACTAAACCCCTTAATAACACAACTTTAATTACTCAAACACAAAAAACACACAGGATAATCATGGAAAATAATCTTTTCGCTAGTCTGGAGACTTCGGTTAAAGAAGAGAAGGAAAGCAATTTTTATGACAAGATGAAGGAGATGAGAATGAGAATGGAGAAGAAAGAAAATCCGCAGGAATCGTTGCCATTGGAAATGCAATCTGAAGAAACCTCACAAAAAAGCCCAGAGGTAAAACCTATGAAAGTTTATAGTCACGAAGAGGTCCTTGCAGCTGCAGCAGTCTATTTTAAGGGGGACACCTTAGCTGCAAATGTCTGGATGAATAAATATGCTCTCAAAGACAGCGATGGAAACCTTTATGAACTTACACCGGACGATATGCATCGGCGTTTGGCATCTGAGATAGCACGAATTGAGAAAAAATATCCAAATCCAGCTTCGGAAGAGGAGTTGTTTGAGGTTTTAAGAGATTTCAAGTATATCGTTCCACAGGGAAGTCCAATGGCGGGTATTGGAAACAATTTTCAGGTTTCTTCCTTATCAAATTGTTTCGTAATAGGCAACGATGGCCCGTCTGATTCGTATGGTGGAATCATGAAAATTGACCAGGAACAGGTTCAGCTCATGAAACGCCGTGGTGGTGTCGGTCACGATTTATCACATATCCGCCCAACAGGCAGTCCGGTAAAAAACAGTGCACTCACGAGCACAGGTGTTGTTCCATTCATGGAACGCTATTCAAACTCAACACGTGAAGTAGCTCAGGATGGTCGAAGAGGGGCTTTAATGCTCAGCATCAGCGTTAAACATCCTGATGCTGAAAAGTTTATCGACGCCAAAATGGAGCTTGGTAAAGTTACTGGTGCGAATGTGTCTGTTCGTATTACAGATGAATTCATGCAGGCAGTAAAAGAAAACAAACCTTTCCGCCAGCAATATCCCATCGCAAGCGAAAAGCCACTGTTTGTTAAAGAAACGGATGCCCGCACTTTATGGGATAAGCTAATTCATAACGCATGGGCATCGGCTGAACCAGGTATTCTGTTCTGGGATACCATCATAAAAGAATCAATTCCTGATACTTACGCTGACTTAGGCTTCAAAACTTTGTCAACAAACCCATGTGGAGAAATTCCATTATGTGCTTATGACAGCTGCCGTTTACTAGCTGTAAATCTTTACAGTTATGTTGAAAACCCATTCACTTCCAACTCATCCTTCAATGTAGAATTGTTTTCGAAACATGCCCGCATGGCCCAACGCATTATGGATGACATCGTTGATTTGGAAATTGAAAAAGTTGATGCAATTATAGCTAAGATTCAAGCCGACCCCGAAACGATTGAAGTAAAAGGTGTGGAATTAAATCTGTGGCAAAATATCCGTAAAAAAGCCCTTCAAGGCCGGCGCACAGGCATTGGTATCACCGCTGAAGGTGATATGCTTGCTGCTTTGGGAATCCGTTATGGTTCACCGGAGGCCATTAGTTTTTCAACAGAAGTACATCGTTTACTAGCCCTTGAGGTGTATCGTTCTTCCGTTGATATGGCTGAAGAAAGAGGTGCATTTGAAGTGTTTAATGCTGACAGGGAAAAAAATAATCCATTCATTGGCCGCATTCGCGAAACTGCTCCTCGTCTTTATGACAAGATGGCACGTGTAGGCCGCAGAAATATTTCGATGCTCACCATCGCACCTACAGGTAGTGTAAGTATCTGTACACAAACAACTTCCGGTATTGAGCCAGTGTTCATGGTGAACTACAAACGTCGCAGAAAAGTCAATCCCAACGATCGTAATGTAACCGTAAGTTTCGTTGATGAAGTAGGCGATGCATGGGAAGAATACAATGTTTTTCATCCGAAATTTGAAACCTGGCTAGCTGCTAATGGTTACGATGTGAAGGAAGTGAAAGGCTATGGTGACCAAAAACTGCAGGAAGTGATAGCTCAATCACCTTATTACAAAGCCACTTCTAATGATATTGACTGGGTTAGTAAAGTAAAAATGCAAGGCGACATCCAGAAATGGGTTGATCACTCCATAAGTGTTACTGTTAATGTACCTAATGACGCAAGCGAAGAGCTGGTAAGTGATATTTATCGTACTGCATGGGAAAGCGGCTGTAAAGGAATGACGATTTATCGTGATGGCTCACGTTCGGGTGTTCTGATCAGCGCTGACGAGAAAAAATCAGGCGATGCTGATATTGAAGATTTCAAAGAAACAACAGCTCCGCAACGCCCCAGAAGATTAGAAGCCGATGTAGTTCGTTTTCAGAATAACTATGAGAAATGGATGGCTGTTGTTGGCAAAATCAATGGAAAACCCTACGAAATTTTCACAGGTAAAGCCGATGATTTCTTTCTTCCTCCCTGGGTTGAAAACGGTTGGGTAATCCGTGAAAAGAACAAAAGCGAGAAAGCCCGTTACGATTTCCAGTTTGAAGACAAACAAGGTTACAAAGTTACTATTGAAGGCCTTTCACGGTCATTTAACAAGGAATATTGGAATTACGCCAAATTGATTTCCGGAATTCTGCGTCATGGAATGCCTTTGCCTTATGCCATCGAGTTGGTTCAAAACTTAACCCTTGACGAAGACACAATAAACACATGGAAAAATGGCGTTGTTAGAGCCTTAAAACGTTATATTCCAGATGGAACACAGGCTGATGGTAAATTGTGCCCGGAATGTGGCGACAATAAAAGTTTAGTTTATCAAGACGGATGCCTTACTTGCAAATCGTGTGGCTATTCAAAATGCAGCTAATCTGAAAGTATCTGATATGAAGACTGCTTCTCAAAAGGAGGCAGTCTTTTTTTTAATAGCGCCTTTTGAGCCACTCCATAAGTTGAATAGTCATTAAAAACATCATCAGGCTGTAAACCGAGTCCTCAATAGGAATGGTGAATATACGAATACCAAGATTATGGGTATTGTCGTACCAAACAATGGGTTCGTCAATAAAACTGCCTGTTAAGACTCCATTAACCAAAAGAAAAGGAATTAATGAAACCACGTAAGCTAAAAGAAACATACTGAGCCACTGTCGGTTGCGTTGAAGATTATAAAGAATCAGCAGGGCTGTCAAAGCAAAAATTATAGAAGTATAAAGCCTATCGTAATATACAATTGAGGTGATCAACAATACCCCGCTTAAAACATACAAAACAGGGCGGTGAAACTTTTTCAATGGGTCAATAGGAAGGTAAGCCACCAAACAGGCATAAATAAATACGATGGCGTAAGGTACAACGAAGAAAAACATCCATTCTTCGATAGGCAAACCCAGCATACGGAAACCAACAAGGTACTTGTCGTTGAAACCCCATATCTCATATTTTGCAAATAAGACATCCTTTGCAATGAAGAAAACCGCCATTCCGGCAATGGCAGGAAAAAGATATTTCCAACTTTTATAGAATGCCACTTTCTTATCGAAACTGAGCAGAAAAGGAGCTGAGAGTGTGAGAAGATCCAAATACAGGTAGACGGGACTCATAAGCAGTGTTTAATCAGTAGGTGATTAATAATTGATTTAAAACAGCGAAAGATTTTGGCTAAAAACTAAAATGATGAAAAAAAGAGTCTGAACACCAATAACATAAATAGCAATATTGTTTCTTAGGTCCTTCACATTTTTATGAATAAAAATCAACATGACAAATGCTACGATCCACCATGCCAGGTAGTTTTGCAATGGAACACTGTTAGCAGACCAATCCCAAAAATCGAAACGCATTGCTACGGGTTCCAGCAAAAAATCATAAGAAACCATCAGTGAGGCTCCTAAGGCTGACTTTCCAAATAAAGACATGCTTAAAGAATTGAAAACTGCTGCTGAGCCAAAAACCAAAACAGCCCAGTTGATGCCGATCATAAGAGGAACATCAAATAACCTGATTCCCAATCCATGGCCGTAAGCGTATTCCCCAAAAATAATTCCTGTTTCAATGCCAGCTAGCTCGATGAGAAAACCCATTATTGCAATTAAAGCAAACCAAAGCAAATACCTTTTGTTGATTCCTTGCGCATTGTAAAGAATCAATCCGGAAGCAAACAAAAGATTGAAAGGGGTAAGTAGCATCAGCTTGTCAGCATCGCCAAAAAGAACTGAAAAAATACCTACCAAATATATAACGACTAAAAGAAAAAGACTGAAATACAGCTTATTCTGAATAAATTTTATCATGGCTTCGGGCATAATTCTGAAACAATTTTAGCTGATAATAAACATAATGGTATGCCGCCACCAGGGTGAACGCTTCCTCCACAAAAATAAAGATTACGGATAGAACTACTATCGTTGGTGTGTCGCAAAAAAGCTGCATAACGGCTGTTGGAACTTGTTCCGTACAGCGATCCTCCTGTTGAAGAAGTGCGCAGTTCGATCAATGGAGGACTTAAAACCGATTCATTCTCAATAAAAAGTGCAGGATCAATGCCTAAAATCTTTGTGAGTTTTTGAAGAATTACTTCTTTATATTTTGGAATAAGTGTTTCCCAATCTTGACCATTATCAGCAGGCACATTAACCATCACAAACCAATTTTCACATCCTTTAGGGGCATCAGAAGGGACATCTTTGGAGGTTATATTGATATAAACTGTAGGATCATCAGCAGGCACTTTACCTGAAAAAATATCCTTAAACTCCTTTTTATAATCCTCACTGAAAAAAATATTGTGTAAACCCAACTCGCTGAAGCTCCTGTTTATCCCCCAATAAAAGATAAGAGCCGAACTGGACCCCTCCTGTTGAAGTGTTCGCTCAGGCGCTTTCGAATCGGGTAGCAGCCGGCGGTAGGTGGGTGTGATATCCATATTTGAAACAACAATTTCTGATTGATATGTATTCAAAGCTGTTTGAATACCAACTGCCTTGCCTTTGGTACTCAGGATTTTTTGTACCTTTTCGTTAAATCGAAATTTGACTCCAAGTTCAGTAGCTAAGGTATAAAGGCTCTCAGTTATCTGGTGCATTCCTTTAACAGGATGAAAAGTGCCAATCCCATGTTCAAAATGAGGGACAATATTTAAAATGCCCGGAGCTCTGTAAGGGTCTGAACCATTGTAGGTTGCATATCTGTCAAATAATTGAATCAATTTTGGATGTTTTAGAAACCGGGCATTTTCGCGGTGCATGGTACTAAAAATACCAAGCATAGGCATTTGGATTGCAGCTTTTAAAACTTCAGCACTCATCCAGGTTGACACCTTATTGAGTGGTTTTTCAAGAAATGTACGGCCGGCAATTTCATACATTTTTTTACTTTGCAGGAGTTTCTTCTTGACGATTTCGGAAGGCACTCCCAGTATTTTTTCAACCTCTTCAGCAAATTTGTTTTGATCAGCATAAGCAATAAAACTGGTGCCATCCTCCCAAAAATAGCGGCAAGACTCCTCCTTTCGCCGATACTGGAAACAGTCTGTTGCATTTTTTCCGGCTAAAGTGAAAAGTTCATCTACATATTGAGGCATCGTAAAAAGCGATGGTCCGGCATCAAACCGATAATTTCCCTGTGTGAACTGACTTAATTTACCGCCCGGATAATCATTTGCTTCAAATACAATTACCTCATATCCTTTATGTTGCAAGCGAATTGAAGCAGCAATACCAGCGATACCTGCACCAATAACAACAGCTGTTTTTTTTGATGTCATGAAGTTATTCGTCTTTATGTAATTGTTCTTTGGAAGGATCTTTCCAAAAAAACTTAATTAATTCCTCCAGTGTCACCAGTTCGAGGGTCTTTTCGTGCGTAGCTTCAGGTAAAACCTGTGGCGCTTTTCCCGCTTTCCATGCCTCCACCCACCGTAGAGCACATAAGCACCAGCGATCTCCGGCTTTCAACCCGGGAAACTGATAATGAGGCATTGGTGTTGACAAATCGTTTCCCATCATTTTTGAAAACTGCAAAAACTCATCCGTCATGATGGCGCAAACAGTATGTCTGCCGTGGTCATCCGAGCCTGTGCTGCAGTTACCATCACGGTAAAAACCTGTCAAAGGCTTTTTACTACACGATTTCAGCGGCTCTCCAAAAACATTTAGCTCCATGCATTTAAAATTTAATAAAGTGATAACAATCTTTCCACCAATTAGTTTTAGCAAAGCTACTGATTTGGTTTGAATTTCCAGGGATATTCGCCTGCTTTGTGTCAACTTATGAATTAGTCCTCATACAACTTTGTTTCGGGAAAATGTCGAAAAATAAGCAAAGAATAGCCTTGGGAAACAATAACTTAAACATTACTCAAAGTTCATTTAAAATTAACTTCATATTCATCAGATAAAAATTAATTTTACGCCGTAATTAAATGCAATTCAATTACTAAGATGGATTTTTCAAAATACAGAATTTTACTCGTTGACGACGAAACAGACGTGCTTGAGTTTCTCAGCTATAATCTTCGTAAGGAAGGTTTCAATGTATCAACAGCACTCAATGGTCGTGAAGCGATTCAGAAGGCAACTCTTGAGCAACCGCATCTGATTGTGTTAGACGTGATGATGCCCGAGATGGATGGCATTGAAACATGTGAAGAGATAAAAAAAATACCCCTTCTAAGTAACAGCCTGATTGTTTTTCTCACTGCGCGTGGCGAAGACTATTCCCAAATATCAGGTTTTGAAGCTGGTGCTGATGATTATGTGACTAAACCTATCAAACCTAAGTTATTGGTTAGCAGACTCAAAGCTCTTCTTCGTAGAATTGCTGATCAGCCTGAAACAAAAGCAGAAAAGCTTGAGGTAGCTGATTTTGTAATTGATTCGGAGCGTTATATTGTTTTGAACAAAGATCAGGAAATCATTTTGCCTAAAAAAGAGTTTGAATTATTACGGTTGCTGGCCTCCAAGCCAAATAAAGTCTTTACCCGTGAAGAGATATTCTCAAAAATCTGGGGCGACAATGTAATTGTTGGCGACAGGACTATCGACGTTCATATTCGCAAAATCCGTGAAAAGATCGGCCTGGAAGTTATTCGTACTGTAAAAGGCGTTGGTTATAAGTTTGAAGTATAATTGATTGGATGGCAGCACGGTATAAAGAGACTAACAAAGTTGCGTTAACTGCAGCAGGCGGTGTAGTTGGTGTATTAACAGTATTTATGCTGTTGATCTTTTTCTTTTCTGACGGACTTCATTTATGGCAAATTCTCATAATTGATGCCGTTGTTTTCATCTCAAGTTTCCTGTTTTATCAGAGCGCTGTCGACAAGTTTATCTATAAAAAGATCAAATTGATCTTCAAAACAATTCCTGCATTCCGCACCGGCAAAGCTAACAAGGCAAAGTTTTTTCGTCACGATTCACTCGAGGGAATGAATGAAGCCGTTTTGGAATGGGGTCAGAAACAACGACTTGAAATAGAGGAACTTAAGAAGATGGCTGGTTACCGTCGTGAGTTTTTGGGAAATATCTCACATGAACTTAAGACTCCCATTTTCAACATTCAGGGGTACATTCTAACCTTGTTGGATGGTGGTTTGGAAGACCCAAACATCAATAAAGATTACCTCGTACGAACCGAAAAGAGTGTCAACAGGCTCATTGCGATTGTTGATGACCTGGAAGAAATTTCGAAGCTCGAATCAGGAGAAGTTAAACTCAATCTTACAAATTTCGATTTTTTAGAGCTAACAAAAGATGTGGGCGATTTTCTTGAAATGAAAGCCAGAAAAAATAATGCCTCCATCCAGATTGACAAACAAAGTTTTAAAAACGTTTTAGTTCATGCCGACAAAAAGCGTTTCCGACAGGTGCTAATCAACCTCATCGAAAATGCGATTAAATATTCTGATAAAGAAGAAAATAAAATTAATATCAAGTTTTTTGATCTGGACGAAAACTATTTAATCGAGATCAAAGACAACGGGCCTGGTATCCCTGAAGAAAGTCTTCCCCGGATTTTTGAACGTTTTTACCGCACTGACAAAGGCCGTTCGCGCGATATGGGAGGAACCGGACTTGGGCTGGCTATCGTAAAACATATCATTGAGGCGCACGATCAAACGATAAGTGTCAGAAGTAAAATGGGCCAAGGAACGACATTTTCGATTACAATCTCAAAGGCGAAATATTTCTAGCCTAAACAATTCATGCATTTTCTTTGTTAAATTAGGGTTTCGTTAAGAAAAAGATGAAATCAGTGGCCTAATTTTGACCTTCATTTTGCCTGCAATGAGAAATTATTTTTTATTCCCCTTGTTTTTGATCCTTTCTAACGTCATTATGCAAAAAAACATCAAGGCTCAGGATGCTTTTTTAGGTGATTTTAAAATTGTTGAGATTGAAGGAAGTGTCTTTTTAAAATGGGAGATTAAAGCAGGCAATACCTGTGATGGTGTGAGAGTTTATCGCTCCGCCGATAACATTTTTTTTGAAGAAATCGGTAGAATTGAAGGCGTTTGTGGCAGTCCATTTTCGTCGGTGACCTACGAATTTACCGATACATCCCCGCTGCTCAACCGCAATTCCTTTTACCGGCTTGAACTTGGAAACCTGGGTTTTTCGAATATTCTAAACATCGTTATCATTGATTTCTCAAAAAATAACTTCCATATTTTCCCCAATCCTGCAATTGAGTTTGCGACATTTTATTTCAAAAATCCATCACAACAAACATCTATTGTGGAACTATTCAAACTTAATGGCCAGAAAGTGTTTGAAAAAAGAACAACAGAATCTGAAATGACAATCCCGCTCTCCTCTTTTGAGGCTGCCGTTTATTTAATACGGATCAGCGATTCGGAGGGTAAAGTGTTTGTTAACGCAAAGCTTATAAAAAAATCCAGATGATTTTTCTGCATGAATGTCAGTTATTAATAAAAAATGACATGTGAATAAAAATTATATCTTGCTATATATTAATCACTTAACTAATTATGATATAGAGTCTGAAAGTTGGCAGCACTTTTGATATGCTTATTCTATAATTTCAATCCTAAAGCCATGCGAGCTGAAGAAAAAGCCATGTTGAATAGTTTTTTTGTTCCGGGAATATTTCTCCTGCTGATGTGGCTTGTCAAGGCTTCGGAGTGGGTTTTTGATATACGGCTAGCCTTTTTAGGCATCCACCCGTTACACCTCGATGGACTTCCGGGAATATTCTTATCTCCTTTCATTCATGGCGACTGGAAACATTTAGCTGCTAACTCAGTACCCATACTTGTTTTAGGTGCTGCATTATATTATTTCTACCGAAGTTTAGCGACTAAAATACTGTTACTGATCATTATTTTAACAGGCATTTGGGTGTGGGTTGGCGCCCGCGAAAGCTATCATATTGGTGCAAGCGGAGTAATCTATGGTCTCTCTGCATTTTTACTTGCAAGCGGTTTTATCCGTAATGAGACCAGGTTGATGGCCCTTTCCCTTATTGTAGTTTTTCTCTACGGAAGCTTTGTTTGGGGGATCTTTCCCGAGCTTTTCCCTGAGAAGAATATCTCTTGGGAGGGTCATCTCAGCGGTATGGTAGCCGGATTGGTTCTGGCAATCTTTTACCGAAAACAAGGTCCTCAACGCGATAAGTATTCCTGGGAATATGAAGAGGAACAGCCTGAAACCCCGATTGAAGAGTCAACAGAAAATGAAAATGAACGCCCATACTGGGATGTTCCGGAACCTGATCAGAAAGACTTAACCGTTGTCTATCGATTTAAAAAGAAGGACTAGAGGTTAAAATTTGTAATGACGAACTGTATATGCACAGTCACCAAGTCCGGGTTCCTTTGTCGTTACATAGCCCAGTTTTAATAATTGTTCATCACTTTTATCCAATCGTAGCAACAAGGCCGGATCAACCATCACTGTCATAACAAGGTCACTTCCAGGAGGACGACAGCCTGAAGCTCCTGATTTGTACCAAATATCGGTAACAGCAATTCCGGAATCAATGAGTTTTTGAATGGCAGCTTTTTCATTAAAGCCAATAACAGATGGATTGGTAAAATCATACGTATAAAATTCGCCTGCTTTAAATGCATATGGAAATGAAGCATGGTCCTCGACTACAGCAACAGGCATCTCTTTGACTACCTTTTTTGAACTCTTGCATCCGGCTAAAAAGCTCAGTGCAGCAACACATAAAATAGAAACAATTACGATCTTTTTCATTACAAATAATTCATTTAATGTTAGTTAATTCATTTAATTGCAGGTAATAACAAGGTGTTGAAAAGTAATTTATAGGTACCTGTAGTGCTGGATCTGAACTGAGGATTAAACCCAAAAAGCACCAGTTGACCTTTACCTTTTTGTAGCCATATTAGGGCGGCTTTCTTTGCCACTAAGTTTTCGTTTTTAGCAAACCCACTTACAACAATTTCATTTTCTGTATAAGAGCCAATAATACGTCTATCCATATCGAAATTTGGCAGCGAGGTTGTAAACACCGGAGTTCCTCTTGAAAAAATATTAGCAGTTTCCTGCATTCCAACAGTTAGGGGATGATCTCTAACTAACTTAAGTTTCATGAGTGTTCCGGGAACATACAACCCTTGCTTTACCAGTTCAGGTCCGATATTTTTGAAAGGTAACCGAAACGACTCCTTTTGCTTTTCTGAATTCTCAATCTGATGCTGACCCGTAAAAAGTTCCGTTGATTGACCCCAACTAGCAACAATTCCACCTGCATCGACCCATTTCATAACTGCATTTAAACCGTCCTTACCCATTCCTTTGGTGTATTCAGCTGGATAGTTGGCGATATAATAATCGTTTTCTTCACCATATTTTCCTTCTAAGAGAACTGATTTCGAGGCATTAGGGAAAACAAGAACATCAATCCCGGCAGGAACACCTTTTGCAAGTTCATCAGGATGAAGCACTTGAAAAGGAACACCATATGTATCGAAAATGTAACGCGTCCAGCCAGCATCCATGTCATGAAACCAAGTTTCAACAAGTCCAATGGAAGGCATCTTAACAGCAGTTGCATCAACTTCAGGTGCTAAATCTAATCCAACTGTTTGCATATTTAGAGATTGTAGTACTTCTTTCGCAACAGAGGAAAAAGGAATGATGAAAGAACCAATTCCAAATTTGGTTTCATTCATCTGAAGGGGTTCGTTGAGACGCAACACCCTTTGGCCTTTGCCAAGCAATAAAAATGCAGCTTTGTAGCTTTCATTTTGTCGCACATCAAGCACATATCCCCATTTTGAATCAGGGATGACAGGGTCAGGCAGGTCGTTGATTTCAGATAATTGTTCGCTGACTTTAGGCTCCATTTGATTGATCTCGTAGCACTCCAATCCAAAGTGGAGTGGCAACGACCAGGAAGTAATGTCATAAGGTTCAATCATTTGACCTCCAGGAGTATAATGCCTCAGAGGGAAATTTTGCTTCTCCATCACTTCTTTTATGAAAGCTCTGAAGGGCTGAGCCAGAGGAATGACAACATCGCCGGAAGAAAATGTTTTTCCGCCGAGAGTCATATTCTCATTAATTCTGAACACTTTTACCCCATGGGTATGCATCAAGGAGATAAGGTGATTCAGTTCAGAAACATCTTGCTGTTTGGCAGGAAGAATATAAAAGTAAGGAGCTGTAGTTTTACCCAGACGTACCATCTTTTGAGTCAGCTCATTTCTGAAACGAAGGATTTGCTTCTTGTTTCCAGAAGCTGTCTCCATCATTCCCCACAAAGAGCTTATCTCATAGTTCACAATATCTGATAACCGCCACCATCCGCCCGGCCATGGATCAGGCATGTTGATACTCTTTTTATATTCGCTTAATCCTTTACCATAAACACTAATCTCTTGTGGTTCAATATAAACCGGACTGGCATGGTAAACTGAAGCAGCTTCCGTTAACATACCAATGGTGTTTTTCCATAAACAGGTTTCTGTATGACCGGGCCAATAATCATCATAAAGATAACGTTGTGTTACCCCTTTCAGGCTATCGGATGTCATGCGCTGCATCATGTGAGAGCCAAAGACACCAATCCAATTCAACAGTCCGGCATCAATATTTTCAGCTATTGGATCATGTGGTGGCGGGACAAAATACCTGACGCCAGATGCCCCCATTTGATGCTTCTCGACCATCACCTGTGGAAACCATTCATGACTAAATAACCTGCTTATTGCCAGATTGTCAGATTGGGTGAGCGTAATAAAATCGCGGTTATTATCATGACCAATGTATTTGTGGTAAACACCGGGCATTGAGGTCTTTTCATATTTTGTACCGAGATACTTTCGATAATGCTCAACAACCATATCCATGCCATCCGGATTATGACTCGGGACAATCATCAGAACAGTGTTTTCAAGCCATTGCAATTGTTGTGGGTCATTGGTTACGGCCAGTTCGTATGCCATGAGAGGTACCGACTGGGAAGGAGCTACCTCATTGGAATGCATAGACATAGTAGCTACAACAAACACACGTCCTTCTTCGGTAAGTTTTTCAAGATCAGCATCCTGCAGATCTACATTCATGCTAAGCCTTTGATTGATTTCCTTTAGCCTGTCCAAATTAGCCAAATTTTCAGGAGATGAAATCAAGAAAACATGCAATTTTTTGCCAAGCGGAGAGGTGCCTATCTCGGTCATTTTGCACCTTTCGCTGGCTTGATCCAGCAGCTTTAAGTAACTTATGAGTTCATCATAATCAAAGAGTTTGCGGTCGCTACCTGGCTTATACCCAAAGTAAGTTTCCGGTTCAGGTATAGTCTGAGCTTTGATCACTGATGGAAAAAAAATACCAGCCGTAATCAGTCCGACGACCAGAAGCAAAATCGAACTCTTTTTCATCTCTTATTGATTTGAGTTTGATAAATCTGATTTCAATTTTGAGGCCCAACCTAGAACCAGTTGTCTGCTCTCTGAATTCATAACCGATTCGTTATGAAGCCATTGATAAGGTTTTGGTGGCATTTCATCCTGTTGAAGCATCTCAATAATTTCATCAAGTTTATGCGCCTGCCGATCCTGTGGATAGAGAATCCATTCGGAAAAGTTTAAAAGCTTCTTCCCATCTTTTACATGCTGACTGATCATCCAGGAAACAGGCGCAATACTTGCATACCAGGGATAAGCTGTGCGATTTGAATGGCAATCATAACAAGCACTTTGAACTTGTGCGATTACTAATGGATCGGTGTCAGTTTTATGAAAAACATCATACCTGCTGGGGTTTGTTTGTTGGTTGCGCTCTGGCCGGATAAGCTGAATTGCTCCGAACAAAACAATGAGTGATAAAAGGATAATGCGTTTCTTATTTTTCATAGGAGTGATTTTTTGTGCATCAAAAATAGACTTTTTCATGTTTATTATAGCAAACTTCCTACATATGAAAGCCATAAAATATTGTAGCTCCTTAAATGATTCACTTCGACGCATGCACTGTGTCTTGAAATCAAATAAAACTTAAAAATTACGGATTGATTTATATAAATGAAGGTCATGTTATAAAACTTAAAACTGATTTGAAATCGGTCGAACTTCTTTAACCGAAAATTGTTTAATTTTATCTATTCATCTATTAAATTATTACCAATGAAACTCCTTATCCTAAGCATACTTCTCAGCTTGACTGCGTGTAACAAAAAAGAAATTGAAATGGAAAAGCCTTATATCAAACCAATTGAGCCACAAACCACATCTAATTATCTTGCCTTAGGCGACAGCTATACCATTGGGGAAGGGGTGCTGGTTACGGAGCGTTGGCCGGTACAGCTGGCTGCAGCGCTGACGCAAGAGGGAATTCCTGTAGAGACGCCACAAATTATTGCGCGAACCGGCTGGACAACAGATGAACTGATGATTGCTATTGAAACAGCGCAGATAAAAGACACTTTCGACCTTGTGTCGTTACTCATTGGTGTGAATAACCAATACAGGGGACGTTCGGTGGAACAATTTCGTGCCGATCTTATCCTACTGATTAATAAAGCTTTAGAATTTGCAGGAAATGATCCAAACAAGGTTTTTATGCTCTCCATTCCTGATTGGGGTGCAACACCCTTTGCCGAAGGTCGTGACAGGGATAAAATTGCCCGTGAAATTGATGCTTACAATTCAGTGATCTGGCAAGAAACTAATGCACGTAATATCCTTTTCGTAGACATAACGCGAATTTCGAGAGAGGCGCTCACCGATCAGAGTTTGCTTGCTGCCGATCGCCTTCATCCCTCTGGAAGTATGTACAGTCAATGGGTTCAGGAATTGCTTCCAAAACTCAAACTCCGTCTTCAAAAACCTTGACCATCATGCAGGAATTTCAATTTTTTAAAGAGAAAGCACTCTCTTTCGATAAGCTTGATCCTTTGGCATCATTTCGCTCACGTTTTATTGCCGAAAAAGAGGAAATGATTTATCTTGATGGTAACTCACTGGGGCGTATGCCTTTAGAGACAGAGTTCAAGATGAAGTCAGTCATTAGTCAGCAATGGGCAAAAGGTTTGATTAGCAGCTGGAACGATCATTGGTTCGACCTGCCACAAAAAATTGCCGCTAAACTTGCTAAAATTTTGGGTGCCCATCCTGATGAAATATTTGTTGGCGACAGCACTTCGATTAACTTTTACAAACTTGCTTTTGGAGCTCTGAAAATGCAGAGTGGGAAAAATACGATCTTTACCGACAACCTGAATTTCCCTTCAGATATCTACCTCCTTCAGGGAATAATAAGTCAATCCTTCCCCGAACATCGTCTTCAGATAATACAAAGCAAAGATGGAATCGCTGTCAAACAAGAAGATATTGCACATGCACTAAACGAAAAAACAGCGCTTCTCACCTTGAGTCACGTAGCTTTTAAAAGTGCATTTATGTACAACATGAGCGAAATAAATGAATTAGCCCATCAGAAAAACACCGTTGTTTTGTGGGATTTAAGTCATGCAGTTGGGTCTGTGCCCATCCGGCTTAATGATGATTCTGCTGATCTTGCTGTAGGTTGCACATATAAATACCTCAATGGAGGTCCTGGGGCTCCGGCGTTTCTTTATGTGCGAAGAGATTTACAAGAAAAAATCGTCAATCCTATCTGGGGATGGTTTGGTCATCAAAAACCCTTTGATTTTAGCCTTGATTATCTTCCCTCAAACAATAGTTCTCAATTTGCTGCTGGCACCCCTCATATTCTTTCGCTTTCAGCTCTTGAGCCAGGTCTTGATTTGATTCTTGAGGCAGGGATCGATCAATTACGTGAAAAAAGTCGCTTGCAATCTGACTTTCTACTTGAAATGACTCAGCAGTTGCTTGAGCCACTGGGTTTTACCATAGCATCCCCTCTTGAAGCTGAAGATCGGGGTTCGCATATCAGTTTGCGACATCCCGAAGGCTGGAGAATCAGTAAAGCAATGATTGAGCCACAACAGGGTTCCAAATCCATTATTCCTGATTTTCGCCCTCCTGACACAATACGTTTAGGCATCGCTCCTTTATATAATTCATTTACTGATATTTATGAATGTGTGAATCGCCTTTCAGAAATTGTTAAGCATTCACATTACTTGGCATATGATCAAACCAAATCGTCAGTAACATAAGTGCAATTTTCAGTTGAGAAATGCTGAATTAACAAAAAAAACACCTCCAAAAAGGAAGTGTTTTTGTAGTGTCGGAGCGGCCCGACTCGAACGGGCGACCGCTTGCACCCCATGCAAGAATGCTAGCCAACTGCACCACGCCCCGATAGCTTTATTGGGCTGCAAAATTACAATAATTCAGCTTGTATGCAATAATTTTTTGTTGACAGAAGGATTTCAACTTAAATACGCATAGCATAAAACTGTTTTTTTAGAGCACAGATTCAATTTCTCCTGACAAAGCAACAGCTCAAAAACAAATCGCTTTAGTATCACCATGCTAAATCCGACAAACTGACAGAATAACTTAAAAATTTCCCTAAATTTGCACAAAATCCTGTGGATGGCATCATTTTCGATCCATAGGAAACCAAATGATACAAAACCTTAATCGTATGAGCAACAACATGGAACATATTGAATGTCTGATTATCGGATCAGGTCCAGCGGGATATACAGCAGCAATTTATGCCGCACGTGCTGACCTTAAGCCAGTTATCTATCAGGGAATACAACCCGGAGGACAGCTTACAACCACAACTGAAATTGAAAATTTCCCGGGATATCCACATGGCATTACCGGCCCTGAGATGATGGACCAACTCAAAGAACAAGCAGAGCGTTTTGGAACCGACACTCGTTGGGGAAGCATCACCGAAGTAGATACAACAGCGCGTCCTTTCAAAGTTAAAGATGATGAAGGACGTGAAATACTCGCCGAAACCATCATTATAGCAACAGGAGCTACTGCAAAATACCTTGGTTTGGAATCGGAAGAAAAATTTAAAGGTGGTGGTGTTTCTGCCTGTGCCACCTGTGACGGATTTTTTTATAAAGGTAAAGATGTAGCTGTTGTGGGAGGTGGAGATACTGCTGCTGAAGAAGCTACGTATCTTGCAAAGCTTTGCCGCAAAGTGTATTTAATTGTCCGTCGCGATGAGCTACGTGCCTCAAAAGCAATGCAAAACAGAGTCATCAACACGCCCAATATTGAAGTGCTTTGGAGTCACTCAACAAAAGAATTGTTTGGAACTGAGACAGGCTTTATGAAAACTTTAAAAGGCGCTGTGCTTACTAACAATAAAACACAGGAAGACCGCGTGATCGACATTGACGGTTTCTTTGTTGCCATTGGCCATAAACCTAATAGTGAAATGTTTGAAGGAGTGCTTGATATGGATGAAACAGGTTATATCAAAACGAAAGCCGATTCAACAGCAACCAATATACCAGGCATCTTTGCTTGTGGCGATGTTCAGGACAAGGTCTTCCGTCAGGCGATCACTGCCGCCGGAACAGGCTGTATGGCAGCTTTGGAAGCTGAGCGTTTTATAGCTGCACAGGGCGATTAGTCTTTAAAAGTCAGATTTTATAAAATTAATGGTAAGCATGAGGTTTCGGAAACGTGACCTCATTTTTGTTTAAAGGCTACTTCTTTCGGTGAATGCTGTAATCAACCAGCAAACGCAGCGCATTCAATGATTCAGAAGGAGGAAGGTCGTCGAGCTGACGAAGCGCAAGATCAATGTTTTCCTGCATTTTTTGTGTGGCGTACTCAATTCCTCCCGAACTACGAACCATCTCAACCACTTCTTTGACTTTTCTGGGGTTGTCGTGATGGTTTTTAACGAGGTTTATGATGGCTCTTTTATCTGATTTACTGCTATTATTTAACAAATAAATGAGCGGTAACGTCATTTTTCGTTCTTTAATATCGATTCCTGTTGGCTTGCCAATCTGACGTGAGTCTTCAAAGTCAAAGATATCATCTTTAATTTGGAAAGCAATGCCCACGTAAGTTCCAAATACCTTCATTCGGTTGATCATTTCGCTGTCAGCACCGGTTGAAGCTGCGCCTACAGCACAACAGGATGCAATAAGCGAAGCTGTTTTCTTTTGAATAATATCGAAATACACCGATTCTTCCACATCCAAACGCCGGGCCTTCTCAATCTGAAGTAGCTCACCTTCGCTCATTTCTTTCACAGCCTGTGAAACGATCCGAAGCAACTCAAAATCATTGTTTTCAAGTGACAGCATCATTCCCTGAGAAAGCAGATAATCACCAACAAGAACTGCTATCTTATTCTTCCACAATGCGTTAATCGAGAAAAAACCTCTGCGCTCGTTAGAGTCATCCACCACATCATCATGAACAAGGGTAGCCGTGTGCAACAACTCGATAAGGGTGGCTGCCCGATAAGTACTTTCATTGATTTGACCTGCAATGCTGGCAGAAAGCAACACAAACATCGGCCGCATTTGTTTACCCTTTGAACGTGTAATGTAGTTGGTAACTTTATCCAGCAAAGGGATACGGGAGCGCATCGCATCGCGAAAAACCTTCTCAAATCGTTTGAGATCGTCTTTTATAGGAGCTTTAATTAAATCAACTTCCGACATATCAGTGCAATGCAGCAAAACTTGTTTCAGGCTTGCTTATTAAGCCATTTCATTGCAAAAGTAATGATTTAAACAGTACTATTAAAATCTGTTTTATGAACTGTTGATTCATAATTGGATGATCCGACCATGAGAATTATGTTCGTTTGACAACCTTTCCTTTGTCTGATCAAAACACCTATTTTTGTAAAAATTTAAACGCATGTCCGTTTTTTTGTTCGATGAATTGATCTTTGGTCCGGTCAGAAGCCGCCGTCTTGGGGTTTCACTTGGGATAAACCTGTTACCAACCCACAAAAAAATATGCAGCTTCAATTGCATCTATTGTGAGTGTGGCTGGACGCACGACCGAAACCTTGAAACTAACACATTACCTGAAAAAGACAACTTCAACAGTCAATTAAAGGATAAATTAATTGCTCTTAAAGGAACTGATCTTGAACCTGATAGCATCACTTTTGCGGGAAACGGCGAACCAACACTTCATCCTCATTTTGCTGAAATAGTGTCAGAAACAATTGAATTGCGCAACCTCTTTGCTCCCAATGCAAAAGTGACAGTGTTAACCAATGGAAGCATGTTGCACAAACAAAAGGTTTTCGATGCCCTCCAATTGGTCGATTACTGCATGCTCAAACTTGATGGAGGAACAGAAGCAACAATTCAGGCAATCAATATTCCATTGAAAGCTTTTAAATTAGATGAATACGTGAATCAACTTATCCGTTTTAACGGTAAGTTGATCATTCAGAGCTTGTTTCTCAGAGGAGACCACAATGGAAAGCATATCGACAATACCACTGAAACAGAGGTTGAAGCCTGGATCAATTTGATAAAAAAAATCAATCCCGGTAAAGTTATGGTCTATGCTATCGAGCGGGACACTCCGGCAAGCGGACTTGAAAGAGTTGGAAAAGAAGAACTGGAGAAAATTGCTACACGTGTTAGAAATGAAGGAATAGAAACCGAAGTTTTTGCCTGAAACACATGAAAATGAGAGAATACCCTGTAGAGATCTGGATGGCCTTTGCCGAGACCTTTGGTGAAAACGATCAATTTCACCAATGGCTCATGGCGAATGGATATCCCGAATTAGGTGCACTCAGCAGTGCGATACGCGGAAGTGAAGAGGCAATGGGATGGCTAATGAAACATCAATTCTTTCATTTTGCAGCCCTTGATGGTGCAATCGACAATCAGACAGGAGCTCGTAACTGGTTAAAAACACACGGTTTTGAAATCCTTTTACATCTTGCCGATGCTGTCAACATGCGTGCAGAATCCATACAATGGCTTGAAAATCAGCAATTAGAACTATTTATACTTATTGCTCTGAGGATTAGGACTTATCGCGATCAGCAAACCTTCGATTATCATAAAAAGACATTCTAAACCAACTTTTGATATAAAAACTAAACCCACAATTCAAAATGAAAAAATTATTCTTAGCAGTCATAATAATTCTGGTTGTTTCGTTACAAACGAAAGCACAATCATTCACCGGAGGCATAAAAGCAGGCATGGTTGTCTCTCAAATTGCCGGAGATGGATTTTCGGGATTCAATAAAGTTGGCTTGAATGGCGGCTTTTTTGTGCAGTATTATGTTGAGCCGGTTGTTAGCCTTCAGATGGAATTGGCCTACATACAAAAAGGTTCAGCTCACACCCTTGATCCGGATGACCCGGAATCTGTTGGCTACCTGTTGCGAATGAATTATGTCGAACTGCCACTTTTGGTTCAATACCACCTTAATCCACTTGTGTTTGAATTAGGTTTAAGCATGGATTTCCTGGCAGGTCAGTCAGAGAAAATTAATAGTCAGCCAAATGAACAGGGTGAAGTGTGGAGAAAACTAAATATTGCCAGTGTCATTGGATTACAATACCATCTTAGTGAGAAATGGTCGGCTTCAATACGCAGCATCAACTCAATAAACTCTATCCGAAAAGAGAGTGTCCCTTTGAATGTGAGAAGGTACAGCAAAAAATTTGGTGCTTTTAACGATGTGATTGCCGTTTCGCTTCTTTATTACATCTAAATGCGAACTGTTTGTATCAATTTATACATCAGTTGATTATAAATCATTCTTGTTAGACTCCACCAAAAGCTTATAACGGGCAAACAGTAGTTTCATTCAAAAAGCTTGGCCTGTGAAGCATTTTTTATTCTTCCAAGGTGTCTGTAAGCCAGCTCTGTAGCTTCGCGTCCACGAGGCGTACGCATCAAATAGCCTTCTTGAATGAGGAAAGGTTCGTAAACTTCTTCGATTGTTCCGCTTTCTTCGCCAACAGCTGTGGCAATGGTTGTGATGCCAACAGGACCACCTTTGAATTTATCAATGATGGCGGCTAAAATCCTGTTATCCATCTCATCAAGGCCATGTTGATCAACATGAAGTGCCTCAAGGGCATACCTGGCAATAGCCATATCAATAGTACCATTCCCTTTTATCTGAGCAAAATCGCGTACTCTCCGCAGCAATAAATTGGCAATACGTGGTGTACCACGACTGCGCCGTGCAATTTCAAAAGCTGCTTCTTCTCCAATGGGAACACGAAGAAT
The DNA here is from genome assembly GCA_964463695.1 of uncultured Lentimicrobiaceae bacterium. Lineage (GTDB taxonomy): Bacteria > Bacteroidota > Bacteroidia > Bacteroidales > F082 > JALNZU01. Next base: position 55,858 of record CAYXCZ010000006.1, on the reverse strand, counting down.
GGAGGCAGAGCGTTGCACAATTCCAGACAGCACGACTGAATCATAATATTCGAGGCGAGAAGTGATCCCAAAGCGGGAACGCAGGGGTGAAGTAAGCAAGCCCGAACGTGTGGTAGCGCCTATTAATGTAAAATGATTGAGTCCAATCTGCACAGAGCGGGCGTTAGGGCCTGTTTCAATCATGATATCAATCTTAAAATCCTCCATAGCTGAATACAAATATTCTTCAACTATTGGACTTAGCCGGTGAATCTCATCAATGAAAAGAACGTCGTTGGTTTCAAGATTGGTTAATAATCCTGCCAGATCGCCAGGTTTATCAAGCACAGGCCCCGAAGTAAGTTTTAAACTCACGCCCAGTTCATTGGCAATGATGTGGGACAGCGTCGTTTTTCCCAATCCTGGAGGACCATGCAGCAACACATGGTCAAGCGCTTCGCCGCGTTGGACTGCAGCTTGTACAAAAACACGCAGATTCTCCACAACATGATCCTGACCAGCAAAACTACCGAAAGCATCAGGCCTCAGTACGTTTTCAAGATCCTTCTCAGCTTTTGACAACTTATTACCTTGTGCGTCAAGGTTTTCGTTCATAATATCTTTATTCATCACAAAACAAATGTACTGAAATGATGCATTCATTTACATAAAGTCTTTGCTTTTCTTTCAAAAAGACGTAAATTAGCATCGGAATAGGCAGCGTTTTTGAAGTTGCAAAATATTCCGGCAAATGGAAACTGAAAGTTAGTTTTCAGAGTATTGAACCTTAAAACGAAACGGTTATGAAACATTTACTTGTAGCCTTCGACTTCTCAAAAAACTCCGTTAAAACACTGGAGTATGCCTTAATGATGGCAAATAAAACCGGTGCCGACCTGAGTTTGGTTTGGGTTGACAGCAGCAACACCCCTGATAATGTCCTCAATATTGATCAGAATCTGCGCATAGAAACAAAAAAATTATTTGAAGAAATCATTCCGGTTTATGAGCCACAGCTCAAACAGGGTAAAATCAATATCATTCTTCGAAAAGGTAAAGTTTACAATGAAGTTGCAACAGTAGCGCGAATGGTCAATGCTGATATAATTTTTGCCGGAACTCACGGTGTGAGCGGCTTTGAACAGTATTGGATTGGAAGTAACGCTTACCGGATTGTCACTTATGCCCCTTGTCCGGTGATTACCTTACGCGGTGATTTTGACATAAGGGAAAACATTCGGAATATCTTGATGCCTATTGACAGTACTCCGGAGACAAAGCAAAAACTTCCTTTCACTGCTCAATTAGCTTCAATTTGCGGTGCAACGATTCATCTCGCCATCGTTTATAACAGCCCAATTGGAGTCATACGCAATCGCATGAAGTCATATGCTGAGGATGCTGCCAAGTACCTCAACCAGCATCACATACCTTGTGTTATTGAGGAGTTGGAAGCCGATAATTTTGTTAGCAGCCTTCTCCAATATGCGAAGAACTCAGATGCTGACCTTATTTCCATCATGACTGAACAAGGTGGCACTTCGGGCGGAATGTTTCTTGGTCCTTATGCACAACAATTGATAAATAATTCGTTTATACCTGTATTAAGTCTTCAATCGCAGTCTACTGAATAATTTGAACATCAAATGCCTTTTGTAACAGATAAAAAAGTTTTGTCCCATTCAATACCGGCCATTAAAATAACCGGATTGTTGCTTCTGTTGTTTTTTACAATTGCCGGTTTTGGCCAAACGCAGGGAAAAATACAAGTGATACAATCACCATTGGTCGACAGCCTTATTGAAATCACCCGAAACAATCCTTCTTTAACAAAAAATGAAGGATTCCGGATTCAGATTTTTATGGAGTCGGGCAATCAGGCTGTAAGCAATGCTCAAGCAGCCATTGCTCAGTTCCAGTCTCAATTTCCTGAATTTCAGACGTATTTAAGTTTTGGTCAACCATATTACCGGGTGCGTGTAGGTAACTTCAGAACACGTTTGGAAGCAGAGAATCAGCTGAGAATTATCCTTTTAAGTTTCTCCAAAGCTTTTATAATCAAGGAGATTATTGATCCACCTGCCTTATTTTCAACAACAATAAATACCCCTGAGCCATGAACAAAGTAATTTTAACCGGAATTGACTTCTCCGACTGCTCAGTAAATGCACTTGAGCATGCCATTTCGATCGCTAATAAAGCGAATGCTGACATCACGATGGTATGGGTGAATCGTCCTACCACAGGAAAAGAAATCTATAATGTTGATCCTGAACACATCACAGCTGAAGTGATACGCCGTTTTGAGAAACTTGTAACTCAATATCAACCCTTGCTTCATTCCGGAAAACTACATTTTCAAATAAGGAAAGGTAAAATTTATGAGGAAATTGTTCACGTAGCTGATGAACTCGATGCATTTCTCATTATGATAGGTACACATGGGTCGTCGGGCTATGAGGAGTTTTGGATTGGAAGTAATGCTAACAAAATAGTTAGCGCGACTGATCGTCCGGTCATCACTATCAGAGGAGGTGTCGATATAAGCAGATCAATCCAAACCATTGTGATGCCAATTGACAGCACAATTGAAAGCAGACAAAAAGTGCCCATGACAGCGCTTTTAGCAAAATATTTTGACGCTGAAATTCATATACTTGGATTGTTTTCGGCTGATGTTGATGAAATTATTGAAACAGTTCAGGAGTATATAAAACAAGTGAGAATATATCTCACCGAAAATCAAGTGCGTTTCATAGTTAAAGAAATGGAAGCTGAGAACCTTACAGATGCTACCATCGAATATGCTAAAACTGTAAATGCCAATCTGATAAGTATAATGGATGAACAGGAAATCACTACTTCAAACCTTTGGCTTGGACCTTATGCACAGCAAATGGTGAACCACTCCCCTATTCCTGTGATGAGCATTCACGCTAAAGATTTTACCACAGGAGCCTCGATGTAGGCTTTAAAAATGATCCGGCCTGTTGGAGGCTTTAGGAATTCATAAAAATTCCGTACTACATCTCTGTTTTTTTGGGAAGAAACGAGGAATACAGCCCAAACATTGAAACAGGCTTGCCGTTGACCCAATCCCACAATCCGCTGTAAAAGATGGTTAATGGTTGTTTTTTGAAAAAACTAAATTCAACCCGTGGACCGGCAGCATACATTTTATAAAACCTTATTAGTTCGCCCCCGGCCTTAAATTGTTTCATCAGGTAAAAGGCCATGATATCCCATCGGTGGCGTTCACCACCATATTCAAAAGAAGCGAAACCGGAGAATTTTTTTCCGGAATAACTAACGATAGGAGAAACTCTAAAAAGCTGATCTTCATTTGTTTGAAAGCCTGCCAGGAAACTTATTGATAAGCCTTTAAAGGGCATGTAAGTCGGACCCGCCAAACCTTCGCCCCAGCTGCTTCCTTTGGTGCCATTTACATAAAAATAAGTGGATAAACCCCAGTGTTCGCTGAATGACTGACTACCATATAGCGTAAAAACGGGCATAAAACTTCCATTGTAAATAATGTTATACTGGTTAAGACGAAAGACTGTTTGTGCCTGCAACACCAATGAGGATACGCTAAACAAAAAAATGATAATCCATTTTTTCATAATCAGATTTGTTTTTCAGGAATAGTGATTATAAACTCAGAAAACTCACCTTCCTCAGATTTAACTTCCAGCTTTCCCTTATGAATCTTATTAATGATATCGAAGCTCATCGACAGGCCTAAACCCGTACCTTTTCCTGTAGGTTTGGTAGTAAAGAAAGGATTAAAAATTTTCTCCATAACATGAGGAGGCATTCCTGTACCATTATCTCTTATCCGAATCTCGATCTTATCCTGAATTTTACGCGTGCTAATAATTACTTCCGGCTTATATCCTGCAGGGTTCTTTTTTGCTTTTTCATCCACCGCATAACACGAATTGTTTGTGATATTTAAAATAACACGACTTAAATCCTGAGTAATAATACTCACTTTGCCAATAGCTGGATCGAACTGTGTTGTAAGTGCTGTGTTAAAGGTCTTATCCTTGGCTTTCATACCATGATAGGCCAGACTAACGTATTCGGCCACCACGCTGTTAAGTTCAACTTCTTCAAATTCGCCTTTTTTACCTCTGGAATGTTGCAACATACCTTTTACAATACTCTCAACACGCTTGCCGTGATCGTTGATTTTCTGCACATTACCTTTGATCATTCCGATGACTTCTTCGGCATCAGCATAACTATCGGTTGGAATCTGATCTTTCAAGGACTCAATAATCTCATTAAGTTCGTCAGCCAGACCCACAGAAAGGCTTGCAAAATTATTGACAAAGTTTAGTGGGTTTTGAATCTCGTGGGCAATGCCTGCAGTGAGCTGACCTAAAGAAGCTAGCTTTTCTGACTGAACCAGCTGCTCCTGTGTATCTTTCAGGTTATGAAGCGTAAACTGAAGGTCATCGAGAATACGTGTACGGATAATTGCAGAGATAATGTGTTCTTTTGCATTTTTAATCAAGCTTATGTCACGAGCTTCAAAGGCGCGCTCACGGCTAAAATTCTCAAAAATCAGGAATGCCTCTACTTTATTCTCTATTCGGATAACGAGTAGCATCATTGATTTTGGCTTGTTGAAGCGCTGCAGCGCTTCAACCATTTCAAAAGAAGCAAACTCTGATTTTATAAAAATATCTTCGAATACTTCCTCCGCATTTTTTAGGTACCTATTCTCGGCTTCTGCAAGGCTAAGCGTAACATGTTCCACATCTGACAGGTCGTAGCCTACACCAGCTTTGTAGCGGTAATTCTGAATGCTTTTGTCAAATACAAGAGCGGCAGATTTCTCGGCAGATCTGATAATCCGCATTTTTTCCAACAGGGATTGAAGCAAATTATCGAAATTTATCTCCGCATTGATTGACTTAATGGCAGCATTAATCTTTTCAAGCTCATCATTTTTATCGGCAAGTTCCTGAGACTGCTGTTCAATTTCTTCTTTCTGCTGAACAACTTCTGCAGTACGTGAAACAATACGCTCTTCAAGAATGCGTTTTTCCTTAAGCAGGTTACGATTGCGAAGAATTACGATTAAATAGACAATTGATGCTGCGAATAAAATATAACCCAGAATAGCCCATACAGTTAAATACCAAGGAGATAGCAATTGAAATTCAACCTCTTTCGCATCCGTTGTTTCCTCAAAGATATTCTTAGCCCTCACCCGGAATTTATAGTTGCCTCCCGGAATATTGGTGTATTCTTTATAAGATTGGGTCGTCCAATCATTCCAGCTTTCTTCGAATCCTTCCAGAAAAAACTGATAATACATTTCATCTTTTGCAGCATGATAAGGTGCGCTAAAGTCAAACCTCAAGATATTATCCTGATATGAAAGTACCATCTCCTTTTCCGACAAATCGGAATGTCCGGCAAATAAGACAGAGTCATTGTTAATTGTAATTGCACGTAAAAGTAAGGAAAAAGGGCGCTTGTTTTTGTTCGCTATTGAAGGATTATAGCGAACCAGTCCATCTGAACCACCAAACCATGTGATGCCATTTTTTTCAGGAAAGACTGTCCAAATCACTTTGGAAGCTATGGGTAGAAAATCTGATGATTGCTTTTTAAATCCATTGGCATCTTTCAGAATTAGATGAACAGAGGTTTCATCTCCATTAGTAACCCACACGTTTTCAGAGTTATCGGGAATCATAAGCGCATACCATTCACTGGATAGTGAGTCGTTTGTGCCAACCATCTTAAATGGCTCAAATAATTGCTGTTGTGTATTGAAAACAAATAAGCCCTTTTGAGAACTGATATGCAATTTATCGCCAATGGGGTGAATCGTTAAGCCTTTTGTCTCTGGCAATCCATCCTCCTGACCAAAAAACCGAATATTATTCTCCATTGGCAAATACCTGAAAACGCCCTTCGAAAGACTAACACCCCAAACAGCGCCCTCAACGTCGGTCTGCAGGTCATTCACTTCATCTTCAACACCTTCAATTTTTTTATAATCCCAGGATGAGTTTAACTTTTTGAGCTGAAACAAACCTTCTGCTTCTCCAACATATGCCAACGTCTTATCTTTTTCGGATCTTGCTATTGTAAGTGCAAAACGATCTCGAACGAGATTGGTATTCAGATTGTTAACAACAAATAACCCCTGTGAAGTGGCAGCAATTAGTTCGCCTCCTACTACCTCAAGGCTCCAACAGGCTGCAATAATATCTTTCAACGGCACAAATCCAAATACCGCATCATCATAAAAAAACAATCCTTGATATGTTGCCACATAGAGCTTGTTGTTAAAGCGAATAATGTCATTAACAGCACCTTCCAATCCCGATTTTTCGTCATAAAAGCTAAAGGCTGAGGGAATTTCGATCACAGAAATCCCATTGTTAAGGGCAACAAAAAGTGTGTTTTCGTTGGAAGCACACATACTTCTAACAAAGCTATTTTGTAAAGATGCTTCCTTGTCAATTATCTGCAAAACATCTCCGGCGTGGTTGATTATCACAACACCTTTGCGCGAGGTACCTAAGGCAATAGTGCCATCTGACAGATTCAGACCACTAGTTACAGGATTTTTAAGCAACAATTCCTGGACAGGCGTTTCAAAAGTTTGATAAATTCCATTATTCAGCAACAACAGACCTTGCGTGCTCGTTGCAATCAGAATTTTGTTTTCACTGAAAGGCAACATGGCAGTTATTACAGCTGCATCCGACAACTGACTACCCTGACCGGCAGTTTTAAGAGTGGAGTTTATAAATGACATCAACCCCTTGTCCTTCAACTGAAGATACAAAACGTTATTCACATGAAATGCGCCTAAAATGGAATTTGGAGATTCCCATTGTGTTAGTTGGCTATCTTTCAAAGAGAAAATCAATCTTTCAGCAATAAAATATATCGTTTCCCCACTAATCACAATCTGAATGATTTCCTGAAAAACAGGGGAGTTTGAAGTACTATCCAATAAACTCACAAACTTTAGTGTACCTTTAGTATCTGCTTCAAGATATCCGATCTCGCCCCTCGCCCCAACATAAACTTTATCATGCTTGTCAACAGCCAAAGCGGATACTTTTGAGCCCTTTTCGGTAGGTATCAACCGCCAGTTTTCGCCGTCATATTGCATCACACCGGCAAAATTTCCTACATAAAGGAGTCCACTTTGATCTGTTGCTACAGCAAAATTTTGCGCGTGAGCGTGATAATCCACTGTGCTATAATTCTTTACAAACGGAAATCCTGTTTCATTTTTCGACTGTCCTTTCACATTGAAGGAAAGCGAAATTAACAGGATTGCGATGATCAACTTATTCATGGTTCATCAATTAATCAGTTATGAGTATTAAAACTGAATAGTTTTTCCGATAATTCATCGGTGTGCAAAATGCGTTCGTATAAAATTCCGGCCGGGAAAAGTATTTGTGTCCCATCTCTGGCAAGGATAATATCCGATTGATTTACTTCATCTTTCATTTCGTTTTTAACACCTTTTTTATGGAATTGGATGCATGGAAACTGACTCAAAATATCAGCAATCACACTTTCGGGAAGGGTCGAAAAAAGATCGGTATTCTTCATAAATTCGATTTTTTCAAATAACAAAAGTTCCTTTTTTTCGAGTCGTTGGCTGACAGAGGCAACTATTAGCTGTGAGTCTCTGCTTCCGTTTTTCGACAGTAGTTTTAGCCGATCCGAGAAAATTTCCTTATCTCTTTCAGATAATGACCAGGCAGCAGATTCACTGAGTAACGGGTCAGGATGTAGTATGTTAGCTAATAAGGCACTTTCAATTTCAGGGTTATCCTTCAGTTGCTGATCTGCCATCAAACGCAAAACACAAGCCTTTGTGTATCGACTTTTATAGGTGTACTCTTGATTTAACACATCAATTAGACGATCAACAGCCTCCATCTTTTGCTGCGGAAACCTGAACATGAAACGATTCAATCGCTCCTGAAAAGGCAAATCTTCAAAAACAGGGAAGAAAATCTCTTTAATATCGGAGCTAATCATCATGTCCCCTATTTCCAACGCATAAACCTTAGCATTGGCATCTTTACTTTCGATATGTTCGCGGATATGATGGATGGTTTTGGCATCATACATAAGCGATAGCAACATAAAAACCTGCTCCTTATGGTCATCCATTTCAGTTAGTAAAGCCATTTTGAGCTCAAGAGCATCTTCCATTTTTTCGAGGTCGTTCAGAGTAGCCAAAATCCATAAGATATAAGCAACTGAATCCTCGATAAAACCTTTCATCACAGGCACTTCGGAAGCTGTAGCCTGATATTTTTTTGCACTTAACGCGCTGAAAACCCTGCGACGTAGGTCTTTATTGGGGATGACCATCTTATCGCGGAGCAGCTTGATCGCTTTTTGACTTTCAATATGCTCATAGATGCCAAGAATCTGCATTTGTAACCAGATTTTATTGTTTGACTTTTCAAACAATTTTTCAAGTTCAGGAAGTATTGGTTCGCCTATCTGTTCAATAGCAATTGCAGCAGCAGCAGAAAATTCAGGATCAGCCAATTGTTCAGTAATGAAGGGCCAAAGCTCATAGCGTTTAATTTTGCCACAGGCAATAATTGCTGCTTTTTTAACTTCAGGATTGGGATCTTTTGCTAGTTTTTGCAGCAAACGTATGGTGTTGTATCTGCCTGAGGATCCTAAAAGACGGGCTGTGTCAAGCCGCAATTTTGGGTTTTCCGACCTGGAATTTGTCTCCAGTTCATCAATAGAAGATTTCTCAGCTGATGCCAACTCTTCAATGGTATTCTGAATCGAAATTTGTAAATCATGAGAAAAATCATCGATTCTCATTTCGCTCAAAAAGGGAACAGCCTTTAAAATATTCCTTTCAATGAAAAGATTCAGAATGCATTTCTGAATATCTTCCGGAACATCTTTGAAGACTTTGATTAACATTTTATCAGTAAGAAGTGGGTCAACGGCATCGCTTCTTTTAAAAATATGATCAAAATCAGCAATTGTGGCTTTCATTAACTCATTATAAATCATCTCACTGAAAGGCTGATGCACATGATTGGTTTCCGATTTCAATTCATCAAGTTTGTTTCTGAGCACCCTTCGGTAAGATTCGTACATTTTCAAAGATGTCCAGATCCAAAAGGCGAGCACAAGGATAAAGAACCATGTATGAAACACCAGATTGACTGAAGCGATGGAAGAAAAAAGTAAAATTACAGCCCCTGTTATCACTGTTCCCAATGCTTTAGGGATTCCTTCAATCTGATTCTGAAATACTAAGCGTTGTTCAGCAGGTAAAGGCTGATAAAGCAACTGAAATGAAGGTTCATAAGCAGCTGAGCGAACCGATCGCTCAAACAAGCGTGACAAAGCGATAAACGCAAAAAACAACCCTATCGTACCATAAATTGCTCCAAAGAAAGCAGCAATAGATATTGTTGAAATCAGTATTACCGGTAACGAAAGCAAACTGGGACGGATGCCATATTTGTTAAGAAACCTTCCTGAAATCAATTTTAAGAACAACTCAATCACGGCAACAAAGCCAAGAAATACTCCAAAGAACCCTGCAATTGCTTCCGGGTTTTTAGCAAATTCAACTTTGGTTTGAGAAAGAAACAGAAAATCGACGAAAAGATAGCCAAATATTGGCAACAATGCCATCATTGAGATGTACCTGAAATAGGGCTTTTTGATTAGCTTCCAGTAGCTTGTTTTATTTTCATCCTTAACAACAGCAGCTATTTTTGTTTTCTTCAGATCAATCAGTTGCGATTTAAAGGTTGAAATAATCAAAACTGCCATCAAATAGCACAGCAACAAAGTTCCGCTTGAAAGAAAAAGCAGGTCGGTAGCTTTCAGAAACTTGAGAATGAAGGGAATAGAGAAATAACCAATCATAATGGAGATTACCTCTCCAATGCCAATAAGGCCAAAAATTCGTTTTCCCTGTCTTATGTTAAATAATTTACCTGCTATGCCCCAAAAAGTGACAAGAGTGATGTAAACCACAATCCTGACCCATGTGTAGGTGATGAAAATCAGCCAGGAGTTGTTAAGCCAATATACGCCTGCACTAATTATAAGTACCGTAATAAATACAAATAACAGCTTGGTAGTGACCTGTTTATGAAAGGATAACTTGCGGTCAATTTTCGAAAAAACAAGCCATGCCAAATAAATTAAAACACCGGATGCGATAAATGATACCGGAATCATAGATGGGTCAAAATGCTTTAAAAAGAGCGCATTGGAAGCCGTAAAATAAAATGAAAGCGTAAGTCCGGTAAAAAAAGAGAATGCCATCAGCATAAAGACAGCCTTCGCTTCTTCAGGACGAATGTTCATGATCTTTAAGATACTGGTTTCTTTTTTCATGTCACTTACTTTTAATGCATCATTGGGTGCAACGGAACTTCGTACTTCTCATTTAGGTCGTTGACGGCGGGTGAATTGAGTTTCTGTTTCAGATCCTCCGGCATTAATTCTTCAAAATCAATGTTGTTTACCTGATTTTTTGAACCTGACTCTTTGATTTTGATAAGTTCTGCCACGAGAGCTACTCCCATCCAGCCACCAACACTGGTTATTTTATCCAATAAAGTTAGAATACTTGATGGGTACGATCCGTCTTCAAGGCAGATATTGATCTGAGGCGAAACCCCTACTATTGGACCAACATCAATCAGTTCAGTAACTTTGTGAATCACCATAGGAGAACTTTTCAAACCGTTTTGTATTGCATTCTGGAAAGGCTGTGTTCCAGCTCCAATTTTCTTTGGAAGGTCGGATGGGTGAAAGTTATAAGCTCCGAAAACAGGAAATTCATAGATAGGAGTATCAATTTTTTGCCCATAACAAAACATCAGCAATGCCTCGGGATTCCATTCCTGAAAAATTTTTCGGAAATAATCTGTTTTTACAGCCCCTGAGTAGCAGGTAATGTCATCGTTGATGCTGGTATTAATGAGGTTTTGGAAAAGTTCAGCACGTTTTTCAACAGAAAATTGACTCCATATTCTTTTCTTTAGAGAGATACGGGCTTTTGGGTCAAGTGGGTCATCAGTCACAACACCAACAATATTCAACAGATCGGCATACTTCGTTTCAAAAGCTATTAAATCTCGCAACATTAGAGCGCCACACTCACAACTCACGAACAAAACTGTCCTTAAACCCTGGTTTTTTTTTGGTTTAGGATAAAGGGGAACATACATCGACCCCCAAAGCGATTCATTATTATTTATAATTGTGTAAGGTTTATGCTGACTCATGGTTAGTTGGTTAAAAATCATAAGATAGATTTAAAAGGAAGTGTCTTCCCCTTTGTAGAATGGCAGTAGGACTATTAATACCTTCAGCTGCTTTTGTTCCCGGATGATAATACGTTGTATTAAACAAGTTATTAAAAACCAGTTGCATTGACAGGCCTTTAACCCATGCCGGGTTGGCATAGGTAATTGCACCGTTGAGAATCGTCGCAGCAGGAAAATGATCGTTGTTAAGAGGCACTGTTGTACCAACGCCAACAGGTCTTTCTCCTGTGTAATTGATTCGTAGGTTGACATTTAACTGATTAAAGAACAAACGGTCTGCACCAAGGTTAAACTGATGCGAAGCAATGTCACCAACACGGTTGTCAACCTGCCCAGCCTCTGAATATGTTTGTCGGGGGTCGCTAAAGGTATAATTGAAATAGGTGCTGAAATTAGCTTTCTTATAAACAGCATTTGCCTGAATTCCTTTAACTATAAACTTTCCAATATTTGCATTTTGAATTTTTCCCGGGCTTTCAGCCACATCGACAGTTCCAACAACATTATCAATAAAATTCTGATATAAGGAGATGTCAGCCTGAAAAGCTGCATTCAGCCTTAGTCCTGCGCTAAACTCAAGGTTTTGAATGTTTTCTGTTTTAAGACTTGGATTGGGAATCCTGTTACCAGCTGATGAGTATTTTGTCCAGTTCGACACGTTCATGATACCACGAGAGTAAATTGCCTTAAATGTGTATTTCCCCGGTGACCAAACCACCGCTGCTCTTGGGCTGAATTCACTTCCAAAACCATCGTTTTCTCTAACCACATTATAGTCGTACCTTAAACCCAGCGTTAGCTTGAGGTCTCTGATGGCCTGCCATGTTCCCTGCGAATACAATCCCAAATCCCAAACATTGAATTCGTTTCCACCTTTGGGTGATGGCTGAATAACTGCTGAGTCTTGAGGTGTATCAGTAAAACTTGTGTAATAAGCTCCCTGCAGATTGCTGTTACGTATTTCGAGACCCGTAACAATATCCAGTCTTGAGGTAGCCCTATAATTGACCTTCAACTCATTACGAAGCTGTTTTGATTGCTCGAACATATACAAACTGGTCCAGACAGGTGCTTCATCATTGATAAGTGAATTGAGTTTTTTATTACCCCTTGCATAATTTGACAGCGAAACAAAACGTGTATCATCAGTAACAGTATGTATGCGATAAGTTGTGAGATTTGATAAAAAAACCTGTTCACTCAATTGGCTCTCATATTTGGTATAAAAGTTACTCAGCTGAGGAACCCAGTTAAAGCCGTTTTCTGAACCAGCCACATAAAGGTCGGTATATTGTGTTGTACCTCCACGAAAGTATTTCCAGGTTTGAAATCCAAAACTGAAATTTCCAATATTAACTTTTCCATTTAACAACCAGCTGTCAGTATCATTCGTAAAACCTATCTTTTTTCCTCCAACAACCTGATTATATGCAGATTGATCGAGTGTTCGGGCTGCATCTATTCCCTGTGTGGTCAAATTCAACTGATTAGAATCAGCCGAAAGTTGATAATATGGATGCGAAAAAGGCAAGTTATTATTCAGCAAATAATCTTTCGCATTGGATGTTATTCCAATGAGCTTATTATAATCCACATTGTTGTACACAGAAGGATCATAATCAAAATATTTCTGACTCGATAGATCATGTTCGTCAGAATGATATAAACGTCCTGAAAGCGTAAATGAGATATTGCGTTTTTTGCCCGACACACTCATGTCAAGCGTTCGCGTGTTGTAAGTGCCATAATTCAATTTGCCGCTGATGCCAATATTTCTTCCCGGTTTAATGGCATCTGTTGAATTGCGGCTTATTACATTGATGACTCCCGCAAAAGCATTTGGACCATACATGGTTGAAGCCGGTCCATAAATGATTTCAACCCGTTCGATATTCGAAAGCGGGTATTGCCGGTCGATATAAGCCCAATTTGTCCACAAATCATTTTCTTCAATACCATCAATCAAAAGCAAGGTTTTCTCGGTATTATTCTGTCTGAACCCACGTTGGTAGATGTTGGCATATTCCGGTCCGTAAAAAAGTGTAAGATCAAAGCCCGGCACATCCTTCAATAATTCAACCAAATCATTGTAACCCCGTTTGATAATATCATCGCGGGAGATAACAGCAATGGTTGCTGGTGTTTCATAAATATTCTCGGCTCTTTTGGAAACAGATGTAACAATCTGACCCACTCCTGAAACTTTCATCTTATTAACCATATGTATAAATGATGGCGGATCAAAGAGGTTTGGATCGTAAACAGGGTTTATTTGAAGAAGCAACGCTGTTTCTACAATTGCTCTCGTAGTGCTGTCAATCGAAAGATAAGCCATTGCTTTAAGGCGGTGAGCTTCAATCTTTTGTTTCTCATTGAATCCCTTTTGTGTGCACTGTTCCAGTGAACTGATCACAAGATCAAACTTTCCTAATTCATAATGCTTACGCGCTTCATTCAGTGTCACCTCATCACAGGATTGCGCCTGAAGATGTTTTGTAAAAAACGGACTGATGATGATAAAAAAGGCCAGCATCAGTGTAAGCAAATGGCTAAAGTGATTTGTTTTCATGGGGATCACTTGTTTGTTTGTTGATGGTCTGATCATGGCAGTTCGGCTATAGTTTTCTGATAAGGAATATCTTCGCCCACAAGCTTACTCCATTCGGCAGCAGTCATATTACGTTTTGTTTTCGGTCTCACCTTTACGGCCATTTGTTCATTTCCGACTGAGAATATCCTGATTGTTCTGTCAGCACTGCATGATATTAAATGGTCGCCGCCAGGGGTAAAAAGTAAATCGTAAATCCAAAGCTCATGATTGTCAATGGAAATGGGCTTTTCCTCCAAAACCGGAAAAGGCGACAATCGGATCGTCCAGTCATAGGATGCTGATCCAAATTTTGATCCATCCTGACTGAATGTGAGTGCGTTGACACCTGAAATATGTCGTCCAACAAGAGCGGTTTGTTCGAATCCATCCTGATTTATTTGGAAAACTTGAATAGACCCATCCTGACATCCAAATACAAGATTGTTGCTCCCAGGTTGATATTTTACGGATAAAGCCTGACTCTTCAGTGTTGTCAATAAGGATGGGTTTTTTGGCTCTTTCACCAGATTTAGGGTTTTTACAGCACCCGAAGCCATAGCATAAACAATCTCTGACCCATCATGATTCACATGCGAACACAAAACAGGTTCCGAAACCTGATCCAGCAATGTTGATTTAAAATGCTGTGCGTCATAGCTCCATTTCAACACCTTGCCATCTGATCCTGACGAATAAAATACATTACTTACCGGGCTGGATACCAAGCTGTTTACGATTGACTCATGGGCGTTAACAACACTTACAGAACCCGGAAATAAATGATTATCCCAAACAATCAATTTTCCTCCGGTTGTACCAGCAATCAACCATTTCTCGTCATGAGTCAGCATAATTGAACGAAAGTTTTCTTTTATTTCTTTCGGAACTACAGCAAAAACCGGTTGTTTTTCAGGATTTTCAATATTCCACCGAATAACTTTCTGGTCGTCACCACAAGAAAAAAGCCATTTGCCATCTGCAGAAGTTATCACAGCCCTCACGGCATCCTGATGACCGCGCAAAATTATCGGATCATTTGAAATTGCCGATAAAGCGCTGTAAAGTGTCGGATCGCCTTCCTCACCTCCATTATCACTATGCAGCTGGTAAGCGGTCAGGGCATAAAGTGCAGGTATTTCATCCTTTACAGTGGAATGCAGTTGCAATGCCTGAATAGCCATTGAATTGGCAATGGCAAGTAATCGTAATCGCTGAGCGATGCGCTCCGACTCCTCAGCTTTAACACGTTCCTGATCAGCAATCAGCTTTTGAGCTACTGCCTCTTTACGTTGCTGCTGGGCTTCATCTCTGGCACTAAGAGCTTCGTGCCGAGCCACATCGGCTTGTTTTCGCTGCTGGACTGCTTCTGTGGTTTGTTGTTGGGCAATCACCTGCTGCTTCACCGCATATTGCCTTTGTTGCTCAGTAATAAGTTCTTGTTGTTCAGCAATTTGTTGTTGCTGTTCTGAGATTTTTCGCTGAACAATTGCTTCTTTCCGTTGCACTTCAGTTTTCTTTTTCTCTAGGACAGCCATCTTCTCCTTTTCGATTGCCTCTTTTCTACTTGCTTCAGCTTTGAAACGAAGATTTAAAGAAACGATCAGAAAAAGGATCGAAACAAGTGATGCGATACCCAGAATTATAGCTGAAATTCGTGCGCGTCGCAAGTTGCGTTTTTGCTGATTTTCTTTCTTAGAAATTTCAAGTTCAAATTGTTTTTTACTGTAGGAAAGAAATGTCATAGCACGATCGAATGCGGGATCGTAACGTGCTGCCCATGTGATGTTTGGCTTGTTTTGGTCTTTCCATTGTACTGCCAATTGTAATTCAGGATTGATCCATAGCCCTGTCTTACCTTCCTGATAGAGTGCCGCTGACTTTGAAAGACGCAGGTACAATTGAGCTGATTCTCCTTCTTCTTCCACCCATTTTTTCAAACGGGACCAAACCCGCATGATACTCTCATGGCTGATGTCTATTGTTGAAAGGGCATTAAGCGCAACATGAGCCGAAGGCATTAAAAAGGCACAGCCCGGACTTCTGAACTGGTCGATTACACGAATAATTTCTTCCTCCCTTGCATTGGTGAGTGTGCAAATTTCACCTAGAGGAGTCGGTCGCCGTGTTCCTCTGCTCTCATTCGAAATATCAGTTAGTGCTTTGAAAAGCTTTTCTGTTAGTTGCTTACTTCTTTCATCCTTAAGTCCGGCATAAATTTCTTCCAAATGCACCGACAGCGCCTCTTTCATTGTTCCTATCGCTTCATAGTGCTCGATATCAATTGGTTGATCTCCGGACTTATGAAGTGTCCAGTGATCCCATGTGCGCATCATGGCATGTTGTAAGATAGGAAGCTGGTCGGGATCATCACCTACATCCTGCAGTAATCGTTCAACCAAAACATCCTTAATGGTACTTGATTCGGCGTGAACGGGACCAGTAATTGCCAGGCGGCGCTCATCATTGTTCATCCGGGGAACAAGGTAATAACCCTTGTTTATAAGCTCGCTTAGACCAATAAACTCAGTGCATTCGTCAAGAAAATCAGTCCTCATGGACAGAACAATACTCACCGGAACTTCGGTTTGTTCAACTGCATGAATGATCAACCGGATAAATAATTTGGCCTCAGAAGCAGATTGGGAAAAGACTCCTCCTCGTTTAAAACGGAACAACTCTTCAAATTGGTCGATATAAATCAATGCAGATTGCGATTGCCGGAGCAATCCGGAAACAGCTTTCACCAAACCATCATCGCCTGACCGTAGCTGCAACATCAGCTTCTCGGGATCGTATTTGCCGTCAGATAAGGCATTGCATAAGTTTCCAAATGGATCTTCTGCAGGTCGAAACATACTAAAATGCCAGGGCAATGCTGAAACCACTTGTTTCGATTTGAATAATTCAGGCAAAAGTCCTGCTTTGATCAGAGATGATTTCCCGCAGCCTGAAGAACCCACAATAGCAAGAAAACGTGTTCGTGCCAGTTTCTCGATGAGTTCCCTAACCTGTTTTTCTCTTCCAAAGAAATGATGACTTTCGTGAATTTCGTAACTCCTTATACCCGGAAAAGGGTTCGTATGAAAATTTCGGACTGTCATGGATGATTTTCATATTTTAACCATGCAAATTAATCATTTAACTAACCAAATAGAATAAAAAAATAAAAAAAAACATTGGTGTAATCCAAATTTAGTCAATTTTAGGCTAACTATCTTAATAACAATAAATTAACTGTTATGTAAAAAAAGAAGACTTTACCATAATTTCACAATTTCGCTCTAATGACCAATGAAAGCATCAAGATCGAATTGCTTAAATAACAAGATATTCTAAACTGAAAAAATGATATCGGCTGTCATTGATGTCAATACGTTTGTATTGTAGAAATAATGTCTGTTTTTTGCAGCTTGTTAGCGCCACAGGGATTAGCCCAAAGGTATTTGAAAAAGTGTATTTTTGCGAAAATTAGATGTTATAAAACTTAAAAAATACTACAATGCTCTATCGTTTTCTTGGAAAATCAGGTTTGAAAGTCTCAGCACTTTCCTTTGGTTCATGGACTACTTTCGCTAGTTCGGTTGATGTTGACTTAGCTTATGATTTGATGGTAAAAGCCTGGGATAATGGCGTTAACTTTTTTGATAATGCTGAGGTTTATGCCAATGGACAGTCGGAAATCATCATGGGAAAAGTCCTTCGTCGTGCCGGATGGAAACGTTCGGATTATGTAATTTCCACTAAAATTTTCTGGGGAGGCTCAGGACCGAACGACAACGGATTGTCGCGCAAGCACATCATCGAGGGTACTGATGCTGCTTTGAAACGTCTTGATCTTGAATATGTTGATCTAATTTATTGTCATCGTCCCGACTTACATACACCTATTGAAGAAACCGTATGGGCTATGAACCATGTTATTAATCAAGGGAAAGCATTCTATTGGGGCACGAGCGAGTGGTCGGCAAGTCAAATCATGGAGGCATATCATATTGCACGGCGCGAACATCTGATACCTCCGTTGATGGAGCAACCCGAATATAATATGTTCAACCGTTTTAAAATAGAGATGGATTACCTGCCACTCTACGAAGAAATCGGTCTGGGAACAACCATCTGGAGTCCGCTTGCAAGTGGAATTCTAACCAATAAATATGCAAATGGTTTCCCTGAAGGCAGCCGTTTGAGCATGAAAGAAAATGAGTGGCTTAAAAAACGATATGAGACAGCTGAAGGTCAGGCAAAAATTAAAAAAGCTGTTCAGCTTCAATCAATTTCTGATAATATGGGCATGACGCTTGCTCAGATGTCCATCGCCTGGTGTTTAAAAAACCCACATGTAAGTACCGTAATAACAGGAGCAACAAAATTGACTCAGTTGGAAGAAAACCTTCAATCACTGGAGATGGTTTCAAGATTAACACCTGATGTTATGGATCAAATTGAGAAAGTGCTTCAAAACAAGCCAATGCCACCGCAGGATTGGCGCCCATAAAACCTAAACTCGATCTGTTGAATTTTTACCTTTTTTTTGATATCAGAATTTCATCAGATTAACAAACAGAGAAGCAATCCGAAAGGGTTGCTTTTTTTATGTCTAAGATACGTTTCATGGCTTAAAACCACTTTCTGCTATTGATAACAGCAGAAACATACAGTTGCTAAAAAGTTCCGAAACCCATTGCGAAAAAAAACAGGAGGCTAAATGAAATGAATTATTGATAAGATTTCAATTAAATAAATTTCACATATAGTTGTAATTCATATAGTTAACGACAATAATTATTGATATTCACACAAAACCATTCATTTTTTCTTTTATAAATCCGTTTGAAATAAAAATACATTTGCGTTAAGCTAACGGTTCTGCTTTTCGGAACATAAAACAACTAAAAAATGAAAACTAAGTACCTGTTTTTTCTCGCGATCTTCATGATGTTTGCCATCATGGGTATTTTGATACCATCAGGAGGGGATTTCGGTGGTGATGAAAATCTTGTAGCAGCTGATATTGCATGGATGCTGACAGCCACTGCCCTCGTACTATTGATGACACCCGGATTATCCTTTTTCTATGGCGGGATGATGGAAAAGAAAAACGTGATTTCCACGATGTTACAGAGTTTTATTGCCATGGGTGTGATCAGTGTTTTGTGGGTTATCATCGGTTTCAGCCTTTCTTTTGGTGAAAGCATCGGTGGATCAGGCACAGGGATAATTGGAAATCCTATGACATTTTTCATGTTTAAAAATGTTGGTGGGCATTCACATCCAGCCCTTTCACCCACTATTCCTTTGGCATTATTTGCCTTATTCCAATTGAAATTTGCTATTATCACACCGGCTCTGATAACAGGATCATTTGCTGGAAGAATACGATTTACCGGCTATCTTGTTTTTATCAGCTTGTTTAGCCTCTTAATTTATGCTCCTTTAGCACATATGACATGGCATCCCAATGGATTATTACGCAACTGGGGAGTGCTTGATTTTGCAGGAGGAACGGTGGTTCATATGTCGGCAGGCTTTGCTGCTTTGGCAGGAGCGTTGTTTCTTGGAAAACGTAAAGATGCAGGAAACCATAAACCTGCCCGTGTTACCTATGTTCTACTTGGTACCGGGATGCTTTGGTTTGGTTGGTTTGGCTTCAATGCAGGCTCAGCACTAGGAGCCAACGCGCAGTCGGTACTTGCATTTTTAAATACCAATACAGCTTCAGCAGCAGCTATGATTGCATGGGTTTTCTTTGATGGGGCTATGGGTCGGAAGCCGTCAGCTATGGGTGCCTCTATCGGGGCTGTTGTTGGCTTGGTAGCAATCACTCCTGCAGCTGGTTTTGTTGATGTGGGGGCAAGTATTTTTATTGGCGTTGTTGCCGCTATCGTTAGTAATGTTGCAATAAGCATGAAAAGCAAAACTTCTATTGATGATACTCTTGATGTTTTTCCTGCTCATGGAATGGGAGGCATCACCGGCATGATTCTCACTGCTGTTTTTGCTAAAGAAGTTGGTTTAATTCATGGCGAAACTACTACGTTTCTCTACCATCTTCTTGCATTGGTGATTGTGGGTGTTTTTGCTTTTGGCGGGTCCTGGATTTTATACAAAATCACCGATATGCTTGTCCCAATGCGTGTTACAGCCGAACAAGAAGCTATTGGTCTGGACTTGAGCCAACACGATGAAACAATGTATTCAGGTGATGGTTACGAAGCGCTTCGCTCTCAATCCTAAATTTGATCATCTCTGCTGAGCTCTTTTAAAACTCATCCAGGTAGCTTTATGCCAAAGGGTTTCGAGCGGGCCTTGCCGGTTGTTCATCATCCACCACGAACTAAAAATGCCTTGCAGAATTGCCAGTGAAAGGCCAATAAGCAAGCTGTAGGTTGCGCCAGTGTATTTATACATGCCCAACCCGAAACCATAATAAATGAAAGATCCAAGAATGGATTGGAAAATATAATTGGAAAGGCTCATCCTGCCAATTGACGAAAACCCCTTTAGTAGTTTTTGAGATGAATTAGCTGCAAAAAGCAACACAAAACCAGCTACTAAAAAACCAAGAAACGCAATATTGGTCCATGAAGTCAGCAAAGTTTGAAGCGGTCTCAAAACTGCTTCTCCGGTGGTGAAGTCTGCAGCATGCTGTCTAAAATAATAAAGAGGCAAAAATGCACTACCAGATATGAGGATCGTCTTCTTCCAAAATATTAATTTTGAATGATTTAGGTCGAATATCTGCTTTCTTCCAGCCAGCATTCCTAAAAGAAACAATGAAAGCGTTTGCAAAACACGTCCGTTTTCCCATGTCCAAAGTATAACCGCGTATTTGCCATTGCTAAGGTTTCCGACCACAGTAGCCAGAAATGAACTCCCGGTAATATACGACTCCATTTTACCAAAATAAGTCCACGAAACAGGATCGCTTATTAATTTATCCGGGTGTTGAAAAGCCTGAAAAAGATGTATCCATTCAAAGGGTTGCAACATCAAAATGATAGACATAATTAATACCCACTTTGTTGAAAGACGATAAAACGGAATGAGCATAACCCCAATTACAGCGTATAGAGTAAGTATATCACCTTGATAAAAAGCAGAGTTAATGATTCCAAAACCTAGTAATAACACCATTCGCCAGGCAAATCGACCATTGAAATTTTTACCAATCTGAGCCTGTCGTTCCGTTTGAATATAAAACGTCAAACCAAACAATAAAGCAAAAATGGCATATGATTTTCCTGCGAACAAAAAGAAAAGGCTATCCCAAATAACTTTATCAAGCGCCTGCATCCAATCAGGCAGTCCTGATGGTTGAAAATAGAAGTCGAAATGCTCCAGATTATGCAAAAGCATGATTGAAACAATAGCAAAACCCCTTAAAGCATCCACTACATGCAGGCGTGTTTGACTAACAGATTCCATAATTGACTGTATATAAATTTGTGGATTTATGACTTTCCAAAATCAAAATAAATCCTTTGATAATCAGTAAAATCACTTTTAAATTAATAACTTAATATATTGGTATGTAATTACTTATTAAAATATTATAAGTACTAACGATAAGCCGATTAACCCTCTCAAAGGTAAAACTATTTGAAATGCCTTTTTGTCAAAAATAAATGATTCACACCCTAACTCATTATGTTTTCATTCAAATAAAAATAAAAACCAACTGTAATATTCCCGCAAAAACACTTTTTGTTAAGGTGTTTTTTTCAATTATTAGGGACATTGAATCTTTATTATCATGGTAGCTGGCAGTTTTTTTTAACGAACGAAAGAAAGCTGTAATTTTATGGCCTAACTAATTTTTCAAACCGATAAAGTAAAAAAATGGCATCATCAATTCAATTTACAGCACCGGATCACTATTTAGTGGACGATTTATTTACTGAAGAACACAAAATTGTAAGGGCTGCAGTTCGCGAATGGGTCAACCGTTCGATAAAGCCAACTATAGAAGAGAATTTTGAGAAAGCTGTCTTTCCCCTTCACCTTATCAAAGAATTAGGTGACATTGGCGCGTTTGGGCCTTTCATCCCTGAAGCTTATGGCGGTGCAGGAATGGATTATATAGCCTATGGTATCATCATGCAGGAACTTGAAAGAGGTGATTCCGGTGTAAGATCAATGGCTTCAGTTCAAACATCACTGGTAATGTATCCGATTTACAGCTTTGGATCTGAAGAGCAGAAAATGAAGTATCTGCCTAAGTTAGCCACCGGAGAACTCATTGGCTGTTTTGGCCTTACAGAACCTAACTATGGTTCAGATCCAGGCAGCATGATTACCCGTTTTAAAGACATGGGCGACCACTATCTTCTGAACGGAGCGAAAATGTGGATTACCAACTCCTCCATCGCCGATGTAGCTATTGTTTGGGCAAAAGATGAACATGATGTTATCAGAGGATTGATAGTTGAAAAGGGAATGGAAGGCTTCACTGCTCCTGAGACACATGGAAAATGGTCATTAAGAGCTTCGGTAACAGGTGAGCTTGTATTCGATAACGTGAAAGTTCCTAAAGAAAACCTCCTGCCGGGTGTGAAGGGTTTGCGCGGTCCATTAAGCTGTCTGAGCTCAGCACGATTTGGTATTGCCTGGGGCGTTATTGGTGCAGCAATGGATTGTTACGATTCCGCTTTGCGCTATTCACTCGAAAGACATCAATTTGGCAAGCCAATCGGTGGATTCCAGATTCAACAAAAAAAATTAGCTGAAGCACTTACCGAGATCACCAAAGCACAGTTACTTGCCTGGCGCGTAGGCGTTTTGCGTAATGAGGGTCGTGCAACTCCGGCACAAATCTCTATGGCAAAACGCAATAATGTGGAAATGGCATTGAATATCGCTCGGGAAATGCGTCAAGTACTTGGTGCTATGGGTATTACCAACGATTTTCCAATGATGCGACATATGATGAATCTCGAATCAGTTATCACTTATGAAGGAACTCATGATGTGCATCTGCTAATTACCGGACATGAAATAACAGGAATTCCTGCTTATAAGGGATAATAAATAAAACTTCTTTATATGCTAAGAAAGGGAAATACTTTATGGTTTTTCCCTTTTTTTGTTTCTATGAAACTTCAAATGTAAAAAGGCAATTGGCTTCTTTTTCAAAATATCTACTGAATGAGGGATGCATTATCATTAAATCCGCATAAAGAGTAGTCAAAAGAAATTTACCTGTATTCTGACCTACTTCTTAGTCAGATACAAAGGGGGAACTTCCTTCAAATCTTTTAGCAAAAAAACAAAATACCTTTTGGCAACTTGTCCTCCCCGTTCAATCTCAATTGTGTCAGCGGCGATAATTTGTTCGAATTTCAGATCATAGACTTCTTCAGGATGTTTGTAATCACGGCTATTGGTGATGTACCAAAAATCATCTCCTTTATGAAATCCACCTCTTAATTCATTAACCCATAGATATTTATGAAGACGTTGCGGCTCACCAAGGCCGAGAACCTTCATTCCCAGTGGTCGAGCAATATAATAATCGAGATTGGCTAAAGGAAACCAATTTTCACCAACAATCCCATCTTCCTCAGACATATTACCAGCTTGAATATGATGAGCTCTGACCTGCGTAAAAGATGGCAATAGTTTACGGTAACCTACCATGTCAAGCGTCACATCATTGCGGCCAAGCCGGTGAAAAGCTTGCTGATCTTTCATTGGAATGATTCCAAACTTAATTTGCAGGCTTCCCACGGTTATAAAAATAAGCAAAACCAATAAGCTAAACTTTATACTCAAGGGCAGCCAATCCTTTCGAAGTGAAGATAGCCTTGCAGCAGCAAGAAACAAGAGCGTATTGTAGGCTGGGCCTGTCCAATGAGGCAAGGTTGAGCGGAAAAGAGAGAAAAAGAGAAAAATAAAAATTAACGGAATTCCAAGAAGTAGAAACAATTGTATGAATTTCTTTTCCAACCAAAGGGGTTTTCGAAACAACTCAAACAACGCCGCCACAATAAGGGCAAAATTCATCGGATTATTATAAACAATCTGTCCTCCTAATTCGGTAAAAAACAAATCGGGGCGAAAAGAGGCATCAAAAATATTTATTCTTTCACCTTGAAAGCTGAAACTTATAAAATTGTTTTGCATATTCCACCAAATAACCGGCAACAAACATGCTGCAGAAAGCAATATTGCCAGATACAACGACGGTTTTTTAAGCCAATTACGTTGATATACAAGAACATATATTCCAAATCCGAGCCATAAAATAACACTCGTATATTTTGAAATCATACCTAAACCGATGGAAAATCCAATTGCGACAAACAACCAATCCCTCTGAAAATTAGTTATGGAGTTCTTTAAAGACAGGGCCATCAACCATAGACTTATCATCCAAAAAAAGTTTTGTGGAGTATCGGGCAGGATCATAAACCCGGTTATCACAAAAGCATATACGGAGCCGGTATAAAGCAAGGCAGCATACCAGCCTGTTCGGTCATCTTTGATTGTTTTTCCTATTTGAAATGCGATCCAGGTGTTGGCTGTCATTAATACTACCGATGAGAGTCGCAAAAACAACTCGCTGTCAAAAATCAGATTCAGGCTGAATAATTGCATCATCCAACCGATCATGGGTGGGTGATCGAAGTGACTCCAATCGGGGAAAAGCGCATATGTGTAATAGTACACCTCATCATTACCAAGCTCATGCCATGCAGCGAGAAAAGTTCTAATCATGAAACTAATCAGTAATAGTAAATAGAGTCTGTTTTTATACTCAGATGATTGCATGAAGGTCCTATTTACTTTTTAGTTTTTTTATCTGCCATCTATAAATAAGCTGTAACAACAACATTATCAATACTATATACACGCCTCTCATGAGTGCTGTATGAGTTGCATTAAAACTTGACAGTTTTTGACGCTCCTGATTTTGTTCTTCCTGACGACTAATTGGATTGAGAAACATTACAGTCCCATCAGCAAATGAAATTTCGGTTCGGATGTAGGTATCTTCTTTCTGGATTGGATAAGCGGCCTTAATAGTTGAATCTGATATCTGAAGTTGTTTGCTATCTTGCCCAATAAACCGGAACGAAGCGGCAAGCGGTTCAACCTCAACGAAAAAGGTATCACGCTCAACAACAGCACTTTTCAAACGAACGGATAGTGTATTCTTTAAACTTTCAGGAAAGGTAACGGAGTAAAAAGTCCCTTCATCCAATGCCTGAACAACGGCATCCAGAGAATCACTTATTGCAAGAACATGATTGAAATGAAGCATTTGTTCATTAAGTTTTAAACCTTTAAACTCCAGATTGGTGAGCATAAGGTAAATACGGTGACCATTACTCAATGCAATATCCCAGCTTTTTAAAGCTTCGTCTTCAGTATTGGTCAGTTCTATCAAATGGTACCCACTCAAATACTTTAATTCGTTCTCAGTGTAAGAGATATAAGGATCAGACAATGCAATCAATCGACTAGTACGATGAAGTTTCTCGATAATATCCTGCTTGTGCCGGAGGTTTTGAATGACAGGATATTCTGTCCAGACAACTTTTCTGGCTCCGATGCACAATTGCTGATCGTTGGTAATTCCATAACCATGCCGATAGATATTCAATAAATCACCTCTTGAATCAGCAAATTGATGCAAGAATTGAAAATTACTGATATCCATACTTTTTGGAGCATAAACAATTGAATCATTATACTTTAGGTTGATTCTCAATCTGCCATTCAACAGCACATCAGCCATGTGGTGAGCGCTAAGATGGAAACTAAGATCTTTCTGTTTTTTAAGCGAGATACCGGCATAAGGATTATATATATATTCTCCGGCAAATTGTTTTGGTTGTTTGAAGGTATAAAAAGGTGATGCTAAATAAAAAACCAGAGTGAAGCCTGCAGAAAATAAGATTGGTATTCCAATTAAACGAAAGAAAAATTTTGACCAACTGTACTGTGTCTGCGATTGAGGCATTGTAAAAGGTTTAAAAAGCAAAGTTATTCCAAAAAACACATTTTAAACTCATTTATCTAAGAAAAAGACCTTTACTGCAACATTGCGCTATGATTAGGCTGTTTTTCACTACAATTTCCCTACTATTTCCCATATTTGGAAAATAGTGCAAAATAAATTTGCAAAATGAAACGTAAGTGCTTAATTTTGTCATGCTTCCAAAATCGAGAAACTCTAAGTAATTGTTTTTCATTGGAATAAAAATGTTTGCTCACGCTAACAAAACCTCAAATCTAGCTTATGGAAAGTTTCAGGATATTTGTAGTTGAAGATGACCCATTGTATGGAGAGATGCTAAAACACCATCTCTCATTGAATCCTGACAATGAGGTTCATTTGTTTAAGGCTGGTTCCGAATGTCTGAAGAACCTCTACAAAACACCTTCATTGGTTTCGCTTGATTACAGCTTACCCGACATGTCGGGTCTGGAGGTGATGCGTCAGATTAAAAAAGAGAACCCTGAAATTCCGGTTGTAATTGTATCAGGGCAGGAAGACATTTCTACAGCTGTTGCCCTTTTACGGGAGGGTGCTTACGACTATTTCGTAAAGGATGATGACGTAAAAGACCGTCTGTGGAATATCATAAAAAAGATTCGTGAAAATCTTTTATTGAAAAGTGAGATTAGCTACCTGAAAGAAGAAATCGGTCGAAAATACGAGTTTAGAAACGTCATTAAAGGTAATAGCCCTGCTATCAGACAAATTTTCAGTCTGATTGAAAAGGCTATTAAAACCAATATTACAGTTTCAATAACAGGAGAGACGGGAACAGGTAAAGAGTTGGTAGCCAAAGCGATTCATTACAATTCTACCCGTGCTAAAAAACCATTTGTGGCTGTTAATGTTTCTGCAATCCCACGCGACCTGATTGAGAGCGAAATGTTTGGGCATGAAAAAGGTAGTTTCACAGGTGCTATTACCCGTAAAACAGGAAAGTTTGAACAAGCACAAGGAGGCTCAATCTTTTTAGATGAAATCGGAGAGATGGACCTTCATATGCAAAGTAAGTTGCTGCGTGTAATTCAGGAACGCGAGTTAAGCCGTGTTGGTGGTAACGACTTGATTAAAATTGATATCCGGTTGATTGTGGCAACAAACCGCAATCTGGCTGAAGAAGTTCAAAAAGGCAACTTCCGCGAGGACCTCTATTACAGGCTTTTAGGCTTGCCAATCGAACTGCCCCCTTTGCGGTACCGCAGTAATGACATCCTGATACTGGCTAAGTTTTTTGTAGATGATTTTTGTCAGGAAAACAAAATGGCCAAGCTGAGCATTTCTGAAAGTGCCCAACAAAAATTGATGCAATATTCGTTTCCAGGCAATGTACGCGAACTGAAAGCGGTAATGGAACTGGCAGCTGTGTTAACCGACTCCGATCAAATTGATGAACATCACATTTCGTTTAATTCGACCAACGCCTCTTCAAATTTCCTTCTCGAAGAAAACACCCTCGAAGAATACACTGCCAAAATTATTCGTTATTACCTTGATAAGTTCGACAACAACGTTGTGCTGGTTGCAAAAAAATTGGACATTGGGAAATCTACAATTTACCGCATGATTAAAGAAAATAAATTATAAATGACTGATTCAAAACCTGATAGTTTGTACAACCTACGTAAACTGATTGACTATATCGGCGATAACGAGGAAACAATCAAAGAAATGGTTGGCATTTTCTTAAAATCAGCTCATGATCTTTCAGGTCAAATGATGGAAGCTTGTGTTGCGAATGATCTTGAAAATGTTTCTAAAGCTGCGCACAAACTAAAGCCATCGCTTGATATTTTTGGAATTGATGATTTAGCTTTACCCATCAAGCAGATCGAGCAATCATACAAAAACAATGAAAGCTGTGATTCGGTATTTGTAATCGTTCGTAATCTCAATAAGCGGCTTATAGAGGTTATGAATCAAATGAAGGAAGATTATCAGCTGTAAAAGAACAGTGCTCACTGTTTTCTTGCAATCATCCTAATTACGGAAGCCTCACCAAGGTGATGGTGTCCCTCTTCGAGGAAAACAACTTCTTCCTTAATAAATTCGATTTTAAGTTGTTCAAAATCAATCTTTAGGGAATCAATATCATAAAGCATTTCTAAATTTTTCGGACCACCCGAGTTAAATTTTAGTTGATTTTTTGAAAATGATTCAAGTATTAAAATGCCGCCAGGCCGCAACGATTCGATAAGTTTTGCATGTAATTTAATTCGCTCATCAGGCATCATATGCACAAATACCAGGGCGACAGCATCAAAACCTGAAATCTTCGGCACAAAATGATTCAGGTCTTCGATAAGGTATGCTTCCAACTCTGTGTTATGTTTTTGAGCCAACAGATTCGTCTTTTTTCTTCCTTCTTCGCTGTAGTCAACAGCTGTTACTTTCCATCCTTGTCGGGCAGCCCAAACGGCATTTCTTCCTTCACCCTCGCCGGGTAAAAGCAGATTACCAGGTTGTAAATGAGCAAGTTGTTCCATGTAAAAAACATTGGGATGCTCCCCATACATATAATTCTCTGCCGAAAATCGCTCATTCCAAAAGTGTTTCATAAACTTTAGTCTCTAGTGCTATAAGATCGCTTTACGTTCATTGATTTATACCAATTATCACATTCTAAACGCCCAGATAAGAAAATTGTTTCTGTTTGATGATGTTATGACAAAAAAATATAATCAGACTTCATTCCTCTTATGCGATTAGTTGGTAAAATTGCCTGGGTAATGTATCTTTGTCATAGTTTCAGGTACTCATGAAAAAAACGTTAGCTATACTTTTTCTTTTCATTGGTTTCATTCAGTTGTCGGCTCAGACTCCCTACCATCGTATTTATGATGGAAGATTTGGTTTGCCATCTTCTGAGGTGTATAGCGTCACTCAAGATCGTGAAGGTTATTTGTGGTTTTCAACAGATCACGGGCTGGCCCGTTTCGACGGCTATCAATTTAAAACGCTTGACGTTCAGGAAGGATTACCTGAAAACTCTGTTTTCTATTTTAGAAACGATCAAAAGGGCCGAACATGGTTCAACACTTACGATGGAAAACTTGGTTATTTGTTAAATGGTAAGGTTTACCCATATCCTTTTAACAATATATTGGAGGACTTTATTAGAAAAAAAAGCGCTTCAAATTATGCTGTATTTCATTCATTTCATGTTGACGAAAATGAAACAGCTCATTTCTATCTCCAAAGAATCGGTTGCTTCACTATTGATGCTGAGGGTAATTTGATAACTCCTACAGATGTAAGAGAGAAGAGAAAGACTCTTAAAGTTTCCTTTGACCAAACAGGAAAAGCTGTTTTTGCAGGCCCAGGCGAACTTGCCTTTGATAGCGCTGAGATTCATCATAATCAACTAATACAACATGTTGATATTCAAGCAATGAATATACATAAAAGTTTACCCAAAAACCTTTCTGCAGTTGCTTGTAATGATTCTTACTATCTTTCATACCAACAAAAAGTTGCGAAAATTGAACAGGGAGCAATAACCAGGATGTTTGATTGCCCTCGCTATATTGTTGGAATTGATACAGATAAACAGAATAATATTTGGGTGCTCACTATTTCGGGAGGCGTATATGTGCTTGATCCTGATTTAAACTTTATAAATCATTATTTTCCAGACGAATCAATTTCTGACTTTTTACAAGATCACGAAGGTGGCATCTGGTTAACTTCCATAAATAAAGGTATTTTTTATATCCCCGACCTGAATCATACAATACTTAGCAAAACAGACAATTTACCTGATGATCAGATTTATGATATTAGTCTTGACTGGGATGGCCGATTGTGGATGGCTTTTGTCTCAGGGAAAGTTGGTATGTTTTCAAATGATACGGTTGAATATTTCGATTTATCTATGGATTCACGAGAATTTATCGTTAAAATACTCGCAGATCCTTACCGCAAAAAGGTTTGGGTGGCCACTGACCGTAAATTAGCATATATCGAAAACAAACAGGTTCAACTGTTTCAATTCAGATACAAATATAATAGTGAAGCTGCTTTTCCAGCAGTCAAGTCACTTACCCTAAACCCTGCGGATAGCACCTTATGGGTTGGACATTTTGTTGGGGTAAGTAATATAAACATGAAAGGAATGACTACCTATCACAGTTCATACGAAGGTACTTTTCATGAGCGTGTAGAAAGTATTGAGGCAGGTATTAATAATAAACTTTGGGTTGGAGCTACCAGAGGTCTGTATGAACTTAACGATGGTGGTTTTATTAATTTTGGTGAAAAGTATTCCTTGCTAAAAGGACGAATCACAGCACTCAAAGCAATTGGCGATTCGCTTTGGATCGGCACGCGAGGTAATGGCCTGTTGCTGCTTACTCCCGATACTTTAAGGCAATTTACAATGGAAGATGGGCTTCCCTCCAATTCTGTCAAAGTAATAGCTCAGTACAACAAGCACCTGGTAATCGGTTCAAATAACGGACTTACTGTCCTTGAAAAACAGATTGAAAATAACTCTATTACCATTCTTCGGCAAATCGGAGGGATGGAAATGCTGAGTAAAGAAGTTCTTCAAGTGATTCCTGCCAAAAACGAATTGATATTATTATCAAAAAATGGCATTAGCTTTATTAAAGATATTCTCCACAAAACGTCTGATTATCAAATGCCTATACATATTCGTGATGTTAAGGTTAAAAACTTAAGTGTCAATGTAGGAAACGCTATCGATATTCCTTTTAATGACAATAGTCTGAGTTTTGAATATTTTGGCATTTCTTTCCTTAAAACCGGCAAACAAACGTATCGGCATCGCTTGCTTGGACTGGAAGGGGAATGGGTTGTTAATCAACTCACAAGCGCACAATATCCATATTTACCATCAGGGTCCTATCGTTTTGAAGTTGAAGTGCTAAACACAAATGGCAGCTGGAGTAAAGATCCGGCTACATTCACTTTTACAATTTTAAAGCCATACTGGCAAAAATGGTGGTTTTTTGTGTTGATCACAATCGGAACTCTATCATTAACTTTCATTGCTGTTCGCCTTTATGTCAAACAAACGAATAAAAAAAGGAAACTTATTGCTGAAATCAACAAGTATCATCAGGATGCATTGGCTAATCAGATGAATCCACATTTTCTATTTAATGCGCTTAACACCGTCCAAAAGTATATTCTGGAAAATGACAAATTGGCTTCGAGCCGTTTTCTTTCAAAGTTTTCGAACCTGATGCGTATGATGCTCAACAACTCACAGCAGGAGCGAATAAGTATCTTAAATGAAATTGAATCGCTTACTTTATACATTGAAGTTGAGGCTGCTCGTTTCAAAAATCGTTTTTCATTCGCTTTTGATTGTGATCAGTCAATTGATCAAAAAAATACACTGATTCCAGTCTTTTTTATCCAGCCTTTAATTGAAAATGCAATTAAACATGGGTTAATGAACAGCGCGGAACACGGGAATCTAATCGTCCGCTTTTATACAAAAAACAAAGACCTGTATTGTGCTGTTGAAGATAATGGCATTGGTCGTGCTGCAGCCGAAAAATTTATTGGAACACTCGAAAGAAAATCTTTAGGTGTCAGCATCATTCAAAAAAGAATATCTTTGATCAATCAAAGTTCAAATACGTCTATACGTCTATTCTACGAAGATTTAGTTGATACAAGCTTAAAACCTGCCGGCACAAAAGCTATCATTGTTTTTCCCGGTTTTGCTAAAAATAATACCAAAAATGAATAAGCCAATAAGAGTTGCAATTGTTGATGACGAGCCCGATGCAGTAGCTTCCATCGAATTGATAATTAAGGAGTTCTGCAATGACATAGAGGTAGTAGCCACAGCTAATTTAATTGATAAGGCCTGGGATCTTATCAAATCTACTGAGCCCGACCTTGTTTTTTTGGATATTGATATGCCTCGTGGATCAGGTTTTGATCTGTTGGAGCGATTTCCAATCCGTAAGTTTGAAGTTGTTTTTATTACTGCGTATGCGAAATATACAGAACGCGCAAAAAACTACGGCGCTTTCGATTATCTACTCAAACCTATTGATATTGACTTGTTCAATAAAATGATTGAACGTTTCAGGCTTCACCTAAACACGAATGGCATCACTCCTTTCAGGAGAATATGATTTAGATTAACTCCAAATTATAAGCATAAAAAAAGCGAGACCATTGAAGTCTCGCTTTTTTTGTATCGAAAAATAACAAGATGCTATTCGTCCTCTTTGAGTTTTTCTTCGTATTCTTTCAGCAACTTTGTCTGAACATCACTTGGAACCTGAGCATATTCGGCATATTTCATAGTAAATGTGCCACGTCCACTGGTGATAGCGCTAAGCGATGTGCTGTAACGATCCATTTCAGCCAAAGGCACCTTAGCCCTGATAATCTGATATTTATTATCTGAATCCATACCCATGATAACAGCACGACGACCCTGAAGGTCAGTCATAACTGAACCCATCATTTCTTCAGGCATACGAACAGCCATATCGTAAATTGGCTCCATAATTTTTGGTCCTGCATTTTTAAAAGCAGCAATAAATGCATGACGACCAGCTAGTTTAAATGAAATTTCATTTGAATCGACAGGGTGCATTTTACCATCATAAACATAAACAACGATGTCGCGTGCATATGAACCTGTGAGGGGGCCTTCTTCCAAACGTTCCATAATACCTTTGAGGATAGCAGGCATAAAACGTGCATCAATTGAACCTCCAACGATACAGTTGTTGAAAATCAATTTACCTCCCCAGCTCAAAATATGTTCTTCTTTCCCACGAACAGGGAAATCCGTTGGGTCTTTATACCCTTCAAAATAGGGTTGAATCATCATATGCACCTCTCCAAACTGACCTGAACCACCTGACTGTTTCTTGTGGCGATAATCAGCTTTGGCTGCTTTGGTGATGGTTTCACGGTAAGCAATTTTAGGAGAATAGAATTCAGCATCGAGTTTATACACATGATCAAGATACCATTTTACGGTATTCATGTGATATTCACCCTGACATTGAATGATGAGCTGGCGTAATTCACGTGAAAGGCCTGCATTGAAGGTTGGATCACTGCGATGCATGTCCTGAAGAATGCTTCCAAGCTTTTCATCATCGGTTGAACTAGCGGCTTTTACAGCTGTAGTAAAGATTGGTTCAGGATAAACGATTGGTTCAAAGCCTGCATCGGCAAACTTAGCATCAATAAGGGTGTCGTTGGCACGTGCGTCTTTCAGCTTAATGGTAACAGCTATATCACCAGCAACAATACGTTCAATTTTTTCACGGGTCTTACCGTTTACAATCAAAAGTTGTGAAATCCTTTCTTTGTTTCCAGTACGTGGATTGATTAAATCCTGGCCTTCAAAAATTTCACCACCATAAGCTTTAATCATAGAAACTTCACCCAAATGTTGTTCATTGGCCAATTTAAAAATAAACAAAGCAGCTGGTTCTGAACTTTTACAATGGAATTCTTTTCCGCTGGTAGTTTTGCGTGCAGGCATACAGTTTGGTGCCGGACAGGTAAAAACAATGAAATCCATCAAACGAAGTACTCCAATACCATGCTTGGAGGCACCGCAGAAAACAGGAAATATACTTCTGGAAATCATTCCCATCTGAATACCGTGACGCACTTCATTAAGATCAAGATTGTCAGTTTCAAAATATTTTTCCATTAATGCTTCATCACCTTCAGCGGCATTCTCGATAAGGTTACGGTGTAATTTTTCAGCCTTTTCCATTTCGCCGGCAGGGATTTCAAGCACTTCAGGAGCTCCGCCACCCTGTTTGAACTTAAGCATTTTCATCAGCATCAAATCAATGATACTATCAAAACCTTCTCCCGTTCTAACCGGATATTGAGTAAGCGTTACCTTGTCGCCAAAATAATCCCTTAACTGTTTCACTGATTCATCAAAATTAGCGTTGTGATGATCAAGCTGGTTGATGAAAAACACTACAGGTTTTGCAGTTTTTTCAGCTTGACGCCAAGCATTTTCAGTAGTGGCCTCTACCCCATTCTGTCCATTGACTGTAAAAATAGCCGTATCGGCTACACTTACAGACGAAAGAATGTCACCAGTGTAATCACTGAAACCGGGAGCGTCAAGAATATTAATTTTTTTTCCTTCGTGAAGGGTATGTAATAAGGAAGCATTGACTGAAATCTGGCGATCCATTTCAATCTGGCGGTAATCAGAAACTGTATTTTTATCATCTACCGATCCTTTGCGATTAATGACCTTGCCCTCAAAAAGCATGTTTTCGGCCAAGGTCGTTTTACCCGATTTGGCTGCACCGATCAGGGCTACATTTCTGATCTCATCTGTTTGGAAAATCTTCATATAAATCTCTGTTTAATTAACACTTAAGCCCATTAATAAAGGGAGCAAATTTAGTCATTTCGGCTGAATAAAAAAACATGCCTTCTTATTTAAATTGATGCTGAATAAGATGGTAAAAGCAAGCCTGACAAAGGTTTCAAAAAACAGAGCAGACGATCACTGCAACATCAACTGAGCTGTAACAGTGATCAACAATATAACATGAAACAAGAATATGTGTCAAAGTGCATCTGACTTATTGTCGAAATCGAGATGTTTATTGTGAAAACGAAACGGGATTTTTATGTTTTATACCTTCATTATGAAGGGGTGAGCAAATATTTATAATGCAGCAATTTTTTGATGAATACTATTCCAACGGTCAGCATCCATTTTCGGACCAGCGACTTCAACCACATTGCCAGCAAGAACTGAACCTATCATACCGGCCTTTTTGAGGTCATATCCATTCATTATTCCATAAAGAAAACCAGCAGCGAACAAGTCACCGGCTCCGGTGGTGTCGAATACTGTTGCGGAGATTGCATCTACTTTTACTTCATACGTGCCTTTACGAATCAAAGAGCCTTTAGCACCAATTTTTACGACCGCGAGTTCACACTTTTCAGCCAGAATCTTTACTGCTTCTTCCGGCTCGCTTTTTGTAAACGCTTTGGCTTCCTCTTCATTGGCAAAAACAATGTCAACATAGTTGGTGAGTATCCTGTCAAGAAGCTCGCGATTGGCTTCTACAATATTATAGCTTGCTAAATCAAGGACGATTTTTGCTTTACTTTTTTTTGCCAGTTCCAATGATTTTATCAGGAGCCTCTCGTTCTGAACGAGATAACCTTCAATATAGAAGTAATCGTATCCATGAAAATGGGAATCATCCAGGTGTTCATCTGATAATTCAATTGCTGCTCCCAGATAGGTTGCAAAGGTACGTTCGCCATCTTTGGTTATCATTCCGCTTGCAATACCAGTTGGGGTAGAACTTGAAAAAAGAATAGGTTTAATAAAGGCTTGTTCCATATCCAAACGAAAAAAATCGCCGGTTTCATCCATTCCCACATGACCAATGAAAGCTGTTTCGATCCCAAGCCTTGCTAACCCATGAATGGTATTAGCAGCAGAGCCACCTGATGCCTTAGATTTATTCAGATGTTGAGTTGTCGTGGAAATGTAGACAGCTGTAGTTCCATCTACCAGCTGCATACTGCCTTTAGGAAGCTTGAGTGCTTCCAGGATACTTTCATCTTCCACAAATGTGAGAATGTCAACAAGTGCATTCCCTATTCCTAAAACTTTTGCCATTGCCTATTTTTGCTGCAAAAGTAGCAAAAATAGGCAATGAAAAGCTAATTACATGATGACCATTTTCCTTACAAAACGTCGGTCACCCCGTATGATACTTACCATATAAACTCCTTTAGGCAAATGCGAAAGATCTATTTTGCACTGACGTCCATCTTCTGAACAAGTCTCAAAGGTACCGGCATAAACATTTCCTGAACGACCATCAAAGATACTTACCTGTAATTCACCTTCTCCACCTTTGTGTTGAATAATGAATTCTCCCCTGCTCGGATTCGGGATTAGCACCATATCTTCTTTCGTTTCAATCTCATCGATACCAATGTAACAATCATTGCGAATTGTCAACTCAACACTACCCATTACAGAACATTCCTGAATAGTAGCTATCACAGTGATGGTGCGGGTTGTTCCTGCAAAATACGTGTTACCGCTAATAGTTGTTGTTCTGGTTGTATCACCTGTCGACCAGAAATATTTCTGATAACCCGGACCAGCATCAAACACAACTTCTTCGTGAGGACAAATTATAGCATTCTCACCCAGGTTTATAGCCTCGGTTATTCCTACTACTGTTGTTTGAAGAGTATCAGAACCGGTACATCCGAACGAATTTACATAACTGTAAACTACCTGATGTATTCCTTGTCCGGCAATTGAAGGGTAGAACTTGCCTGCAATAACACCAATACCTCCGCTGTAAATACCACCGGCAGGAGTGCCAGTCAGCACTGCAGGTTCAGCAGTAGTGCAGTAAAACTCTTCCAAACCAACTAAAGTGACCACTGGTGTTGGGATTATATTAACGGTAAGGAGCGCAACTTCTGAACATCCGCTTTCATTTATACCTGTTACAGAATAAGTTGTTGTTTGGAGTGGGTAAACAGTAATCACCGTACCTGTCTGGCCTGTTGACCAAACATAACTATCTGCTCCTGAGGCAACCAGCACAATTGGTGTTCCACCACAAACATTTTGCTGAGAGGCCTGAACCATTACTTCCGGCAATGGGTAAACTGTCACAGTAACGCTATCGGTTTGCGAACAACCCAAATTACCATCACCTATTACAGTGGCATAATATTTCTTTGTTTCGGTAGCTTGAATTTCTAATGTATAGCCCGCACCAACCATACCTGTTTCATCGCTCCAGATACATAAAATACCACCTGTTGATTCAAGTATAACTGTTTCTCCGCTACAAACCGTTGTGTCATTGCTGATTGTCATTTCTGGCAAAGGTTCCACAGTAACAAAGATACTGTCACTCACTGAACAGCCATTAACACTAACCATTTCGGCAAAGAACCAACTGCTTTCGTTAAATACTTTTTCAAAATAAAGTACCGGCTCATCACCCATTGGCACTGTCACATCTTTATCCCAAACGACATAATCAATCTCAATGCCAGCATTATCACTTACAGCAAACATAATGCTACCACCTTCGCAAACCTCAGGTGTACCTTCAAAAATAGCTAATTGAATTTCAGGATTAGGATGAACTAACAATGAAATACTATCACGCGAAACACAATTTGCTGCACTTGTAACTTCCGCCCAGTAGTGAGTAATGCCGCTTGTTTCAGGAGTGATGATACGCACAGGATTTGTGAAACCATCCCACCATTCAAAAGCAACTGCATCAACAACGGAAGCAGTAAGTGTAACGGATTCACCCAAACAAAACGCATCTGCTGAAGCATCAATTGTCACTTTGGGTGTTAAAAGCGGTGTAATAACAATGGTATCACTGGCAATACAACCGTTCGTAGTATTCATATTTAAAACGATGGAAACCGTATCAACTACCTCATATTCGAAAGTCGGGGAAGTAACGCCTGTATTCGCCCCGTTAAGAAGCCATTCATATGTAAAGCCAGTTCCGAGCGGGCCTTCAACAACAACTTTTTCGTTGAGGCAAGCAAAAATATCATCTCCAAATGCAATGACGGGTGTAATAAACACTTCTATTTCAACTGTTTCTGATGTTGAACAATTGAATTCATTAGTTACGATTAATGTAACACTTACAGAAGTTTCAGCCACAAACTCCAGCTGAGCTTCGGTTGAAAGCGTTTCGCCATCTACAAGCCATTCATAAGTATACCCTTCTTCAACCGGTGTTTGTAGAATCATGGTCTCACCCTGACAGATAGATGTTCCTAATGGCGTTAATAAAACAGCAGCTGGTAAACTGTGTACTGTAATATAAGCAGTATCAAAAGAAATACATCCAATAGAATTGATTCCCTGAGCCCAGTACATATAAGTCATATCGGGTATAGTTGGAGTGATGGTGCGATTGGTTTGATTTCCAGCAAGTCCGTCCCACCATGCAAATGAAAGCACATTAATGGGATCGATGGTAAGCGTAAATGATTGACCAATACAAATATCCAGACTATCTGGTGATAGTAGAATTCCAGGTGCTGTGTGCATAAATACAGTTAGCGAATCAGCTCCAAAACATCCGTTTGAATCAGTAACTTCAAGTTTGACAAGTGATTCAGAGGTAACAGCGAATATTAGTCTGTCGCTGTTTTCTCCGGCTTCCAAGCCATTAACATACCATTGATACGTGTACCCTTCCACTGAAGGTCCAACAATAGTTGCCTGACTTCCAAAGCAGAACGTATTTGCTAAACCTTGAATGGCTATATCAATCACAGGATGATTATTCACTTTCACGTAAGCAGTATCACTGCTTGTACATCCATTCAAACTTACCGCCTTTGCCCAATAAGCGTAGGTAGAGTCGCCAACTGAAGGCGTAAAGCTTCGGGTTGGAACGTTTGTTCCCAAACCATCCCACCATATGTAAGAACTTCCATTCGTTGTTAAACTCAGTGTAGCGGATTCACCCAGACAAAACTCAGTGTTATCAGGAGTTACGTTAATAGTTGGTGATGGCAAGGTTGTAATGGCAACGGTATCAGAAGCTGAACAACCATCAGGAGATGTAACGTCGAGCCTTAGGTTGATGTTGCCGGTTAAAACAAAGGTATAGGATGAGTCGGTACTCACAAGGATATTGTTCACAAACCAGCCATAAATATGATCTGAGTCCAACGGGCCGGTAAATGTCAAAGTATATCCCTCACACACTTGTAAATCAGCTCCAAGATCCACCTCAGGAGCATCTAAAACATTTATTGTAATAACGTCCGTTTGCTGACAACCGGCAACGTTAGTAACGATAAGGCTAACATCGGTAGTTTGACCCGCAACAAAGGTGTAAGTTGAGGTATTATTGACGAGTAAATCATTTACATACCATTCGTATAAATCATCTTCCTGACCCGAACCTACGAGAGTAATTTCTTCTGCTTGACAAACTGTTGTGCCACCCGGAGCGAAGATAAAGATGTCGGGAAGTGCGTTAACAGTTATAAAAGCTGTATCTCGTGAAATGCAACCAAAGCTGTTCATTCCTTCAACCCAATAAATAAATGATCCTGTTGTAGTTGCCTCAAAGGTTCGTTGTAATAAATTACCAGCAAGTCCATCGAACCATGAATAGGAATTCACGTTTTGATTGTTGATGGCCAGGGTGAATGAATTACCAAGGCATACCTCCAGACTATCTGGACTCAAAAGTATGCCAGGCAAGTTGCGCGACTGAATTGCAATTTGATTCGTATTTTCACATCCGCTGGCGTCAGTAACTTGAAGCTTTACGGTAACATCCTTTGTGACCGTGAAGCTAAGTTGATACGTGTTGGTGCCTGTGGCAACATCGTCAATAAACCATTCGTACTGATGGCCTGCCACCTGAGGACCCTGAACTGTTGCTACAGCATTGTAACAAACAATATTTGAGCCTCCTGCGACTGTTAATGGCACTAAAGGCAATGGATTTACTCTTACCAAAACAGTATCACGTGATCTGCAACCAATGCCATTAATGGCTTCAGCCCAATAGGCCAATGTGGTGTCGTTCTCAACCGGAACTATGGTTCTTGTTGTTAATCCTGTGAAGCCATCCCACCAAACATAGGAGCTTGCATTTTGGGTGCTGAGGCTTAGTACAACTGGCTCTCCAAAACAAATTGCTGCATTATTAGCTGTTACATTTATTACAGGAACTGCCAGTGGTGTTATTACAATCTGGTCGGTTGTTGTGCAATTTCCAACCTTGACTTCCAGGCGCACGGTAACAGCTTGTGTTACTTTAAATGAATACTCAAATGTGTTGTTAGCAATCAATTGATTATTGACATACCATTTATAGGTATAGTTAACGTTTTGGGGACCTGTCAGTGTGTAGATATAATTTGTACAAACAGATACATTCGCGCCTAATTCTACATTGGGAGCATCCTCAACTGTAATTGTCAGCGTGTCGGTTTTCTCGCATCCATATTGATTTTTTACTACCAGAACCACTTCTGTCGTCTGCAATGCTACGAAAGCAAATGTGGCTCCTGAAGCAAGTGAATCGCCTGCAACCATCCATTTATATTGATGATTGGCCAGAACAGAAGTTGTTAATGTTACCGTCTGACCTTCGCATACTACTGTCTGAGCTGGATTGTTGATCTGTGCAACAGGTGCAGGATTAACAGAAATATAAAGCGTATCACGGGTAATACAACCTGTAGGGTTAATTGCTTCAGCCCAAACAAGGGTATCAGCAGTTGGTATAAAACCTCTGGTCAAAACATTGCCTTGTAGGCCATCACCCCATGCATAATAAACAGGTGGTGCGGTGGCTGATGACAAAGTGATAAAAGTTTGTTCACCAGGACACAACTCGGTATCTGTTGGTGTCATAATCAATATTGGTGACACAATAGGTGTAATAATGGTGGAATCGCTATTGAAGCAACCAGTAATTGTATTTGTGGCCTGTACTTTGACTTCAACTGCTAAAACACCGGTTAGGGTATCTGCAAAGGTATGACTGATTGCGCCAACCTGAAGTTGATCATTTACAAACCATTTATAGGTGAAATTAGAATTTTGAGTTGCTGTAAATGATTTTGGAGCGTTTGTACAGGCAAATTGACCTCCGACTGCAACAATATCAACAACTGGTTTTGCAATAACTTCTATAGTGGCAGTTGCAGTATTAACACACCCAAAAAAGTTTGTAGCTTCAGCTGAAAATACCTGTACACCTGTTTGAGGATATATTGTAATTGGTGTATAATTCAGCACATAGTCAGGATTAATCCAGTGCCAGGTAGTGCCTGAAATACCCGTCAATGTAAGCGTTACAGGATCACCTTCACAAATCTGAGGGTCACTCGCTGTAATTTGAATAACAGGAAGTGGGTTAGCAATAACCGTTTGGATATTTTCAACAATACAGTCTCCAAGTTTAACCTGAACGCGGACCGTTTTTGTTTGATTGAGTTTGAATGCATAATTATTGGCATTCACCCCCTGTCCGGTCTTTACCTGAACGTTATCAACAAACCAGGTGTACAGATAAGCTAAGTTGTACACAGTAGTCATTTTGATGGAATCACCAATACAAGCGGAAGAAGTACCTTGTGTAAAGGTTAAATTTACAGAAGGTGTTGGTAACACATTCATTACGATAGGAGTCGAAGTTGCCGGGTTCACTGTTGAACAGGTTTCGCTTGATGTCAATATTACCCATACCTGATCATTGTTGGCAGGGGCATAAGAAAATGTATTGGAACTTGTTCCTACTGTACCTCCGTTTACTTTCCAGGTAAAGCCGGGAGTTGTTCCCGGATTTTGTGTGAGTGCTGTAAAAGTAACAGCAGTCCCAGCACACACTGTTGTATCATTTGACCGAATGCTCACGCTAACTGGAAGTTTTGCATCAACTACAAAAGACACTGGAATTGCAGTTACAGTTGGCAGTGTAACGCAAGCCAGACTAGAAGTAACCTGAACTGTCATCGTGTGAGAGCCAACAGGTGGGTTGAACGAATAAACAGGGTTGTTCGGCCCAACGTTTACGCCATCCATTTTCCATTGAAAAGAGGGAGTTGGACCTCCATTGGTGACTAATGCTGAAAAAGCGATTGGCTCACCATCACAAATTTTGGTACTTGTAGCAAAAACATTAACAGTTGGAACTACTAACGGATTCACTATCATTGTAATTACATCAGAAGTTACTGTTGGGTTAAGAATACAGGTCTCGTTTGATGTCATCGTAACCGAAATCTGCTGTCCGTTTGTAGGTGTGTAGGTGAAGGTGTTGGAAACAGTTAAGGGGCCAACATTAGTTCCCCCAACTTTCCATTGGTACATGGGTGAGCTGCCTCCATTATACGGAGTAGCCGTAAAAGTGACACTTTGCCCATTACATATATTGTTAGATGAAACCGTTAACCCAACTCCGACGACCAATTGAGTTGAGACAGTCATCTGAAGAGCA
The DNA here is from genome assembly GCA_964463695.1 of uncultured Lentimicrobiaceae bacterium. Classification (GTDB taxonomy): domain Bacteria; phylum Bacteroidota; class Bacteroidia; order Bacteroidales; family F082; genus JALNZU01. The sequence continues at coordinate 13,954 of CAYXCZ010000006.1, read as the reverse complement.
TTTGAAGTTGCAGGATTTCCAGAAGCACAGATTTCGTCAGAAGTTAAAACGACCCTTATTATATCATTATTCGCAGGGTTATAGGTAAAAATACTGCTGTTAGTCCCTTGATTATTGTTGTTAACTTTCCATTGATAAGTAGGAGACACACCTCCATTGACTGGAATGGCAGTATACGTTACGGGTGTGTTTTGGCATATCTGCAAATCGGGATCACTGGCAGTGATAGTTACACTCACTGGCATAATCGGATCGACGGTCATTGTAATTGAAGGTGAAATAACCGTAGAGGAAGTTACACAGCTTAGACTTGAAGTCATATGAACGACAATTTCATCCTCATCTGAAGGAGTATAGGTAAACTGAAACCCAGGACTTGCGACGGAAATATCATTTACAAACCAGTTATAAGCAGGAGAAGCCCCCCCGTTTACAGGGATGGCAGTATAAAGTACTTCAACATTCGCACACACTTCAGTAGCTGATGAAATAGAGACTGAAGTGGGGAGTATTGGATTCACAATCATTGTAATGACATTCGAATTTGCAGTACCACCGCTGCAAGCACTTGACAAAACGGTCGCTCTTACCTGATTATTATTTGCAGGAACATAGGTGAAAGTTGAGGTAGTATGTCCGGCTTGCACCACATTATTCACATACCAAGTAAATATGGGGTTGTTACCTGCACTAACAGGAGTTGCAGTAAATGTTGAAGTGTTGCCTAGACAAATATTGTTATTTCCACTAATTGTGAGTGAAGGTGCAAAAGAACTTACAACAGTCATTGTGATCGTATTGGAACTAACCGGAAGGGCGCAAGCAAGAGATGAGGTCATTACTACCCAAACATTATCGCCATTATTAGGTGTATACGAAAATGTGCTAAGGTTTGGCCCAATATTGGTTCCATTCACTTTCCACTGGTAAGAAGGAGAAGCTCCTCCATTAGTTGGGATGGCCGTATAATTAACAGTAGTTCCTATACATACTGTTGATTCGCTGGAGGTAATAGTTACTGAAGAAACAGGATTTGCAATCACGTTGATAGTGCCAGAAGAAGTAATTATGCCACAACCTCCGGTTAAAGTCACGAGATAATTAAAGCTCCCAGCAACCGATGGTGTTCCTGTTATCGTAACAACATTTGCTGCCCAAGAACCTGATACCCCTGTGGGAAGGCCAGTGACAGTTCCTCCAGTTGCCCCTGTAGTTGTATAAGTTATGTTTGTGATTGCATTGTTAATACAAAGCGATTGGTTATTACTTCCTATTGCCGAACTTAGGGTAACGGTGTTATTAGGAGTCACAGTAATTGTTCCGGTTGCAGTCACAGTTCCGCATCCACCAATCAATGGAATAGAATATGAAAATGGCCCACTTGCAGATGGTATACCTGAAATCGTGATTGTATTTGCTGCCCATGCAGCTGTTACTCCTGTAGGTAATCCTGTTGGTGCGCCGATACCTGTAGCACCTGTCGTGGTATGTGTGATTGCAGTTAATGCTGTATTGATACACAAGGTAGGTGCTGATGACGCTGTACTCACAGTATTGTCAGGAGTCACAGTAATTGTTCCAGTAGCAGTCACAGTTCCGCATCCACCGGTCAATGGAATAGAATATGAAAATGGCCCACTTGCAGATGGTATACCTGAAATCGTGATTGTATTTGCTGCCCATGAAGCTGTTACTCCTGATGGCAATCCAGTTGGTGCGCCAATACCTGTAGCACCACTTGTGGTATGTGTAATTGGAGTTAAAGCGGTATTGATACACAAAGTGGGTGCTGATGATGCTGCACTTACAGTTTTGTTAGGAGTCACAGTAATTGTTCCTGTTGCGGTCACAGTTCCGCATCCACCCGTCAATGGAATTGAATATGAAAAAGGTCCACTTGCAGATGGCGTACCTGAAATCGTAATTACATCTGATGCCCATGCAGCTGTTACTCCTGTCGGTAATCCGGTTGGTGCGCCAATACCTGTAGCACCAGTGGTAGTATGTGTGATTGCAGTTAATGCTGTATTGATACACAAGGTAGGTGCTGATGACG
>CAYXCZ010000006.1:0-11798 GCA_964463695.1 uncultured Lentimicrobiaceae bacterium | reverse complement strand
GTATGTGTGATTGCAGTTAATGCTGTATTGATACACAAGGTAGGTGCTGATGACGCTGTACTCACGGTGTTGTCAGGAGTCACTGTAATATAACTAGTTTTAGTTTCCGTATCTGACCCATTGTCATCAGTTATTGTCAAAACAACTGTTTTAGGTCCGGCAGTGCTATATGTAACTATGTGTGGTCCAAAGGTACTAGCAGTCGAAGGTGTTGCATTGGCACCAAAGTCCCATGAGTAGGTTATTGTACCTGTCCCAACAGAGAGATTAGTGAAAGTTACACTCGCTCCAATGCAAACCGTAGTTAGATCAGCTGTAAAATCTGCCGCCTGCCCACTAACATTATTGGTACCAAAGGCCAGAAGCCAAAAGCCAAAAGCCAAAATTATCGAAGTTTTGTATATGTGTCTCATGCTTTAGTCCCTCCTGTATTTTTGTTCGTACATCTGCTGATAGTCGTGTAACATATATTTTCTGTTTTTTTGTTTTTGCCGAGGCTGTTTCATTTCTTTCACATCATCCTTTTGGTGACCAAACCTGAAACCCAGGGTTATTTCATGCGATCCTCCTCCTTTGGTATGGATGCCTCCAACTCCAACTTCGTAGGTGTAATGCAAGTTCATACTGTTGAAAAGTTCGCCTCCAACTCCCACTGCCACAACCTGAGAATTGCGATATAATCCACTGATCCAGAAGCGTTCACCAAAGATAAATGAAGCCGAAACATCAATGATGGTTGGCTGATTGGAGGTGCGCCTGATAACTGCATAAGGCATTAATTGCAAGGTTGGACTTAGGGTAAAGGTGTTTGCAATGTGAAACTGGAATTCTTGTTCAAAGTCAAAAAGCTGATCATTTACATCATAGCTGTAGGCATCTTTCGTTCGCAAAAGAGTGGGCATCCCTAAACCAACCTCAAACGCCCTGTTATAATATACCAAGCCAAAGCCGGCATTATAGGTCATCTTGCTCAACTGATCAAGCTTGTAGTAGAGCGGGTCATTCGGATTACCATTGATATCATTAACATTAATGGTGTTTTGATAAACACTTCCCCATAAACCAAAGTGAAGGTATTGCTCTTCAGCCATTTGAAGCCGGTAAGTATAACTTAAAGATCCTTTGAAGCGTTGGAAAATATCGACTTTATCCATAAAAGCCTCAGCTCCCAGATACATATTGTTGCCAATATGAAAATGCGTGTTAAACCGAATTGTTTCGGGGCTGCTGGTACCAAAATTCAACCAGTCTTTTCTGTAATTGAAAAAGAATGCTCCCTTGTCTCTGCTCCCGGCAGTGGCCGGACTCAACGAATAGGGATTTATCAGGTAGTGATTCGTCATCGGGAATTGTTGTCCGACAGCCATTTCGCTTATCAAAAAGCATACAAGCCCCAGCACATAGATTGGTAGTTTTCTCATCATCTTATCAGGGTTATTGCGCCTTTAAAAACTTCTCCTCCAGCACCTTCAATGATATAAAAGTAAGATCCCTCAGGCAATGGGTTGCCATTAAACTGTCCATTCCAGTTATTTTTATAATTGTTGGAATCTCCGTCACTGATAACAGACATCCCCGAACGGGTATAAATGAAAACACGTGCGGGACTAATGGCATTTAACATACTTATCTCCCAAACGTCATTATAACCGTCACCATTAGGAGTGAGTATGTTCTGTATTTTAAGGTTGGGATCATAAGGAAAATCGTTCATAACAACACCGATGCTAACGGGTTGACTGACACATCCATCCCTGTATGAAACAGCAGTGTATGTTCCGGGTCTTACTACATTCAATGTTACACTTTCAATTGTTTGATTCCATTTAATGCTGTCGTAAACCCCATTAGCCCTTAATCGAATCGTATCATTTCTATACATGGTTAAAGGCAACTGTGCGATGAGGCTACCATCTGCATAACTTACTGTGAGTGCAGGCCGGGGCGATGCGGCAAAGTTGCCAGAATATTCGGCTTCACAACCCGCTGATGTGGTTACTTTTAGGGTTATAAGCTGGGTTGCGGTAGTAGTAAATGTAACAACTGGTTCAGGATCAGACGATAGCTGTTCATTTCCAAAATCCCATGCCCAGCTCTCAATCTGTCCTACTGAGAAAACAGCTTTACCGGTGAAGCGAATTGGAGTACTTACGCAACTTGAAGCATAGGTGTAACTTAAAACAGGTATATCGCCAACCATTACCGGGAAATACTCAATATGGGCTTCAGCACTGTATTTTGTTGTAACTTTTATGCCAACGAGCCACTCGCCGGGTTGCTCAAAGAAAAATTTCTGATTCGTGCCAAGTCCGTCGTCAAACATCAAATCGCTGTCCAAATCCCATTCAATGAGTTGGATTGTATCGTTGGTAATAATTTTTGACTGAAAATAAGTGGTGTCGCCAAGACAGGTTTTCGTATATTCAAAAGCAGGCAAAGTAGTATAGCGAACATCCACCTGGGCTGTTGCGATAGAAGTGCAACCCAAAGAAGAAGTTCCTGTTACGCTGTAAGGGTTTTCAGGTAAGACAGGGGTTACAAATAACTGATTCCCCGTTTCATTGTTCGACCAAACGTAGGTAAGCGCTCCCGTAGCAGTCAGCAATACAGCTTCACCGGGCAAAAGTTCTGTGTAGGCCGGACTAATCAGCACATCAGGCAAGGGATTCACAATTACCTTTAGCGTATCACTTTCCGTTTGTCCCTGAAGGTTGATTACCCGAACCCAATAATCTGTTGTTGCTGCCGGATGAACATCAATGAACTGCGATGTCTGACCCGTACTCCAAACATAGCTGAATGCCAGAGGGGCAGAAATACGGACAGTGTCTCCTTCGCAAATGGTTTCATCAGGTCCCAGAAAGCCGTCGGCCAATCCTTTTAAGAGCAGCGTATTTTGGCTTTGTAAATTATTTATATCCACCTGTGTATTTGCCTGAACGCTGAAGATTGTCAGCATACAAAGTTGCAAAACCAGCACCAATGGAGAGATGTGATATTTCATACCTTGGCCTTCGATTGATAATTAATCCGTAAAAGTAATGCCTCTTTCATTATTCTCAAAATTTTGCATTACAAAAATGCTTGTTTTTACTTACAAAAGTAACAATTAAGCAACATAAATCAGATTAAATACTATATTCTTCCATCCATTTACTGTGGTTATACTGTTGCACTCATAAGTTGCAAAACAACAGCCTCTGAATCATTTCAATTATTCTGTTACGCAGTATGCCAAACTGCCCTCCATAAAGGCCAAAAATATTGAATGTTTAAGATGGTCCAACTGCTTAGAATCCCCTATTCGATGACAACCTTGTTGACATACTGCTTCTGACCGAAAGTAACAGTGAGGATATAAAATCCTGGCTGAATGTCTGTTAAAGAGATGGGGTAAACGAATGAAGTAACGGAATCAAAATCAGTAGTTGTCTGCCAGATTGTTTTACCGGATAAATCACTGAGCAGAAGATTGGGATGGCTAAGTTTAGTTTTACTATGGATTTCAAAAGTTCCTTTGTTTGGGTTTGGCACAATAGAAATTTCGTTTCCAAACACTTTCTCTTCAAGGCCGATATAACAATCGCTCCGGATTGTAAGCAGCACATCGTCGCCAGCAGTACATCCGTCCAGAACTCCAACTACGGTAATTGTTCGGGTGGTCCCGGGCAGGTAAGTTGTTCCCTGTATTTCTATTTGCCTCGAGGAATGTCCTGTTGACCAGTAATAGGTCTCAAAGCCTTCGCCGGCATCAAAAAGTACCGATTCGTGAGGACAGATTAAGGTATCGGGGCCTAAATCAATCGTTTTATCAAAGGCCCGCACAACAGTTGATAGTGAATCTATTCCAACGCACCCCTCAACGCTTGTCACCTGATAATAAAGTGTGTGATTTCCAGGACCGGTAACTGAAGGATCAAACATCTGATCCACAATTTCAATACCAGAAAAAAATCCACCATCAGGAGTTGCAATGATCGGTGTTGAAGCATCAGTCTGACAATATACTGGAAGTAAACCTGTAAGGGTAACATCAGGAACAGGCAAAACATCAATGCTAACCTCGGCCAAACCGACACAACCCTGAGTTGTTGTTCCCTGAACTCCAAAACTTGAGGTAGCATCAGGTTGCACGATTATCTGAGCAGTGCTTTCATTGGTTGTCCACACATAGGTTGCTGCTCCTGAGGCCGTTAATATGACCGAAGTCCCTTTGCAAACCTCAGTAAAACTTGCCTGAATTGTAACCGAAGGTAATGGATATACTGTGACAAGGACCGAATCGGAGGTGCTGCAAAAACCAGGCCCTGCACCTGTGACAACTGCTTTAAAAAAGGATGTCGCCAAAGGCGTATATTCAAGTGTGTAATTATTGGAAATCAACTGATTATTCAAATACCATTTACATGATACACCACCTGAAGCTTCTAAAATTACAGATCCCCCAACACAGGTTTGTGCAGCCTGACTGATGGTTATTGAAGGCAGTGGTAAAACAGTCACACTAATCGTCTTCTCTGTTTCGCAACCAATAGAACTGATGGCCTTTACAGTAACAACTGTTGTTTCAGTAAATGAAAAAATGCGTGTTATAGTCGTCTGTCCATTAGTTGGAATTGTTTCTGTTTCATTCCATACCAATAAAACAACATCTGCTCCAGCATCAATATCCACTTGAATCCCAGCTTCTGAACCTGCACAGATTGGCGTTGCACCATCAACCAGAGACAGCGTAAAATCGGGTAATGCATGCACTGTTACAAAACTGGTATCTGTTGAAGTACAGCCAAATCCATTTGTGGCTTTAAACCAGCAGGAAAAAATCCCTGTTTCCGTCGGATTAAAAAGTGTTGTGGTTTGATCGCTGCCATTCCACCATTGAAAACTATCAGCAAACTGAGCCTCTGCAGTCAAAGTCAAACTTTGACCAAGACACAGGTCAGCAATGTCGGGTAGCACCTGAACCAGCGGCTGCTCCCATACATTAATTGATATAGAATCACTTGAAATACAACCATTTGCATTGGTTATGAGAAGCTTCAGCAGGGATGTATCTGCAACAGCTATTTCAATCTGAAAACCGGTTTCAGGTAGTTGAATAGAATTTAAATACCAGGCATAAGCATAAGAAGGATCATCAGGAGCAGTAATCAGAAGCGTGTCACCGGGACAACTGCCAATGTCATCACCCAGACTGAAAACAAGTGAAGGCAAGAGGTTTACTGCTAAGGTATCGGAAGCCTCACAACCTTCAGCAGTTGTTACTGTTACATAAACATCATCTGTATTCATTGGACAATAAAGGATCGAAGGTGTTGTTTCACCTGTGCTCCACAGGTAGGTATTTCCTAGTACTTCAGGGGCCTGTATAAGGGTGCAACTGCCGGCACAGATACTCAAATCAGGTCCAAGATCTACCTCACAACTTAAACAAAAGCCTTGTTCATACTCAATCCCTGGCAATGCACACAGCCTTGCTTTCAGCGCCTCCCTTTCAGCACCAATCGGCAGCATCAGCACGTAATCCATTGCAATAAGACCATTATACTCTGTTGGATTTTGCTCAGCATATGCAACATTGGTCTCGGCAAGTTCAAATAAATCATCCAGCACAGAGCCATTCCATGAAAGATTGATGAGCGCACTGTTCTCTCCTAGGCCATTATAAGTATTGTTTGTTCCACCAATAATACTGATACCGGCAACTGGTGCGTCAGCATCAACCTTCAGACTTAATGCATAGTACCTCAAATCAGTAGGTATGTCGCCTGAAAAAGTAATGAGTAAGGTTGTACCAGTTACAGCATAATTAATCGTTGTCAACTGTCTAACAATTTGATAATCAATAATTTCTTCCTCTGTTGCCATCCATATTTTATCACTTCCATTTTTACCATAGGTAGTAGCAATGTAGTTAAAGTCGGAAATAAATGATGCTTGCGGATAATCTTCGACGATACGATGCGTGAAAATGGGCATCCAGAAATGCTGTCCGTTAGCTGCTGCGGCTGCATATTGATCTACTAACTGCTTTACGTTTACCGATTCCGCCAGATTACGGTTCAACTCCAAAGGTTGAGTCCAACTGCTTAAAGTACCTATATCCAGCCCATTATTTGGAATTATTCCTGTTGCACCCATCCTTAAAGTTGATCGGTAACCTTCAGTAAAGGCAACATCCGTATAAGGTGTAGCACCATTTGGATTGACAAATAACCTGGTTTTAACTCCTCCGGGTGTTGCTTCCAATAAACGCCTTCGGATAAAGCTTTCATTTCGCCTAATGGAATAGCTCATATAATCCGGTTCAGTGAATGCATCAGAGGTGAATCCGTGGTTATTAACACTACATCCATTCTGGTACATAACAGAAAGCTGAGGCCAGGAAACTGTTCCATAGCCATTCCCGGGCTGGTGCATGTCTTCGTTATTGAAACCACTGAAGGAAAAAATGGAATTGCTCAGTTTAAATGAAATATCATTTCCACACCCATCAGTATAAAACAAGCCAGGATAGTTTGTGCCAGACGTGTTGATGCCTGTAAAAAAAGGAAATCCAACTGTGTAAACATCTGCAAAACCGTCATCGGTATGAAAACTGAAAGCAAAGTCTTTATTGTAACGCAGTACAGTTTTGGTCACTGTTGCAGTTGTAGGTGCTGATGCAAAATTAACTATAACGTATTGAACACCCGGTACTGCTTTCTCCTGGGCAATAAGCGAATTAAAGCCAAAGAACAGATTTACTGTGATATAGCTAACTAAAAATAGGAAATTTTGAATATTCTTCATGAGCAAATCAGTTTTTAGAATTTCTCATAAGGAGCGTAGTGCAAGGATTTTTTAGGTGCGGTTTTCTTTACCGGTTTTTTCTTAATTTTGTTTTCCTTTGTTTTCTGTTTTTCTTTCTTGACTTTTTCCTTCTCAGGTTTCTCACGAATGTCGACACGCTTTTTCTCATCAGCTTTCAGCCTTCTGGTTGTTGTATTGTCTTGTTTTCTTGAGAATCCCAGTGTAATTTCATGCGAATTACCTGCATAACGATGAATTCCTCCCACCCCAACTTCATAGGTATAGTTGATCACAATTCCATCGAGCAATCGACCACCGGCAGTAAAACCAAAAAGTGATGTATTCCGGTAAAGAGCTCCTAACCAAAGGTGCTTATTATAAACAAACAGCGTTGAAACATCAAAAATGAGGGGCTGATTAACGGTCTTCCGGATGAGTAATCCTGGCTGAAAATGCCAGTTTTGATGAATAGAAAAGCTATTTGTTACATAAACATCGTAGGCGCGTTCAAAAGCAAAGTTGCCTGAACTTACATTCTCATAGGCATTTTTGGTACGAAACATCACCGGCATTCCAAAGGCAAGGTAAAAGTCGCGGTTGCTGTAAACAAGACCAAAAGCAGCATTGTAATTAGAACTGAACAACCTGTCAAGATTTCGTAGTACCGGATCATCCAGATCCACATTTGCCTGATCAAGCCTAATTACACTTTGATAAAAATGCCCCGACAATCCAAAGCTAAGGTGTTGTTCATTACCAATTTCGAGGCGGTAGGTGTAATTTAATCCGGCTCTCAGACGATAAAATATATCAGCAAAGTCGGTGTAAATATCAGCACCAAGATACATATTGTTATGCACCCTGAAATTGCCATTGATTCGTGCTGTTTGTGGACTCCCTTCAATAGCTGACCAATCGCGGCGGAAGTTCATAAAAAGCTCCGACCGGTTGAAAGCGCCTGCAAATGCAGGGTTTAAAGAATACGGATTAACGAGGTAATGCGACGAAATAGGGAATTGTTGTCCCATCATGCTTTGACCTGCAAGTATGAGAAAAATGAAGATGGTTAGGCGTAATTTATTCATCATCTTACAATACTTAAAGGTCCTTTTAACACGTTGCCAGCATTGGTCTCAATGATATAATAATAGGTACCTTCGGGCAGAGGGTTACCTTCGTAATAAGCATTCCAGTCGTTTTGGTAATCATTGTTTTGATATACCAGTGCTCCCGCCCGTGTATACACTGCCACTCGCGCCGGTGAAATAGTTGAGAGGTCTTTTACAAGCCAAACATCGTTATAACCGTCACCGTTGGGGGTCATTAAGTTCATAATTCCATCAAGTGTAGTTCCGGGATTACCGGTTTCAACTACTGTAAAATGCCTGCGGGAACTGCATCCATTCAGATATACATCTACATAAAATGTTCCTTCGTTGATCACTTTCAACGTGGGTGTGGTAATTGTTCCCAACCAGAATAAGCTGTCATATGAACTTTCTACCTTAAAGGTAAGACTACTACCGTTTGCCATACTGTTTTCCTGACCATCAACCACGATTGTTCCATCGTCCAAACGAAGGTCGATAACGGGTGCCTGACTAATCACAACAACTGCATTTGCGGTATCGCTACAGCCATATGAGGATTGAACAACAAGACTTACCTCGTAGCTGCCAATCTGATCGTATTCATAAGTAAATGTCTGATCTCCAAATTCATTGCCATCGCCAACCAACCAATACCAGGAATCAATTGTTCCACTGTTTAGCACCGACATATCGGTAAACAAGGTCGGTTGTCCAAAACAAAATGATTCGGTGTGAAATGCTGCCTGTGGATAATCAGCTACTATCACACTGTTGTATTTTTGATGAATGGCCCCACTCAACGTCTTTACCCTCAATCCAATAAGTTTTTCTCCCTCCTGGTTAATTATTAGCTTCAAGGTATCGCCTGTTCCATCTTCAAATAAGCCGTTTCCTGTGAGATCCCATTCCTTAACAAGCACTGAATCATTACTTTCAATAAGTGCAATAAGCACAGTTGTATCACCCAAACAAGCTGTAGTATGTGAAAAGTCTACTGTTGTGTTGTAGACAACTTCGATTTCCGACGTAGCTCTTTTGGTACAGCCATTGGCATCTGTGCCATCCACCCAGATAGAGGCAGAAATCATTGGCTTTATAATGATCGTTTGCGTTAAGCTGCCTTCTGACCAAACATAAGAAACAGCTCCTGTGGCAGTCAGTTCAACTTCAGTTCCGGGATCAACGATGGCTTGTGCAGGAAACACCTGTACGTCAGGCAAAGGAAGTACACCAAGCAAAATAGTATCGGAAACCACAAATCCATTGGTTGTAGCCTTAGCCCATAATTCCATGGTTTCCTGAGGAATAAGAGTAATACTTTGAGTTGTTGCACCAGTGCTCCACTGATAGGTTTGTGCTTCTGGTGCAGTGAAGCGGATTGTATCGCCAAGGCAGATAGTTGTGTCTGAGCCCAGAAATGCAACAGCCCGGCAGAAACCTTGTTCATAAATGATGCCATTCAAAGCGCAGAGTCTGTCGCGCAACACTTCTTTATCATTACCATCCGGCAGCATTTGCACATAATCCATTGCAACAAGTGCATTGGCGGGAGTAATTTGACCTTCAGCAGTTGTTACAGCATTGGAAGCCCGTGTTAAAGCATCCTCTACAACACGTCCATTCCACTTCAGGTTCAAGAGAGCTTTATTTTGATTGTAAAGATAGGTGGACATTTGGTTGGGCTCCTGTACCACCATATTTACGATGTTTGTAGCCCCTTCAACGGTTAAAGTGACCGCATAATACCGGAAATTTTCAGGAATATTTTGTCCTGAAAGTGTGATGGTTAAAACATTGCCATCAAGACTGGAATTGACGGTTATAAGTTCTTTCAGACGCAGGTATTCAAACACCTCGGAAGAGGAAGCTGACCATATACTATTAGTTCCATCTCTTCCGTAAGCAGCTGCTATCTGGTTCATCTGCGCTTTAAACTGATCGAAAGTGATATCGACATTACCAAAACCATGGCAAAAAAAAGTTGCAATATAATGGTTGTCAGGACCGCTTTGGCTGGCAATTGTTTGAACTTGTTGAAACAAATTGGCGGTGATACTTCCTCGTGAAATTTCAACACCTTGAATGGAAGGTAACGATTCAACTCGCACAGGGTTTTCAATGGAGTTTATACCATCATGATAAACTGCAAGATTACGTTGTTTGGCAAAAGGAATTTGTCCGACAGTGTTGTTAGGGATAACATATACGTTCATATCGTAGCCACCTGGAATGGTTCCACTCAATGTTTTTCTTTTGGTGTAGCTGGCATTACGCCTAACATCCAGTTCCAGGTCAGATAGTGGTGGATCAGTCAAACCATGGTTTACAAGACCAAACTCGCCTGCCCACAGATTAATCAGATTATCCCAATGTAAATATCCAGTTATGTAATTATGAATGTCAAGGCCAAGTCCGTTGAAAGAATAGTGAACGGCATCCATCTTAAAAGGCTGATTATTCTGAGGATTACCTTCAGTATAAAACAATCCTGTATTGCCTTGCTGGCCTTTGAAATAGGGCATCACCTGATCATGAATGGCAAGGTTGCCATCATCCATTTGTAAAATGAGTGCAAAGTCTTTATTGTACTTGAGGGGTGTTTTTATTACAGCAGGTATCACTGACGGGGGTTCGGCGAAAGTGATCGTGACCGTAAAATCCTCCACAGAACTTTTCTGCAGCTGTTGTCCAACAACTAATGCATTAAATATCAGAAAATTAATGATAAATGCTATAATTGTTTTCAGGACTCTCATCGTTAAATGGTCAAATTTGATTGGATAAAAATACGCATTACTTCATAATATCAAACAAACAGAAGAAAAATTGCCTCCATGTAAGAGTTATATCAAGGAAAACATGGTGCTTTTTTGCTGCTTAAAATCGCAGATTAAGTAGCTTTTCACAGCAATTTGGTTATCCAAAATTGTCAATTTACTTATGCGCTTTTGAATTTCTATCCTTTTTTTATGACTTTTCGATATAACAAATTCAACTATGTACTACTTAAAATACTGTTTAACTGTGAGTTAATTATTAAATACTATAACATAAAAAATTTAAGTCAATTTATTTGCTTTTGTTAAAGGCTGTAATACCTTTGCGTAATTAATTTAAATTATTAATCAAATTTAATCCAACCCTTATGAAAAAAATTATCAGCGTAATTGTGATGTTTGTGATGTTTGGCGGAATACTGAACGCACAGGAGAGCACCTTTGGTAAAGGTGACAAAGTAGCAAATTTAGGCATTGGTCTTCTTTCAGGTCTTTATTCAGGATCTGGCTACACCAGCAAAATGCCCCCTATTTCGTTATCCTTTGAATATGGTGTCGCAGACGATGTATTAGACATTGGATCGATCGGTGTAGGTGGATATGTTGGTTATTCTTCAGCTAAATGGGAATCAAGCTGGGGCGGAGATGTATGGGGATGGAAATATACCAACTTCATCATTGGCGCACGCGGATCATTCCACTATCCATTGGTTGACAAACTCGATACCTATGCAGGGGTTTTGTTGGGCTACAACATTGTATCTGTAAAGGATATTGGAACCACTCAAATTGGTTATTCCTCTAACGGAAGTGCAGGTATTTTCAGTGCTTATGTTGGCGGACGCTACTATTTCAATGATAAGTTTGCCGGAATGGTTGAACTTGGAACAGGTATTGCTTACCTCAACCTTGGAATAGCAGTAAAACTTTAAGAATTTAACTTATTGAAATCCATAACAAAGCAGGTTCATTAGCCTGCTTTGTTTTTTTTATGTCATTCCGACAATACTAAAAAATGTATTTTTTTAAAAAAATATTTGGACACTTTTAAAAAAGGTTTAATTTTGCACCCTCAATAGAGAAAAACACTCCTCCTTAGCTCAGTTGGTTAGAGCATCTGACTGTTAATCAGAGGGTC
>CAYXCZ010000005.1:0-145940 GCA_964463695.1 uncultured Lentimicrobiaceae bacterium | reverse complement strand
CTTTATTAACTTCAATAAACGTAAAATCTGCATCAAGAATATAAATGGCTTCTGTCAAGGTGTTGAAAATGTCAACGTAAGTTTGTTTGGTTTGCTGAAGCTGTCTTTCTGTTTTTTTTATGTCCGAAATATCTCTGATTACCCCTAAGAATCCCTGAAGCTTATCGTGTGTATCCCGTAGACAAGAAATATGCATCGAAATGTCGATGAGACTTCCATCTGCTTTATATATCTCTGCTTCAACAATTCGTGTTCGGTTTTTGTCAGCATCAGGATGCATCTCATTTTGCAGCTCTTCCTCAAGAAGCTGTCTAAAATGGTCTAAGGTTGCTTTTGGATGTTTTTCTTCAAGCTTCTTTTTTTTATGCTCTTCCACTGTTTCTCCTGTAAGTCGCTGAATAACAGGACTTACATAAGTTAAATTGAAAGATAGATCTGAGGTAAAAACAACATCAGAAACATTCTCAGTAAGGCGCTTGAAATTTAGGAATGCCTTAAAGTCATCATATTCAGTGTGTGCCTCAGAAGATTTCCTCAGAGTATCAACTTCATGCTGAGTCTTCAGTAGTTCTTCAATCAACTCTTCATGTGAGAATAAATGATATGATTCCATAACGAATATTGATATGCTGATAAATTTTATAACTCGGTTGAAAGTACAGGAAGTGTAAAACTAAAATTACTTCCGCTTCCAGGCTTACTTTCGACCCAAATACGGCCATTGTGTTTTTCTACAAATTCTTTGCAAAGCAGAAGCCCTAAACCTGTACCTTTCTCATTTTGAGTACCTTTCGTCGTAAAGTTTTCTTCAAGCTTAAAAAGTTTAGTTACATCTGCTTGCGAAATGCCAATCCCTTGGTCGATGATATGAATAGCCAATCCTTTTGGCTGTTTGCTTGATTTTAAGAAGATTGTACCTCCCTGATGTGAAAATTTTATTGCGTTCGACAATAAATTACGAATAATTGTACTCAGCATATGCTTGTCAGCAAACACGAGTGTCTTCGATGGAAAATCGGAGACAATCGTTATCCCTTTACTTTGTGCAACACCGTGCAGCACTTTGGTCTCTTCTTCAATGAAGGAAACAAGTTCCATATATTCTGGGCTAAACTCTAATCGGCCAATTTGAGATTGCGACCATTCTAATAGATTCACTACCAGGTCATACGTGTTTTTTGAGGTTTTTTGGATTACTTCGATATATTTTTCCAGACTGTCCATATCTCCTTCCCTAACAAATTCAAGAAGCAAATCACTCAGCCCCAGAATGCTGTTAAATGGACTTCTGAGGTCGTGAGCTATAATGGAGAAAAATTTATCCTTCGATGTATTCAGTTCGCGTAATTGTTGTTCGCTCATGAAAAGTGCATCCTCAGTTCTTTTACTATCAGTAACATCGATTCCAAGGCCCCATGAGCTCCATCCAGGTATCTTAAGGAAATGGTAGGTGTCAAACCAGGTGATTGTTCGGATTTCTCCCTTTTTAGAAACCAAATCGTAGGTGTTCTGCTTTGCATTTTTGTTTTGTGATGAAAGAATAACCTTATTCAGGTAATTCTCATCAGGATAAAGCATTCTCATTGCGTTGGGATTGCCAATAATTTCCTGCGCAGAGTAACCTGTACTTTTTTCACAGGCTTTGTTCCATACAATGAAAAGACCATTTTCATCGAAAGCATTCAGAAGTATGGGCATGTTTTCAAGAATAAGACGAAAACGATTCTCACTCTCAACGAGTGATTTTTCAGCTTTTTTTGCCTCTGTGATATCGCGCAATATCAGGAGTGTACCTGCTGATCTTTGATTGACAACCTTAATTTCTGATAAGCTTCGGTAATAAGTTTTATTGTCGATAATAAAATCGGTGTCAATTGAATCGATCAGGAATGCTATTTCAGATGTTTTCTGCTGAAATTTCTCTGATTTTTCTTCCTTTTTATCATTTAAAACCTTCATTAATTGTCGTGCTGCAGGATTGCTGTTGGTAATCTGACGACTTTCGTTTAAAACAAAAATGGGATCGTGGATATTGTCGAACAACAAATTGAGAGCCAATGGTTTGATGTCGAAAAGTTTAATTTTATGAGCTCCCAAAACCAATAAGGCTCCCATAAAAATGAACGCTACAGGAGTAAGGTCTAAAAATCCAAAGGGTCTTATTCCTGAGATATAGAAGTAGTTTACAACATAAGGCATCAGCGAACCTAAAATAAAATAGGATATTTTTAAGCGATTTTCTTTTGCTGCGGTCAAAAGCATCTTCGCAAAAAGGATCATTCCGAAAATACCTGAGAGGTAAGACCATATGGCGTGCAGATACCATATCGGGCCATAATGTAATTCCTGAAAATAGTATTTGCCATCAAAATGGAAGGCCACAGAAGTATAAAAAAGATGGTGAAATTCATTAGTGGCAATCATTATCAAGCTAAGTATAGGAACGCTAAAGAATAGCAGAACCATTTTTTTCGTAAGCCACTGATCCTTTTGAGTATACCGTATTGCAAAAATCATCCATAAAATGGGTGTAGTTGTGATACCAATATAAGCAATGAAGCCAAAGAATTTGATCTGACCAAAATCAACTGATGAGATTTCCAGGCCATAGCCTATCGACCAGATCGCTGCAGCAAAAAGTAGAAGGGAAAGTGCAAATATTGCCGGATCACTTTTTCTTTTCCATGCGTAAACAGATAAGTATAACGAGATAGCCGCTGAAAAAAACATCAGAAGGCCGGGTTGGTTGATGTTCATAAAAGAATCTTTCTATCAATTTTTGCTAAACAGTTAATTTTTTCCTTAATCGTTTTCTTATAAACATTTGGGATATTGCTGGTTTGATTTTTATTTTGTTTTAGGAGAAGTTTCTTGCAACAAATATAATGAAATTAGGAAGGTTTTGCAAAGAAAAAAATCAAAACAGATCATGTCTGTTTTCTGAGCAAAGATTTGTTCTGATTATATGAATAAGACTGACTAAAAGAATGTATACCAACTTTTTATAACATTTTCAATTCATGTACAGCTAATCTTCTTCCTAAGTTCCTTGTATCGATTTTTCAAGCGCACGCGCTGATTGCAGAAACTCTTCGACATTCATTTCTTTGAAATAAAGCAACCCATGGGTAGTTCTCAGGCGAGGACTTTCGTTTTGATAAAAGAAAGGTTTTCCAAGCAGCAACTGCACTTGCCGAAGCTGATCGACCCAAATTTTTTTCGAGAGGTCACTAAATTTACCATCGAGCCTATAGCTTGGAAAGGATGCGTTTACCTGACTAAGGTAGCTGTTTGTAAAGGCCGAATCCATTACTCCCATGGCATTTAACGAAACCGGAACAATGTGTGTCGCTTCCGAAGGATGAAACTGATACCAAACATTCCGATAACCCCAAATACGTAAGTTACTCAAGTCGGCTTCTTTCGACCATTCTCTGATTGCCTCTGCAATTGCTTGTAAAACTTTATAATGCGTATCGGGTCCGCTGCCTTCAGGATCGAAAGCCAAACTAACAATTGTTGGACGGATTGTTTTCAACTGCTGTAAAACAGGTTCTACATCACGCTCCCGATTGGGTTTTTCCGTAAAAATATCACCAGTATAAAATCCAAGGCGCAAATGGTGGATATTGCTACTTGTTATTCCAAAACATGCCCATACAAGTTCCTCTTCAAACTCTCTGATCATTCCTTTAAGTGTTTGAATTCTTGGTGGTAACTTTTCTCCGCTATAGCTTTTGTTTACAAAAGTGATAATTTCATCTATTTGATTTCTAAGTTGTTGTTCATTTTTTATTTCCCATAGCTCAACAAGGATACGAACAATTCTGTGCGAGAAGGCACGCTTACGCTCATCAGCCTGCCCCGATGCAACTTTTATCAGATAGTGATAAACATCTTTGTCACGTTTCAGTTGATAACCACTTTCAAAAAAATCGGGATATTTAATCATTTGAATGGCATCTTTATCCAAAAAATGAATCAAATCTACGAGCGAGTTTTCTAAAAAAGTATTAGTAACAGCCGTGAAACCAGAGGTAAGAATAGCAAAATGCGAATTATTTGATTCATTCCTCGACAGGCGGTGTATGTGTGGAAGCAACCCAAGCATTATGTCGTCATGATGTGGACCTGTGTGATAAAATATATGATTTCCAAGAGGTTCCATTCCTTTGTAAATTTTCTTTTTCACCGATTCAATCACAGATGGTACTGTGTCGGGACCGGGGTTTGGGATTTTTCTGCAATATTTATCGCCTTTCAAATCCTCTAAAACCAATCGATCGCCGAATTTATTCAACTTGCTACAAAGGTCAATTACTGCCCTGTCGGTTTTTTCCTGACTCCAACTACCTTCGTCGTAAAAGTGCTCCTGAACTTCATCCAACATGCAGGCTGCCCCCTGCGTTAAATAAAACCGCGCATTTGGAAGTTTTGTTAATACGCTTGCTGGATAAAGATTTGAGACGGGTTTTTCGAGTGCGTCTTTCACCATCGGTGCTTTTGCCTCGCCTGCAGCAAAAATAACTGCAACACAAGCCGGGTTGTAAGTAATTGTTTCTAAACCTATTGTTATCACCAGCCGCTTCCTGGCTATCTCCATTCCTCCAAGATCGCCTGCTGCAACAGCCTGAGTTTCAAAATTTGTTGATGTCAGGCGTGTAGCTGAATGATGGTCTGATCCACGCGTATTGAAAGCGATGTGACCATCAGGGCCAATACCTCCCAGAAAAAAACCAATTCCTTCTTTTTTCCTTATTTTTTCTTCATAAACGGAACACCAATCGTCAATCAGGAAAATCGATTCGCGCTGCAACGACTCAATTTTTGTTTGCGGTTCACGGTAGCGCAGACCAAGGTCAATAATGCTATCCGGGAAAACCTCTTCATAACTTTTTCCAAAAGCAAGTGGAATGGTATCGCAATTTATAAACAAACCTTTTGACAGGTCTAACCCAAAACCATCAACATAATATTTATTCACATAATTAAAAAAGCTGTTATGCTGGATCGAACTTATGGGATAGAACTCATCTATTTGAACAAAATGCAAATTGGAAAGCTGTGGTTTTTTCGAAATATCCAAACCATGCGATTTACAAAGCCGGTCTATTTCTGTGTTGTTCCAACCACCAAGTATTTTTTTTGTCCATGAAATGAAGTATTCCGGCGTTTTTCCTGTTGGTAAACTTATCACACCATCGGGGTTTTCCGATACCCATTCAAGAAATCTCAATGCTGTAAAAAGCCCTAGCTTTGGAAAATTTTCTACAGTTATATAGGGGATATTCACATTTTGAGGAAGTGAACGATTATTCAAAAAAGCCTTTTCTACCTTACTTTTTGATGCGCTTATCATTTTTATAGTATTTTCAATGTGTTTTTTAGGTTAAACGAAAAAAGTAATCACAAAGTTGCTTTCAGAGCATATCATTCTTTTAAAACGAAATTTTTTGTGAGAATCGCATCAAATGGATGTTTACTTTTGCAGCTAAACCGATTTACTTTACAAAGTAAATCAATAATCAAACTCCTTTTAAAATGAGATCACGTTTTTTTATTTCAGGGATTTTACTGTTTTTGACACTGCTTGTCCAGCTTCAGATACACGCTCAGAATAAGGGTAATATTGTTGAATATTTTGGTAAAGATCATAATGTAACGACTGATGAAGGTAAAATTCTCCATGTTTTTAACAATGCCCTGGTGTTGCGTGAATCTGTTAAACCAGGGATGTTGACCGGTCCTCAGGATTTTATAGCTTATCAGTTAGCCAAAAGGACTTTTGAAAGGCCATTTCAGGGATTAAATCAAATAGTCACATGGGGAAACGATGTAGATACCTTAGTTTGGGAGGCAATTAAAGCCGATTCAACAGGTTCATTTACAGGGAATCAGAGTCGCTCATATGTATATATGGAATGGGAGTCGGATAAAGAAATGACGGTTTTGCTTGATGCAACGGGTCATACACGGGCTTTCATCAACGGGATGCCTCACGAAGGTGATCATTACGATTATGGCTACACCCTAATTCCTGTTACTTTGAAAAAAGGTCTGAATCAGTTTTTATTTTTTTACGGAAGATTTGCCCGCATCCGCGCCAAACTTATTCTGCCCGGTCAACTTGTTCAACTCTCAAAGAGAGATATGACACTTTCTCCCATTCTTGTAAATGAAAATGAACCTGAATGGGGAGCTGTTCGTCTGCTCAATTGTAATCGGGAATCGCTCCAAGGTTATTCAATTACCTGTCAACTCGAAACGAGCGAAACACTCACTACGCCAATGGATTATGTTATCTCAATGACAACACGTAAAGTGAAATTTAAAGTTCCCTCACCAAAAGAGTTTAACAACAACCTGACTATAAAAGCTAATTTGACAGTGAACGATCCGGATGGGAAAAAGGTTCATCAGCTGGAAATCGACTTAAAGCAACAAATTCCAGAAAAACATCATGAACGCACCTTTATTAGTTCCATTGATGGAAGTGTGCAATATTACAGTGTTGCCCCAAGTCTATCTGCTGATTCAAAACAGGCACTCGTTTTATCAACCCATGGTGCATCAGTTGAAGCGACAAACCAAACCCGGGCATACAAGCAAAAAGACTGGGCACATATAGTTGCGCCAACGAATCGCCGTCCTTTTGGGTTTAATTGGGAAGAATGGGGCAGAAAAGACGCGCTGGAAGTTCTTCATCAGGCCAGAATGCAATTTTCAACTGATACAAGTCAAACCTATCTGACCGGCCATTCAATGGGGGGCCATGGAAGCTGGTTTTTAGGGGCAACCTATCCTGACAAATTTGCTGCATTTGCACCAGCAGCCGGCTACCCTGATATTATAGGTTACAGGAAAGATGGCTCTGATACCTTATCGAAAACAAATCCCCACTTCGAAATAATTTATAGGGCTGCATCTGCCGGAAGAACACTAGATCTGGCAAGAAACTATTTACAATCAGGTGTTTATATACTTCATGGAGGTGCTGATAATGTTGTACCTGTTGAACAGGCTCGCAAAATGAGAGAAAAATTGGGTGCGTTTCACACCAATTTCAGCTACTATGAATATCCCGGAGGGTCGCATTGGTATGGTGATCATTGCATGGATTGGCCACCTCTGTTTGATTTTTTGCGCCAGAATAAAATTCCTTTGAATTCAGAAGTTAATCATATTGAGTTTTACACTTCTTCGCCTGCTGTTTCTGCTACAAATTACTGGATCAGTGTAAACCGACAGATTACTCCTTGGGTAAAAAGCTATGCGATTATTGATAAAATGAATGATTCAGTTGTTGCTAACCTCACTAATATACAGAGTATAACATTCAATTTCAGTAAGTTGAATTTTGATCAGAATCCTTTGCTGGTTCTTAATGGCCAGTCTGTTCGTTGCGAAAAAGGGATGGATATCACGTTGGATTTTATCGATGGTGCGTGGAAACAGCTGGATGAAATGGATAGCTGGATGAAAAATCCTGTTCGGTCAGGTAGCTTTAAAATGGCTTTTGATAATGAAATGTTGTTTGTATATACCACTCAAGGCTCTTCTGAAGAAAACGAATGGTATCTGAATAAAGCCCGATTCGATGCAGAGACCTTTTTATACCGGGGAAATGGCTCAGTAGATATTATTCCGGATACTTCATTTAATTCGGAGCTGTACCTTGACAGAAATGTAATTATTTATGGTAACGCTGCCAATAATATGGCATGGGACAAGCTGCTGATTGCTTGTCCTGTCAGGGTTGAAAAAAGCAGTATAACTTTTGGAGATCGTCGTCTCGAAGGTGAAAACCTTGGCTGTTACTTTGTTTATCCACGAACAGATAATCCCAAAACAAGTGTTGGAGTTATTGCAGGCACAGGTTATGAAGGTATGCGTTCGGTTGCTCCAAATGACTATTTTTCTGGCATTACCGGTTTCCCTGACCTGATGATTTTTCAAAGTGAGTGGTTGAAAGATGGTCCGGAAGGAATTATAATTAGTGGTTTTTTTGGAAATGACTGGTCGATAGAAACTGGCGATTTTGCAGGAAAATGATCAGCACTTTTACTGTTTCTGAGGTTTGCTATCTTCTGAATAAACAAACTGAAGTGTTGTACGGCTGCGCTGTTCCAAAAGAATTGTCTTTCCTTGCGTGAAGCTCTCAACAGGGGCTTTTTGATAATGCCTGATAGTGAGTAAGGTGAGACCCTGATTGTATTTTACAATAAAATCACTACCAAACAACTCCAGCATTTTTTCGGATAAGCCGGTTTTAAAATCTACACAAATAGATAAACTGAGCGCAGATGTTTGTAACAAATTCACATGAATATGCCAATCATTGAGTAATCCGAAAATAGTGTGGAGGCATCCTTCATCCATAAATGAAAAATCCCGCGGACTAAGACTCA
Source organism: uncultured Lentimicrobiaceae bacterium (assembly GCA_964463695.1). GTDB lineage: Bacteria > Bacteroidota > Bacteroidia > Bacteroidales > F082 > JALNZU01. Next base: position 137,532 of record CAYXCZ010000005.1, on the reverse strand, counting down.
GCAGCAATTGATTGTCTTTTATTATGTATGATGGTACGGATGAATCAAATGAATTGTTTTCGCTAATGACAGATGGTAAAAGTTCCGGTTCAAGGAATGATTTGATTTTAAGTGGAATACCCTTGTTTTGTAAGGGCTTTATTGTTTTGGGATGAATGATTGTTGCTCCGTAATAAGCTAATTCAATCGCTTCACTGTATGAAATTCCATTCAATTTAACAGTGTTTGCAAAACGTTTTGGATCGGCATTCAGCAAGCCAGGTACATCTTTCCAAATTATTACCTCTTCAGCATTCAGGCAGTATGCGAAAATAGCTGCGGTGAAATCTGAGCCTTCTCTTCCAAGTGTTGTTGTTGAATGATCGGGAGCGCTACCGATAAACCCTTGTGTCAACACTATCTGCGGAATCGTAAAACCAGCTTTTAATGTTTCTGTTCGTTTGCTCGTTTCATCCCAAAGGATGTTGGCCGAACGGTAGTTTTGGTCGGTCATGACAAACTCACGTGCATCGATTAACCTAAGTTTGAATTGCTGAAATTTAAGCCATTCGAATACGATGAATGAAGAAATTAACTCACCATAGGACACAGTTTGATCATACAACTTATCATTTGAACAATTTAATTCTGCTTCTGTAAAATGTTTCCTTAATGAAATGAAATAAGTTTCAAGCTCTCGTCTAACCGATTCTGAACTTTCACCAAAAAGCTCATCAATTATTTGAACATGAAAATCTTTAATCTGGTCGAACTTTACATCAAAATCTGACGCCTTTTCGCGAGCTGCTTCAAGGAGCTTTTCCAGTGCGTTGGTTGTTTTTCCCATGGCTGATACAACGATCACAATTGAAGAATCTGAAAATTGTTTCAGTATTTGAGATAGGTTTCGTACTGCTTCAGCATTTTTTACCGAAGCCCCGCCAAACTTGAAGACTTTTATCATTGTCGCCACGATTTTGATTTGAAGCGCAAAAGTAATATATTTGCGATAAGCTGACAGGAAATCTTCTGAATCACTTACCTTTTAAACCTTATAAAACATTTGTTATGAAGACCTTAGTTGAATTTATCTGGGAACAACAAGAGAAATATGGTAATGCCACAGGTGAGTTTTCTCGCTTGATGAACGATATGGGAATTGCGGGAAAAATCGTTAACCGTGATGTTAATCGCGCTGGTTTGGCTGAAATATTGGGTTATGAAGGTACAGTAAATGTTCAGGGTGAAAGTCAAAAGAAGTTGGATGTAATCGCCAACAATGAGTTCATCAAAGCTCTTCGAAATGGTCGTCAGTGCGCGGCAATTATCTCCGAAGAAAACGAAGATGTGGTAATCTTTGATGGAAATATTGGCATGAATGCTAAATACATTGTTGCACTTGATCCACTTGACGGCTCTTCAAATATTGAAGTTAATGTTCCAATCGGGACAATTTTCGCTATTTACAAACGTAAAGAAACAGGTAAACTCGTAACCCTTGATGAAATATTGAATGGCGGAATCGACCTGGTTTGTGGCGGATACATTATTTATGGGTCTTCTACCATGATGGTTTATACTACAGGCGACGGTGTGAATGGTTTTACGTATGATCCAACTTGCGGAATCTTTATTCTTTCACATGAGAATATGAAAATCAGCGAATTAGGAAATATTTATTCTATCAATGAGGCCAATTATCTTTATTTTCCAGAAGGCGTTAAGCACTACATAAAGTATTGCCAGGAAGATGATCCTGAAACGAACCGGCCTTATACCACGCGTTATATCGGATCGCTGATTTCCGATTTTCATCGGAATATGCTGCGCGGAGGCATCTATATTTACCCTGGAACGAAAAAGAATCCTCAAGGGAAATTACGTTTGATGTATGAATGTATTCCTGTTGCTTTTTTAGCAGAACAAGCAGGAGGAAAGGCATCAGATGGCTTCAGAAGAATTTTGGATATCCCTATTAAGGAAATTCACCAGCGAACCCCACTTTTTATTGGGTCACGCGTAATGGTTGAAAAAGCCGAAGCGCTCATGGCTGAGTACAGCCAGGATTTCTACGAAACCTTTATGAAAGATAAGTAAAAAAAAAGAGGCTATCACCTCGGTAACAGCCTCACACAAACAACACACAGATACTAAAAGACTATTTAAACAGGTATCCTATTTTGATACCACTTGAAAATGACATTGGAAATTCTGTAGGGGCTATCGTATAACCATAATGATAGCCCGCATCATAATAATCATTTGATGAAGTGCTGAAACCATAACCTATTCCGGCATGCATATCAACAAGAAAAACGTTGTCAAAAACCCATTGCTTGCCAAAAACTAATTGCAAGGTGCCTGAAACAACGGTTTCACGCGATTTTTTAGGTTCAACATAAATCCAGTTACCCCATTGATCATAATAAGATGACTCACGCCAATCATAATAGTTTCGGGAAAAAGCCCCAAAAGCAAATTCAGGTTTTATGTAACTGCCTTTTAAAATATGCGCATAACGCATTCCCCTAAGATAATAGTCGGGGTCCTTAATAAATTTTATCCCAAATTTTACAAAAGCGCCACCGGCATTATTGTCATCGATATTTGCTCCCAATCCAATGATGCCGAGTGTTCCTTCGATGCTTCTTCCAGGCTTCAGACTTCGCTCATAGGCAAAGGTGGTATTTCCGGTTATTGGCGACAAAAAGTCAATTTTGAGGGCGTTTTTTTTGTTTTCTTTATAATTTTCAGGGTCAGTCATGGCTTTTTTAAATACCATTTCCATACCGTTTTCCAGAACAATTTTATCAATATTATCCTTATCGATCGAAAACAACAAATCAGCAGGATGATCCGGCAAAATGTATTTTATCTCATCAAGACCAACTTCTTTAATTTTACAATTAATAAGTTCATTATTCTTCTTCAAAATAATATCTTGCGCATTTAATTGCACTGCTATCGCAACAAAGAAAATAGAAATAATCAAACGTAGATAATTCATCTGTTTTTGAATTTGGGTTATAGATGCAAAGATTTACTGAATAGTTGCAGCACTTGCTGTACTGTTAATTATTTAACTAAAACTGTGCCAGAAACGATTTTTAGTAAAAACAAGATCAAATTTGTAGTAAGAATGAACTTTAATTCCCCTTGCTGGTTAAAAAGACTTAATACGGATGATTAAAATACTACCATTTCAAAGAATAGTTGCTATTTTGTAGTTTAGTTTTATAAAGGTCGTTGAAGTTGTTTTGAATGAAAAAAACCCTGTTGATTGTTCTTGGATCCATTTCTCTTGCTTTAGGCATCATAGGTATTGTTGTGCCAGGTCTTCCAACCACATCTTTTGTCTTGCTTTCAGCTTATCTTTATGCCCGGAGTTCAGAAAAATTATACAACAAACTCTTGAATCATAAATTCTTAGGTGGTTATATAAAGGATTATCAAAAAGGAGTAAGCGTTCGAACAAAGATAAAAGCCATCAGCATGATGTGGACAATGATCCTGATCTCAGCCTTTGTTTTTATAGAAAATTTCTATGTCCGAATTATCCTTCTAGCTGTTGGTTTGATAGGAACAATAGTTATGGCTCGTTTGCCTGGAAGAAAAGAAGAAGAATAACAACTTAAGTTAAGTAATGCTTGTTTTTAATTCCCTGAACTTACTTTTATGATGCGCGTTAGGGTGAATTTTGCCTTTTCTTATTTCTTTTTGGATTTCATCAGGCATCAAATGTGTTGTTAAACATTCGTCAGAACAACAATGCTGATGCTTTTCAGCACATGTTTCGCATTGAATAAAAAGCATGTGACATGCCTCATTTGCGCAGTTTTTATGCGTGTCGGCCGGTTCTCCGCATTGATGACAACGAGCTATAATGTCGTTAGTTACGCGTTCTCCCATACGGTCATCAAAAACAAAATTCTTTCCAATAAACTTTGGTTGCAAACCAGCTTCTCTTACCTGATGTGCGTAATTGATAACTCCACCTTTCAGCTGAAATACGTTTTTGAAACCTTTATGTTTTAGATAGGCAGAAAATTTTTCACACCTTATTCCTCCGGTACAATAGAGCATTACATTTTCAGGCTGTTGTTTTTCAAGCATATCAACAATTATCGGAATGGATTCTTTGTATGTATCGACATCGGGCAGCAAGGCGCCTGCAAAATGACCCACTTCATGTTCATAGTGATTACGAAGATCGATCACAACTGTGTTTGGTTCGCTGAGTTTCTGATTATAAGAAAGCGCATCAAGATGCTCACCTACATTGTAAATGTCAAACTCGCTGTTGATAAGCCCATCAGAAAGAACCTTGTGTTTAACCAATATTTTGAGTTTATAAAACGATTGTCCGTCGTCTTCAACAGCCTTATTCAATAAAATGCCCTGCATATACGGTTGTGAGCCGGTATATTTCTTAAAAGATTCAATTAATGGTTCAGGCACACTTATTTGGGCGTTTATACCTTCAGGGGCAACATATATTCTGCCGAAAACCTTGAGTTCAGTCAAAGAAATATATAACTCATCTCTGAATGATTGAGGATCAGCTATTTCGATAAATTTATAAAAAGATAAGGTGATACGTTTGTAGGACTCATCCTTCAACTTTTTTTTCAGTATTTCTTTATTTTCTTTGTTATAGAGAATCATTCTAAATAATAATTTCTGCAAAAATAAAAAAATGCCATAGATACGGTGTATCCATGACATTCTTTATCTGCCTCAAAAGAGGAGTAATACCTGATTATTTAAGAAATTCTAAAACGCTGGAAGTTACATATTCGAGTGTCTCGTCATCAAATTCGGTATGAATAGGCAATGAAATCACCGTTTTGCTCAGTTGCTCAGTAACAGGGAAATCACCTTTTTTGTAACGTGGATCGAGGTAGGCTTTTTGAAGATGTAAAGGCACCGGATAATAAATAGCGCTTGAAATGCCTTTTGACTGCAGATGATCCATCAACTGTTGCCTGTTCACGCAATGTGTCACGAGGGTATACTGATGAAAAACATGTGTAGTAAATGAGGCTGTAACTGGTGTTTTGAGTTTATCACATCCAGCAAAGGCTGTATTGTAATAGTTTGCTGCATATTGTCGTGAAGCAGCATAATCATCCAGTCGTTTTAGTTTGATATCAAGCACAGCTGCTTGTATGCTATCGAGGCGTGAATTAATACCAACAAAATCGTGATAGTACCTAACTTTCATTCCATGATTAACAACCACACGCATTTGATCTGCAAGTGCATCATCATTAGTGAAAATGGCTCCGCCATCGCCATAACAGCCAAGATTTTTTGAAGGGAAGAATGATGTGCAGCCAATATGCCCGATTGTACCGGCTTTGCGAATACTTCCATCAATTGAATGAAAATCAGCTCCGATAGCCTGTGCATTGTCTTCAATTACATAAAGATCGTGCGCTTTGGCTATTTCCATAATACGATCCATATCAGCGCATTGACCAAAAAGATGAACAGGTACTATTGCTTTTGTCCTGGGCGTAATGGCACGCTCAATGGCATCAGGATCAATATTAAATGTATCAGGATCAACATCAACAAGTACCGGAGTCAGCTGCAATAAAGCAATAACCTCGGCAGTAGCAATAAATGTGAAAGAAGTAGTGATAATTTCATCACCTGGCTTAAGGTCAAGAACCATCATAGCTACCTGCAAAGCATCAGTTCCATTTGCACAAGGAATGACGTGTTTTGCGCCAAGGTATTTTTCAAGATTTGCCTGGAACTGTCTGACAGCAGGTCCATTTATAAAGCTTGTATTGGTAAGAATTTCAGCGATAGCGCTGTCTACTTCAGGTTTAATTTTTTGATATTGACCAGCAAGGTCAACCATAGGGACATTTTTCATTGAATTAGCGTTGATGTTTAGGGCTGCAAAAGTATTGATAAATATTTAACAATGAAAATCGAAGGTTTATGTTTTATTTCAATCAGCAGGCTTTATATGAGTATAAAAAAAGCGGCGGAGTGTTTGCTCCGCCGCCCTTAGTTCACAAACAATGTATTACACCAATCCCTGAGCAAGCATAGCATCAGCAACTTTTACGAAACCACCGATGTTTGCACCATTCACATAATTGATAGTGCCATCGGGTTGTGTACCATATTTAACGCAAGTTTGATGAATATCTTTCATAATTTGATGCAGGCGTGCATCTACTTCTTCACGCGTCCATGATAAACGTAATGAGTTTTGGCTCATTTCGAGGCCTGAGGTAGAAACGCCACCAGCATTAGCTGCTTTTCCGGGGCCATAAAGAATCTTTGACTTAACAAAAACTTCAACGGCTTCAGGTGTTGAAGGCATGTTTGCTCCTTCGGAAACAACAAAGCAACCATTTTTTACCAAAAGCTTGGCTTCATCTTCATTCACCTCATTTTGAGTAGCGCAAGGCATTGCGACATCACATTTTACGCCCCACGGACGTTCGCCTTCATGATAACTTGAAGCCGGGTATTTGGCTACATATTCTGAGATACGGCCTCTTTTTACGTTTTTCAGGTTTAAAACGAAAGCAAGTTTTCCGGCATCAATACCATCAGGATCATAAATAAAACCATTTGAATCGCTTAGGGTTACAACTTTGCCTCCCATCATTGTCACTTTTTCGCAAGCATATTGGGCAACATTACCAGATCCTGAAACAGCTACAATTTTACCTTTTAGGCTATCGCCGCGTGTTTTAAGCATTTCTTCAGCAAAATAAGTTGCGCCATAACCTGTTGCTTCAGGGCGTATTAGTGAGCCACCCCATTCAAGACCTTTTCCAGTGAGCACTCCAGTAAACTCGTTGCGCAATCTTTTGTATTGGCCAAATAAATATCCAATTTCACGTCCGCCAACTCCAATGTCGCCTGCAGGAACATCGGTATTTGGTCCTATATGACGAAATAATTCTGACATAAAACTTTGACAGAAACGCATTACTTCGTTGTCGGACTTGCCTTTAGGATCGAAATCAGATCCGCCTTTACCACCACCCATGGGTAATGTTGTTAGTGAGTTTTTAAATACCTGCTCAAATGCAAGGAACTTTAAAATTCCAAGATTTACTGTTGGGTGAAAACGAAGTCCGCCTTTGTAGGGCCCGATGCCACTGTTCATTTCAATACGGAAACCTTTATTTATTTGCACTTCGCCTTTATCATCAAGCCATGGTACACGGAAAAGAATGACTCTTTCAGGCTCTACCATACGCTCCAGAATCTTGGCTTCGCTGTATTGGGGATGCTCCTCAATATAAGGAATCAACGATTCAACAACTTCATGTACGGCTTGGTGGAATTCGATTTCACTTGGGTTTTTGGCGATAACTTTTGCCATGAAATCGTTTAATTTTTTTTCAAAATGTGCTGACATACAAATTAAGTTTTAAGGGTTTTAAAAGTTTTCTAAAATTTGATCAAACCTAGTAAAGCCTTTTGCTTCATCCAAAAATCTTATGTCAGTTTGGTGGGATTGCGTATCAAATTCAGTAAATCACGCAAAGATTTTATGCAAGTGTTGGAAGCGTAACAAAGTTGACACGTTAACTAATGATTCAAGAAGAAAAAGAGTTGATCTAAGAATAAAAAAAATTCAGCTGTTTTTCTTAGTTTATGTCGAAAACAAATCGCCCCCAGTAATACATCATGAGTGTAATCACTGCTGCACCTATTAGATTTAAAATCAATCCTGTTCGAGCCATTTGGTTCACTTTAATCCTGTTAGTGCCAAATATGATAGCGTTTGGTGGTGTGGCGACCGGCAACATAAAAGCCATTGACGCCGACATGGTTGCCGGAATCATCAATAAAAGGGGATGTATTTCAGAAGTAATTGATAAACCTGCTAAAACCGGAAGTATCATCTCTGTTGTTGCAGTATTGGAGGTTAGCTCAGTTAGGAAGGTCATTACCAAGGCTATTAACAGAATAATTACTATTGGATGTAAGGTAGAAACAGCCGACAGCTGCTCGCCAAACCACAACGAAAGTCCTGACTCTTTAAAACCTGTTGCCAATGCAAATCCGCCGCCAAAAAGCAATAAAATGTGCCAGGGTAATTTCGAAGCTGTTTCCCAATCCAGCAGTTTTTTACCTTTCTCATTTTTCGAGGGTAATAAGAAAAGGATAATCGCCATTAAAATTGCAACAGTACCATCGTTAATAAACTTGCTTTTTGGAAATAAGCCCGACCAACCTGAAATTGAAAATGAACCAAGGTTTAAATCAACACGGAAAAGCCATAGCAAGGCAAGCAATATAAAAACAATAAGCACTATTGTTTCTTCAAAACTAATTTTCCCCATTTCCTTTAACTGTAAACTAAAAGTATTCTTGTTTATCTCATTCCATTGATTTTTTATGGGACGAAAGAGAAGAAAAAGGAGCAACCAACTAATCAAAAAAAGAATAAGGCTAACTGGCAATGCAAATATTATCCATTGAGAGAAAGCTATTTCAGCTGCATCGGGGAAATAGATATGATAGATTCTTACCAGAGATAAGTTTGGCGGTGTGCCAACTAATGTAGCCATTCCACCTATTGAGGCACTGTATGCAATACCAAGTAGTAATCCGACACTAAAGCGTGATGAGCTTTCAACTTTCATATAATCATCCAGTTGCCGTATGATAGAAAGTGTTATTGGCAACAACATCATCACTGTTGCAGTATTGGAAATCCACATGGATATAAAGAATGATGAGAACATAAATCCAAATAAAATTCTTGCCGGACTTGTTCCTGTAAGTGATAAAATGTAAAGCGCGATGCGACGGTGAAGGTTCCATCTTTCCATGGCGAGAGCAACAAGAAATCCTCCCATGAATAGGAAAATTACATCATTAAAATATGCCGAAGCAACGTCTTTTCCGTCCATAATTCCAAAAAGCGGGAAAAGAGCTACAGGAAGTAACGATGTAACAGCTAGTGGCACAACTTCTGTAATCCACCATACAGCCATTAATAAGGCCACACAAAACGTGGTAGTGATTGCTGGATTTGCCGGATCAAAATCAAAAAACAGCATGATCCCGGTAATAAGCAGGGGGGTGATCACAAAACTAATGAGCTGACGTGTTTTCATCGTTATGTTTTAAAAAATCAAAACAGAAGTGCCAAATGATCAATGTCAATTTCCAGTTATCATGCCAAATATAATCCCTTATTTAGTTGAAACACTTAAATTATTTAGATATAGTTTTTTTTGTTTTCAGAAAGCGTCTTTCTTCCTAAAATTCCAATGGACTGTTTTATTTTTCAGTCAGCCAAAAACTCCATATCCATTTAGAACCAGTGAAAGTTTTATCAGTACTTCACGATTTTCTGTTGAAATGCGTGATAAGGACTTTGAATCTTGACCAGGTAGATACCCTTCTTCAAATGTGTGATTGGCAATTCATATGCGGATTGTCGGCCACTGAATTCGATTTCTTCAACAACTAATCCGCTGCCATTTACTATCTGAACCTGATAGGGTAATGATGAAAGAGGAAGGTTTTCGAAATTTATCTGATCTTTACCCGGATTAGGATAAAGCAGGATTGCCGGGTCTGATTTTATTTGTGAAACTGAGGTTGTTGTGTTTAGTAATTCATTAAGGTCAAGATCAATAAAATCAACAAGATAAGCTGGCTGTGTTTTTTTTACTCCAATTCGGAAATGATGTTTTGAAGGTGCGAATTGCATCACCTGTATATTATTGCTTTGATGTGACCAGTCGCGCATGAGATCCCAACTCTCCTCCAACCCTAAAAAAGTACCATTGCCAATATGATTACGAATTGCATTGTAACGGCTGCAGAAATGCATTAAGTCATTTCGGGCAATTTGATAATTGGCACAATAAAGATTATCGCCAGGAATGCTGTCAGGATAACTGTTTGTTCGATATATATGTGTTGGAGATGAGGGAGTTAATTCTGAAACATGTGCTGTTAAGCTATCAATTGAAGTTCCGTTAGCTACCGTAGTAATCAGATAGCCGCCTGCAAAACCATTTGGGGAGTCATCGAACGATTGTTTTACATCTAATACATTATTAAAGCCATCGTTATTGTAATCAGTCTGTTCAATTGCCTGTCGCATTGCCAGCCAAATTGGTTTATATTGTTTATTTGGTTGTCCGCTTCCATTATAGTCACTCATAACATGTTGAAATATACCCATTTGGTTGTTTACACCTGAAAGTGCTCCAACCATTCCGGCAAAACCGACCATCATCCAGTTTTGCTCGTTGGATTCCGAAGGCTGATGGACTATCAGCAAATGATTATTTAAAAGTGTTGAGTTACTATACCAGTCAAGGTGACGTGTAACGATAGCCTCTCCATTCAAGTCGGTCCCGCTGGTCGCATCTCCCCAACTCATTAAACTTGAACAACCTAAACCGGAATTCTTTCCCATCAAACCCTGAATGTCAAGCATACAATTGCCAACCAAAATGTCTATGGCATCGAGCCCGTCAGGGTTGTTTCCTGAAGCATTCATGCCTTCAATTATTGCGGATGCCTCATTAGAATAGTTTTCTTCTATTTGAAAATGTGTTCCTGCCAAAACATAGTTTCGAGCGGTTGTGTAATTAGCTCCGAAAGCCGGTTTTATGTAATTGATGATCATGCTATTGATCTGATATCCAGCAATGTATCCATATGCATAACCCCTCTCGGCATGTGTGCCCCATACCCGCAGAATTTTAAAATCCAGACTATCAAAAATTATTTCACCCTGGGGACTTTGTGCTTTAACAGTGATATTTAGCAACAAAAAAATCGCAAATAAAGTAGTTAAGAGCGGTATGAAAACGGACTTGAGTTTGTATTTCATGATTTATAAATATGTAGATCAAATCATTACTGAATGAATGATTTTCAAAAGTATAACAAAAACGAAAAAAATTCAAGTATTAAAACAAAAAACCACCCGAAGGTGGTTTTTTTTGTCAATTCGAATAATTAGTACCGGTTAAGGCAATTCAGATCTTCAAACGCAATTTTCAAGCGTTCAATTACCGCTACTTCGCCTTCACGTAACCATTTACGCGGGTCATAATATTTTTTGTTAGGACTGTCCGGACCTTCTGGATTCCCTATCTGACTCTGGAGATAATCGTGGTATTTGATGTCAAACTTACGAATTCCATCCCAATAAGCCCACTGTGTATCAGTGTCAATATTCATTTTAACAACACCATAATCAAGTGATTCCCTTATTAACTCAGGTTCTGATCCTGATCCGCCATGGAAAACAAAGTTTACAGGGTTTTCGGCAGTAACATATATTTTCTGGATAAATTCCTGAGAATTACGAAGAATTTTTGGCTGAAGTTTTACATTACCCGGTTTATAAACACCATGAACATTGCCAAAAGCTGCAGCAATCGTAAAACGATCGCTTACGGAGCTCAGAACTTCATAAGCGCGACCAACTTCTTCGGGTTGGGTATAGAGTTTTGAACTGTCAACATTACTGTTATCCACGCCATCTTCTTCACCACCTGTAATACCTAACTCAATCTCAAGTGTCATTCCCATTTTCGACATCCGTTCTAGATAACGTTTGCTGATTTCAAGGTTTTCTTCCAGAGGCTCTTCTGAGAGGTCGAGCATATGGGAACTGAAAAGAGGTTTTCCGTGCTGGGCGAAAAATTTCTCACCTGCATCAAGTAAGCCATCTATCCAGGGTAAAAGTTTTTTTGCAGCGTGGTCAGTATGCAAAATAACCGGAATGCCATACATAGCAGCAATCTGATGCACATGGTAAGCTCCGCTTATGGCTCCTGCAATAGCAGCTTTTTCACCGCTGTTCGAAAGACCTTTACCTGCATAAAAATGAGCGCCACCATTTGAAAATTGTATGATTACTGGTGAGTTAACAGTTTTTGCAGCCTCAAGCACTGCATTGATGGAGTTAGTACCAATAACATTTACGGCTGGCATAGCAAAACGACCCGATTTTGCAGCTTTAAAAATCTCTTGTAAAGCATCACCACTTGCAACACCTGGTGCAATAGTGGCTGAAAGTTTTTCTGACATAAGTTTATGAAATTTAGTTAATTAACTATAGATTTAAATGTAATTGGCGTTCCAGAGGCTGGAGTGCCGGTTAAGCGGCGCAAAGGTACAAAAAGCTATTGAGTTAAAAACGAATTATTGTAAAACTCAAATTTATATGATCAGTTATTTTGCTAAAACAGGTTGATTTTTAGAAGGTAATTAAGCACCGAAGCATCTGATTTTGGAAGCATTTTAAATTTTATACAATCGTTTTTTGAAAATGCATTACACTCTAAACATTGCTCTTTTTCAGTCAAACCTCCTTCGATTTAACTGACGATTCTCTGATTATGATATCCACTGGTAAAATTACCGATCTTTCTTCTGAAGGGATTTCCTGTTTTGTGAGTTGCTTGTAGAGCAGGTCAAAAGCACGTTCGCAAATTCTGTCAATGGGCTGCTCAATAGCCGATATAGATGGTTGGGTATATTCAAAATATTTCAAATCATCAAAACCAATAAGAGCTACTTCATCAGGTACTTTGATCGATAATTTTCGAAGATATTTAAGACAGGTTGATGTAAGATTGTTATTTAATGTGAAGATGGCTTCAGGCATTTTTCCGGTCTGGTACATTTTTATAATAGACTCATTAATAACACTTTCCATCTTATCGAAAGGAGCTTTAATATTCCAGGATTCAGGAATGACGCAACCAACTTCTTTGAGTGCTGATTGAAACCCATCTAATCGGTCACTTATAGTCGAGATGTGCTCAGGCGAAATTGAAATAATTGCAAAATTTTTCATTCCCTGCGAAAGCAGATGACGTGCTGCCATTCTTGCACCTCCATAATTATCTACCGTTACATGAGGTGATTTCATCTCACTGAAGCAACGGTCGATTAAAACATGTGGTACTTCAGTTTCATTGAGCAGATTAAAAGAATCTGCCTTATCCTGCGAGGATGAAATAATTAATCCGTCAACTTTTCTGTTTAGCAAAAGCTTAATCTGTTCTTCTTCTTTATTTGGATCTTCATCTGAACTACATATTACTACACTGTAGCCTTTGTGCCATGCATAATCTTCGATATTTCGAGCAATACGTGCATAGAAAATATTTGATATATCACTAACAATCAGTCCTATTGTTTTGGTTTTGCCAGTACGAAAACCTTGCGCCAACACGTTTGGCTGAAAATTCAATTCCTTTATTTTTTCTTTTACTTTGAGTTGTGTTTCAGCACTTATTCCATGCTCTGTTGCTTTGTTGTTAATAACCAAAGAAACCAGGGTTTTAGATACACCCAGGCTAAGTGCTATGTCTGCAAGGGAGGTTTTCTTTGTCATGACGATAATCTTAAGGCAAAGGTAAAGTTTTTGCTAAAACGGTTTAGACATATTTAATCAGAAATCGATTCTTAACTGAAAAATAGCGTTCGTTATTGAGTTTAAAGTTGACTAAAATTTAAATATGTTTAACTATTGATATTCAACGTTATAATAAATAATTATGTAGGCTTTCGATTCGCCAACGCAACCTTATAACGAAAAAAAAGCTGCTATCAAATGATAACAGCTTTCGGTAGGTTTCGTACTATTAATCTTCCTGATAAGGAGTAACTAACTCGATAAGTTCAGGTAAATCCATGCCCAGATCTTTCAGATGGGAAATCTTTGGCACACCATTTTTTGTCCAGCCGCGACGTTTATAAACAGCATCCAATAGCTGTTCGTAACGGTTCTCGCGGTATTCACGCATCTTAGCCATTTTTTCTTCCACTGATTTACCAGCCGGGTCGTAACCAACAAGCTCCAGAAGCTGTTTGTCATAGCGTTCGGCACGTGAGAGATATTCTTCAGCGGTTACTGGTCCAGCGGCACGGTATGGCTGAGCATCATATTTGCGAATACCATAACCTCTTCGAAGATTGAAAATTCGTTGAAAGTTATATACCCTTTCCGACATGCGAATCATTTCATGCTTATCAAATTCTTTTCCCGTCACAGCTTTGTAAATTGTGACATAGTTGTCAACATGTTCCGGAACTTTGGCAGGTTCGCTTGTTTCGTGATTGTTTTCTGGTTCAACATCATTCCATGGAAGTTTGCACAAACCTACAAGACCAAACCAGGTTCTAAACATTGGAAAGTAATGCAATGCCTCAGCTTTTGCTTCAAACGTAGGGATTTGATTGTTAACCATATCCATGAAAATCAGCCAGGCTTCATCATGTTGTGGACCTTTATTGGTCATTGCATAACCACCTTGTTGTGCAAGAGATTCTTTACTAACATATTGTGAATACTCAAGCCCTTTATTTTCCATGCCGATATCCTGCATAAATTTGGCATCGCCCCAACCTTTTTCGGCAAACAATTCTTTGAGTTTTCTAACGCCTTTACCTGCGATTATTCCAAATCCTTCGCCACGGCCCAGTTGATGAAGAAGATCCATTGCTGCATCAGCATTTCCAAAGCTAAGCTTCAATCCCTCTGTGCGTTCTTCATTTAAAATACCGTTTTCATAACATTCCATCAAAAAGCCCAGGATTGTTCCCCAAGTGATGGTACAGATTCCATATGTGTCGCAATAAAAGTTGGCCTCAATTGTGAAGTCAGGATTGAAAATTCCTGCAATCGATCCTAATGATGATGTTGTTTCATATTCAGGACCATCAACAATAACAACCTGATCTTTATATGGTCCGGTTCGTAATTTGTAATCATCAATACCTTTGGCGCAGGCCATGTTGCAACCAATCCAGCACCCATCAGGAATGCCTTGGGTGAATTTAGATTTCCAAACCTCTCCATGTATTTTTATAGCTTCGGGGTGACTGCCAAATTTGAAATTATGAACGGGTAGAAGATCATAATCGTTCATTACATTGGTTAAGTGTGCTGTTCCCTTGGTGCGCATTTCGGCTTGACTATCATCCAGTTCGCGCATCTCACGATTGAAACGTTGTCCGCGTTCCATGATCGGTTTTAAATCTACGACATTGTTTAGATTGCCTTTCACGCCTGGAACTTTTGCAACTAATGCCTTGATGTGTTTATTTCTGAAAACTGTTCCGATCCCACCTCTACCAGCTTGTTTCAGTCGAACTTTTTTACGCTTGGAATCATAAAAACTGAAATTTAACATGCCAATAAGAGAATAGTCAGCTGCAGTACCAGCCGAAACTACAGCAACATTTTTTTTGTCTTTTTCCTCATCTGCAAACATTTCAGTAAGCATTTCTGCGAGTTCATGACTGTCAACAGGTTCCAGCGGAGCCTCAATTATCTCTATTTTATGGTTAACACCATCAATAAAAATGATGACATCCCGATCAGCTTTACCCTGAAGTTCAATTGCATCAAAACCAGAAAATTTAAGAAATGGGCCAAAATATCCACCAACATTACTGTCCATCACTGAATTTGTTTGTGGTGAAATACTTACACAAATCGACTTGCCTGTACCTGAATATTGTGTAATTCCGGCAATTGGGCCTGAAGCAATGATTATTTCATTTTTGGGATCGTCCCATTTTGTGTCAGGTTTTGTAGCGTCCCACAATAATTTCAACCCATATCCTCTACCACCAATAAATTTCTCTTTCATCAATTGGGGGACTGTTTTTGCCATTATTTCATTTTTCGACAAGTTGACATAAAGTGTCCTGTCAGTATAACCCTTATCCAGAGCAACCCACTCAAATGGCCAGCTCACTAAGGTTTTGTGGCTTTTCAGAATTTCGGTTAATTCCATATATTCTTATCTTAAAGTTTTGTTATTATTTTCACAAAAATACTTTTTTCTTTTGTAATAGTATGCTAAATGATTCATTGATAGCAATATGCAATTTTTTGCATATCGTACACTTTTTGCTTAATGAGTTGCCTGTGTTTGGTTTAGATAGTGTATTTAGAAAGATTATAAATTTGAAGTAAACTTCATTTGTTAACTTTGTTGCGACAATTTGCAGAATTATGAATTTTGAAACAATTAAGGATGTATTAGCACACAAAAAAGTTGGTATTGCAGGATGCGGTGGATTGGGGTCAAATGCGGCTGTTGCCTTGGCTCGAACAGGAATTGGGCAACTTGTAATAGCCGATTTTGATCATGTGGTTGAATCAAATCTGAACAGACAATTTTACTTTTTCCATCAAATTGGTGAAAAGAAAGTGAATGCTCTTGCTGCGAATTTGCATGCGATTCGACCTGAATTAGAAATTATTATTCATAATATAAAATTAGAATCACATACGATTCAACAGGTGTTTAATGGCTGCGATCTTGTTATTGAGGCATTTGACTCTGCCGACGCAAAAGCAATGATTGTGGAAACGTTCATAAATGAGTTGCCAAATATCCCTTTGATTGTTGGAAATGGCATGGCTGGATTTGGCAAATTTGAATTATTGAAACGGATCAAATGGACAGAGAATATTTTTGTTTGCGGAGATTCGCAATCAGAGATTGATTTCGAACTTCCACCATTGGCACCAAGGGTTGGAATTGTTGCTAACATGCAGGCCGATCTGGCACTCGAACTTCTTCTAAAGGGAACCTCTGAACCGGAGTTATAATAAAAAATATGGTAATGTAACCATCTAAAATTTATTGCAATCGTGATCTTAACGTTTTGCATAATTATTTTTCATTTTACTTGCACTTCATATCAAAATTGGCGAAATTTACATGCTATTTATCACTAACCCAAAAGAAACGTTATGAAATTACTGTTTAACCTGCAATATAAGAGCAATTGGGGCCAAATTGCCTATGTATCAGGATCAGATCCATGTCTCGGTAGCTGGGACATTGACCAAATTGTTGCTATGAATTACATAGGTAATGATGAGTGGTCAGTTGAAATTGATGGTCCTGATGCTGCATTCTTTGAATACAAATATGTGATCAGGGATGCAAATGGTTTTACAACATGGGAAGGAGGGGATAATCGTTCGCTTTTAACTTCCACATATGCAAAAATTGTTGTTAAAGATTATTTCCATCCGGTGATTGATCCGGAAAGGGTGATGCTCACAAAAGTGTTCACTGAAGTAATCATGAAGCCTGCTGAGATAACTTCCCAGCAATCTGAGGTGACATCCGGAAAAATCTTGCGTTTTACCCTGCTTGCCCCAAGAGTAGGGGTGGGTTATGCAATAGCCATAAGTGGTAGCATTGCAGCTCTAGGCGATTGGCAGAAGCCTGTTATCATGAGCAACCAAAATTATCCAAAATGGGAGTTTGAGGTTGATGGAAAGGATTTTAATCGGACTATCACCTATAAATATATGATAGTCAGGCTTTCAGATCAAAGAGTTGTAACCTGGGAAGAAGGCGAAAACCGATTTTTGTTTCAAGCCTTTTTACAAGAACCAAATTCGGTTACCATTATTAATGACGAACATTTTAAATATCCTGTTGGTCAGTGGAAAGGTGCCGGCGTGGCAATGCCGGTATTCTCCCTGCGAACCGAGGATAGTTTTGGTGTCGGAGAATTCAACGATTTAAAGAAATTAGTCGATTGGTGCGAAAAAACCAGTCTTAGAATGATTCAGGTTCTGCCTATCAACGAAACTGTAGCAACCCACTCGTGGCTTGACTCTTATCCATACAAGTCAATTACAGTAATGGCACTTCATCCAATGTATCTGCATCTTCCGGCTCTTGGTATATTGAATGATAAAAAGCTCATGAAAGAGTTCAATAAACTGCAAAAGGAGCTTAACGCCAAGCCACATGTCGATTACGTAGAGGTCACTAAAGCAAAGGCACGATATTTTAAACTTATTTTTGATCAAAACTGGAATGAGCTTTCCAAGACATCTGAATTCAAGCTTTTCTTCAATGAGAATAAGGAATGGTTGGTTCCATATGCTGCATTCTGCTACTTACGAGACCAGTTTAAAACCAGCGATTTCAGGCAATGGGGCGACTATGCAACCTTTAACCCCGACCAGATTGCAGCATTGACTGATGTTGCACAACCATTTCATGAACATATTGCTGTTCACTATTTTCAACAGTATCATCTTGATAAACAACTGCGTGAAGTTGTGAACTATGCACATTCGAAAGGTGTTGGGCTGAAAGGTGATATCCCAATTGGTATTAGCCCAAACAGTATCGAAGCTTGGACCGAGCCTTTGCTTTTCAACCTTGACGGACAAGCCGGTGCTCCTCCTGATGATTTTGCCATGATGGGTCAGAACTGGGGCTTCCCAACCTATAATTGGGATGTGATGGCAAAAGATGGGTATGCTTGGTGGCGCAAAAGATTGGTGATGATGGAAAAATATTTTGACGCCTATCGCATCGATCATATTTTGGGCTTTTTTCGGATTTGGGAAATCCCTCAAAATGCACTGCATGGTTTATTAGGTTATTTCAAGCCAGGGTTACCAATGTCCTCTTCAGAGATTGAAGATTGGGGTTTATGGTTTGATGAAGACCGCTTTGTAAAACCTTATATCAGAGGATATTTTCTTCACGATTTCTTTGGCGAATACACCGATGAGGTAAGAAGAAATTACCTAGTTGAAATTGATTATGATCAGTATGAGCTAAAACCGGCTTTTAACACACAACGGAAAATCTATAATCATTTTTCTCCACAGGGTCTGACCAAAGAGATAGGCGATAAGCAAATTATTATACGGGATGGGTTGATGTCATTGCTTAATGAAGTGCTATTTATCAAAGATCCATATGCTAATTATCCTTCCTATCACCCTCGTATTGCATTTCATTTTACCTATTCATACCGTGATTTGGAAGAGTATAAGAAGAACATTCTCAATGATTTGTATATTCATTTCTTTTATAAACGGCACGAAGAGTTCTGGAAATCCCACGCTATGGCTAAATTGCCTGCCATAGTTGCAGCTTCAAATATGCTCGTTTGCGGCGAAGATCTTGGGATGGTTCCTGATAATGTTCCCGAGGTAATGAAAGCACTCAACATACTTAGTCTTGAGATTCAGAGAATGCCAAAAAATCCGCGCGTCGAATTTGCTCATCCAGCTGATGCACCTTATTTGAGCGTTTGCACTACATCAACACATGACATGTCAACAATTCGCGGATGGTGGGAGGAAGATAAGGCTAAAACACAACGGTTTTATCACAATAGTCTGGGCCATAATGATCAGGTACCCTATTTTGCTGAGCCATGGGTGTGTCAGGAAATCATAAACCAACATCTGCATTCACCTGCAATGTGGACAATTTTCCCTCTTCAGGATTTGATTTCAATGGACGGAAGTCTTCGATGGGATCAAACCGACAAAGAGCGCATTAACGTACCCAGTGACCCTGAGAATAAGTGGCAGTACAGGATGATTCTTACCCTCGAAGAATTGCTTGAGTCAGATGATTTCAATCAGCTGATTAAAGGGATGTTGCACATATCCGGTCGTGATGCTGATTATTAATACCTAATATAAATCTCTGATTTTATAATAGATACAAATGAAAATGTCTCATCTTTTTAGGTGAGACATTTTCATAAAAAAACCCGAAACAGGGCTGTGACGGGTTTTTTTGGCGGGCTGCTTTGCACTTACTCCCCGCTGATGGGGGAAACTACTAAGAGGTTAAAGAAAGAATGATCGCTTATTGATGATGGAATACAAGCGGAAACTTTGATGGTTGTTATCAAGTTCGAAAAAATAAACTTTTGTGCCGTTTAAATAAACTTTTGCTTTGATATCCTTTGCAGGATATTCAACTAATCCTTGTGAGTTTAGTTCCTGTTTTGTGTACGATTCGTTAATCTTCATGTCTTTATTTCAATTTAATTGCAAAACCGTCTTTGGTACAAATAGGACAAACGGCATCTTTAATTACAGAAATATACCCACACCTGTTACACTTAAAGTACTTGTGATACTTTTGAATTTTGCTTTTTTCCGCAGGTGTGAGTTTTAAGCCAAACATTTTACTTTCACTTTGATTCTTTCTGTTTCAATTAACGTGCCAAAATGGGAATCAGTTTCTTCTATTGATATAATGGATTGAAAAACAAGTTATTATGATTATTTCTTTTCTGAAGAAATTTTTTATGGCGATTATTTAATACTTCTTTCTCTTCGAAATCGAAGAGTGAGTCTTCGAAATCGAAGAGTGAATCTTCGAAATCGAAGAGTGATTTTCTCTTCACAACTGTTATTAACAAGAAAATGAAAAACCTTTATGTATTTTTGCAAAAAACTTATAAATGAAATTCCAGCATTATTCTCAAACCAAGGAAACCATAGCCGAAAGGATTACTAGAATTAACCAGAATCAGCTGGAGCATGAATCTCAGAAACAAGCTTTTCGGACGATTTATAATTGTATTGACCTTACAACATTGGAGGGCTCCGATAACAAACAGAAAATTGAGGAATTATGCGAAAAGGCAAAGTCTTCAATAACTGCGGATTACAATGAAACAGTTGCCGCAGTATGTGTGTATATGCCATTTGTAAAACAAGCCAAAGAATTATTAGAAGGCACTGACATTGAAGTAGCTACAGTAGCATGTGCTTTCCCATCAGGGCAGCTGCCTCTTCATCTGAAACTCGCTGAAGTCAGCTGGGTTGCAAACGAAGGTGCTGATGAGATTGATATGGTCATTTCTCGTGGAAAAATGCTTGAAGATGATTATGCCACAGTTTTGGATGAAATTAAAGCTGTTAAAGCAGCTTGTGGAGAAGCCAGACTAAAAGTAATTTTGGAGACAGGTGAATTAAAATCAATTGATCTCATCCGAAAAGCCAGCGAGCTTGCTTTAGAGGGGGGAGCCGATTTTTTAAAAACATCTACAGGAAAAATTCAGCCGGCCGCTACTGCGGAAGCATCAGTTGTAATGCTTGATACCATCCTTGAATACTATCAACAAACTGGAATTCAAGTGGGTTTTAAACCTGCAGGTGGTATTGCTGAACCAGAAGATGCTATGCTTTACTATAAACTTGTGAAAGAGGTTGTTGGGGAGCAGTGGCTTCATAATCAGTGGTTCAGAATTGGGGCCAGTAGATTGGCTGATAAAATTAAGGCCATTCTAAACGCATGATTTAACACTTTGTTTGCTTGACTTATTCATACAGTTGATTACTTTTGTGAAAAGTTCACAATAAAAGTCATTTCTTATGTCATTAAAAAACTTCATAATAGTTTTCCTTTTGTTTTTATTTTTAGGAAACATGTATTCGCAAACTCCGCATACAACAGCTCCCGATTTTAGTGTTAAAACATTAAAAGGCGATATCATTCAACTATATCCTTTATTAGCTGAAGGTAAAATAGTTGTAGTCGATTTTTTCTCAACTTCCTGCGGGCCCTGCCAAACGTTTGCTTACGATTTTGAGATGGCTTACGAAAGCTTTGGTTCCAATAATGGAAATGTATTTTTTCTTGGAATAAATTATAATGGAACAAATCCAGATGTCATTTTCTTTGACTCTTTGTTCAATATCACATTGCCTAGTGCAAGTGGATTAGATGGAGGAGGCAACATCGTTTTTGAGAATTATCTCGTTGCAGCTTACCCAACCGTTATTGTCATTATGCCTGATAAAACTATCGCTGCCCAACATGTTTGGGAACCTAGTTATGCCAATATTACTGAAGCTGTTTTGAATGCCGGGGGTGCTCTTGTTCATCAAAACGAGATGAAAATCACAGATGCTTTTAATGTTAAGACCTTTCCAAACCCAAGCAAAAGCGAGATAAATGTTTCATTTGATCTTTCTAAACAGGAGATCGTAACATTAACACTCAGAGATATTCATGGTCGGGCAGTTTTAAATGAGGTTTCTCAGAAGAAGTATGAAGCTGGTAATCATCAGATTAAAATAAATGTTCAGCAACTACCAGCAGGGAATTATCTTCTGGAACTTGAAGCTGGTAGTCAGTTCATTCACAAAAAAATTCTCATTCAACAGGATTTCTAAAACCATAATTATGAAAAAACTTCAGCTTATTTCGATTTTGTTTTTAGTGTTGCTTTCAGGATGCGCAATCGACGAGGATGTAATTCCAGATGAAACTGATCCTGCTTCAGCGTTCGTTGGAACATGGTCGGTGAGCGACAATGCCTTGAAATTGAATTATGAAGTTACCATCACCAAGAATCCGCTTAATTCAACAGAGGTGATTTTGAGTAATTTTGCCGGTTCAGGTGATGAAGTTACAGGTCTTGTTACAGGTAAAACGGTAACAATTGAAAGCCAGAATGTTGGCAGTGATTGGGAAGTTGGTGGCTCTGGCGTTTATAAGTCAGCATCACGTTTGGAGTTCACCTATAACTTGGTTATTGGTGGTGATTCCGAGCAACGTCTTGCCGTTTTTCTAAAATAACAATAATCTGGTAAGGTAAATTTGTTTCTTGTTAGTTGATATTTTAACCTTTGAACGGTATTAAGTAGTTAATTTATTTTACAGCACAAATTTCAGTCCTACTTTTCCGTCTCCTTTTCTTTTGATTCTTCAATTTTAAGCGTATCCTGCATTTGGGTTAATGAAACTATCACACTATCATAAATAGCTTCGAGAATTTCAGGCGACTTACTGTATTCCAATAGATTATCTTTAAAAATCTCAGGTGTTATTTTATGTTTCTTGAAAACAAGATCAAAATAAAGTTCTTTATTTTCTTCTGCACTTGAGCCATTATTACGCTTATAATTGAGTGCAGCTTCAGTAATTTGAATTTCCTTTATGATCTCAATCATCTGCTTCTCGGTGAGATTCAACTGCTCAGAATGAGAAGCCTTATTTTTATCACAGGCTGCTAACAAGCCAAAGATGCTTGTAATAAATATAAAAAAAACTGCTTTACCGAATAAAGTACTCATTATGTTGGCTTTATATATAAAAACCAGTCTTTAATAATAAAGACTGGTTTGAAACTCTTTAGAATAATAGGCTTAGTTACCAATTTCCGACATAAATTTAATACGCATAAGCCTGATTTCTTCTTCTGTATATTCCGACTCGCCCAATTCTTTGAGCGCGTCTTCTACCGAGTCGCTTTCGGCCTCATTAAAATATTCATAAATATCTTCCTGATGGTATTCATCAACAAATTCTTCGATATAGTAATTAATATCGATTCTTGTTCCACTTGCAACAATACTCTCAATTTCAATGAGCAATTCATCAAAAGAAAGATTTTTAGCATAAGCAATATCCTCAAGAGGCAACTTCCGGTCAATATTCTGAATGATGTAAACTTTTAATCCTGATTTGTTTACAACCGATTTAACGACCATATCATTTGGCCGGATAATTTCATTTTCTTCAACATATTGCCGAATCAGCTTAAGGAAAGGCTCACCATATTTGCCTGCTTTACCAGTTCCGACACCAACAATCTGAGTTAATTCTTCGGAGGTAATTGGATATTGAATGGCCATGTCCTCCAACGAAGGATCCTGGAAAATTACGAAAGGAGGTAAATTCTCTTTTTTCGAGATTGCTTTCCGGAGGTCTTTAAGCATTGCAAACAGTGTAGTATCAGTTCCACTGCCTTTTGGCCCTGTTGCTTTCGCGCTTTCAAAATCTTCGTCATCAGGGTTTTCATAGTCATGATCTTTGGTGAGCATAATAGGTTGAGGATTTTTAATGAAATCCTTTCCTTCTTTAGTCACTTTAAGAATGCCATAATTTTCTATATCCTTTGCTAACAAGCGGTGAATCAATGCCTGGCGTATTACAGCCTGCCAGAAGCGCTCGTCTTCATCTTCGCCGGCACCAAAAAATTCATTGGTTTCATGCTTGGCATTTTTAATATCCCCTGTTTTCTTTCCAGCCAAAAGCTCACTGATGTGTTTAAGCTTGAAGAGTTGTTTGACACTTAAAACAGCCTCAAGAACCATTTTTATTTCTTCCTGCCCATCAAATTTTACTTTTGGATTCAGGCAATTATCGCAAGCGCCACAATTGTCTTTTTCGTAAATTTCACCAAAATAGTGGAGCAGAAGTTTATGACGGCAAACAGCTGATTCAGCATAAGTAACAGTCTCATTTAAAAGCTCTTTTGCAATTTCCTGTTCAGCAACATGCTTATCTTTCATGAACTTTTCCAACTTCTGGATGTCTTCATAATTATAGAAAGCAACGCAATTGCCCTCACCATCATCACGACCAGCTCTTCCTGTTTCCTGATAATATCCCTCCAGACTTTTTGGAATATCATGATGGATTACAAAGCGAATGTCAGGTTTGTCAATTCCCATTCCAAAAGCAATGGTTGCCACAATAACTTCAGCTTCTTCCATAAGAAACTTATCCTGATTCATGCGTCGTGTTGCACCATCAAGTCCTGCATGGTATGGTAAGGCTCGAATACCGTTAACTACCAATGTTTCAGCAATTTCCTCAACTTTTTTCCTACTTAAGCAATAAACAATCCCTGATTTACCAGGATTATTTTTGATATACTTAATAATATCTTTGCTTACATCCGAGGTTTTAGGACGCACTTCATAATAGAGGTTAGGTCTGTCGAATGAGGACTTAAAGATTTTAGCATTGGGAATTTCAAGATTTTTTAAAATATCCTGCTGTACCTTTACAGTAGCTGTGGCAGTAAGCGCTATTACGGGAAGCTTTTTATCAATCGCATTCATGATGGGGCGCAAACGTCTGTATTCCGGACGAAAGTCATGACCCCATTCCGAAATACAATGTGCTTCATCAATTGCAAAAAATGATATTTTAAGTGATTTTAAAAATTCAACAGTTTCATCCTTAGTTAAGGATTCAGGTGCAACATATAAAAGTTTCGTCTTTTTAGTTATCAGATCTTCACGCACTTGCATCAGTTCAGCGCGTGATAACGATGAGTTCATCACATGGGCAATACCAATGTCGGTACCGAAATTACGAATTGCATCCACCTGATTTTTCATTAATGCAATCAAAGGAGATACAACGATTGCAGTCCCTTCATTCATCAATGCAGGCAGCTGATAACATAGTGATTTGCCTCCACCTGTTGGCATTACGACAAAAGTGTCGTTTAAATCAAGAACGCTTTTTATAATAGCTTCCTGATTTCCTTTGAACTGATCAAAGCCAAATATTTTCTTCAGCAGCTCGTGCAGACCATATTCATCCTTTTTGGCCATCTTTTTATTTCAGTTATTAATATTCTTTTGATAACATACTTTTCCAAACATTATTGCAGGTATTTTCCTTGTTCAAATGAAGGATCGTCTGTTAGACAAATATAAGGAATAATTGGTTGGAAAGTGCAACTATTTTTTTGTATTATTTTTTAGTCTGATATACTATTAATTCATTTATTGCATGCTAAATATCATTAAATCAATGTTATAAGTGTTAAAAATATTTTTTATTTTCATCCTTGTCTTGTAGAAATAGCACAAAAAAAAAGGAAAAATCTTTCCGGAATCGTTTCCAATGTAAAAAAAGAAGGTTTATTGCATAGAAGATTAACGTGGTTACGACCTCATTTTATTAAAAAATCAAATAATTTACAGGATCATTGAGGCGTATTTATCATTTTATTTACCTTTGCGGCCTGAAACCCGTTTATAAAACGGAAGTTGTGGAAAGATTTGATTGATTGCAACCACAGAAAAAAATGCTAAAATATGCTTTAGCCTTTCAATCATCCTTCCCGTTATTTTTTTACTTTTTAAATAATGTAATATGGGATATTTATTTACATCTGAATCAGTTTCGGAAGGTCATCCTGACAAAGTAGCTGATCAGATTTCTGATGCAATTCTTGACGAAATGCTCAGATTCGACCCGGAGTCGAAAGTAGCGGTTGAAACGATGGTCACTACTGGTCTGACTGTTGTAGCCGGTGAAGTAAAAACACGAGGATACGTTGATATTCAAAATGTTGTAAGGGAAACCATCAATCATATTGGATATACGAAGGCGTCCTATCGTTTCGATGGTAATTCTTGCGGTGTTTTATCTGCGATACATGAGCAATCGCCGGATATTAACCAGGGTGTTGAACGTAATTTGCCTGAAGATCAGGGTGCTGGAGATCAGGGGATGATGTTTGGCTATGCTTGCAGGGAAATGGATAATTTCATGCCTGTAACAACGGAACTTTCACATAAATTCCTGCAAGAACTGGCAGCTATTCGCAGAGAGGGAAAACAGATGAAATACCTCGGCCCTGATGCGAAATCGCAGGTAACTGTTGAGTATGGTGATAAATGGAAACCTATCAGGGTTGAAACTATTGTGATCTCAACACAGCATGATGATTTTGATGAAGAAGAAGTTATGCTCAAAAAGATCAAAGAAGACGTAGAGAAAATTCTTATCCCAAGGGTAAAGAAAATGCTCCCACCCCGAATTAAAAAGCTTTTTGGAGATGATTTCAAACTCTTTGTAAATCCAACAGGCAAATTTACAATAGGTGGACCTCATGGAGACTCAGGGCTTACCGGACGAAAAATTATTGTCGATACCTACGGTGGGAGAGGTGCTCACGGAGGTGGTGCTTTCTCGGGAAAAGACCCTTCTAAAGTGGATCGTTCAGCTGCATACGCAACAAGGCATATCGCAAAAAATCTTGTTGCTGCAGGTGTAGCTGATGAAGCGCTCGTTCAGGTGGCTTATGCCATTGGTGTTGCAAGCCCTGTTGGGTTTTATGTTAATACCTTTAACACGTCCAAACTAAAGGATTCTGAGGGTAAAAAGATTACAGACCAGGCAATTGCAGCAAGTCTTCAGTCAATTTTTGATATGCGTCCTTATGCCATTGTAAAACGTTTTGGTCTTAAGAATCCAATCTTCAAGGAAACGGCAGCTTATGGTCATTTTGGAAGAGAATCATACAATAAAGAAGTGGAAGTAAGATATTCCGATGAAACAACTGAGTCAAGAACTGATAAGGATGGAACAAAACACTATAAAGTGGTTGATTTTTTCGCCTGGGAAAAGCTTGATTATGTTGAATCTATAAAAAATGCATTTGGATTGTAGTTGCATGCGATCTTCAAAAGAAAGACAGTTACTAAAAACTGTCTTTTTTTTTGACTGGTAATTGGGGTGAATCAATTAAATGTGTTATTTAAAGACATGTAAATCAATATAATAGATTTTATTGTAACGCGCTTTGTAGTTTGAATAATTCAACTAAATTGCAACATGTTTGAAAGGATTTTTTATAATCAGTGAAAACCTAAATAATCAAACGAAATGAATATTGAAGAAGTAAGAACTTATTGTATTAATAAAGTTGCTGTTACAGAAAGCATGCCATTTGGAGATGATACCCTGGTTTTTAAAGTGGCTGATAAGATGTTTCTTTTGGCTAACCTTGATGGGCCATTGACGCTTAATTTAAAAGCTTTGCCTGAAGATGTAATTGATAGAATCGAACGTTTTCCTGAAGCTCGGCCTGGATATCATATGAACAAGAAACATTGGATAACGGTTGATGTGGCTGATTGCTTTGATGAAGCCAGACTTTTGAAATGGATTGATGAGTCATATAGCCTGATCGTTGAAAGCTTGCCTCAAAAAACTCGCTTGAGCTTTCATCTTTAGAATTACAAATTATTTATTATGAGAACGTTATGAGCACTTTTTTTAAAAAGGTATTTTTAGTAGCGATTTTGTTTTTGTTTAGTTTTCATCACATATTTGGACAAACAGAAGTAGATGAACGAGCAATGGTTGATTTCCGAAAAGGGTTAGGATTTTATAGTCCTGATGGCACTTTTGGAATAAACATCCGAACCAGAATGCAAAATCGGTTAGCGTTTAATTTTGATAACGAATTTGCCAATGAAGATATCGAAGCTCGAGTAAGCCGGTTAAGGCTTCGTTTTGATGGGTATATTAAAAGTAAAAAGCTTACCTATTATTTGCAACTCTCTTTTTCTCGTGGTGATCAGGATTGGGATAATAGTGGAGTGCCGAATGTTGTGAGAGATGCCATGGTTTATTACCATTTCAGTAAAAATTTTTATTTGGGTTTTGGGCAGGCCAAATTGCCTGGAAACAGGCAGCGTATTATTTCAAGCGGGCAGCAACAAATTTATGATCGATCTGTAGTGAATGCTAATTATACGCTTGACAGGGATTTTGGCCTGTTCGGATATTATACGAATAATCTGGGAAACATGGAGTATAAAGTCAAAGCTGCCATATCAACGGGTGATGGACGAAATCAGCTAAAAACAGATAATGGATTGATGTACACAGCAAGAGTTGAATTTTTACCATTAGGAAAATTCATAAATGATGGCGATTTCTCGGAAGGTGACCTGGAATTTGAGAAGAATCCAAAAATTTCGATCGCAGGTGGGTATTCTTTTAACAACAAGGCAAGACGAACCAGAGGGACAACAGGGAGCTTTTTGTATGAAAGCAAGGATATGACATCTTTTTTTGCAGACTTAATTGTTAAATATAATGGATGGGCAGCTTCAGCCGAATATATAAGTCGTGACACAGATGCATCAGCAATTAGTTATAATGTAAACGACTCATTACTAATGGAATATGTAGTGATAGGTAATGGAATTGATACGCAACTCAGTTATTGTTTTCCCTCCTATTGGGAAATAGCAGCAAGGTATGCTATTTCTACTCCTTACAGTGAAATCAGGTCATATGCAAAAAAAGATCAGTATTACCAAATTGGCGTTAACAAATACATCAATAAACATCTTACTAAAATTCAATTGTTTACGGGTTATCGAATGCAGAATGCGATGTCTACTGATTTAAATTCAAAAGAAAACTATTTGTTGGTATTTCAGGTTGAATTAGGAATTTGATGCCCTCTCTTTTTTTGTAATTCGCTCTGAGGCAAAGATGCTTAGCTCGTACAGCCCCATAAGAGGAATACAAACAAGAATCTGACTGAATACGTCTGGAGGGGTAATAATAGCTGAGATGATCAAAAGTATTACCAAAGTATATTTTCTGTTTCTTCTTAAAAAGGCAGGGGTGACAATGCCAATTTTTGTCAGAAAATAAATGATGAGGGGCATTTCAAAAACAATTCCCACTGCAAAGGTGGTCGAAACAACGGTGCTAATATAAGAATTAAGTGAAATTTGATTTAGAACTGATGCACTTACTTGATATGATCCAAAAAAGTTAACTGTCAGAGGAACAATAACATAGTAACTAAAAAGTACGCCTATAAAGAATAATGCTGAACTTATAATGACAGCTTTTCGGGATGCTTTTGATTCGTTTTCCTTGAGAGCAGGGCGTACAAATCTCCAAATTTCATTAAGAATAAATGGAAAAGCCAGAATGACGCCAGTTATAAACGAAATATAGAAATGCATCATAAATTGTCCCGACATATTTATGTTGATGATCTGTATATTTAGGTTCTCAAGACAAAGGCCATCAATTGAAAACATTTTGGCGACATAGCAGAAGAATCTGTTGGTGATAAAATCACCACGACTTGGACCTAAAATAATCTCATCGAATAAAATCCTGCGATTAAGAAATGCAATTGCACCTAAAACTACTATTGAAATCACACTTCTAACAATATGTGTGCGCAGTTCTTCGAGATGGTCCCAAAATGACATCTCTTTTTCTGACGATTCTTCTCTTTCAGTTTTCGACATTTTCTCCAATTTGAATCGCGAAATTACAAATTACCAGCCTATTTATCAAATGCATCAGAAGCATCAGATTTATTTATTGATTTTTGATATCCCCCATTTTTCAATTCATCCAATTATCAAGAATCATTCTTGATAGGGGGTTTTTAGTATATTTGCCAAAAGTGAAAAATGATCGAATACGATTATATCATAGTGGGGGCAGGTATTGCCGGCATTAAAGCTGTTGAGGGAATTCGCAGTATCGATTCAAATGGGACGATTCTTCTAATCAATGGTGAAGACCGAACGCCTTATAAACGTACTCAAATAAGTAAGCAACTCGTTAATGGTTTTGAAAAAGAAGCCTTTGCAATCCATACAACAGATTGGTTTGATACAAATAAAGTGACTGTCATAAACGATTTAACACATTCAATTTCAGTTGAAAACAAATCTCTTTTAACTAAAAATCATCTGCTTTTTCATTGGAATAAACTTATCCTCGCAATGGGGAGTAGTCCAACTCCTTTGGTACTTAAAGGAAATGGAAAAGCCGAAATCAACTACTTCCGGACAGCTTTCGATGCTGAATACTTGATTCAAAAGGTAAGTGAAATCAAACGTGTTTTGGTTATCGGAGGAGGAGTTTTGGGTGTAGAGCTTGCTGCAGCGCTTGCTCAAATGGGAAAGACAGTAAGTTTGGTTCATGCTCAATCCTTACTGATGCATCGGCAATTAGATGAAGCGCTTTCGGGCCACTTGTATAATTTGTTACAATCAAATGGTATACAGGTGATTATGGACGAAAAAATTAAATCAGTATCTAAGACTGGAAACGAAAAGTTGTTGGTTGAGATTGGCCAGATGATTCATTTATTAACCGACTTTATCATTGCTGCGAATGGAGTTACTCCAGCCTTTCACCTTGCAGAAAAGGCAGGTTTAGAAGTCGGTAAGGGAATTAAAGTCAACCATTTCTTGCAAACCTCACACGCTGATGTTTTTGCTGCCGGCGATGTGGCGCAACACCCTGATGGGCTGGTTAGTGGTTTATGGCATGATGCTGAAAATCAGGGGTTTATTGCAGGGGTTAACGCAGCAGGAAGTCCTTCAGAGCGTTCAAAACGAAAATACCGAATGAAACTTGAAGTATTTGGGCAATTTTATTTTTCTTTAAATGTCCCAAAGTTTTCAAAAAGTAAAATGGAACTGGTTCATGAAAAAAACAACATGTATTATCGCTTCTTTTTTGAAGAATCGAAACTTGATGGTGCTTTAATGCTTAACGATAAAGTCAATGCTAAACAACTGGAAAAAGCTGTAAATGAAGGCTGGAATCGTGAAAAAGTGATTGAGGTATTTTGTCAATAGCATTCTTTCTAAAAAAATAGAATGAACAAGTCATTATTCTTTTATTCAGAAGAAGAAATTCCAGATCATCTTACAGCTTATAGGTATTTAGTATATTTGTGGTCTGTAAACAAGGTTATTTATAATTATTCTAAATAGTGTTTTCAATGAATATTGAAAAATCAAAAGTAATTGAGGTTTTAAAAGGTGTTATCTATTTTGCAAAAGGAGATAACATTGTTGATCTGGGAATGGTTGATGAATTAATAATAAGCGCTAACACCATACGATTCAGACTTGTTTTCCCAAAATTGGGTGAACCGGCAGTAAATATTGTGAGTAATGCCGCAACGAAAGCTTTGAAAGAGGCTTTTGGTGATTCAACGGTTGTAGAAATAACGCCAATTACTGAAAAAGAAAAAGGTCGTGGTCCTTTAGCTGGTGTTCGTAATATCATTGCTATTGCATCGGGCAAAGGTGGCGTTGGTAAGTCAACAGTAGCTGCTAATCTGGCCGTTGCACTATCGCGCACTGGAGCTAAAGTTGGTTTGGTGGATGCAGATATTTATGGCCCTTCTGTTCCAATGATGTTTGGGATCGTTGATGAAGCTCCCGGAATGATTGAAAAGGAAGGCAAACAAATGATTGTTCCTATTGAGAAGTATGGAATCCGGTTGCTATCTATTGGATTTTTTGTTGATACTGATAAGCCCCTGATTTGGCGTGGGCCAATGGCTACAAGTGCTTTGAATCAATTGCTTACCGATGCTGATTGGGGTATTCTTGATTTCTTGATTATCGATCTTCCTCCCGGAACTGGTGACATTCAGTTGACTTTGGCACAGTCTTATTCCATCACAGGTGCAGTAGTTGTAACCACACCTCAGAAAGTTGCATTTGCTGATGTCAGAAGGGCGGCAACAATGTTCAGGCAAGAAAAACTTACCATTCCGCTTTTGGGATTGATTGAGAATATGGCTTACTTTACGCCATTGGATATGCCTGAAAAGAAATATTACATTTTTGGTAAAGGACATGGTGAAGGATTTGCGAATGCACTTGGTATACCTTTAATTGGACAGATTCCAATTGTTGAGCAGATATCATCATCAGGTGATAGCGGAAGCCCTATTGCTCTTGATGAAGATTCTCCGGTTGCAAAGGCTTTCTTAGAAGTTGCTTACAAAGTTAAAGAGTTGATAAATAAATAGATTATTAATGGTTGATTACAATAATCAACATAATTTTAAATGTATGTCAGAACAAAAGGAAATATTAGAAAAGAAGGTTCAGAACCTCATCGAACAGGTAAGACCTTATCTGCAACAAGATGGAGGAGATATCAATTTTGTGAATATCACAGATGATATGGTCGTAAACGTTGAACTTACCGGTGCATGCGGAAGCTGTCCCTACAGCACTATGACCTTAAAAAATGGTGTAGAGAATACGATTCGTAAAGCTATCCCTGAAATTAAAAGTGTAGAAGCTATCAATTTGTAAGCTGAATTCACAGCAATTTTAAGCTTAAGAAAAATAAAACCTTATTGGAGTTTTCCGGTAAGGTTTTTTTGTTTAATGGACCTGATAGCTATGGAATCAGGATAGGTATTTAGCAACTATAGGCATTCTTCGCCCCATGCCAAAAGCTTTGGTTGAAACACGCAATATTGGCGGAGTCTGCTTGCGCTTATATTCGTTTAAGTTAACCAACCTCAATACTCTATTCACTGTTTTTTCATCAAAGCCTGCCTGTATTATTTCGTCAGGCCCTTTTTTTTGTTCAATGTATTGATACAGGATAGCATCCAAAATCGCATAATCTGGCAAGCTATCGCTGTCTTTTTGATTTGGTCGAAGTTCAGCAGAAGGCGGTTTTTGGATCGTATTTACCGGAATGATTATTTTGTAACGGTTGATATAATTTGCAAGTTCAAAAACTTCAGTTTTATATACATCACCTAAAACCGAAAGACCACCATTCATATCACCGTAAAGGGTTCCATACCCAACAGCGGCTTCACTTTTGTTACTGGTATTGAGTAGAATATAGCCAAACTTATTTGATAAAGCCATCAATAAAACCCCTCTGATACGAGCCTGAATATTTTCTTCAGTGACATCGAATGGTTTATTATTGAAACTATCTTTTAGGGCATTTGAAAAAGTGTCAAACAGTTGTTCAATACCAATGGTCTCAACCGGAGAATCTAAATTTGAAGCAAGGTCGAGTGCATCATTTACCGAATGATCGGAAGAAAACTGAGATGGCATTAACAGTCCAAAGACATTTGCAGCCCCTAAAGCCTCTGCAGCGATTGCCAGCGTAACAGCCGAGTCGATACCACCTGAGAGCCCAAGAATTGCTTTTGAAAATCCCATTTTGTGAAAATAGTCACGTACTCCCATAACGAGAGCATCATGAATTAATGCTGTTTTCTCAGGAATTTGCTGCTTATCAGTTGTTAAATCATCATCAAATAACGATTTTGTTTCTATAATTTGAATTGATTCTTCAAAAAACGGAAGACATTGTGCTAAAAACCCATTCCGGTTGAAAGCTAATGATCCACCGTCGAAAAGTAGCTCGGTTTGAGCTCCAACCTGATTTACATACAGCAGAGGTATTTTGTATTGATTGACATTTGCCCGTAAGACCTCAAGCCGCGTATGTGCTTGTTTGTGATTAAACGGAGATGCTGCTATATTTATCATTATATCAGGCTTTTCCCTGATAAGTTCTTCCATAGGGTTTACAGTATAAAGCCTGTTATTCCCAACATCCCAAATATCCTCACAGATTGTGAGAGCTATTTTTAATCCTTTAAAGTGCAAAACCTCAAACTCTCTTGAGGGTTCAAAATAGCGGTATTCATCAAAAACATCGTAGTTTGGGAGCAATGCTTTTCGGAAATATTGAATCGTGCCCTGATAGCAAAAAGCTGCAGCATTAAACAAAGGTTTTCCTTTAGGGAGGTGATTACGAACAGGAGTTCCTATGATGCAAGCGATTGTATTACATTCAGCAGCAATGCGTTGAAGCGAATTTTCGCAGCGTCGTAAAAAGTCGTCAAACTCAAGAAAATCCTGCGATGGATACCCTCCGATTGACAATTCAGCAAAAACAACCAAATCAGCCTGTTGTGCAGCTGAGTGATGTATAGCTTGAATTATTTTTTGGGTATTGGCTTCAAAGTTCCCAATATGAAAATTTTGTTGGGCGATTGCTATTTTCACGCGTGATACATTTAAAAAAGTAATCCGAAATTTAGTTCAATAAAATTGGAAATGGCTTTCTGCTCAATCTCAGGGTTTACCGAATTTTGATCTTTTAGAATATCAAATACATTATTATCAAATCGCAGTCCTGCTGTTAGTTTTGATGAGCCACCGAGGTTGTAATAAACACCTCCTCCCAAAATCATGGATTCACGGGTAAAGCGTATCTGTTTGGAAATATCTGTTTTATTAACCTCTTTAAGTACCAGACCATCTTTCATAAATGTATCGTCTGCCTTTGCGCTTGTGTTAATTGCAAGTGCCAGACCAGCTTCACCATAAATTACAAAACCAGATATCTCGTTGGTTTTCATCCTCAATACAGCAGGGAGCTGAATGTATTTTAAATGAATAACCCTGTTCATTGTCCCGGTGACCAATGAAGAAACTTCTTCTGATGGATTTGTTTTGTGTGGATAGCTATATGCTCCATTCACATAAATGACGTTGAAACCGGTTTGCGCTGAGTAGTTTTCCATCAAGTGAATATCAGCAACAAAGCCCCAGTTAAAGCCTGTTTTTATGCCATCCCGCAGGTAGTTTTCCGAATCTGGTTTAATCCATCCAACGGAAGGTCCTAATTTGAAACCAAATTGAAAAGCCTTTTCCTGAGCCTGCGATAGAAAGCTGAAAGTGAAAATCAGAACAATAACAATTAAAATATGTTTCATTTGAGAATGAGGTTATTTTTATGTTGCAAAGGTAATAAAATCGTGTGAAATGTATTTTGTGCCTGCTTGTCTTCCATAAGTCTTACTTTGTTATTAAACTCTTTTTGTAAAAATTAAGTTTATCATAAGTGGCTAATAAGTTATAATCTCAAAATGGAATGTTATTTAGCTGAGTCGATTTAAAAGTTTGCCAGTGAAGTTGCTTTTGTACATTTGCACAAAGCTTCAAAATGGGTCGTTTTTTTGCAAAACATAACAACATTTCAGCGTTTGGCACCTCTCCCGGACGAATAGCCTGGCGAAAATTCAGGAGAGACGGTATTGGCATGTCTGCCCTTTTCATCATCGTTGTTGTAGCACTGGTAGCCATATTAGGATATCTTATTTCGCCGGATCAAACACCTTATGCCAACAGGCAGATTCTTGAAATTGGCACTGCCAAACCCGGATTTCAAATCAACATGCTGAAGATCAGGCAAAGCGATCAACAAGAAACATACTCAATTTTTAAACACATGCTTTTTGGAAAAAAAGATAACTACTTGATGATTCCGTTCAGCACGTTCGAATTTGTCGCTGACAGCATCATCTTAACTGGTTATGTGCCTGATGATGAAGAAATACCCGAAATTGCTTCATACCGTTTAATCGATATTGTTCATATTGATGTAAAGCTTGATTATAGTTTTACATCAGACTCGGTTTTTGCCACAATGAAAGATGGGACCAAATTTTCAGAATCTGTCAACGTTCTTAAAAAGCGTATTTTGACAGATTGTATAATTGTAAAGAAATATTATTTGGGAACAGATCAGTTTGGCCGTGATATGTTAAGTCGACTAATGATTGGTTCACGAGTCAGTTTATCAGTCGGTTTTATCTCCGTACTTATTTCTTTGGTAATTGGAATAACAATTGGAAGTATTGGCGGATATTTTCGTGGTAGTGTGGATCAGATCGTTGTTTGGCTAATAAATGTAGTTTGGTCAGTTCCCACATTATTGCTTGTTATTGCAATAACTTTTGCGCTTGGCAAGGGTTTTTGGCAGGTTTTTATTGCCGTTGGATTGACTATGTGGGTGGAGGTGGCTAGAGTTGTCAGAGGACAGATGCTAAGTATTCGGGAAAAGGAATATGCTGAAGCAGCAACTGCATTGGGTTATTCAAATTCACGTATTATTCTCAGGCATTTGATCCCTAATGTGATGAGTCCGGTGATTGTTATTTCTGCAGCAAATTTTGCTTCGGCCATTCTCATCGAGGCAGGCTTGAGTTTTTTAGGTTTGGGGGTTCAACCTCCCGTTCCTTCGTGGGGTAGCATGATCAAGGAAAACTATGCTTTTATTATTCTTGATGCTGCTTACCTTGCAGTTTTACCCGGGATTGCAATCATGTTGCTCGTTCTGTCATTTATGCTGGTAGGCAATTCGTTACGTGATGCATTGGACGTGCGTAGTCAAGCTAATTAAACAGACAGATCGTAATCTCTTAGAGCGTTATTCAAAGAAGTTTTTGTGTCGGTAGAGGCTTTTCTTTTTCCAATAATCAGTGCACAGGCTACCTGAAAATCACCAGCAGGAAAAGATTTTGTCACCGTACCGGGAATAACAACCGACCTCTCCGGAACAACACCTTTGAATTCCACCGGAGTTGCACCACTCACATCAATGATTCTTGTTGACTGTGTGAGAACAACGTTGGCGCCCAAAACAGCTTCTTTTTCAACTCTGACTCCTTCAACCACAATGCAACGTGATCCAATGAAACAATTGTCCTCAATAATTACAGGAGCTGCCTGAACTGGTTCAAGTACACCACCGATGCCAACGCCACCACTTAAATGCACGTTTTCTCCAATTTGAGCGCATGAGCCAACTGTAGCCCAGGTGTCAACCATGGTACCGCTTCCAATCCATGCTCCAATATTAACATAGGAAGGCATTAAAATGACACCAGGAGAAAGATAGGATCCAAAACGTGCGATTGCATGAGGTACAACCCTCACGCCAAGTTTATCATAGTTCTTTTTTAAAGGGATCTTATCATGAAATTCCATAGGACCGGCCTCAAAAACTTGCATTTTTTTTATGGGAAAGTACAGAATAACTGCTTTTTTAATCCATTCATTAACAACCCATTCATTATTTAACCTTTCGGCTACCCGTAATGATCCAATATCGAGTAACCTTACAACTTCTTCAATAGACTGTTGATAAGCAGGTTGTTGAATTAAGGAGTGATCGAGCCAGGCTTTTTCGATGTTATTTTTGAGATTTTCCATTTCTTCCAAATTCTGTTTAATTGGCGAAAGTACAAAACCAGCTCCAACTGAGAGGGATAACAATGCGGTTAACTGAAAAAATCGTAAATTTGCCGCTTAATTCGAGAAACTTAAACATGGGGCGTATTTTAGCAATTGATTATGGTCAAAAGCGAAGCGGGATTGCTGTAACCGATCCTTCTCAACTCATTGCCAATGGATTGGAAACAGTTGCAAGTAAAGATCTGCTCAGCTATATTCAATCATACATGTTAAAGGAACAGGTTGATTGCATCGTGGTAGGCGAACCTAAGGACATGCAAAATATGGCTTCAGATTCATCCCGGTTTGTAGAACCTTTTGTAAGAAGATTGAAAGCGCTTTTTCCTGAACAACAAATTGAGCGTTACGACGAACGCTTCACTTCCAGAATGGCTTTTCAGAGTATGATTGATGCCGGATTGAGTAAAAAAAGACGCCAGGACAAAGCCTTGATAGATACAATTAGCGCAACCATTATGTTGCAATCATATATGGAATTTATAAAAAATAAGAAGTTTAATTAATATGATTTTACCCATTGTTGCTTATGGTCACCCAACACTTAAAAAGGTGGCTGTTGATATCGAAGCAGACTATCCTAATCTATCCAAACTCATCGGCGACATGTGGGAAACCATGTACAATGCCAATGGAGTTGGATTGGCTGCACCACAGGTAAATCAATCTATTAGGTTGTTTGTAGTTGATGCCACTCCATATGCAGACGAGCATGATGAAGCGAATGGATTCAAGAAGGTTTTTATCAATGCACATATTGAAGAAATGTCAGATCCTGAAGTAGTGATGTCGGAAGGTTGTTTGAGTATTCCCGGAATGAGCGAAGATGTGGCCAGAAAGGACAGTATTTTAATAAGTTATGTAGATGAAAATTTTCAAAAACATACTGAGAAATATGAAGGATTTATTGCAAGGGTCATACAGCATGAGTATGATCACATCGATGGAGTATTGTATGTGGATCGTTTGACATCATTCAGAAAAATATTGCTGAAAGGCAAGCTGCGCGACATTTCTGAAGGAAAAGTGGATGTAGATTACAGGATGATTTTCCCTGCAATAAGAAGGAAACAACGTTAATTTAGAAAAGATGAAATATCTACAGGTTTTTATTGTTTTTGGGTTCTTGATTTTAGCAATTTCTTGTCAAAATAATAAACAAGCAAAAGTTCTTTCCACCAAAGAAAAAATAGAACTGCTTGAATCGAAACTGTTTGGACAGGAAAGTCAATATAATTCAGCTGACGCCTTGCAACTTATGCAGCTTTATGAGCAATATGCTGATTCGCTTCCTGCTGATCCGCTTTCTGCTGAATTCCTTTTTAAAGCTGCTGATATCAGCTTATACCAGAGGGAAGGGCACTTAACTCTTGCTTTGTTGGATAAGCTCATAGAAAATTATCCAGGACATCCTCATATTGCAATGAGCACTTTTCTGAAGGCGTTCGTTTACGACACAAGACTCAATGATACCGCCTCTGCACGCAGGTATTACAATGTATTTATTGAAAAATTCCCCGACAATGAGTTTACTGACGATGCAAACAATGCAATCCGAAATTTAGGAAAATCGCCTGAAGAATTGATTCGGGAATTTGAGAAAATGAATGAATAGGTTCTGATCCTTTTTCGCTTTCAAGCCGATTAAAATTCAAGGCTAACCTGATTGTCCTTTAAACAAATCGATTCTGATTTTTTTAATAGATTTTGGTATATCTTAAAATTTCATCTTGCCTTAGCATACTTTCAATGAAGTGGAAATAAAAAACCACCCCAGCTTTAGAGGCAGGGGTGGTTTTTTGTTTGATAACAAGCAGCGGTTTATTTTGCGTAGCTAACAGCTCTTGTTTCGCGTATTACAGTTATTTTTATCTGACCCGGATAAGTCATCTCAGTTTGGATTTTTTTGGATAGGTCAAAAGCCAGCTTATCAGCATCGGAATCGGAGATTTGATCAGCGCCAACAATCACACGTAATTCTCGGCCGGCTTGAATGGCATATGTTTTAACAACACCATCATAAGCAAGCGCCATTTCTTCAAGTTTTTTAAGGCGTTGAATGTATGCCTCAACCACTTCACGACGAGCACCTGGTCTTGCCCCGGAAATGGCATCACAAACCTGCACAATTGGTGCAATAAGTGTTTCCATTTCAATCTCATCATGATGCGCGCCGATAGCATTGCAAACGTCAGGTTTTTCTTTGAATTTTTCGGCAATTTTCATCCCTAAGATAGCATGTGGTAATTCAGCCTCGTTTGTTTCTGCTATTTTACCGATATCATGAAGGAGTCCTGCCCGTTTAGCTGTTTTAACATTTAGTCCCAGCTCAGCAGCCATTGTAGCACTCAGTTTTGCAACTTCAATAGAGTGTTGAAGCAGGTTTTGGCCATAGGAAGAACGATATTTCATTCTCCCAACCATTTTTATCAAATCAGGATGCAGGTTATGAATTCCCAGATCAATAACTGTACGTTTACCTGTTTCAATTATTTCCTGCTCTATTTGCTTCTCGGTTTTAGTTACCACTTCTTCGATACGGGCTGGATGAATACGTCCATCTGTAACAAGTTTATGCAGCGATAGTCGCGCAATCTCACGTCTCACAGGGTCGAAACCGGAAAGCAGGATTGCATCCGGACTGTCATCAATAATTATTTCAACGCCTGTCAAAGCCTCCAAAGCACGAATATTTCGGCCTTCACGACCTATAATACGACCTTTAATTTCGTCACTTTCAATATTGAAAACAGTGACAGTGTTTTCAATAGTATGTTCAGCAGCAGTACGTTGTATGGTTTCAACAACAATTTTTCGGGCATCTGAAGCTGCGGTCATTTTTGCTTCTTCAGTGATTTCTTTGATGTAAATCATTGCTTCTGCTCTTGCTTCCTCTTTCAGGCCTTCGATCAGCTGTTCTTTTGCTTCGTTTGCTGATAGTCCTGAGATATGTTCAAGCTGCTTTAAGTGTTGTTCCTGAACTTTGGATAGCTCTTCTTTTAGCTTCTCCATTTCTTCCTGTCGTTTTGTAACGAGGGCAGTTTGGTCAGTAAGCACTTGCTTTTGTTGCTGATACTCTTTTTGCTTGCGGTTAAACTCTTCAAATTTTTGGTTAAGAGCTTGTTCCCGTTGTTGATTTTTATTTTCTGCTTTTTGTATTTCACGGGTTTTTTCTCCCGTTACTTTATCATGTTCAGCTTTGAGTTGCAGAAACTTTTCTTTGGCCTGAAGCATCTTCTCTTTTTTGATGACTTCAGATTTTTCCTTGGTCTCCTCGAGCAATGCTTCACTTTTTTTGAGAATTGCTTTTCGAAGTACAGTTGCTGTTAATACACCTCCTGCTATACCGCCCGCAAAAAGCAAGACAGCATAAATGATGATTCCTTCCATATCATTTTTTCGTTATTAAGTTAATAATGGAAGAAGGTTAAAAAAAATACCCACCAGTGCTCAAGGAGTACGTAAACTCCTCTACGACACGTTTTAGGCGCCTCGCTGATCAAACGTCCAATGGCCTGCAATGCAGACTTCCCTAAGGAATAAGGCCTGTTTTCTCAACCAAGAGCGATCCCGGTACATTTGTAATGTTGAGTTTACAATCTGTTGAATACGGCGGGTATTATCTTTTTCAAAGAACGCTTTTGAACTTCGATTATTTCAGGATTTTAAATGATTACTCAGCAATTGATCCATTTCCGTCAATTTCTCAGTGAGATGGTTGTCGCGAAAAGCAACTTCCGACTCAAACAAAAGGGATGATGTGGCATATTGCAGTGCTGCCATCGCTAACAGGTCCTGTCTGTCTTTGTAGGCATAGCTTTGTGCGTAATTCCTTATACGATCGTTAATTATATCAGCAGCCTTGCGCACTCTCTCTTCTTCCTCACGTGTAATTGTGAGGCGATAGGGTCGGTCAGCTATATTGATATTGATCGTAATGTCGTCCATCTTTTGGTTTATATACTTTTAATCACTTGTTTACTAAAGTAATACAATGTTCTATTTCCCGCATTAAAACTTGGATACGTTTTCTTCCTTCTTCAATTTCTTGCTCGCTGTTAAACGCATCAGCGATAATTTTTTTATTTAGTTGTTCAGTTAATTCAAAAATATTTCTTTCCATGACCTCAACCTTTTCGCTTAAAGAATGAATCAGTTGTTCGTGCTCTTGTTCGCTTTTCTTGAGCCGAAGGTTTTCCTCAATCAGCTTCCTGATTTTATATTCCAAACCTGCTACTAGGATGCGCGTGTCCGACATTATTTAAACTGCTGTTTAAGATCAATCAACAAAAGTAGACATTTTCAGGCTTTTTAGCAAATTGTTAAGAAATGTTTTTATACTCATTTCATTTTTTATTCCTAAAGTTCATGTAGCCAATTATTTAGTTTATGTTTTTTTTCAGTTTACTCCCTCGTGGTTGTTTAAAACAATTTTTTTTGCAAAGTATTTAAGTGCATTTAAAAGCAGATTATTTTTACAAACAATATCATGAATCTACCAACAGATGAAGGAAATATTTTTAAGTTACATTTGGGAGAACCGATTACTAAGTTCTGGATTAATTACCACTGATGGTCAAGAAGTTGAAGTTATGTATCCAGGGATACGAAACACCAATGCAGGCCCCGACTTTTTAAATGCCCGCATCAGGATTGGAGATGCTGTATGGGCCGGTAATGTGGAGTTACATGTGAATGCCTCTGATTGGTACTCGCATCGTCATAATGCTGATAAAGGATATGATAATGTTATATTACATGTTGTATATCAGTCTGATAAGGCAACTTATACAACAACTGGGCATTTAATCCCCACCATTCAGCTCAAAGGGTTTTTTGATGAAAATTTATTGCTGCGCTACCGCACTTTCATCGACAGCAAAACCTGGATAGCCTGTCAAAAGTCAGTAACAAGAGTTCAGCGGTTTACCTGGCTTTCATGGCTTGACAGAATGATTGTTGAACGATTGGAGTACAAAGTTGAAGAGGTTTTGCAGATGTTTGATCAAACGGGAAGTGACTGGGAAGAAACACTTTACCGTAGATTGATGACCAATTTTGGGTTTAAGGTTAACGATGAACCCTTTTTGCAGCTGGGGCGAATGCTTCCATTTCAGCTTTTACTGCGTCATAGCGATCAGGTATTTCAATTGGAAGCATTGCTTTTTGGTGTTGCGGGATTTCTTCACCAACCGTTTATTGATGATTACCCGGCAAAACTGAAAAAAGAATTCGGGTTTCTTCAAAAGAAGTATGAGTTAAGTCAAATGAATCCTGAGCAGTGGCGTTTTATGCGCATGCGTCCGTCAAACTTTCCAACCATTCGAATCGCACAGATGGCGGCTTTGATTAACAAAAGTCAACGGGTTTTTTCCAGAATTATTGATGCAAATTCTATTGAGGAAATAAAAGCACTTTTTGATGTTTCTGCTTCGGAATATTGGGATAATCATTTTCAGTTCGAAAAATATACACCTGGAAACCGCAAGCACCTTGGGCAGGATGCTGTGGATTTGATTTTAATAAATACAATTGTGCAGGTGTTGTTTGCTTATGGCATCTATCACGCGAATGAAACACATAAGGAAAAGGCACTCATGTTGCTGGAGACCCTTGATGCTGAGAACAACGAGATTATTAGAAAATTTTCTGCACTTGGAGTCAACTCAACACATGCCTTGCAATCACAGGCTTTACTTCACTTGAGGAAAAACTATTGCAATCCAAAGCGTTGCCTGGAATGTCGCATCGGACAGTTGCTGATTCGATCAGAAATTGGAGAAAATGTCTGATTGATTATCCGTTGATTTTCAAATAAATACAAATTTTATTTTGAGTTTGTTTCTTTTTGTTTGTCGTTGAAATTCATTTTTTTAATATTTGTGCTTTGAAGATCACTTTTCTCCAGCAGTTGAAAATCAGCTGTAACTACAAATCATTGCGCAAAAATTAACTAATATGAATGATTTTTTAACCTTAATTGATCAGGCTATTCAAGCTTATAACAACTATATTGGTGGTTATTTAATTCTTTTCTTGTTGATACCTACTGGTATTTGGTTTGCGTTTCGGCTCAGGTTCATTAATATTACGAAGATACCACATGCCATAAAAGTTGTTTCAGGACATTATGACTCAAAAGGAACAGCTGGTGATGTAAATCACTTCAAAGCGCTTACAACAGCATTATCAGCAACAGTTGGAACTGGAAATATTGTTGGTGTTGCAATGGCAATCTATTTGGGTGGACCAGGGTCAGTATTCTGGATTTGGGTTACCGGGTTTCTTGGTATGATGTTAAAATATTCAGAAGTTACTCTGGCTCAGAAATTTCGTCGCTTTAATAGTGACGGAACAGTTTCAGGTGGCCCAATGTATTATATGGAATATGGATTAAAGGATAAGTTGGGAAAGTGGGCTAAAATACTGGCACTGATTTTTGCTTCAGCTACCATTTTATGTTCGTTGGGCACCGGAAATATGGCGCAATCCAATTCCATGTCGGATGCAATGTTTACTGCTTACAACATACCTACCTGGATTTCAGGAGTAATAATTACAGTATTGGTACTAATGGTTATAATTGGAGGATTAAAACGAATAGGGGATGTTACAGCCGGACTAGTTCCTTTTATGGCAATTGTTTATGTTGGAGCAACACTTTTAGTGCTTATTGCTGAATACGACAAATTACCTGCAGCTTTTCATAGCATTATTTCGGGTGCTTTTAATGGTACAGCAGCTACCGGAGGATTTGTGGGCTCAACCATTATCATGACGATGATTTGGGGTGTGCGCAGGGGATTATTCAGTAACGAAGCCGGACAAGGATCAGCACCTATAGCTCATGCCGCGGCCCGAACGAAATATCCTGCACGGGAAGGTGTTGTATCGCTGCTGGAACCTTTGATTGACACAATCGTGATATGCACAATGACAGCTATGATGATTATTGTTACTGATTCCTGGCAAACAGGCGCTAAGGGTGTAGGGATGACTGTCGATGCAATGAATATAGGTCTGCACCGGTTTGGAATTGATGGAATGGGAGGTCATATCATCTCATTCGGTTTGCTGCTGTTTGCGTTTTCTACCATTATCAGTTGGTCATATTATGGTTCAAGGGCTGCTATTTACCTTATTGGAGAAAAGGCTGTTAAACCGTTTTTATACCTTTATGGGCTATTTGTTTTTTTTGGAGCAATTTGGGGACTTGATATCGTTTGGCATTTTGTGGATATGGTTATCACCTTTATGACAATACCTAACCTTATCGCCTTGCTGCTGCTTTCAGGGGTAGTAGTTAAAGAAACTAAGGAGTATTTTAAGGCTATGGAAGAAATTAAGAAATAGTCGTTTTAACAATGCAAGGCATATCCGAACGAACTATCAGCCCACTTATGAATGCTATAACTAGCTTCAGCCGCATTTTAATCTTGTGCTTTATTTTTGTAGGTTCTTCATATATTGTTAACGCTCAGGTAAAAGCAGATTCTTTATCTGCAAAAGCAGAAACATATACAATGAGTGAGCGTATCAATCAAGCTTTTACACCGT
This sequence comes from uncultured Lentimicrobiaceae bacterium, assembly GCA_964463695.1. Lineage (GTDB taxonomy): Bacteria > Bacteroidota > Bacteroidia > Bacteroidales > F082 > JALNZU01. The sequence goes on along the minus strand of CAYXCZ010000005.1, from coordinate 92,780 downwards.
TTGTTGACGGGTTATCACACGTGCTTTTCTGGGATGCCTTCGAAGCTATTGGTTTATATGATTCACAGGTTTACGACGAAAATGGAAAAGCAGTAGTTGATGCAAATGGCTCTCCCATAAAAGCGCCTTTGAAATTAATCGTGGTTTGGCTAATGGCAGGAGGTTTATTCTTCACTTTTTTTTTACGGTTTATAAATCTAAGGGGGTTTTGGCACGCGTTGCAACTTATTTCAGGTAAGTATGATAATCATGCTAACCCTGGAGAAGTATCACATTTTCAGGCATTAAGTACTGCGCTTTCAGCAACAGTTGGTATGGGAAATATTGCAGGAGTGGCAGTTGCGGTAACAATTGGAGGTCCAGGTGCAACAATTTGGATGATTGCGGCCGGTTTTTTTGGTATGTCACTGAAATTTGCTGAGTGCACTCTTGGGTTAAAATACCGAAGAATAGATGCTTCAGGAAAGGTCTCGGGTGGAGCAATGTACTATCTCAAGTATGGTCTGGCAGCAAAAGGTTTTCCAAAACTGGGTGTCACTTTAGCTTTTTTGTTTGCATTAATGGCTATTGGAGGATCGGTCGGTGGAGGTAATATGCTGCAGGCAAATCAAGCTTTTGAGCAAATGGCAATTTTCTTTCCCTCACTCAAGGATGATGGATTTTGGTATGGAATAGCCATGGCTCTTTTGGTTGGTTTGGTAATTATTGGCGGCATAAAGAGTATTGCAAAGGTAACCTCACGTATTGTCCCTTTCATGGCAATATTATATGTTGCTGCTTCATTAATAATTATTGGGATGAACATTGGGAATCTTCATGATGCTTTTTCATCAATATGGAATGGAGCCTTTTCAGCTGATGCAATGAAAGGAGGTTTTGTTGGAGTTTTGATTTTTGGATTTCAGAGAGGTGCATTTTCAAATGAAGCCGGCGTAGGTTCAGCCTCGATAGCTCATGCAACTGCTAAAACAAAAGAACCTGTTAGTGAGGGTATTGTATCATTGATCGAACCATTTATTGATACCATCGTGATTTGTACAATGACTGCTTTAGTGATTATTTTTTCTGGTGTTGATACACAATCAGGTTTGCAAGGTGTACAGCTAACATCGGCAGCCTATGGCTCGGCAATTAGCTGGTTTCCTTTTGTTTTACTGATTGCAGTTACACTTTTCGCATTCAGCACAATGATCTCCTGGAGCTATTATGGATTAAAGGGTTTTGATTATCTTTTTGGAAATTGGGGAGAACGGCTTTTTGGATCTAGAAAGGTTACGGATAACCTGTTCAATCTGTTGTTTTTGATAAGTATTGTCATTGGAACATCGTCCAGTCTGGGGCCAGTTATGGATTTTTCTGACATGATGGTTTTATGCATGGCGTTTCCTAATCTGCTTGGCTTATTCTTTTTAGCCGGAGAAGTAAAAAGCGATTTGAACGCTTATTTGCATCGTCTAAAAAACGGCACTCTCATCTCTGAAAATCAAACAAATGAAAACCTTTAGCTTAGCTGCAATCTTAAGTCTTTTCTGGAGTATTTACCTTCCTGCACAATCTGATCTGCAGCTCCTTAAGATATTGACAGTAATACAAGAAGTTGAAAATGAGTATTTAAAGGGAAATCCGAACTCATCTTCCTGGTTTAATATCACAACCTATGGCTTCATTACAGAGAAAGATACAATTGATGATTTTGAGATTTCTTTTAATCTATCAGAAATTCAGGAAAGTGAAATCAGAGCCGTTTACACAGATGAACCCGTTGGTCATGCACTCACCTTTTACTGCAAAAAAGCAGCAAATTGTATAAAAGTTGTCGCTAATGGCAAAACCAGGTATCACAGTAGTTTCGAGGCTTATTATACCTTGTTTGAGCAGCCGGGTCAACTCGACCAGACTATATCAAATTTCAAACAACTCAATAGTTTATTGACAATAAAGAAGTGAAGAAGCGATATTTCATCGCAGTAAAACGGTGATATGAGATCGAAATGCTTCTCTATTTTTTACTGTCTTCTATAGGAATAAAGTCAAGAGCTGCTGAGTTCACGCAATACCTCAAACCAGAAGGAGGAGGACCATCGGGAAACACATGCCCAAGATGACCCTCACAGGTAGCACACTTAATTTCTGTACGAATCATGCCATAACTGGTATCCCGAATCTCTTTAATCTTGTTTTTTTCAACAGCATCAAAAAAACTTGGCCATCCTGACTTCGAATCGAATTTAGTTTCAGAAGAAAAAAGCACAGTCCCACAACCTGAACAAACATAGCTGCCCTTGCCTTTGTGATTAACGTATTTGCCTGTAAAAGGCGGTTCTGTGCTACATTGGCGCAATATTTTATATTTTTCAGGTCCAAGTTCTTTGAGCCATTCAGCCTCTGTTTTTTCAATTTTTCCAATCATACCTTCAGGAATTTTATAAGTTGCTTTCTCATCTTGCACCTGTTGGCTATGTGTACATTGACCAAAAAGGAAAATGTATGCGAGCAGCATCAGGGGCTTGAGTATTCTTTTTAATGACATCATTATTTCTTTCTATGTAAACAGGTTTAACTTCACTTTGTTTTGTAATTAGTGTTAAAGTAATTCAAAATGCTGGATAATTAACAATATTCGGCCCTGATCAATAAATCATTAGCTTATATCAAAGCTTTTATTAATTTTGAATCGTGTAAATCACTCAACCTTCATGAAGCCCTTCGATTCAATTTTCCTTCGTAACATTTTTATGGGAATTCTCTCATTTTTGATGTTTGCCGGATTGGATCTTAATTCGCAATCGCTGAGTGATTCCGGAAAGCGCGTTATTGAGACTGACGCTTTTTCACACTATCAGTCTGATTCCCTCAAAATGACGCAAGGGCTTCTGGATGTCGACAGCATGCTTGTCAACAAAAAAAGTACAGCAGAAGCAAGTCTGTTGCTTCAAACTTCCATGAACTCACTTGAAGATTCAAGTCTTATTGTTTTTTTTATTGACCAGATGGGACGATATGGTATCGCCCAACGTCAGGCATATGACTTTGAATCGGCATTGTTTTGGCATTATCAGCAGCAATATTATGCTGAACGATATATGAGCGGTGTAAATTTAGTTACTGCACTTAACAATCTTGGTTTAATTTACCGTAGAATGGATCGCTATGCCAAGGCTATTGATGCTTATCAAAGAGCATTAACAATTTCAGATTCAATTTCTTATCAGCGCGGTTATGTTTTTGCAACCAATGGCCTTGGAAATATTTATCTATCTCTCGACAACCACGAAGAAGCGTTGAGAAATTTCAGAGAATGTTTGCGCGTTGAGCAAATGACTAACAACCTTAATGGTGTGGCAATTAACTTGAATAACATTGGCCATGTGCACCTGAATAAAAACGATCTTGACAAAGCTCTTGAGTATTTCATGCTTTCACTCGAGGTTAATCGTGAGACAAAATCACAGCGTGGTGTCGCTATTTGTTATAACGATATGGGCGAAGTGTTTTTAAGAAAAGGTGATCTCGAAAAAGCACTGAATTATTTCACGCTCAGCTTACAGTTAAATACCTCCACCAATGATTTATATTATTTGGCAATCAATAATTTAAAGATTACTCAGATACACATTTTAAATAAGAACTTTCAAAAAGCGCTTCCTTATGCAAGTGAAGGGCTAAGGTTAGCTGAACGAACCAGCAATCGGTCGGCTCTTAAGGATGCCTACAAATTCCTGTATGAGATTCAAAAAGCGGCAGGAAATACAAAAGATGCAATTTACTTTCTGGAGAAATCTACTGTATTGAATGACAGTATCTTAAATGAGAATACACAAAAAGTTGTTTACCAAATGCAGGCAATGTTCAATCGTGAACAAACTGATAGTAAAATAGCATTGCTCGAAAACGAAAAACAATTGGCCGATTTAAGAATTAAGCGCCAATTGTTATATAATTACTTGATAATGACTGGCTTCGTTTTTCTTGTTTTAGGAATTTTGTTCATGTTGTATGTGTTGAGGTTTATCAACAGAAAAAACAAACTGCTGAGAATCAAGAATAAAGAAATTGAGGAGGCCCGCGATAAGCTTAAAGAATACGCTGATGAGTTGCTCATTGCAAAACAAGATGCTGAGCAAAGCAATAGACTTAAAAGTCAGTTTTTAGCTAATATGAGTCACGAAATCAGAACTCCAATGAACTCAGTAATTGGATTTACTGATATTCTCGAACGATTGATTAGCGACGCACAACAACTAAGTTATTTGGAGTCAATCCGCAGCAGTGGTCAGAACTTGCTAGTCCTGATAAACGATATCCTTGACTTATCAAAAATTGAATCAGGGAAGATCGATATTGAATATAAACCATTGGAATTCAGGATATTGATAGAAGATGTTAAACGAATTTTTGAACCTCAGTTTCAGCAAAAAGAAATTGAATTTTTAGTAGATATCAAGTCTTCATTTCCTCGTACCATCCACTTCAGCGAAAGTTCACTACGCCAAATTATGTTTAATCTTATTGGTAATGCCATAAAGTTTACATCTGCAGGGATGGTTAAAGTTAAGGCTGAAATCACCATGCAAAATGAATTTCATGGTGATCTTTCAATTGAGGTTTCTGATACAGGTCATGGCATGGAGCAGTCAGAACTTGAGCAAATTTTTGAAGCCTTCTTCCAGTCAGCGCCTGGGAAAATAAATGTGAAAGGAACGGGTTTGGGTTTAACGATCACCAGACGCCTGGTTGAGGCTATGAGTGGGAGCATTCATGCAACAAGCAGCCTGAATGAAGGGACAAAATTTATTTTGAATTTCCCATCAGTAACCGTAATACCCGAAAGAACTCATCTTCGGCTCATCACTACTGAAAATATTCATCAGGTTATTCCTGCTCCTTTGTGTTTAGTGAGCAATGACTTGACTATCAAAACACTGGTTGATCAGATTGTGAACAAATCTGAGCTTACTTGTGACGTTTTTGCCGACCTGGATTTGTTGCAGGTTTATGGAAAGCATAAATTGTACAAAGTATTGATCGTTGATCTGAATGCGTTGAATTACAATGAATTTGGTAACGAGTTTAATGATTTCTCTGCAGGGATTCTTCAGCATGACCCAGTTTTTGTGTATAAAGATGTACTTCATGTAGAATTGAAAATCAGTTTGTTGGCAATGCATGTATTCAAACTGCCTGAGGAATCTGATCTAATTAAAAATAGATTATCAGAATTGATCGGTAGTAAGAATCAAAGCAATATCAAATTTGAAAGAGAAAAACTGCTGTTCATTACAAGCAATGAAATGGCTCAGCAATTAATGAAAAAGTATTTCAAAGCAAAACAAAGTCATTTTATTCATGATGCTGCACAATTTGCAGATGAAATGCATCGATATGGTCTGGCTAATAACCAAACAATCTTAGTGGATTTTAGTAGTGATTTGAAAAAAAGCATCAAAACTTTTGATGTTGAAAAAATCATCGAACACTTGAATCTTTTTGAGCTTACAACCAATGCTGCTGATTTCATAACAGAATAATAAAATTAGCTTGATTTAATCTTTAAGATGTTATAGATGAATATATTAGTTGTTGATGATAATCCCAGGAATATTCAAATTGTTGGCAATATTCTTGTCGAGCAAAACTATAATATTGCATATTCGACCGATGGAAAAAGTGCTTTAGAGCTGGCAAATGCCAACGATTTTGATTTGATTTTGCTCGATATCATGATGCCGGAAATGGATGGCTTTGAGGTGTGTCAGAAATTGAGATCCAATGCAGCAACTGCCGATATTTCGGTGATTTTTCTTACAGCAAAAACCGACGAAGACAGCATTGTAAAGGGCTTTAAAGCTGGGGCCAATGATTATGTTACAAAACCTTTCAATAGTGCCGAACTCCTGGCTCGGGTTAAAACCCAGCTTGAGCTTAACTCTAGAAGGAAACAGCTGGATAGTTTGAACCGAAACCTTGAGATTATTGTTAGGGATAGGACAGCACAACTGGAGATAGCCAATGAGCAACTTGGGCGTATCGAAAAATCTAAAAGTGATTTTCTTTCTATTATAGGACATGAATTAAGAACACCACTCAACGCGTTGGTAGGATTGAATTCTATCATGCAAACTACCACCCTCACCGAAGAACAACAGGAATATTTAGTATCAATGGAGCAAACGTCTAATCGACTGGCGCGATTTTCAGAAATGGCTCTGCTCATCACTTCGCTTCAAACCAGGAGCCAGCGTCCGGAAATGTTTCCATTGTTAGTGAACGTTCTTTTTGAAATGGCTTTGGACGAATTACAGTATCGCATCACAGAAAGAAATATAAAACTTTTTGTTAGCCCTGTAAGTGATTCAATGCTCGTTACCGGTGATTCGGAATTGATTCGCAAATGCCTTGTGATTCTTGTTGAGAACGCGGTTAATAATTTACCAGATGGTGGTCTCATTGAATTGAATACGTTTGAAAATGATAAAAAAGAAGTCTGCCTTCAGGTTAGCGATGATGGCCCGGGATTCATAAGCGAGATATTGGATTTCTTCTCAAAGGAATTTGATCCTGAAGCAATGTCAGAACGGGCTTCCAGTGGACTTTCACTCACTGCCGTAAGGTTAATTATGGAGGCTCATGGTGGTAAAATCTCAATCAATAATAAACCAGAAGGCGGAGCAAAGGTGTGCCTTCTTTTTATGCCGCCTTCCTAATTAAATAATCTCGGCACTGTGTAAAAATGGTTTCTTTCCAGGGTTTTCGAATTACTTCTATTCAATCTTAACAGCTAAGGTTTATCTTTGCAATTGAATTATAGGAAATCTAACACTTACTGCTATCCGTATGAGAATTTTTGTTTTGCTGTCCAGAATTCCATGGCCCCTTGAAAAGGGAGACAAACTTAGGGCTTTTCATCAGATAAGGTGTCTTTCAAAATCAAATGAAATCATTCTCTGTGCTTTAAATACAGATAGTTCGGCTGACAAACAAAAAGCATTCAGAGCCTTACAACCTTATTGTAAATCAGTCAATTTCATTGATTTATCAAAAACAGCAATTGTTTTAAACCTCCTCCTGGCATGGATATCCGGAAAGCCGCTTCAAACAGGATATTTTTACAGCCACTCTGCACATAAACGTATCAACCAGCTCATAAAACACCATCAGCCAGATATTATTTATGGACAACTTTTACGTGTTGCTGAATATATTCGTTATCATAAGCTACCTAAAGTGCTTGATTATCAAGATGTTTTTTCGATGGGGATGCATAGGAGAATGCTTTTGGCCTCATTTTTTATGAAACCTTTTTTCAAAATGGAGTTCAAACGCCTCGCTAATTACGAAGCAGCGGTTTTTGATGATTTTGATCTTAAAACAATCATTAGCTTACCCGATCGTGATCTTATTCAACATACTCATAAAGAGGAAATTATCGTTATTCCAAATGGTGTGGATCACGATTATTTCATACCTAGGCAAATGGACAAAAAGTATGATGTGGTATTTACCGGAAACATGGCTTATCCACCAAATGTTAATGCTGCAGTTTTTTTATCACAGGTTATCATGCCCATGGTTTGGAAAGAAAATCCCGAAGCAAAGCTCCTGATTGCAGGGGCTACTCCCGATAGAAGTGTTGTAAATCTTGCCAATGAACGGATATATGTAAGTGGATGGATGGATGACATAAGACATGCTTATGCAGGTTCAAGGGTTTTTGTAGCACCAATGCAGATGGGAACTGGTTTGCAAAACAAATTGCTGGAAGCCATGTCAATGCAGATACCCTGTGTAACAACTCCTTTGGCAAACGACTCGTTGAAGGCAATAAATGAAGAGCACATTCTTGTTGGTGAAACAGCTGCAGAACTTTCGAAAGCAATCATCAGATTGTTGACAAACCCTTCATTTTCTGATACAATCGCCCTTAACGGACATCGTTTTGTTAATGATTTTTATAACTGGGAAAGTGCCACCGCCAGACTGGAATTTGAAATGTATAAAGAGTTGGGGAAATAAATTCGTGTGTTTGTCGCATTGGAAGTTGCGGCTGATTTTATATATTTGTCAACTTAACTGTTGAACTCCGTTGTTAATTACCGAATCATTTTTTGATAAAAACTAAATTCTTATAAACAGTGTCAGACGATAAAAAGATAATTTTTTCGATGGTAGGTGTCAGCAAAATTGTGCCACCAAACCGTCAAATTCTTAAAGACATATACCTGTCATTTTTTTATGGTGCTAAAATCGGCATCATTGGTTTAAATGGTTCTGGTAAGTCAACCTTGCTCCGCATTATTGCAGGAAAAGAAAAGTCGTATCAGGGAGAAGTGGTATTTTCTCCAGGTTATAGCGTTGGTATGCTTGACCAGGAACCTGATCTTGATCCTTTGAAGACTGTAAGACAGGTAGTTGAGGAAGGGGTTCAGGAGATTGTCGACATTCTGAAAGCATATGAAGATGTCAATAATCGTTTCATGGAACCAATGTCGGATGATGAGATGACAAAGCTCATCGAAGAACAAGGCCGCCTAACAGATCTGATCGAGCAAAAAGACGCATGGGAGCTCGATAACAAATTGGAACGTGCTATGGATGCACTACGTTGTCCTGATGGTGATGCTTCAGTAGCAGTTTTATCAGGGGGCGAACGCCGCAGGGTGGCATTATGCCGCTTGCTGCTGAGCGAACCCGATATTCTACTTTTGGACGAACCTACAAATCATCTTGATGCAGAGTCTGTTGAGTGGCTTGAAATGCACCTGCAACAATATAAAGGAACTGTTATAGCAGTAACTCACGACAGGTATTTTCTCGATCATGCTGCTGGCTGGATTCTTGAACTCGACAGAGGTGAAGGAATTCCTTATAAAGGAAATTATTCCTCCTGGCTTGAGCAGAAATCGAAGCGACTTGAAATGGAAGAAAAAACAGAAAGTCGCAGGCGTAAAACATTGGAAAGAGAGCTTGAATGGGTTCGTATGGCCCCCAAAGCCCGTCATGCCAAATCAAAAGCCCGTTTGTCCTCCTACGAAAAACTTCTTAACGAAGACTCCAAACAAAAGGAAGATCGCCTGGAACTCTTTATTCCGAATGGTGATCGGTTGGGAAATAAAGTTATTGAATGTCAAAATGTTACGAAATCATTTGGTGACCGTATTCTTTTTGAAAATCTCAACTTCAGCCTACCGCCAGCCGGAATAGTTGGTGTCATCGGCCCGAATGGAGCTGGTAAAACAACCTTATTTCGCATGATTATGGGGCTTGAAAAGCCTGATACGGGTAGCTTTGAAGTTGGTGAAACGGTAAAAATAGGATATGTTGATCAGGCCCATGAAGAGATTGATCCGGAAAAAACTGTTTTTGAAGTTATTTCCGGAGGCCATGATGACCTTAAGTTGGGAAACAGAACGATCAATTCAAGGGCTTATGTAGCGCGTTTCAACTTTCAGGGTAATGATCAGGGAAAAAAAGCCGGTGTTCTTTCAGGCGGTGAACGTAATCGCATGCATTTGGCATTGACACTGAAACAAGAGGCCAATGTGCTGCTGCTTGATGAGCCTTCAAATGATATTGATGTGAACACGTTAAGGGCATTGGAAGAAGGTATCGAAAATTTTGCCGGTTGCGCCGTCATCATCTCGCACGATCGATGGTTTCTCGATCGGGTTGCGACTCATATCCTTGCTTTTGAAGGAAACTCTCAGGTTTATTTTTTTGAAGGCGGTTACACGGAATATGAAGAAAATAAGCGAAAAAGACTCGGTAATATCGGACCATCACGAATTAGATATAAAAAGCTCATATCCAGCTAATTATATTAGACTTATTTCTTTTTAACCGAAGATTTTCACATGATAAAGATTGATGAGCAGATGATATCAAGCTTGGCAGATAAAGCTTTTATATCTCCAAGAAGGAGGTTAAATTTTAACTTCCATCAGAATGATGCTGATACGCTGCAACGCATGCTAAATGCAATGGAACCAGATACATACATTCAACCACACAAGCACGAAATGCCTGATAAAACAGAAGCCTTTTTTTGCTTGCGTGGCAGAATTCTCGTTGTTGAATATGATGACTCCGGGGCGATTACTGATCATATTGTTTTAGATCATTCGCAAGGGCAGTTCGGATGCGAGATTGCTCCACGAACCTGGCACAGCATCATTTGCCTCGAGCCGGGTTCAGTTGCTTATGAAGTGAAAGATGGTCCTTATGATGTCAAAGTCGACAAGCATTTTGCGTCATGGGCACCCGAAGAATTTGGAGGTTCTGGACTTGATTTTAACAAAAAAATCCTTCATCAGTTAGGCTTATAAACGATATAATTAAAACAAAAAAGACTGCTAGTTTGGGATTCCCAATCTGGCAGTCTTTTTTGTTAATGCAACTTATTTATAAAAATAGAAGTTGTGTAAGTATGTAAATCGGCAATAAAATAATTATTGAAAATTTGAAAATATACCCAAAGAAACTTGGCATGGAAATGTTATTTTCTTCTGCAATGGCTTTAACCATAAAGTTTGGACCGTTTCCAATATAGGTCATAGCACCAAAGAAAACAGCCCCCAAAGAAATGGCTGTAAGGAACTCTTCAGAGATTCCTGCTACTAAATTTGTTGCGGTTGGGTCAACCATTCCAAGGGCTAAATTGTGAAAAGCTAAAGCTGTCGGAGCATTATCAAGGAAGGAACTTAAGCCTCCGGTGGCGTAGTAAAACATTGCAACAGAGTCTATTCCAAGTGTAGGAGCATTGTCGCGCAACCAAAGCAAGGCTGGCACCATTGTTACAAAAATGCCCAGGAATAAGAAGGCAACTTCGATAATTGGCGTCCATGTAAATTTATTCTCTTTACGTAACAATTGAGGTGTAAAGTAAAGCGACATTCCGGCAAAAGAGAGCATTACAGCCTCACGGATAAAACCAAAATAATGATTGTCTTTAATAATTTGAAGATAGTTTTGGTTTAAAAAAGCTACTGATAAAACGATACCAATTAGAAAAATGAAATTATAAGTTCCTGAAATACCGAGCTTTTCAATCTGGGTATGATCTTTTTTAACATTAGCTGCTGGTTCTTTTTTGTGATAATAGGTGTCAAAAATGAAGTAGACAACTAACAATAGTCCATTTACAAAAGCCCATTCTTTTGTTAAATGAAAAAACCACTCAAATGGAGCGCCACGGAGGTATAATAAAAATAATGGCGGGTCACCAAGTGGGGTTAACAATCCCCCTGCATTGGCTACAACGGCAATAAAAAATAAAATGGTGTGCACTTTATATTTCCTTTCGGAGTTTGTTTTTATAACCGGACGAATGAGTAACATTGCTGCACCGGTTGTTCCCATAAATGAAGCTAGTAAGGCTCCGATAGCTAGAAAAAGAGTATTTATAGCTGGCTTGGCTTCAATATCTCCTTTGAGCTGAATGCCACCTGTAATTATAAAAAGTGAGCCCAACAAAACAATAAACGGTATGTAATCGAAAACCAACTGATGGGTAAGTTTATCTGTTAATCCATTTGCAATCAAGTAGATGGCGGTAGGTGTTCCTAAAGCAAGCGAAATGATTAACTTGTTTTTATTCTCTTCCCACCAATGATGAAAAAACAGGGGCCCAATAGCTATAAATAGCAACATTATCGCAAAAGGTATGGAAGCCCAAAGCGGAATTAAAGCGTGTGTGTGTTCCATGAATCTGATTTTTTTAAAATTCGGATACAAAGGTAGCAATCCATCCATTTTTATAAAATTTGTTTTTAATTTAGATAGATTCTTAATTGAAGTATACATGATCTTTTTTGAGTATGCAGGTTATCTTTTCTGGAGCAAACTATTGCTTACCTTTGCGCTTTAATCGGATAATTGGCATTTATGGCTCAGAAACCTTCAATACCTAAAGGAACACGCGATTTTGGACCACAGGTCATGGTACGTCGCAACTATATTTTTGATACCATTCGAACGGTATTTCAACGTTATGGTTATCAGCCTATTGAAACACCAGCCATGGAACAATTATCAACTTTGTTGGGAAAATATGGAGAAGAAGGGGATAAACTTTTGTTCCGGATTCTCAATTCAGGCGATTTTTTATCTACTTATGATAAAAATCCTGAACATTTAGAGGCATCAAATCTGCTCCCACATATTAGTGAAAAAGGATTAAGATATGACCTTACAGTTCCTTTCGCACGTTTTGTTGTACAATACCGCAACGACATTGTTTTCCCTTTCAAACGTTACCAGATTCAGCCCGTTTGGCGTGCAGATCGCCCTCAGAAAGGAAGATATCGTGAGTTCTATCAATGTGATGCTGACGTGGTTGGGAGTGATGCCTTGCTTAATGAAGCTGAATTGGTACAGATAGTGAATGATGTATTTAAGAAGCTTGGAGTTAGGGTTGTTGTAAAAATTAATAACAGGAAAATCTTAGCCGGAATAGCAAATTACATAGGAAGCCCTGAAAGTATTACAGATATTACTGTTGCTATTGATAAACTGGATAAAATAGGTATTGAAAGTGTAAATCAGGAATTGGCTGAAAAAGGTATCAGCAGTGAAGCGATTGAAAAACTGCAGCCTGTACTTTTTATGAAAGGCAACAGCCACGAGAAAATGGCTCAAATGGCGCAGCTTATCGGTGGAAACGACATTGGGGCAAAAGGTTTGAGCGAAATGAAAACCCTTTTCGAATATCTTGATCATATGACACTTGATGTTCAATATGAACTTGATTTGACGCTTGCCAGAGGACTTAATTATTACACCGGAGCCATCTTTGAGGTGAAAGCACTTGATGCCCAAATGGGAAGTATTTGTGGCGGTGGACGTTATGATGATCTCACGGGCATCTTTGGAATGCCCGGTGTTTCCGGTGTCGGTATTAGCTTTGGAGCTGACCGTATTTACGATGTGTTGCTTGAGTTAAGCCTTTTTCCCGAAACCACTGCACAATCTACAACCGTCCTTTTTGTGAATTTCGGATCCGAGGAAGAAAAGTTTTGCCTGCCATTGTTAGCAGCTTTGCGTTCTGCAGGGATTAACGCTGAGATATTTCCTGAAGCTGATAAGATGAAAAAGCAAATGAAATATGCCGACCTGAAAAAAATTCCGTTCGTTATTCTGGCAGGTGAATCTGAAATTCAATCAGGATTTGTCTTTGTGAAAAATATGCTTACCGGAGAACAAATATCAGTGGGAGTTACTAATCTTGTTGATTTCATTATTCAAACAGTCGCATAAACCAAACCAATGAACTGGAATATTCATTTTCTTATCAAAGTAAACAGAACCTCGCTCTTTTTGGTTTAATGCTTTTATTATTTCAAACAGTTTTATTAACTGATTGAAATAGAGTAGATTGTGAATTTAAAGTTGATTCAAATCATGAGTCTTCTTTAAATGTTTATTTATTTCATTCATTTCTTTAGCTCAAATTGCATCATGAAAACACATTATATAAGTGATGAAAAACTCACTTTTAAGCAAGTATTTGATATCATTAAAGAAGGATATCAATTGGCCCTTTCGGTTGAGGCTATCGGCAAAATTGAAAAGTGTCGCGCCTATCTTGATCACAAGATCGAAACACAAACAGCACCGGTTTATGGAATTACAACAGGTTTTGGATCATTGTGTAACACCAGCATTTCCAAAGAAAACCTTGGAACATTGCAAAAAAATCTTGTGATGTCTCATGCCTGCGGGACTGGTGACGAAGTCCCCTCTGAAATTGTGAAGTTAATGCTGCTTTTAAAAGTTCAGAGTCTGTCCTATGGTCATTCAGGAGTTCAGTTGAAAACTGTTCAGCGGCTGATTGATTTTTTTAATCATGATATTATTCCGGTAGTTTTTGAAATGGGATCCCTAGGTGCATCTGGCGACCTGTCACCATTGGCACATATGAGCCTTCCATTGATTGGATTGGGAGAAGTAAGGTTCGATGGAAAGGTAGTAGCTACTGCTGAGGTTCTTAATCATTTTGGATGGCAACCAATTGAGCTTCAATCGAAGGAGGGCCTTGCATTACTCAACGGAACACAGTTTATGAGCGCTTATGGCGTTTATGGTTTGTTGAAAGTTTTCCGGCTTTCGATGCTGGCCGATATAATTGCAAGCCTGTCACTTGAAGCGTTTGACGGTAGAATAGAGCCTTTTTATGATGCGGTTCATCAGATCAGGCATCACAAAGGTCAGATTGATACTGCATCAAGAATTCGTAAGATATTGGAAGGTAGTCAGTTAATCAACCAGTCAAAAGTTCATGTCCAGGATCCTTATAGTTTCAGATGTATCCCACAGGTGCACGGAGCCTCAAAGGATTCAGTGAACTATGTTGCATACGTTTTTAGCAATGAGATCAATGCAGTAACAGATAACCCAACAATTTTTCCTGATGAAGACTTGATTATTTCGGCAGGAAATTTTCATGGGCAGCCTCTTGCTCTTGCACTTGATAATCTTGCTATTGCATGTGCCGAATGGGGAAATATTTCTGAAAGAAGAACCTATCAGCTCGTAAGCGGGAAACGTGGTCTGCCTCCTTTTTTGGTCGCCAATCCGGGATTGAATTCAGGATTTATGATTCCTCAATACACTTCTGCAAGTTTGGTAAGTCAAAACAAGCAATTGTGTACTCCTGCGTCTGTTGATTCAATAGAATCTTCTCAAGGACAAGAGGATCATGTAAGTATGGGTGCAAATGCTGCTACAAAGGCATTAAGAGTTATAAAAAATCTTGAACGTATTCTTGCAATTGAACTTTTTAATGCCGCACAGGCTTTGGAATTCAGAAGACCCATGAAATCAAGCGATTACATCGAAGAATTTGTTGCAAGCTACCGTAAAAGAGTTGCTTTTATAAGTGAGGATAAACTGATGTATCCTGAAATCGAAAAATCTGTGACCTTTTTGCAGGAAGTTCCGATATCAATCCCAGATGCACTCATCAAAGGAATTTGAGACGAAATACTGTTTTGCGAATAAAACGACTACTCTTCTTCAAATATGAGATTGTAAGGTCTTTCAATAGCTTCAGCAATTTGTGTAATGGCAACAAACTTGCTCCAGCGTTGAAATTCACGATTTTCAAAAAAAACAAGCAGGGTAGGATTGGCAAAAACACTGAAATGAGCTGTTATCTCAGGATGTGCTTCTGAATCAATGAATATTGCTGTCATTTTTGGAAAATCTTCCGTAATAAGTTCCTGTACTTTGGGTCGTAGACTCACGCACGGGGCACAACGATCGCTATAGAAATAGAGAAGGATGGCTGCATTTTGTTTGATTTCGTTTTGAACAAAAGTTAGATCGATTTTTTGCATTGCTTTTTTTTACAAAAGTACATTCTTTGATCAGAATATCTAATTGATTTTATGTTGCTGGTTATCAGTATTATAAGAATCAGGAATTAAAAAGAGTAAATGGATTGTTTACAACAAAATCAAACAGGCAATACTTTTTATTAAATTAGCCTCGTGAATTTCCATTGTGTGGAGTCAGTCCATTCAATACATCTTAAAAACCAGATTAAAAGATTGAAATTATGACACTAGTAATCAAAGGCGCAGGGCTTACCATTGAAGATGTTGTGGCAGTAGCCCGTCACGGAAAGGAAGTAGCTCTGCATCCTGAAGCTGTTGAGCGAATCATTAAATGCCGGCTCATGCTGGAAAAGAAAATTCTCGCACATGAAATTATGTATGGAGTTAACACTGGCATCGGTGAGTTTTCTGAAGTTGTTTTGAATGATGATCAGGTAAAAGACTTTCAGAAATACCTCATTTACAATCATGCTGCCGGTATTGGTGAGGCTATGCCTTTGGAACATGTGCGTGGTGCAATGCTTGGCCGAATTAATGTTCATGCACATGGTAATTCCGGTTGCCGGCCTGAGATTACACAAACTCTGGTAGACATGCTAAATAAAGGAGTCACACCTTTTGTTTGCCAGAAAGGAAGTGTTGGAGCTTCTGGTGATCTTGCTCCTATGTCGCAAATTGCCCTTCTTCTGATGGGAGAAGGAGAAGCGTTTTATAAAGGTGAACTCCTTGATGGCACAGAGGCCATGAATGCAGCCGGTATCCCTATTCCGGGATTACAGGCACGCGATGGTCTTGCAACAATAAATGGCTCGAATGTTCTAACGGCTATGAGCGCCATTTTTTTATATGATGCCGATAGATTTTTGCGACAGGCTGAAATTGCTGCTTCTATGTCGCTGGAAGCATTGAAAGCCAATATGAAGCCTTACAACAGAAAACTTCATGAAGTGCGCGGATTTCGGGGTGCTGTTCGCAGCGCAATGGCTATAAATAAAATGGTTGCCGGTGGCGATCTTGCAGATGGTAGGGTAAAATCAAAAGTTCAGGATGCTTACAGTATGCGCTCAACTCCGCAAGTGATTGGCGCTGCGCACGATGCATTAGCGTGGGCGAGATCACAGGTTGAAATAGAGCTAAATGGAGTTGGGGATAATCCCATCTTTTTCCCTGATGAAAACATTCAGTTATCAGGGGCAAATTTCCAGGGAACACCTGTTGCTCTTCCAATGGATATGGCAGGAATTGCCATAACGATGGTTTGCGTTTTGTCGGAAAGACGCATGAACCGACTCAATAATCCTGCATTAAGTGTGGGTCTTCCTGCCTTTCTTACCAAAGGTGCTGGAATGTTTTCTGGTCTGATGCTGTCGCAATATACTGCTGATATGCAAATAGTTGAACAGCGAATTCTTTCGGCTCCGGCGAGTATACAGTCCATTCCTGCTGCTGCAGATCAGGAAGATTTTGTTTCGATGGGAATGAATACGGCGCTTAAGAACAACCAAATTCTTGATAATGCCTATGGCATTTTGGGTATTGAGTTGATGGCAGCAGCACAAGCACTTGATTTTCGCGAATATAGCTTCGGCCGCGGAACAACAAAAGCCCATGAAGTCATCCGGAAACATGTTGATTTTCTGGATATTGACCGCCCTCTTTACAACGATCATAATGCAATGAAGGCCTTGGTCAAAAGCTGTGAGTTGTTGGAAGGTGTTGAAAATGAAATTGGTAACCTGAGTATTTTTTAAAATTAAAATTAACAAAAATAATTATCAAACTATCTCATCTCAAAACATGAATGAACCATCACTTGTAAAACGTCCGCAACTACTTTCTATAGTTTGCATATTGAGTTTCATAGGTAGCTCCTTGTCGTCAGTAAGTAATCTTTTCGTTTTCTTTAATCACAATTTACTCATTGAGACAATTAGTTCCGGAGTTTTTGATGACATGGGATTCGATCTTGGGATTCTTACAGACACCAATACATCTTATTTTCTGCTTATGGGTTTATTGAATATCGTATCATTTACCGGAGTCAGGCAAATGTGGAGTTTGCGAAAAACGGGATTTCATATTTATTCCATTTCACAGTTGCTGATGCTTATTGTGTCAACAGTTTATGTTTACAAACCATCAGGTGTTTTTCCGATGTTTGATTTAGTCTTTACTGCCTTTTTTATATTGTTTTTTCTTCGGTTCAGAGATATCATGGATTAATACTGAAAAAAAATTGAAAAAAAACATCCTTTCAAATAGTTTGGTTAACAGGCTAATACTCCTGTTTACAATCGTATATTATGCTGTTTCAGGCAGTTTGAATATATGGTCATTGACAGAGTATCGGTTTATTTCGATGGTCGGAATGAAGTATGTGAATACTTCAATATATTCTGAACAGGATGTTTTCCTATATTTTGCGTTACAGTCGTTTCTTCATATTGTCATTTTAGTGGCTCTTATCATCATGTGGATGAAGCCTAAATGGTTGATATTAGTTACCATAGCCTTTGTATCTGTTGTTTTGGGAGGCATTCAGTTTTTTGTTGCAGGTTGGAATGCTTATCCCCGAATCCTGTTTGAATTGGTGTTATTAATATTGATTGGTATAAGTTTTTCTGCGTTGGTATTGAGTCATTTATTGCGCAATAAAAAGAGTAAATCGATTACAGATAAAGGCAAGAATGAAGAGCTAACTTCCACTTAATAAATGAAATATTGATTTTTAATATTAAGTTTTCATTTCTTTTTTTTTAACAAACTATTGTTTTCTATCTGGATTAGTGTATTTTCGCAAACAAATTGATAGTTCTTCTATTAATTTGTAGATGCACAATTCTTAAATGTTTAATTAATTCACTAACCTAAATTCTTCATTATGAGAAAAATCACTTTAATGTTAGTGTTCTTACTTGTTGCAGGCATCAGTGGTGTCTTTGCGCAATCGAGAACCGTAACTGGTAAAGTTACCAGTTCACAGGATGGGCTGGGTATTCCCGGAGTAACGGTGATGGTAAAAGGAACCACAATTGGTTCTATTTCCGACTTCGACGGGAACTACGAAATCAATGTAAGACCTGAACATCGCACCTTGGTTTTTTCATACATCAGTATGAAATCCCAGGAAGTGGCTTTAGGCACCCAAACGAGTATTAACATCGTTATGGAGCCCGATGTGTTCCAGATCGATGAGGTAGTCGTTACTGCTATTGGTGTTTCACGCGAAACAAAAGCACTTGGTTATGCGGTTCAATCCGTTGAATCAGAAGCAATTGTACGTTCTGCAACAACCAATCCAGTGAACGCACTCAGCGGAAAAGTAGCAGGTGTTCAAATCACCAACTCTTCCGGAGCAGCCGGAGCCTCGAGCTACATGACCATTCGTGGTACTGCTTCTATTACTGGTAACAACCAGCCTTTGTTTGTTGTTGACGGTGTGCCGATCGACAACTCTCAGTTAACTTCAGGTAATCCTGATAATGGTGGCAACAACCTTCTATCTGGTGTTGCTTTGTCAAATCGTGTTGTTGATATCAATCCAGAAGATATCGAAACTGTAAACATCCTTAAGGGTGGCGCTGCTACTGCACTTTATGGCTTGAGAGCTGCTAACGGTGTTGTCATGATCACTACTAAAAAAGGCACAGCGTCTAAAGGTGGTAAAAAAACTAGCGTTGCATTTAACTCGTCTGTCACCTTTGATCAGGTATCTCAAACACCAGGAATGCAAGATAAGTATTCACAAGGTTTAACCAATGCATCCGGAGTCTCTGCTTATAGCCCGACAACAACAGCAAACTGGGGTCCAAAACTTTCTGACCTCCGTTTTGATGGAGCAACAAACAACCCATATTACCCACAAGGTAATATAGTTGCAGCAGATGTGGCACCTGCAGGAGCAGCAGCCGTAACTCCGAATGACAATATAGGTAATTTCTTCCAAACCGGAGTTTCTTACAATAATTCATTGTCATTATCAGGCGGAAACCAAAACACAACTTATTATTTGAGTGTTGCTAACTCAAACAACAAGGGTATTGTACCAAACAATACATTTGACAGAACTAACATTACCTTATCAGGTGAGACAAAGTTTTCAGAAAAGTTTTCATCCGAAGCAAGAATTGCCTACACTAAATCAGGTGGTCTTAGAATTCAACAAGGTTCGAACACTTCTGGTGTGATGCTTGCTTTGATGCGTATGCCAAACAATTTTGATATCACAGGTGGTTCTGATGATCCAGTAAATGATGAAGCATCCTACATTCTTCCTGATGGACGCCAACGCAACTCATATCGCGGTGGTGGTTACGACAACCCTTTCTGGACAGTTAACATGAACCAATTCAACGATGATGTTAACCGCCTTACAGGTCATGCTGCTTTGCATTATTATGCAAACGAATGGTTGACATTTACCTATCGCGCTGGTACTGACTGGTATAGTGATCGCAGAAAGCAATTCTTTGCCCGCAACTCACGTACTGCTCCTAATGGACGTATTTATGAAGAACAATACTTTGTCAGAGATTTTAACAGTGATTTCCTTGTTAATGTGAACAAGAAAATTAATGAAGATTTTTCATTTACCGGTCTTCTTGGTCAGAACATGTTCCAGACCCAAATACAACAACTTTTCGTTCAGGGAGATAACCTGACCGTACCTGATTTCTATCATATCTCGAATGCAGCTTCAATTACCGCACGTGAATCAAAAGCATCCAAACGTACAGCTGCTATCTATGCTGATTTGGGTCTTTCATTCAGAAATATGGTATACATCAATGCAACCGGACGTAATGAATGGTCAACAACATTACCTGATGGTGAAAATTCATTCTTTTTCCCTGCATTTAGTGGTTCATTCATTTTTACCGAACTTCCAGGCTTGAAAGACAACAAAATTCTACCTTTCGGAAAGTTCCGTGTATCATATGCCAAAATTGCTAATGACGCATTTACATACGGTACCTTACCTACTTACCTTCAATCTTCATCAGCAGACGGATGGACTGACGGTGTTAGTTTCCCGGGATGGGGTCTTGCCGGTTTCCAACTTTCAACAACATTACCAAACAATGCTTTGAAACCAGAGACAATGAAATCATTTGAGATTGGTGTCGATTTACGTTTCCTGAGCAATCGTTTAGGTGTTGACTTCTCTTATTATGACAACAAAAACGAGGATTTGATTCTTTCGGTGCCAATTGCAAAATCATCAGGATACTATGCTGCAAACATGAATGCTGCAACCATGGTTAACAAAGGGATCGAACTTACCATCAATGGAACTCCGGTACAAAGCAAAAACTTTAACTGGGTAATTGATGTGAACTTTACCAAGAACGTCAATGAAGTTCTTGAACTTGCTCCAGGAGTTGAAAATGTATTTCTGGCAGGTTTCGTTGGTTCTCAAACAAGAGCCGTTGTGGGTGAATCTTACGGAAGCATTTTCGGTAATGATTGGTTGAGAGATGACAATGGTAATGTGCTTATCGTTGATGATCCAAATGCATGGAATTATGGATATCCTGAAAGCGATCCTGATGAAACTAATCTTGGTAATGTTTTGCCAAATTGGACAATGGGTATCAATAACACATTCACACTTGGTGATTTGTCTTTGAGCTTCCTCTTCGATATTAAGAATGGTGGTGTAATGTGGAATGGTACCAAAGGTGCTATGTACTACTTTGGAACACATGAAGATACCGAATCAAGAGGCGATGGTGCTACCTATGTTTTTGAAGGTGTAAAAATGTCGAATGGTGGAGCCAACGATATTAAGGTTGCTAAAGATGTTAACTGGTATTTCAATGGTGAAGGTAGTGGATTTACCGGACCAGCCGGACAGTTTGTTGAAAAAACAGATTGGGTTCGTTTACGCGAATTAACACTTGCATATCGCCTGAATAAAAAGGTTGTTGACAAAACATTCCTTAACAGCGCCGAAGTATTCTTTACTGGAAGAAACCTTTGGTTAAGCACTCCATACACAGGTGTCGATCCTGAAACAAGTTTGATTGGTGCAGACAACGGTCAGGGTTTAGATTATTTCAATATGCCCGGAACCAAGAGCTACACTTTTGGCTTGCGTCTTACTTTTTAATCATCCTTAAAGTAACAAACAGTTAAATGAAAAAAATTAATATCATGAGACATAATATCATCAAAAAAATTGGTCTGTTCCTTTTACTTGCAGTGATGGTTTCGAGCTGTAAGAAATGGATTGATACAGATTTAAACACTAATCCGAATCGTCCGGCTGATGTAACGATGGCACTTTTGCTGCCATCAGTTCAATCATCCTTAGGCTACGTAATTGGCGGAGATCACAGCCGTGTTTCTGCAATGTGGATGCAACATCTTTCAGGTGTTGACCGTCAGTCACTGGCACTCGAACGTTATTCAGTTCTTGAGTCAGATCAAAATAACCTCTGGAATACCTTGTATGGCGAAACACTCAAGAATCTCAGTATTCTTGATGCAAAAGCTCAGGCACAGAATTCTCCTCATTTTGAAGGAATTGCTAAGGTTATGACAGCTGCTACTTTGGGTTATATCACTGATGTATGGGGTGATGCTCCATTCTCAGAAGCTCTTCAGGGAGAAACAGGAAATCTTACTCCTGTTTATGACTCACAAGAAAAATTGTATCAGACAATCAACACCCTTTTGGATGCCGCTATCGTAAAATTAGGCGAAGCTTCTCCAACAGGTGTTCCTGTCCCTGGAACTTCTGACCTTATGCTTGGCGGTGATGCAGCTAAGTGGACTGCCCTTGCTAAATCATTAAAAGTGAAGTATGCTTTGCATCTTTCAAAGAAAAATGGTTTGGGCGCTGTTCGTGATCTTATCAATGGTGGCGGCTTAATTGCTGATAATTCAGGTGACTTCCAATTCAATTTTGGTTCTTCAGCCAACGAAAATAATCCAAGGTATCAATTTGATGCTCAACGTGGTGACATTCGTGTTGGTGCAAAAATTGTTGACATCATGAATGCAACTGGCGACCCAAGAAGAGCTGTTTATTTTGATAAGAAAGACGCTGCTGACTACAGCGGAAGTGCTCCTGGAGCTGCCGGATCAACTGCTTCATGGGCAGGTCCTGGTTATGCCGGAAATGCTGCTCCAGTATTTTTGTTCAACTATTTTGAACTAAAATTCATTGAAGCTGAAGCTTTCTTTGGTTCAGATAATGCCCGCGCTGCCGCTGCTTATAATGAAGGCGTTATAGCTTCATTGGCAAAACACGGTGTAAGCGACGCCGCCTGGGAAGCTACAAATGCAGCTGAAACAGCAAGTTCAATCACTCTCGATAAAATCATGACGGGAAAATACGTTGCCATGTTCATGAGTTCTGAATCATGGGTGGATTGGAGAAGAACAGGAATTCCTTCTTTACAATTACCTGCTTCTAACTTAACAACAACTCCACGCAGATATTTATATCCAACAGATGAGCGTCTCTACAATGGCACTAACATGCCAGCGGGTGTACTTTCAACTGATAAACTCTGGTGGGATAACTAGAGAAAATTGTGCATAAAAAAAGAGGCTGTCTTCAAAGGCAGCCTCTTTTTTTTTAAAGGAGAAATTCTAACTCCAGTTTTTGTAAGGTGCTTTCTTCAGGGATACCTGAACTTACCTGCCATCCACGTGAGAGATAATATTCGTCCATAATTTTACTAAACTCATTCCTGTCCAAAACAACATCTTTCTGAGGACCAAAAGTATAAGTGTCTTTAAAGAAACGTTCAGGAAGCATGTCGTCTTCACGGGTGAAACCCTCATTGCAGTTCATCATTCGCTCCAAATTGAACATACGTTCACCTGTTTGTTGAAATTCATCTTCTGTTAGTGCAATTCCTGTTAGTGCAAGTATAAAGTGCCGGTAATGAAGATCAGCTTTGTACCACGATGATGCGAAATTACACATGCCCATCGAGTCGCGCAGAACCGACAGGTTTTGTCCGGCTATTTCGCCACCAGTCATATGACATGCTCCTCTGTTTGCTGTAGTATATGAAATACCAAAGCTTTTTGCATAACCCTGCACATTCCATGCTGCCAACTCATGGCCTTTAACATGGATAGCAAAATCGGATGAACCTTTTCCAATAACAGAGGCTAAGTGTTTAACGCCTTTGGATGCTTCTATCCCAATTCCTGTATTTTTCCCTATCAGGTGTATCAGCTCTATCGAAGCATCAACGTCGCCCCATTTCAGGTCGATTCCATTTAAGAATGTTGAATCGATAAGTTTTTTATCATAACATTCCATCAGAAAGCCAATTACATTACCCAGTGTTATGATGTCAATTCCGTAATCATCGGCTATTTCAATCATCTTATGCAATCCGTTGAGATCGGTAACCAAAAGATTTGCACCGAGCATTGTACCTGTTTCATATTCAATGCCTTCGTTTACAATTCCGCCATAAGCTCCTTTGGCAAAACCACTTTTTTTGCAGGAAAGCTGACAGGAATAGCATGCCATGTCTCGTTTCCAAACCTGCTGACGGGCAGCATGTACATTAATTTTTTCAATACTGGCAAAACTTCCTTCACTATAATTTTTAACAGCCTGACTGCCGCGGTCGGATGAAAACTGCAGCGCATTGGCAGTTCCACCATAGCGCCAGTCTTTTTTAGATTCACTCTCAGCTCCAAACGCAAGCCTGATTTGAGACAATAGATTCACATAATTTTTATGATCGAAAACTTCAGGCATACGAGTGCCCCTGACAACGATAGCTTTTAACTTTTTTGTCCCCATCACATACCCTGTGCCACCGCGACCAGCAGCACGTGCTCCTGTATTGATCACACTTGAGAAAAGCACCATATTCTCTGCTCCAGTACCAATGTAGGCTGTCTCAAATCTTCTGTCGCCAATTTCTTCTATTATTGCAGTCTCAAAGGAGTTTGTACCCATACCCCAAAATTTTGAAGCATCGCGTAGTTCAATTGTTTCATTCTCAACAAATAAATAAACAGGGGTTTCGGATTTGCCAATAAAAATAATCCCGTCGTAGCCTGCAAATTTTATTTCAGGACCAATGAAACCACCCATATTACTGTAACTAACTGTAGATGCATGCGGGTAAGTATTGTTTTTTGGGCTCGTAATAGGCGACTTGGTAACCATACAAGTTCTGGAAGAGTTTGGTATGGGAAACCCACAAAACAGGCCTGGCATAAACATCAAGGGGTTCTCCTGACTTGCGGGATCAATACCCGGTTCAGTAAGATAATCTTTTAAAAGCCTCATTCCCAATGCTCTGCCACCCAGAAACTGGCGATATATTTTCTCACTTACAGGAAGTTTTTTTATTTCTCCGGTGCTTAGATTTACCTCAAGCACAATTCCATTTACACCTTTCATCTATTGTATTTTTTAATGACCATAATAAGTTTGTTCGAGGACTTTTGCAATTTCATCAGGACTCATTTCTCTTAATGGCATATCCGATGTGACTTCCAAAAATGATAATGCGCCATAAGGACACCATTTTACACATTGAGGGTCACCATTACATAAAGTACACATACTTGTTGGACTTCCTTCCTCATCAGGAAAAATTACTCCACCTCTTTCTTTTTTACATGCATCGCTGCATGATTGGCAACCTATACAGCGGTCTCTGTCACATTTTATTGTATTAATAACCTCATCCCGGTATAAAGCTTTTCTTCCATTAATAGCATCAGGTTTTACAGGACAAGCTGCAACACAAGGAGCATCATTGCAAAGAAAACAAGTTACCGGAACATCAACAGGTGGGTGGTATCTCCAAACCTTAATATTCGACATCGATGGATTTCCTTTTCCAAACAGTTGATTTCCTTCAATTTCTATTTTGTGATTGGAGGCGGAGCAAACAGCTTCACATGTTCTGCAACCTGTACATTTGGTATAGTCAACGATAATGGCTTTTATTGTTGAATTTGATCCTGCAAAAACAGATGCAAAAACACCCTCTGAAACCAAAACGATGCCACCAGCTCCCAAGGCAAAGTTTTTTATAAAATCTTTTCTGCTAATTTTCATTGTTTGAGAATTATATAATCAAAGATAGATTATCAGAATGGTTATTCAATTGCAAAATTTTAAGTTAGAATGTTTCTAAATAATCGCTGCGAAGGATTAACTACCCATCTTAATTCAGCTTGTTGTTTAATTGAAGTAAGTTCTTATTTTTTTTTTGTACTTCTAAAAACCAGGTAAAATCAATGAAAATAGCGGAAGTAGAGCGTAAATTTTGTTGTAAAAACCACAAATCTCACTATGGAAAAGGCATATATAATCAAATTGTTTAGGTATATTAAAAAAATGTTAAAAATTGCGGGATTTTTTTAAAACATACAAATAATTTTAAATGAATGATTTAAACATTGTTAAAAAAGGAGTGGGTTTTTATTATTGATGAAAATACTCTTTTTTTACAACATATGCAAAAAACAACATATATAGTTTCGATTTATGTTCTAACATTGCAGGCTGTTTTGCACAATAATTCTTAATTTATGCAAAAAATGTTTAATTAATTATTCACTAACCAAAATTCTTACGTATGAGAAAAATTACGATGATGCTGGTTTTGGTACTGGCAGTGATGTCGGGGAGCGTGTTCGCACAATCCAAAACAATCACAGGTAAAGTTACCAGCTCACAGGATGGACTTGGAATTCCAGGTGTAACTATCCAAATCAAGGGGACTACGATCGGTGCAATCACCGATATTGATGGCAATTATGCCATCAATGTCTCACCATCTCACAAAACGTTGGTGTTTTCATATGTTTCTATGAAAACTACTGAGGTAGCAATTGGCACCCAGACAAAAATTGATGTTGTCATGGAGCAGGATGTGGTGCAGATTGACGAAGTCGTTGTAACTGCACTTGGCATCTCCCGCGAGAAGAAATCGTTGGGTTATGCCACACAGGAAGTTGGAGGAGAGGAGTTGAGCACTGTCAAACGTGACAACTTTATTAACTCACTTTCTGGTCGTGCCGCTGGGGTACAAGTTCGTTCCACCAATAATATGGGTGGTTCTTCAAATGTTGTCATTCGTGGTAACAAATCACTGACACAGAACAACCAGGCTTTGTTTATTGTTGACGGGGTTCCTGTTAACAATGACAACACTAACAATTCTGGTCAGATTTCAGGCCGTAATGGCTTTGACTATGGTAATGCTGCTGCTGATATCAATCCTGACGATATCGAGTCGATGAACATTCTGAAAGGCGCTGCTGCAACTGCTCTTTATGGTGCACGCGCTGCTAATGGTGTTATTATCATTACCACAAAAAAAGGTAAGAAACAATTGGGTGGCAAAAAAGCTTTTGGTGTTACTGTAAGCAGTAGTATCACAACCGGCTTTTTGGATAAGAGTACTTTCCCTGCCTATCAGAAAGAATACGGTGCTGGTTATGGTACCTATTATTACGGTGATGCACCTTATGGTGGATTTGAATATTTTTGGGATGTTGATGGTGACGGTGTAACTGATTATACTGTCCCAACCTATGAAGATGCTTCTTTTGGACAAAAATTTGATCCAAGTTTCTCATTGTACCAATGGGATTCTTATGATCCTGCTTCTCCAAACTATCACAAAAAAACTCCTTGGACAGCCGGTGCCAATGGCCCTGACTATTTCTTCCAGAATCCTTTAACATTGAGCAATAGTGTTGAAGTAAGCGGTGGAGCTGAAAATTCAACTTTCCGTTTGTCATATACCAATTTTGATCAAAAAGGTATGATGCCTAACAGTTCTTTGAAACGTAATAACTTCTTATTTAACGGATCTTATGACGTTTTAGACAACCTTACTATTTCAGCATCAGCAAATTATGTTAAAACAAATGGTTTAGGAAGAAACTCAACTGGTTACAGTGATAACATCGTTTCTTCATTCCGTCAATGGATGCAGACCAATGTTGACTATAAAATGCAGGAAGATTTATACAATTCTTCAGGTCGTAATATTACCTGGAATCCTGTTTCACCTTTTGACCTTGCACCAGCTTATTGGGACAATCCATACTGGGTGAGAAATGAAAATTACGAAACAGATGAGAGAAATCGTATCATCGGTTACTTACAGGCCGACTGGAAAATTACAGAGCATTTGAGCTTGATGGGCCGCGCTGCTGTTGATACTTATGAAGAATTGCAGGAAGAGCGTAAAGCTGTTGGCTCAGGTTCAGGTGAATTTGGCGTAGGTCGTCCAGACGTTACTTCTGGTTATTCCAGATTTAACAGGTCCTTTATGGAAACCAATATGGACCTCATGTTGCGTTATTATAACCAATTAAGTGAAGATTTGAACTTGAATGCATTTGTTGGAACTAACATCCGCCGTACCAGAGTCGATCAGGTATTTGCTTCAACAAACCTTGGCTTGATCGTTCCAGGTCTTTATTCACTTTCAAACAGTATAGCTCCAATGCTTAACCCTGAAGAAAGATTAACTGAAGTAGGTGTAAATGGTATTTTTGCCAGTGCATCATTAGGGTTTATGAATACTTTCTTCCTTGACGCTACGATTCGTCGCGATCAGGCTTCGACTTTGCCTATTGATGAAAATGCATACATTTATCCATCTGTTTCCGGTAGCTGGTTATTCTCAAACAATCTTGAATCAGACTGGTTGCAATTGGGTAAACTGAGACTTGGTTATGCACAGGTTGGTAATGATGCTCCTTGGGGAAGTATTTTGGATACCTATACTCAGAATACAACTTTTGGTGGTACAGCTTTATTCAGCTTGCCAAGCACCAAGAATAACGCAAACCTTAAACCTGAAAAGACATCAAGTCTTGAGGCCGGTATTGAATTAATCACTCTCAATAAACGACTTGGTTTAGACCTTTCTTTCTATAAGAACAACACTACCAATCAAATCATGCCTGTTACTGTTTCAACAGCCACAGGTCGTTCTTCAACATTTGTAAATGCTGGTGAGATTCAAAACCAGGGTGTTGAAATCATGTTGAATGGCGCTCCTGTTGTTAAGAAAGATTTTCGTTGGGATATCACCCTTAACTGGGCGAAGAACGTGAATGAAGTGGTTTCATTAGCTGATGGAATTGAAAACCTTCAGATAGCTGCTCTTCAAGGTGGTGTAACAATCAATGCACGCAAAGGTGAACCTTATGGAACTATCCAGGGAACTGACTATGTTTACACCAATGGTGAAAAAACTGTAGGTTCAAACGGGTATTACCTCAGATCATCAACTTCTGACAAGATTTTAGGTAATATCAATCCTGACTGGAATGCCGGTATGAATAACAAGTTCACATACAAGAACTGGGCAGCTAGTTTCTTGATTGACTGGCAACAAGGCGGTAGTGTATTTTCACTTGACTTGTATTACGGTCTTGCTACTGGTCTTTATGAAGAAACTGTGTATACCAATGATCTCGGCAATCCTGTTCGTAACCTCATCGAAGATGGTGGCGGGTTAATTCTTGAAGGCGTTTTTGAAGATGGTACAACAAACACTAAACGTGTTGAAGGTGCTGACTATCGCGTATTCGGTTATTCAAGAAATCCAAACGCAGCTTTTGTATATGATGCATCTTACGTAAAACTTCGTGAAGTTGTTCTTTCATATAGCCTTCCTTCAAGTGTGATTTCAAAAGTGAACTGGATTCATGGTGCTACTTTCAGCGTTGTTGGTTCAAACCTTTGGATTCTAAGTAAAAAACTTCCTCATGCTGATCCTGAAGCCAGTCAAAGTTCAGGTAACGTTCAGGGATGGCAGAGCGGTGTTATGCCCAGCACGCGTAACGTAGGTTTCAGCATTAATTTACAATTTTAATTCTTTAGTAACATGAAAAAGATAACAATCATTCTATTAATAATGGTCGGTTTTCTGGTCTCTTGTACAAAGAACTTTGAAGACTTCAATACCGACAAAAAACGTGCTGTAGAAGTTCCGGGACAGTTCTTATTTGCAAATGCTCAGAAAGCTCTGGCGGATATGTATTCCAGCACCAACGTGAACATCAATAACTGGAAACTTTTTGCCCAATACTGGACAGAAACAACCTATACAGACGAATCAAACTACGACGTTTTAAATCGTAACATCGGTAACACATTGTTTAGAATTTATTACCGTGATATTCTTGTTGACCTCAAGGAAGCACGCAGACTCGTAGAACTTGAAGCAGCTGATGGCGATGAAGCTACCATTGCTAAAGCCAACAAGTTGTTTATCATCGACATTGTAGAAGTTTATGCATATCATCAATTGGTAGATATTTTCGGTGATGTTCCTTATACAGAAGCATTAGATATCGAAAACATTTCTCCTGTATATGATGATGCTTTCACTATCTACAAAGATCTTCTTATTCGTGCAAAAGCTGCTGCTGATGGATTGAATCCAGCTGCCGGTAGTTTTGGTGCTGATGACTTGATGATGGGTGGTGACGTTGCCATGTGGAAAAAGTTTGCTAATACACTCATAGTTAAAATGGGTGTTGCAATTTCAACTGTAGATGCTGGATTATCAAAATCTTATGTTGAAGGTGCATATGCCAGTGCTTTTGGTTTTGGTGAAGCATGCTCATTCCAATTCCTTTCAGGAGCAAATTCTAACCCACTGTTCCAGGATTTGATCCAGAGCGGTCGTCATGACTTTGTTCCGGCAAATACCATCATCGATCTGATGAATGGAAAGGAAGACCCAAGAAGAGAAAAATACTTCGATATCAATGGTGATGTTTATAATGGTGGAATCTATGGAGAAACCAATCCTTTCGCACAGTTCTCACATATCAACCCAAGAATTGAAGAAGAAACTTATGCCGCTGTAATGCTTGATTATACTGAGCTTGCATTCTACCTTGCTGAAGCTGCTGAACGCGGATATAGTGTTGGTGGAGATGCCGCTACCTGGTATACAAACGGAGTTCGTTCTTCAATGGAATATTGGGAAGTTTCTACTGCTGATGCAGATGCATATCTTGCACGTGCAGATGTTGCTTATGCAACAGCAACAGGCAACTGGAAACAAAAGATTGGTACACAGGCTTGGTTAGCTTTCTACGTTCGTGGTCTTGAAGGTTGGACTTCATACAGAAGACTTGATTTCCCTGTATTGAATCTTCCTCCTGCACCAGACGAATCAGCCGAAGGTGCTGTTCCACGTCGCCACACATATCCAGTTAACGAACAAACCCTGAATAAAGATAACAATGCCGCCGCTGCATCAAAAATTGGTGGCGATAAGCTAAGTACAAAGATATTCTGGGATGAATAGATATAATGGTTAGTGCATCTTTTAAACCTATTTATTGGTTTTGCCCAAACGGTCTCAATTTTTGAGACCGTTTTTTTTATCTCAGATTCTTATATTTACTGGTCTTGAACCCTGCAGTCTTTCAGGTTTTGCCATGTTCTTTTCATTCCGATTCACCAAAACCTGAAACCATATTGATATATGTATTGTGGGCTTAATTTTGGCTTGTGTTGGATAGTGTCAACAGGGACTTTGCACTAAACTAATTCTAATTCTGACGATTGTATGTCAGACAGCTGTTTTAAGTATGTAATGTGTGCTGAATGAGCGAGATAGAGCAATTGTTATTTGATAAACCTAAACAATAGCGGTTCTGATGTGGCATTTTCAATGTGGCCAATGTAGTAGCCTGCGTTGAGTTCTTCAACCGGAATCATTATTTTGTCGTCCTTAATAACTTGTGACATTGACTTTACGAGTCTTCCCTGGTTGTTGTAAATATTCACCTTGTTTTGTCCTTTCATGCGATCGTCAACAGCGATGGTTATATGGCTATTTACAGGATTAGGATAGACGAGAGCCTCCGCCATATTGTTCTCCATTAATCCCAATTCGTTCCGGTGGTCGTAAATAACAGTTACATTGGCTTCGATGGTTTCAGGATAACTGGTGTCATCATAGATTGTATAGGTTATCGACGATTTTCCAATGGGAAGTGGTGGCATTTCGAAACGACGAAAATGAACCACATGTGAGGCAAAAGTATAATCTTCAGCGCCTGCTTGAATGGTGTCAGGATAATTGGTTGTATCTGTTTCCGGCCAGCATTGTACGCCAAAACAAAAATAGTCGATGGTTGAATCAGCCATATAATTGACTGTTTTTCTCAAATTCAAGGAAAGGAGTTTATCGGTATTGTTTTTCATCGTGAATTGGACAGTAAGATCGATAATTTGGGAGTCCGCGCTTGAGATGGTGATGGTTGAATCGTTCACGATTTTATTCCCGTTCATACGATCCATGAGGATTAATTGTTGGGCATTGACGAGTATTGTTGCAAGTAATAAGAATACTGACAGGAAATGTTTGGCCATGTTTCAGGTGTTAAGTTGCCAAAAATAAACTAATTTCTTTATCAAAAGGGTTGATAAATCAAGTTGTGACATGCTTTTTACATCCAATGAAGCCGTTTTTGTTTTACAACTCAGGTTTTTTGCCTTCTTAAAGAATGATACTTATTTATGAAGAGGCTCATTTTTTATCATCAGCTAAAGGGTAGCTTAGAAACAAAACCACACTCCTCCAGGTCGATTTGGTATTTTCTTTTTTCCTTTCTGCTTCAACTGAGTTTAACAATCTGACAAAAAAAAGCCCTCATCGCATTGCGACGAAGGCCTGTTGTAGCGGGGACCGGATTCGAACCGATGACCTTTGGGTTATGAGCCCAACGAGCTGCCTCTGCTCCACCCCGCAGTATATTTCCCCTTATATTAGGGAGTGCAAAGATAATTTTTGTTTCTTTGCAAAACAAGAATTACAAAAAATAAATATTCATGACACATAAGTCAGGCTATGTCAACATCATAGGTAATCCAAACGTTGGCAAGTCAACACTGATGAACGTTCTCGTTGGCGAAAAACTGTCAATAATTACCTCAAAAGCTCAAACAACAAGGCACCGGATTTTAGGAATTGTGAATCATGATGAGTATCAGATTATTTTTTCTGATACCCCGGGTATTATTCATAATCCTGCATATAAAATGCATGAAGTGATGAATAGTCATATCCGCACTGCTATGATTGATGCTGATCTGATACTTTATGTTGTTGATGTCACTGAGAGGGTATCGCATGAAGAAAACATCTCGAAACTTAGAGAAACCAGCTTGCCGTTATTTGTTGTTTTGAATAAAATCGATTTGTCAAATCAGGAAGATGTAATGGCAATGATTGTAAATTGGAAGGAGATGCTGCCTTCAGCACAGGTTTTTCCAATTGCAGCAGCTCACAATTTCAATACAGAGGGTTTGCTTGATCGAATTCTTGAAATTCTCCCCGAATCGCCACCCTATTTCCCAAAAGATGAACTTACAGATAAGTCGATGCGCTTTTTTGTTTCTGAAATCATTCGGGAGAAAATATTGCTGCATTACAAGCAGGAAATTCCTTATTCAGTTGAAGTTTCGGTTGATGCATATGAAGAGAGTGAGAAATTAATAAAAATACAAGCACATATTTATGCCTCCAGAGAATCGCAAAAAGCCATTCTCATTGGAAAGCAGGGATCGGCAATCAAGCGTGTGGGTACAGAGGCTCGTCTGGATATGGAAGCCTTTATAGGAAAGAAAGTGTTTTTGGAATTAAGTGTTAAAGTTGTTAAGGATTGGCGTGATAATGAAAATCTTTTAAAACGTTTTGGCTACGAAACTAATTAAAATTCAATTTGTTATCATCAAAATATTTTGTTTTAGGTGTGATATCGCTTTAAATATCATTCCGTAATTTTGTTATTAAAATCAGATAAATGGGCAATATCGTTGCAATTGTTGGGCGTCCCAACGTAGGAAAATCAACCATTTTTAACAGGTTGGTAAAATCAAGACAAGCCATAGTAGAAGAAACAGCCGGTGTAACGCGCGACAGGCATTATGGTATTAGCGATTGGAATGGAAAGTCGTTTCACCTTATTGACACAGGAGGTTATGTAGTTGGATCAGAGGATGAATTTGAATCGGAGATCAGAAAACAAGCCAAATTAGCTATCGAAGAAGCGGATGTAATTCTGTTTGTTGTGGATGTTTTTGACGGAATGCACGTGCTGGATGAAGAGGTTGGAAATATTCTTCGTCAGTCAAAACGCGAGGTGCTCGTTGTTGCCAATAAAGTGGACAACAATGAACGAATTGTAATGGCACAGGAATTTTATGCATTGGGTTTGGGCGAGATATACCCTATTTCGGCTATTAATGGAAGTGGAACAGGTGAATTACTGGATGAAGTAGTGAAATTACTGCCTGATGCATTTG
The DNA here is from genome assembly GCA_964463695.1 of uncultured Lentimicrobiaceae bacterium. GTDB lineage: Bacteria > Bacteroidota > Bacteroidia > Bacteroidales > F082 > JALNZU01. The sequence goes on along the minus strand of CAYXCZ010000005.1, from coordinate 59,147 downwards.
ACATTGAAGACGATGGAATCCCCAGATTTACTGTTGTTGGAAGGCCAAATGTTGGAAAATCATCCATTGTCAACGCCTTTCTTGGTGTTGATCGAAATATTGTCACAGCTACTGCCGGCACAACACGTGATGCTATTGATACGCGTTTCAATGCCTTTAATATGGATTTCATTTTAGTTGACACCGCCGGAATCAGAAAGAAAAGTAAGGTTTTCGAGAATATTGAATTTTATTCTGTAATGAGAGCCATAAGAGCCATTGAGGAAAGCGATGTTGTGCTTTTGTTGGTAGATGCCACACAAGGATTTGAAGCACAGGATATTAATATTCTTAGACTTGTTGTTAAGAATAAGAAAGGTCTTGTTATTGTTGTAAACAAATGGGATTTAGTTGAGAAGGACTCTAACACACATTTAGAATTTGAACAACAAATTCGTGAAAAGATGGCTCCATTTGTGGATGTTCCAATCGTTTTTACATCAGTGATACAAAAACAACGTATTTTCAAAGCACTCGAATTAGCTTACGAAGTATATGAGAATCGTAAACGTCAGATTACAACATCTGTCTTAAATGAAACTTTATTACCCATTATTCAGGCATCACCTCCGCCAACAGCTTCCAGAGGACATTATATCAAGATTAAATACATCACGCAGTTAAAAACCGCGACTCCACAGTTTATTTTCTTTTGTAATTTTCCAAATGATGTGAAGGATAGTTACAGCCGTTTTCTCGAGAACAAGATTCGTGAGTTATTTAATTTCAGAGGTGTACCAATTCAATTGCATTTTAGGCAAAAATGAGCGAGACTGTTAGAATCGACAAGTATCTCTGGGCTACAAGGTTGTATAAAACCCGCACTTTGGCCGGAGAAGCCTGCAGAGGCGGTAAAGTTAAAATGGATGGTAAAGCTGTGAAGCCTTCAAAGGAGGTAAAGGAAGGCGATATCATTACAGTTCAATTGTCGGATTTAACAAAGACTGTTCAGGTAAAAATGACCGGCACTAACAGAGTGTCAGCAAAACTGGTAGATGGTCTGCTCACCGACCTCACTCCTCAGGCTGAATATGAACGTATTGAACTCCTAAAGGAGTTCAAATCAGAGAAAAGGCTGAGAGGAACAGGCAGACCAACGAAAAAAGACCGAAGGGAAATAGATCATTTAAAAAATACGGATTGATTCTATAACATGTTGATCTAGAGTAAGTATCTCGTTAAATAAAGTTGTTTCAAATATAATGTGCTCAATATGAGAAGATTCATTGTCGGAATTTACGCCATCTTATTGGTTGGAAGTGTGTTGTTTTCGGGCTGCCAGAAAGGAATGCAAAAACTGAAAAAGGCAGAAAATGGCTTTACAGTTGGTTTCTACAATCTTGAGAATTTGTTTGATACAACGAACGATCCGTTGATTAATGACGAGGAGTTTCTTCCGGAAGCCAAGGTGAGCTGGAATTCGGAACGTTATGAACATAAACTAAAAAACATGTCAAGGGTTATAGCAGCAATGGATACCTTGTCATTTCCTCATATTCTTGGACTATCAGAAGTTGAAAATATACAGGTTTTATCGGACCTCATTCAGACTGCAGCGTTAAAAAAAGCAGCCTATGCAATAATCCATGTTGCGGATAACGACCCTCGTGGAATTGAGGTAGCAATGCTCTATCGCCCCGAATTTTTCTTACCTCTGTTTCAAAAAACACTGCAACCCGTTGTTGAAGGCAAAACAAACCGGCATATATTGTATGTCAAAGGAATCATTGCCTCAGGCGATACATTGCATGTGTTTGCAAACCACTGGACATCACGATATGGCGGTTACGATGAAACTAAAGCTGCCCGAAACGGAACTGCGCTTTTCCTTCGCACCTCAATTGACTCTTTATTTAGGATAAATCCTTCTGCACAGATCATTATTGGAGGTGACTTCAATGATAATCCAGAGGATGCCAGTATGACAGAGTTTTTAAATACCAAGTCAACACAGGATGAAATCCGACCCTCGATGTTGTATAACCTTGCTCTTGAACCACATAAAAAGGGAGAAGGAACACTTTATTACAAAGGATGGGATTTCTTTGATCAGATAATTGTGTCATCCTCTTTGCTTTCTGGCAGTCGTCTTAAAGCTACTCCAATCGAAATTGTAAAAAAGGAGTGGATGCTCTTTAAGCCATCACAAGGAGAGGCCCGGCCTAACCGAACAATGTCGGGAGGTAAGTATTATGGTGGATTCAGTGATCATTTACCAGTCATTATACGACTGAAATAGTATTTGTAGAAAATACCTCAAAACATATAGTGGGGGCCTTTTTACTTTGAAGGCAAAGTTGTACTTTCGCATAAAGAAAGTCGAACAGAACTATGGATACAATCAGAATTGCATTTGTTGATGAACACCCTATCGTTTGCGAAGGTTTATCAGCTCTTATTTCGGATGTTCCAGATATTGAAGTGGTTTTTTGTGAGAAGGACATGGAAACAAGCATTCAGCGATTGTATCATCAGTTAGCTCATATTGTTGTTTTGGTACTTTATAGGCCTGATCCCGAAGATGCTGAAAAGATTTCTATGCTTGTAAAGAAACATCCAAGATGCAGTATTTTGGTGTTATCGATGTTTCGGATTGAGAATCTTATTTTTAAGATGATTAAAGCTGGTGCTAAAGGTCATTTGACGAGCGAAACATCCCGGAATGAAATCCTTGAAGCTATTTATACCCTTAGGAACGGTTATGACTTTTATGCGAAGACAATAACTAATATGATACTGAACAACTATCTTGCTAGTAATGAAGAGGTTGAAGCACGAAAAGAGAGGGAAAAGAATCTTTCCTCCCGCGAGCTGGAAGTGTTAAAGCTTTTTGCAAAAAGCTTTACAAATAAAGAAATTGCTGATCGCTTGTTTATTTCTGTTCGAACGGTTGAATCGCATAAAAATAACATCATGCGCAAAATCAACCTAAAAACTACGGTTGATATGGTTAAATTTGCCATCCGCAATAATATGACAGACTTGTATTAATCTACTCGATTTTGTACACTTAACAGCAATTTGCAATGCAGATAACACTAAATAACCGAACGGAACTAATTGATTTTGATGAACTAAGCTTAAATCAGCTTATTGCCTATAAAAACTTTACGTTTAAATTTTTGGTAACAAAAGTGAATCATCAATTGGTGAAAAAGGACGAACGGGATCAGGTTTTTATCAACGAAGGTGATCATGTCGAAGTACTTCATCTGATTTCCGGAGGATGAAAATCTGCTTTAATCATATTTAAACTGTGTAAGCAAAATTTGTTATGCCAATAGACCCAATCATTTCTTTGCACAAATTATCGATTTTCCAGCGAAAGAATTTGGTTCTTTCCAACGTAAATCTCTCTATTCACAAAGGCGAGTTTGCCTATCTGATTGGTAAAACAGGAAGCGGTAAGTCGAGCCTGCTAAAGACCCTTTACGCGGAACTACCTGTTGTTGACGGTGAGGCCTCTATTGCCGGTTTCAATCTCAGAACTCTTAAACGCGAAGAAGTGCCTTTTTTGAGAAGAAGACTAGGTATAGTTTTTCAGGATTTTCAGTTGTTGGACGATCGTTCAGTTCAAGACAATCTTTTGTTTGTTTTGCACGCAACAGGATGGACTGATCGTAAGCTGATGGATCAACGCATTCATGAGGTATTGTTGCAAGTGGGTCTGGTAGCAAAAGGCTATAAGTACCCGCATCAGCTTTCGGGAGGAGAGCAACAACGCATCGCAATTGCCCGTGCCATGCTAAATCAACCGGAAGTGATACTTGCCGATGAACCCACAGGGAACCTTGATCCTGAAACTTCCAACGGAATCCTACGTTTGCTGATGAGCATAAGTGAGAACGGACAGGCTGTAGTAATGGCTACTCATAATTATAATTTAATTTACAAGTTTCCGGCGCGAATAATAAAATGTGAAGAAGGAACCGTCATTGCGTCAGCCAATCAGCTCGATTAACTTATCAACATTCTGTCCATTATGGTAGAGGATGTCTAATTTTTTCTTCCTGCGCTCAATCTCTTTTTTGCTGAAGCTTCTTTTGAAAAGCTTTTTTATTTGAAGTTTCATCGAAGCAGCATCATTGGCAAGAATACATAACTCATCTAAGGCGCTGCCGCTTAGCATCTTATCATTTACCACACAAAATCTTCCATTGTATAATGTATTCAGTAATTTGAGCTTTAAACCTGTAGCTTGAAAGGTAAGAGAGATATTAATATGAGCCTGATTGATGAGTGTAAACAATTCCTCATCAGAAGGATTGGGAATAAGTTGAATATGTGGGAATGATTCAATTTGTTTTACCAACGCCTGTGGTGGATTAAGTCCGGAAATGATAAAGGGGATTTTCAGGTCATTAAACACTTCTTCGATAAGAAATTTTACCGCGGTTCTGTTCTCAGCCACCGAAAGGTTACCATGATATAAAACATATTCGCCTTGGCCAACAAGTGCTTTTACTTCTTTATGTGGATGAAAAGCTGGCACAAAAACTACATGATCATATCTTGCAGAGAAGTATTGCTCATCTTTTTTTGAAATCGCAACTATATGACTGGCCCTTAGTAAGATGCTTTCAAAACGTTTTAGTTTTCGGGCTTCATTATGATAGTAATACTTTTTGAATATGTCGGTTTCAGCCTGTGCAAGATGATAGTAATACTCGTGCTCAATATTGTGTGTTCTAACGATAATTCTCCTTCCATTGAACCTTAAGTCATTCATTATCAAGCAAGAGTGAAGGCCTTCAAGCAAAATTGGATGATGATCCTTTAGGAGGTTCTCAGCCAGATCAACTGAATTTCGTGAACTTACAATATAGGGCAAATTTGTGAAGAGGTTTTTTTTCGAAAGGTCACGTTTGTAATAATGCACCGTCGAGCAATACTTTTCAAGTTCTTTAGATTTGTGACGTCCGTATTCAAAGGCATGTAGATGAATATGTATGCCTTTGGAAGATAGAGCTTTGAGCTTATAGAAAACATCAATGACCCCGCCGTAATTGGCAGGCCATGGCACATCGAACGATACAATGTGCAGATGTTTTTCAGCAGTATCCGGCATATATATTAAGTAATAATTTTTCTTCCTCTTCCCAGCATAGGGTTTCAGAAGCCAGATTACAATTTGATTTCCATTGCTCCATCATGACTTTATCATCAACCATCGCCCGTATTGATCGGGCAATTGTTTTGGGTTTATGATTGACAATGAATGAGCCTGTTTGGTATGTATCAATGATTTTTTTTATTTCGGGAAGTGGACTTGCTAGAACCGGAATGTTTGCATGTAAATAGTCAAACAGCTTGTTGGGCAGACTAAAACGATAATTAAGATTGGTATCTTTATCCAACGTTATACCGATATCAGCCAGTCGCGTATAATTCATCATTTGTTGATATGGCATGCGTGGAAGGAAACGGATGTTATTTTCAAGACGATGCTCATGAGTAATCTTTTTAAGTTGTTCCAACACATCCCCTCCGCCAATGATAAGTAGAAAGTAATCCGAAAGGTAAGCCATTGCTTCAACCAATTCTTCTGCACCGCGCTGCACATTGATCCCAGCGCCTTGAAGAATAAGTATTTTTTTGTCGGCCGGAAGGTTAGCCTCTTCTTTTGTGAATAAGGAGTTTGGTTTGTAACGCATTGGAATGTTGCGTATTACATGGACGTTTATATGATATTCGTTTCTGAATAAATCAGCGATTGATTCATTCACAGTAATCATCTCGCCGAGTTTTGGGACAATCCATTTTTCAATAGTCTTCCAAATTTTTTGAACAGTTTTTCTGTTTGTAAGTTCGGGCGTTTCTGTGAAATACTCGTGACTATCAAAAAGAACACGGACACCTTTTAGCTTGGAAATTAAATAGTTAGCCAGAAGTGTATCTAAGTCGTTTGAAAGTAAAAGATCGGCTTTTCGAAACAATAAGAAAATGAAAAGACGGATATTGTATTCGGCGTAAAAGAGTGGTCCTTTTGTAAAAATCAGCCTCATCCGGTGGTAATTATAGGTTAATGAGGGCATTTCAGGGCTGTTTTTTAAAATCCTGCCTACCAGCAATACCTCAAAGCCCGACTTTTCCAATGAAAGACAGGCTTTATGCACCCTTTGATCTGTTGCCAGATCATTGATGACCGAAACAATGACTTTTTTCAAGTAAAAATCTCCAATAACAATACTATGATGTTTTGATAAACTCAAAAGTTGCAAACATTATTGTTGAATAACCTATCTTTGACAAAAATTTAGCTGGCTGGGATGCGCCGCAATGTTACTTTAAAACCTTATAACACGTTTGGCCTCGATGTGATGGCGGCTTATGTTGTGTCGGTAAACGACATAAATGATATTGAGCACATCAGAAAATCGGGCTATTGGCAAGTTGAGAAGAAGCTCATTCTTGGTGGAGGTAGTAATTGTCTGTTTTTAGATGATTATTACGAAGGTTTGGTGCTGTTAATGAACAACAAAGGTATTAGCATTAATGAACTTACCAGCAATCGTGTAATTGTAAGTGTAGCTGCCGGAGAAGATTGGACTGGTTTTGTTCAAAGAATGGTGGCTTCAGGTTATGGCGGGTTAGAAAATTTGAGCATGATACCAGGCAAAGTGGGCGCTTCGCCCATGCAAAATGTTGGAGCTTATGGCGTTGAAGTGAAAGATGTTTTTTACCGGCTTCATGCCATGGATCTTGAAACTGGAAAGCTTGTTGATTTTGAGGCTTCTGAATGTGAATTTGGATACCGGACAAGCGTTTTCAAGACAGAGTTACGTGGGCGCTACGTTATCCTCTCCGTTGATTTTATTCTTCAGAAACATCCTGTTTTAAACCTGAATTATGGATCAATAAAAGAGGAAATCAGCAGGATGGGGATTCAAAATCCTGGTGTATTGGATGTTAGTATTGCAATTTCAAATATTCGCCGAAGCAAGTTGCCAGATCCACTTCAGATAGGAAATGCCGGAAGCTTTTTTAAAAATCCGGTCGTACATCAACTTGTTTTTGATGATCTAAAAAGAGAATTCCCGGATATCGTTGGCCATAGCGATAAAAATCAAACTGTAAAGCTGGCCGCTGGCTGGTTGATAGAAAAAGCTGGCTGGAAAGGTGCCAGGATAGGTGACGTTGGAGTTCATCAGCATCAGGCCCTTGTTTTAGTTAATTACGGATCGGCAACCGGCCGGGATATTTTTGGTTTTGCAATGGAAATTCAACAATCTGTTAAAGAAAAGTTCGGTATTGTCCTTGAACCTGAGGTCAATTTGATTTAATTTGACATAAGTTTTTTTTGTTGATTTTCTCTTAACCTGATTAGTTTAATTAATGAGTTTTGTGAGATTAAGTATCTATTGTTTTTTAGCAATTACTTGTTTTTTGGCTTTGGACTGCATATTCTTAATGCAAATTGAAAGTTCGCTTTTTTTTCCATATATTCGCTGCGCATTGACAAAAAATGAAAATTTCAGGAACTAAGTTTTTTCACTTTTTTACTCAAAATCTGGAGGCATGGTTTTGGTTGAGTGCTCTTGTTATGCTGGCATTTATGGACCCGGCTTCAACACAGCAGACACTGTGCTTGTGGCATTATATGGGGGTTGACGCCTGCCCTGGCTGTGGGTTAGGACATTCGATATCAGCTGCTTTTCATGGAAGAATTGGTGATTCTTTTATTTTTCATCCTTTAGGAATGATTGCGATTGTAGTGCTTACAGCACGAATATTTACTATTTTTATTCAGTTTAAAACTTTTACAGATTTAAAATCCTATCAATATGATAAAAATTTATGAATTGATGCCTGATATTCAGGGAGAAGAAATGGCACTCTTGCAGAAGTTGACAATGGATTATCCCGAAGAAAGACTCAGAACATTTGCGGCTATTTACAGGGCACGCAGAAAAGACCCAATGTTGATTTTGCTTTTAACACTGTTGGGACTTCTTGGAATAGCAGGGGTTCATCGTATTGTGCTAAACCAAATTGGTATGGGAATTTTGTATTTCTTTACCGGGGGGTTGTGCCTTATCGGGACTATCGTTGATGTGGTTAATTATCAAACTTTGAGTGTAAATTACAACCGTCAAATGGCTCTGGAAGTGCATCATTTGATGAACATCGAGAAGTAAAATTTAATGAAAAGATTGGAAATTATTTGCTAACTACTTTGCTTACTTAAAAGTAGTTTGTTGATTTTCCTTGCTATGAACGGCCCTTCATAAATAAATCCAGTATATACCTGAACTAAATCTGCGCCGGCATTCAGTTTATCAATCGCGTCCTGAGCTGTCATAATGCCGCCTACGCCAATAATTGGAAAAGCTTTTCCTGATTTTTCAGAAAGATAGCGAATTACTTCAGTCGATCTGTTGCATAATGGCTTACCACTTAACCCACCATTGCCAATCTGAGTTGCCTTTTCTTTTTCATGCTTGATTGTATGTCGTGTAATTGATGTATTTGTTGCTACAACACCATCAATGCCTGTATCCTTTATAATTTCTATCACTTCATCAAGTTGTTGTTGATTTAAGTCAGGAGAAACTTTAAGTAAAATTGGTTTCCTTTTTAATTTAGAGCTATTTATTTGCTGAAGCCGGGAAAGAATTGCCGTTAAAGCTTCCTGGTCTTGTAGCTCCCTTAAATTACTGATATTCGGACAACTTACATTTACAACAAAGTAATCAACCACATCAAAAAGGCCTTCAAAAGTGGTTACATAATCGTTGATTGCCAGGGCATTTGGCGTAAGGGTGTTTTTGCCAATATTACCACCAATAATTGGTTTATGTGGTTTCTTTAATTTTTTTACAGCTTCATGTAAACCCCTGTTGTTGAAGCCCATGCGATTTATAATTGCATTGTCAGCAATCAGACGAAATAATCTAGGACGAGGATTTCCTGGCTGACCAAGTGGTGTCACTGTTCCGATTTCAATATGCGAAAATCCAAACGAAGCTAATTCGTTATAGACCTCAGCGTTTTTATCGAAACCGGCAGCGATGCCAACAGGATTTTTAAACCTGATGCCAAAAACTTCCCGTTCAAGTTTGGGATGATTTACTGCTGTAATTAGCTCAACAAACGTCGAAAATCCAGGAATTTTAAAAATAAATTTCAATGATCCTGTAACAAAATGATGGATGCTTTCAGCATCAAATAGAAATAAAAAAGGGCGAATCAGATGTTTGTAAATCATTGGGTTATGTTTAAAAAAATAGTCCCGCAAGGGACTATTGATTATTCATTGGTAACTTCTTTTTCAGTTTCTTCAGTTTCAGGGGCAGCTTCTGGACTAAAATCCAACAGTTTTTTTTGATTTAAAAGTGCATACCAGCTGAATACTTTTTTCATGTCAGAAGGATAGACTGACTCAGCAGCATAATCAGGCACAGCAATCTCAAATTTTTCTGAAAGCGCTTCGTTGGAAAGTTTTTTTGCATCGAAATCGAGTTCATCGCCCATCACTTCATGTATATTCCTAAACACCTCTTTAAGAGAACGATCTTCGCCAGTTGTGAAGATGCTGATTTCCTCTAAAGAACTCATCTTGTCGTGAGTAAATGCAGCTATACGTTTTCCATCGATTAACGATTCTACTAAAACACTGTTTTTCCCTTGACCGGTAACTTTATAAAGACCGGGTTTGCCTCCTATGGCTACAATTTTACTTAAATCCATATGATTAATTTTGTGCAAAAATAGTCATTTTCGGTGTTAATTAACTATTAAGAACAATTCAAATCACTTTCAAACTGCCGAAACCTAAATCAAAATGCTTATTTTTGATGCGTATGAACATCAATTATTTGCATGAAGTTTCCTAATTACAGCCACCTATATTTGTTTGTGCTTCTTATAATTACCTCATTCACTGGATCTGGGTTTGCCCAAGGTACCAATGGAGACGGGTTGAATCAATACCCAAAGTGGCTTGTTCCTTCAGATAGTTTTAACAAAACACGATTTACAATCGTGACTGGTTCATTGGCTGTTAGTTATTCAGCAGCTTTAATCGGGTTGAATGAGTTATGGTACAAAGATTTCCCTCGATCATCGTTTCATTATATTGATGACATTAAAGAATGGCAACAAATTGATAAAGCAGGGCACATTGTAACCCCTTATTTAGAAGCAAGATACATCATGCAAACTTTAAGATGGGCTGGTGTTGATTCCCGCAAAGCAGCGATATGGGGAGGGTTTACTGCATTTATGTGTCAAAACACTATAGAGGTTTTTGATGGTTTTTCGAAAGAATGGGGTGCATCAGCAACTGATATTGCAGCAAATTTTTTGGGAGCAGCCGTTATGACAGGGCAGGAGTTGCTTTGGAATGAGCAAAGGTTATCATTGAAAGTAATGCCGCATTTCTTTAAGTATACTGATCCGGAACTTCAGCAAAGAGCTGATCAGCTGTATGGTACGAATTATATTGTACGATTTGTTAAAGACTACAATGCCATCAATGTTTGGGCAAGTATCAATCCTGCATCTTTTATCCCTTCTCAAAAAAGATTAAAGTGGTTGAATATAGCCATAGGTTATGGAGCAGGAGGGATGTTTGGAGGTTATAGCAATGAATGGCTTGATGATCAGGGAGTATTTCATGACAGAAAGGATGTGGTTCGCTACCGTAAATTATACCTTTCATTTGATGTTGATTTTCATCGAATCCCAACACGGTCTCGCTATCTTCGTTTGTTATTCGATGCGTTGAATATCATTAAAGTGCCTGCACCAGCCATAGAATTCAACACGAAAGGACAGGTTCTGTTTCACCCATTTATTTAATCGGAATATTTCACCCAGTTACGCATCATTTCAAGTCCGTTTTCAGTCATGAACGACTCAGGATGAAATTGAACAGCATGAATATCCAGTGATTTATGCCGGAATGCCATTATGAATCCGTCTTCATCATAAGAGGTTGGTATCAACGTTTCAGGTAGTGTTTGCTCATCAATCACCCAAGAATGATACCTGCCACAATAATTTGTAATTGGCAGATTGTTAAATACATAATCATCGTTTATCGCAAAATGACATTTCGATCTGATACCGTGATAACTTTTTGGCATGAGTTTAAGTTGAGCGCCAAAATGTTGGGCAATAGCCTGATGGCCAAGGCATACCCCAAAAAGCGGATACTTATCATGCATCAAGCCAATAAGTTGAGTTAAATTTCCGGATTCTTCAGGCAGACCGGGACCAGGTGATATTAAAACTTTATCAAAAGGATATGGAAGATGATCGGCATGTATATCATTTTTAACAATTTTCAATTCAATATTGATACCAGTTTCGTGTAACAATTGAACCAAATTAAATGTGTACGAATCATAATTATCGATCAGCAATATGCGAAGCATGCACTTTTTTTTACAAAAATAGTATTTAGTGGTATAAAAACCGGAAGAGTTTTCAATGTTGTCGGATATTGAGGTTTGTGAATGATTTGATCTCAATTTAGTTTATTTGGAATGTGAATAAATTAACAGATAATTACTTCTTTCCTTTGGCTATAGCGCTGATTGAGGTAATTTTGCACAAATTTTCAAAGCCAGATTAATTAAAGAAGAAAATGATGAAGAAGGGCAACAGGTTTGGTATTTTAATCTTGTATTTTATTTTACAGCTTAGCTTTTTACAACTGAACGCACAAGGAATAAGTGACCTTAAACAACATTTTAAACTGACAGGGTTTATAAAGAGTAATTATTGGCTCGACAGCCGAAAGGTAGAAGGTTCGCGTGAAGATTTGTTTCTTTACTACCCTAAAAAACCACAGTTGGATATCAATGGAAATGACATTAACAGTGGCCTTAATTCAAATTATAGTGCCATCAATACCCGACTAACGCTTACCATTACCGGGCCTGATGTGCTGAATGCCAAGGTAACAGGGCTAATCGAAAGTGATTATACAGGAGTTACGAATGCTGATGTTAATGGGTTGCGGTTACGGCATGCTTATATTCATCTTAAATGGGCCAATGATGAGTTGATGTTAGGTCAGTATTGGCATCCAATGTTTGTTCCGGAAGTATTTCCCGAAGTGCTGGCGTTTAATACTGGTGCGCCTTTTCAACCGTTTATCCGTAATCCGTTGGTAAGTTATAAGCATTATTTTGGAAAGCTATCATTACAAGCGGCATTGATCATGCAAAGGGACAATAGTAGCGATGGACCACTTGGAAGGAATGCCATTTATATGCAGGAAGCTGCAATACCTAACAGCCATCTGCAGCTGCATTATAAAATGAATCGGCATATTTTTGGAGCAGCAATCGACTACAAGGTTATCCAGCCGCTCGCAGTTACGAATCAGCAAGTAAAAACAAATAAATTACTTCCGTCAACATCTTTAATGGCATTCTGGAAGTATTCAAAAGACAAGTTAACCCTTCAATTTAAATCGATCTACGGACAAAACCTTACTGAGCATCTCATGCTTGGAGGTTATGCTGTTGCCAGCCGTGATTCCTTAACGGGTGTTGAAACCTACACACCAACCAATCATTTTTTTATTTGGGGAGGTATTCATTATGGCGAGCGTTATAGGTTTGGGTTGTTTAGTGGGTTTGCTAAAAATTTTGGCACAAGCAAAGAAAATATTGGAGTTTATTACACAAAGGGTGCAGATGTGGATTATTTATTCAGAATTGCCCCAAGTTTCTGTTTTCATTCAGGGCCATTGCGCCTGGGATCAGAACTTGAGTATACTGCTGCTGCCTTTGGAACACCCGACATGCATGGGAGGGTAGAAAAAACAAGCCTGACAAGTAATGTCAGGCTGTTGCTGGTAGCGGCATATTTTTTTAATACTCACTAAGAGTTTGCGATTCAGATATTAGCAGTAAAAGTTTCAACAGGAACTTTTGCAGATAACTTGTTGCGGGAAAAAGCGGTTAGTAAAGAAGCTTCTGATAAAATTCCATAATCCTTTATAAGCTTGAAAACACTGAGCATTGCAGCATTACGCGAACCTGCCTTACTTCGTAAATCTGTTGAAATAACAGTTGAGGCTGTTTCCGGAGTTTCAAGTGAGCTATCGAGAAGAATGACCGAGGTATCACTTTTTTTGATGCGAGGCATGGCATATTCCAACCCATCTTGCGAAGTAATAAGCATATAATCAGGTTTCGTCGAACCAGAGTAAAAAATAGGTTTGTCGGAGATGATGACTTCAGCTGCTGAAAAACCTACGCCAACGGTTACAGGGTAATGGCCTTTTTTTGTTGCATATAAACCTGATAACATGGCTGTTCGGGCCAGGAATTCTGCTGCTGACTGCGTACCTTCACCTGCAGAGCCTCCTAATAAAATGCGCACAGTGCCTTTTATTACAGGCTCAAACTCTTTTTCAACGACAAGTTTCTCTGTTAAAAGACTGTTGTTAAACCCCGAATAGGTTTCATTATGAATTACATTACGCTCAAGCTTGCTTTTATGAAGCTGCAATCCGGATGATTCGATCACTTGCTTAAGTTTCATTCCTGGGTTTGACTTTACGCCATAACTAGGGCAAATCTCCATTACTTCAACAAGTGAAAAGCCAGGTTGAGAAAATGCTTCAACCAACTCATCAGAGAAATCACCAATTCCTGAAATCCTGCTAACATAAGCAGCGCCAACGCCTTCCATGAGTCGAACCATATCAATTGCACCATTTGCTGAGCGGTTTGGTGCAGTAGGTGTGTTAAATCCACAGGGAGTAAACTCGCTTGGTTGTCCGCCTGTCATACCATATAACATATTGTTATGTATCACAACAGTCATTGGGAAGTTATGATGTGCTGCAACTAAAAGATGCTGCATGCCTATTGTTGCTCCACCATCACCAATGAAAACAACAACTTTTTTGCCAGAGTCTTTTGGCAAGCCTGCTGCGATACCGCCTGCAAGAGCAACCGAGCGACCATGTAATCCATGAACGGTATGTGATCTTAACGATTTGTCGATAATCCCATGGCATCCGATGTCAGTCACAAAAATGACATCCAATGGATTAAACCCCATTTTTTGTAAAGCTTTTTCTGTATTCTGAGCAACACCGGCATGGCCACAACCTTTGCAAAAAGGTAAGTCTTTACTATCAATTAAAAATCTGTTATCCATTGCTGTTTACCTCCTTAATAATTTCTTCAGGTTGTATCATTCTTCCAATTGCATTCACTCCTTTTATGTGTGAAGCGGGCTTGATGCCAAAAAGCAAATGCCTGTATTGCCCATCGAGATTTTCTTCGGCGACAATAACTTTCTTGTAGGATGCTAATATCTGATGATATTTTTCAGGCATTGGAAATAGCGTTTTAGCAACAAGAAGGTCAACTTTTTCGCCAGCCTCTCTTAATATGTGTATTGCTTCACGGCTTGCCTGTGCTGTTATATCGAAGCTAAGGATGATTGTCTCAGCACCTTCTGTCTCATCTAATTCATAAAACAGAAACTCATCCAGATGTAAATCTAATTTTGCCTTCAGCCTTCTGGTGTTATCCAGCGCTTCCGGTGTGGTATTCTGGAGGATTCCTTCTTTATTATGAGTACTGGCAGTGAACCTTACCTGATGTTGATTTTGAGTAACAGGAAGAAATGAAGGAATAAGATTTTCCTTTGTTTCATACGATTTGTAAGGGTTATCTCCTTCAAAAACAGCCAATTCTGATTTTCCTATTTCCGTAAGTTTTGAAAGGTCAAAGCTCATTTGTGTCATTACCATCTCTTTCGATGTGAGTAACACAACCGGTGTTCTTAACTTAATTGCAGTTTCAACAGCTTTAGCGCTCATTTCCCAACAATCCTGAAGGTTTGAGATACAGAATGTTGGTAATTGAAACCCGCCTGAAATGCTTCCGTGAACAACAGCCAGATCACCTTGCGCTCCGTTGGTTGCTGTGCCGGTAGCTGGCCCCAATCGTTGAACCAAAATAATAACCATTGGTAATTCCATCATCAGCGCCATGTTGATGGATTCAATCATTAAGGCATATCCGGGAAACGAAGTAGCGGTAACAGGCAGTTTGCCCAAGCTGGCATAACCAGTCATCCACTGCAAGGTTGTAATTTCATCAGGGGCAGCCATCATTGCCGGATACCGCTGATTAGCATATGAGTACAAAAGGTTGGCAGGTGTAATTGGGTAGCCCACAAACACTTCAGCACCAGCGAGCACACAAGCCTCAGTAATAAGGCGTGAGCCATCGATAAATGCCATTTGTTTATTAATAGTTTCTGTCATAAATCACGTTTTTTTCGATAAGTGATTGAATTTCTTCATGTGTTAAACCGAGGATATCTCCCAGCACAAGGGCCGTATGCTGACCGTAATGAGGAGGTGTTTCGGGAACGGTTGCAAAGGTATGATCTTTCATGGAGAAGGCAATAGAGCGCACACCTTTTAATTGCATACCCTCATCGTTGACTGAGTGCATCATAAGGGGAATAGCTTCTTCCTGTTCAAAAACTTCTTTCATATCAAACACACCACCGGCAGGCACTTTGAATTTTTTAAATTCCTGAAGTAAGAAGGAACGTTCTTTTTTTGCAATCAATTCTTTCATTGTTTGCTGCAAACTCTCACGGTTTTTAACTCGCTGAAAGTTATCCTTATAGCGTTCATCATAAGACAAAGATTCATCACCGAGTATTTTGCAAAGGCTAACAAATTGAGTGTTGGTTCCAACTGCCAGCACCACTGGTTTGTTGTCAGAAGTATAATAAACAGTACCGTATGGAACAATGTTGGGATGGTCAGACCCCATTGCTTTTGGTATGCAATTTCCTACAAGCCAGTTAGTAGCCTGATTGGCTAGTGATGCAATGCCACTTCTAAAAAGAGAAACATCAATATATTCGCCTTTTCCGGTTTTTAATCGGTTGTAAAGTGCTAGAAATATTGCCTCTTTCATCTGATGCCCAGCCAATATATCCATCAGAGCTACAGGCATTTTAACTGGTTTGCAGTCGGCCTCACCGTTGATCAACGTAAAGCCGGTTTCAGCCTGAATGATGGCGTCGTAGCCAGCTCTCGCGTTTTCAAGTCCATATCCTGTGAGATGGGCATAGATAATTTTAGGATTCAGATGATGGAGTGTTTCAAAATCAACATGAAGTTTTTCGGCATCGCCAGGCTTATAGCTCACAAGTACGATATCGAAATGTGGAATAGCTTTATGTATGATTTCCAAGCCTTCAGGGCTTTGCAGATCCAGGGCAATTGATTTCTTGCCCCAGTTTACACAACTGAAATATGCAGAGATATCTGTTGACGGATCCTCTGTAGGAAGTTTCCAGGTTCGTGTAACATCGCCTTGTGTTTGTAGGTTTTCAACTTTGATAACGGTAGCGCCAAGCTCAGCAAGCATAGCCCCAACACCGGGACCAGCCAATACATTGGCTAGTTCAAGAACTTTTATATCATGTAATATTCCAGCTGACATATCAGGATTTTTTAGCTTTTCGTACCTTTTCAATCCAATTTCCTATGAAAATAAAGATGATTGCAAAAACAACCGCGCCATAGGTTTTGTCGATGTTGAACCATTTCATCTGAGCAGCAAGGATGCAAATAAAAATTGCCGAAGTTCCGCCTAGAAATGCCAGTTTTACAGCAAAAGGGCTGATCCAGCTACGTTTATATATACCCAGCAAAATTACAATAGCTCCAATTGCTCGAATGGCATAACTTACATAAGCAGCATCTAGAATTCCTTTTTGGAAGAAAATCGCCAAAGGAAGTGTAACAATAGTGACAAGAATTACAAGTTTTTTTGCCACAGCTAACACTTTCTTTTCATCTGCTTGCGGATTAATAAATCCATGATAGATATCTTTTGTTGCTATAGTAACAACAGCAAAATTGACAGGTCCGACAGTTGAAAGTATGGCAGCTAGAATTCCTGCAAGCGCTAGTCCTCCAAAAATTGGATGAATGAATTCAGGGTTAGTTAATAATGTTGTTAGAACCATTTTTGGATTGACAGTTGCGCTATTAACATAATAACCTGTTGCGCCAATTAAACCTAATAATGCTGTCATAACACCAAAGGGTGCAATTAATGCGCTTGAAAGGATGCTTGCTTTTTTTGCAGTTAGAGCATCTTTTGCAGCAAAAATCGGTTGTATGCTGGCTTGAGCAGCCATGCCCCCCAAAACACCGCCAAGTAGGAGACTGAATGCTCCGTTGAGGCCTGCACTGAAAGGATTATATATGTTTCCAGGAGCTCCTTTTGCTGCCAATATCGTTTGTAATTCTTCAAAGCCACCAATCTTTGTCATACCGATAATTGTGGCGATTCCGATTCCGAAAAACATCATAAAGGTATGTGCTACTGATGTTATTGCAAGAGCGTGCATTCCTCCGATATAGGTATAAAATGTGATCACTATAGCTGAGATAAAAATTGCACTTAACCAGCTGATTTGAAAAATAGCGCTTAATACGCTGGCAGCAGTCTGCATTTGTACATAAGCCAAAGTGATGTAAGCTACAAGGAATGCAACGGCTGAAATCTTTTTTGCTTCGCGACCAAAAAGGAAATCCAACATCTCACTCACCGTGTGCACATTTTGCTGACGGTACCACTTTGCAACTGTAAACCCAATGATTATCATGCCAATGGCTGTCGAAAAGTTATACAAAACCGGTTGAAAGGAAAGTGTTGTGAAAGCTTTCTCACTCACACCAATGGTGCTCATACCTCCAAGCCATTCTGCTGCAACCACGACGGCGCAAAATGTCATTCCGAGATTCCTGCCTGCTACAAGATAATCAGCCACACTGCGACTAGCAATTTTTCGTGTCAAAAACGACAACATGATTATTCCGGCAAAGTAGGCCACAACAATCAAAAAGTAGGTGTTAAACAAAATCATTACGTATTTAATTTGGTTTTTTTAAATGCTGTAAATAACTGGCAAAACTATGAAATATCTCTATTGTTATATGAATAACAGTAAGCTAAATAAGCGCCAATACTGAAAGATATAACGGTTCTAAATAGTTAGGTGCTATTTTGTCAAATTGAGATGTTCGAATATGAACGATTCGGGTTTCTTAAATTTATTTTTCATTTAAAAGCAGAATTTTGTACCAATTTTATCCCTGATATAATTTGAAAGACGATGCTCTTTTCCTAAAACTTTTGAAAGCCCCATAACCGGGCAAACTACTTTTAACTGATAATTTAGGTAAATTAAGGTGGCGTTCACAAGCTTGCAGACATTACCTATCTTTGCCCATTATTAAAAAGAAATGGTAGAGATAAACTCACGACAAAAGCAAATCATTAAGGCATCGGGGATCAGCATTGCGGGTAATGTTTTTCTTTCCATTTTAAAAATTATTGTTGGCTGGTTTTCAGGAAGTTTAGCTGTAGTTGCTGATGGGATCGATTCATTAAGTGATGTTTTCACCTCAATCATTACTCTAGTCACAGCCAGAATAATAAGCCGTCCACCAAACAGCAGACATCCCTATGGTTACGACAAAGCAGATACCATTGCATCAAAATTAGTTGCTTTTGTTATCTTTTTTGCCGGTGCACAGCTGGCAATTTCCACCGTACATAATTTGATGGAAGATTCGAGACGCGAAATGCCGTCAATCATCGCAATAGTGGTTGTTGTAATTTCTATTGTTGGCAAGCAATTGCTTTCCCGTTACTTAAAGAAAACTGGCGAACAAATTGACAGTCCAATGCTGAGAGCCAATGCCCGCAACATGCAAAATGATGTTGTTATTTCGGTTTCAGTTTTGGTGGGTCTGGTAATGACGCATATTTTAAAAATGCCGATACTTGACTCGGTTACTGCTCTTGCTGTTAGTATCTGGATTATGGTCATTGCTATCAGAATGATCATTACTTCGAGTCGCGAATTGATGGATGGTGTTGAAGATCAAACAATCTATTCAACAATTATTAATGCAGCTTCCAAGGTACCACAAGCACATAATCCTCATCGTATCAGGGTTAGAAAAATGGCACATTTTTATATGATTGCTCTTGATGTGGAAGTTGATGGACGTCTTTCATTATTTGAAGCACATGCTGTTGGTCATCAGGTTGAGGATCAGATTCGTACAGCTATTCCAAAAACGTATGATGTTGTGGTGCATATGGAACCTTTTGGAGAAAATCACCCGGCAGAAGTATTTGGTATCTCAGAAAAAAATCTTCGAGACGAAAAGGAAGATCAAAAGGCACGTAAATTCTAATATGACTTTTGTAACGTATTTCAGGTACTCCAATTGAATTGAAAATGTATTTTTGCGTAAAATATTTCCATTAATGATATTTCGACTTGTAATTTCATTTCTTCTTTTATTGGTTATGAATCAAGAGGCTACATCTCAGGTTCTTGAGCCTGTCAGAATGGAGCTACCTGCAAGAATCGATGTGCCCACCTATCAAAAGATTCTGATTGGTGAAAAAGGAGTAATGTTGTTTTATGAAAGCACCGATTTCGATGATAAAGGGAAACGTAAATGGTATTTCAACCTATACGACACTGCTTTTAACGAGCTATGGCTGCAGCATATTGGTATTACAGATGGCTATGCATTGCATAATTCGATTAAAACAGCCGATCATGTTTTATTTCTTTTTACTGCAATTGACGGAAAAAAGAATGCACAGTCCGGTTATGAATTGATTCGGTTTGATATTGGCAACGGACATTTTCAATTGCTTAGCGGACAACTGCCGGATAAAGCCAAAATATCAGGATTTGCTTCACTGCATCAGTTTGCGTTGATCGGAGTCAATTTGCCTAAATTTCAAAGTGATTTATTACTCTACGATCTGGATCGGCTGTCGGTGACAAGTTTACCTCATCGCATTGCTGGACAATCAGTTATACAAGCAATTGAATCGGACCAGGAGAAACTGCGCTTTATGGTAGGTTTCAAGCGGTTCGAATCGAATAAGTTTGTTGAAGAGGTGTTTCAAACTTACAACGAACTGGGACAACAACAAAGTTCAGTCTCCTATACTTTGCCACCTTTCTATTTGCATTCCTATAAAATGATGTTTGATCAGGAAGGGAAACTTATAGTTTCGGGAAGTTTTGATAATAGCGAAACAAGGAGAAATACCGCTCGTGAAGCAGCTGAACAAAATGAGCTAAGTTTTGAATCGAAGGGTCTGTTTTTTATCCGACTTGCTTCTTCAGGTGTTGAAATCCAACGTTTTCATCCTTTCGACAGCTTCAGCAATATTTATAAAGCGATGTCAACCGACGACCTCATGCGTGCGCGTCAGAGGCAATCACGGAAAGGTGAAAATAAATCGGATATTGACATAACCTTTCAATTTTACAATCCAAGGTTAATCCCCATGGGCGATAAATATATTTATGCCGCTGAAGCCTTTAAACCTCAATATCGTGTTGAAACACGCATGGACTATGACTTTTATGGCAGAATGGTACCATTTACATATACTATTTTCGAAGGATTTAACTACTTCTCTGTCTTGTTGGCAGGTTTCGACTCCGAAGGGAGCCTGTTGTGGAGCAACGATTTAGAGTTACGTGAAATGTTATTGCCTTATTTACAGCGTATTGTTGAAGTTAAGCCTGATGGAAATGACCTCGTAGCTGCTTATGTTAAAGAAGGGATGCTGGTTTCGAAAATTATTGACCCCAGCGGAAACGAAGTAGGACAAACGGAGCAGTCCCGTATTGAGAACCTCTATACCAATGACAGGTTGTTGGAAGAGAATTTTTCAGAAATTAATTTTTGGTATGATCATTTTTTTCTGGTCAATGGGTATCAGCGTATTTCAAATAACCGCCTGCGTTCGGACAATTCACGTAAGATTTTATACCTACAAAAAGTTGCATTCGAGTAACTTGCCAGCATAGAGAGATTTCATTTGGTACAATTATTGTAATTTTGCATTTTCTTTTTTTTAAACAGATTTTACCTTGTTGAATAAAGTGTTGTTGAATTAAAACCTGACTATGTCGCATTTCATCTTTAGAATAAAAACTTACTTAAACTATCAGCTCAACAAAAAAGGTCCTCATGGGATACATTCGCCTTTTATTTATGAATTCAGCACAAAAGTTATTCGCGATCGTTCCCGGCATCCGGCCTATGATAAGATATTAGAGGCGAAGAAGCATATGCTATCAAATCGTAATGTGATTGAGACAGTTGATTTTGGTTCAGGGGCTGGTAACAAGTCGTTTTCGACTTATAGAGTGAGGGTAAGCGAACTTGCAAAATCCCGGTCAAGTGCATTTAAATATTATACCTTGCTTCATCGGATTGTAGCTTTTTATAAACCGGCATATATTATGGAGTTTGGGACATCAACAGGTTTAAGTGCTATAAGTATGGCCCTGGGAAATCCCGGCGCTCATATTCTAAGTATGGAAGGTTGTGCCTCATTAGCAAATGTTGCGGAGGGAATTTTTCACAGGTATAAAATATCTTCAGTAGAATTATCCATTGGAAATTTCAACAATGTGTTGGCTGCCAACCTCCAAAAAAGTGAAAAGCTGGATCTTGTGTTTTTCGACGGTAACCACCGTAAAGAACCGACTCTTGATTATTTTATCCATTGTTTGACTAAAATTGATGAGAACAGCATTTTCATATTTGACGATATTCATTGGTCGCCAGAAATGGAAGAAGCCTGGGAGGCTGTCAAAGCACATAAAGAAGTGACACTTTCTGTTGATTTGTTTCAGTTTGGGATTGTTTTTTTCAGAAAGGGAGTAGAAAAGCAGCATTTTGTCCTTAGTATGTAATACCTTTGCATCCAACGTTAACCTCAAGGGAATATGAATAAAGTTGTTATCAGTCTTACCGGGATTTCCCGCCATTATAAAGTTGGCTCTGAAACTGTTAAAGCGCTTCGCAATGTTGACCTGGAAATAAACAGTAATGAGTATGTTGCTCTTATGGGTCCATCTGGCTCCGGGAAATCAACATTGATGAACATTCTTGGCTGTTTGGATACCCCAACTTCGGGCACTTATATGCTGAATGGCCATGATGTTAGTAGCATGAATGATAATCAGCTTGCTGAGATAAGAAATAAAGAAATCGGGTTTATTTTCCAGACTTTTAACCTCTTACCACGATCTACGGCACTCGAAAATGTAATGCTTCCTCTCGTCTATGCCGGCATTAACAAAGCAACCCGTGTTGAGATGGCCCGGAAAGTAATTGCTGATGTTCAGCTTACTGATCGTATGACACATAAACCCAATGAGTTATCTGGTGGTCAGCGTCAACGTGTTGCAATTGCAAGAGCCCTGGTAAACAACCCATCCATACTTTTAGCTGATGAGCCCACCGGTAACCTTGATTCCAAAACATCAATCGAAATAATGGGATTGTTGCAGGAAATTCATCGAAAAGGAAATACCATAATAGTGGTAACGCATGAGGAGGATATAGCAAAACATGCTCACAGGATCATTCGGTTGAAAGATGGTTTAGTTGAATCAGATGAGAAGAATACAAGAATAAGCACAGTTTCTTAAGTGTTTGCTAATTGATGTAAAACATTTCCGTCAATTGCCTGTTATTAGTTTGCAACACTAAACCGAACGTTGCTCGGTTTACTCATTTAACAAACAATGAAAATTTATACCAAAAGTGGCGATACAGGAAAAACCTCACTCATTGGGGGTACGCGTGTCCCAAAATACCATGCCAGAATTGATGCTTATGGAACTGTTGATGAGCTGAATTCTTTTGTTGGGTTGCTTCGTGACCATCTTTCTGATGATGACATTAACCGCAAAAAATTGTTAATCATTCAGGAAAAGTTATTTAGATTGGAATCCCACTTAGCTGAAGATCAGGATGGAGTATTAACAAGATCAATGCCATCGCTTGAGGAATCAGACGTGGTATTTTTGGAACAGGAGATGGATGACATGAATGAGTTATTGCCTTCATTAACACATTTTATTTTACCCGGCGGACATCCAATAGTTTCCTATTGCCATATCGCGCGTACTGTCTGTCGAAGGGCCGAACGCATTACTACCTTTCTGGCTGAGAGTTATACAGTGAAGGAAATTGACCTGAAGTACCTTAACAGGCTTTCAGATTACTTTTTTGTGTTGGGAAGATACTATTCAATGGTTACAAAAAGTCCTGAAATTCTCTGGAACACATAACCATAGCGGGTTTAGCGATTTAGCTCTTTTTTCTTGACAACCGCTGAAAAAAAATTACTTTTGCAAAAAATTTCACTAATACTTATAAACGATGTACTGGACATTAGAATTAGCCTCAAAGCTTGAAGATGCTCCTTGGCCGGCCACCAAAGAAGAGCTTTTGGAATGGGCAACACGCACTGGAGCGCCACAGGAAGTCATTGAGAATTTAATGGAGATGGAAGATGAAGGCGAGATATACGAGCGCATCGAAGATATTTGGCCCGATTATCCGACCAAAGAAGACTTCTTCTTTCACGAAGACGAATATTAAAACTTATGACCGGCCACAGTGCCGGTTTTTTTATATCTCAGGACTGAAGAAACTGAAGTGAACTTTTCCATACCGACGCATGTCGAATATATGTGGATGTTCAAGAAATTGAACCCCTTTGGAGTGTTCAATAATTAATGTTCCCTCAGGATTAAGTAAATTCTTTTCAAAAATGATATCAACAATTTCTTGATATTGGGCATGATCCATATCGTAGGGAGGATCAGCAAAAATAAGGTCAAAGGGTAGCTTTTGCATTTTAAGGAATTTGAAAGCATCAGCTCTGATAATCTGAAGATTTGTCATCGACAGTAATTTTGCTGTCTCACCAATAAAATGGGTGCATTTAGGATGTTGATCAACAGCAAGAAC
Source organism: uncultured Lentimicrobiaceae bacterium (assembly GCA_964463695.1). Classification (GTDB taxonomy): domain Bacteria; phylum Bacteroidota; class Bacteroidia; order Bacteroidales; family F082; genus JALNZU01. Next base: position 35,266 of record CAYXCZ010000005.1, on the reverse strand, counting down.
GCTCCCACAACCTCTTGAAATAAGTTCATATGAAATATTGCCTGTTCCGGCAAAAAGATCAAGAGCACGCATGCCATCAAAATCAATGTCATTCGAAAGTATATTGAATAAACTTTCTTTCGCAAGATCAGTAGTTGGTCTAACAGGTAACCCTATCGGAATATGGATCAGCCTACGTTGGTGTTTACCTTTTATAATTCGCATTGCAGGGCATTATACAACACAAAGTGTTGATGAACAGGAAGTTCTTCTAGCATATAACTGTACTCAAAAGTTGTATTTCTCTCAGCAAATGAAAGATTTCGGATGTATTGATACAAAATATCATAATTGGCTGATCCCTTTTCAATCATACCTGACAAAACAACCATAACAGTTTCAGGGTTTAGCCGTAGTTGATCCATGCTGAAAAGCAGGAAATAAATAAAATCTTCAGGCGTGTTAAAGCGAAAATTATTTACAAATGAGAGTTTTTCATTCTTTAACACGACCAAATCGAAGCTATCATTTCTGACATGAACAAAAGCTGTTTGCTCGGTAGCTTTATTACGTTGAGCGATGAGCAGGCTTTCTATCAAAACCGACTGAATATGTACCACCCGGGAGTTGGCCCAGATATCCTTAATTTTTTCCATTAAAGGATTAGAAAGGTAAAAAATATTGTGTGCATCAGCTGCTTTCATTGCGTCAGACTGTATCCTGCAATTATCCTGAAAAGGCTGATTGAAAGCGAGATAAACGCCTTTTTCTTTCTCTTCATACAAGGGGTTTGGAACGATAGTGTTTTGGGCATGATCGATAATAACCAGAACACTGTGAAACGGGTAGGTAATCCATTGACGAATCATGGAAATTTCGTCTAAAGCTGCAGCCATTTTAACTGCATTATCCAACTGTTTGATGTTGAATGCTTCCAGACCGAGATATCTATTTTTATCTAATGAAAAAACGACAAATGAAAAACCATCCGGCGCAAGCCGGATGGTCAGATGATAATTTCTTGTATGGTCTTCTTTAAAGGCCTTGTCGTAACGACTAATAAAAGGTCTGGAAGAAGTAATCATGATAATGAGTTACTTTTACTCCCAGTTACCATCTGTCGATGGCTCGGTGAGTGAGCCAACTTTCAGGCCTGGGAATCTTTCAATTGCTTCTTCTTTTGCAACGAGGTTGAGAATACGCTGATTGTCTAAACCAGCAAGGTACACTTTGAAAGGTGCTTTAACTTCAAAAACACTCACTTTCACTCCTCCGCGATCTATTTCACCAGCCCCCATTTCAAAAGGAACTCCACCGGAAAAAGGTATAATTTTTAAATCTGCTAAATTAAAATTTTGATGATGCTTAAAAAGTGTATCAATAACTTTTACATATCCCAAAGTATCATTGATAGTTTTGGTGAATGTTGTATCAGTTGGATCAGGAATAACATTAACAACAGGAATCTCGCCTTCTTTGATGTACTGCATCAGGGAGTCGAAGCTGCCTGTGTATTTTCCTTTTGCATTCTTGTAAAGAGTCTGAACACTGCGAATGTCTTTCAGACGTTGTACTATTTCAACATCACGGTGTTTTTTCTCTTTCAAAAAATCAAGTGGTTGATTGATACTGTTATAAATCAAGTAACCAAGAACGATGATTACCACAAATAGAACCAGTTTGATGATGTTACTTTTCATATTTATGAATTTTTTTCTTTTGCAAATGTATAGTTTTTATTACAACTAAAAAGCATTTAATGTGCTGTTTTATTGTTTTTCTCTTCACATCCTATTTATTTCTGGGTATTATTAAACTAGTTTAATTTAACAAAGCTGTATGCAATTCATTTACTTCAAAAGACAATAGAAAATATTTTAAAAGACAAGTTTACTCAGAAACTTATTATCTATCTTTCCTTTTTTCGTTTCATTTAGTAATTGAAGCCGGGATTTAGGAAAATTATTGGAAACCATCTTTATTAAGTACCTGATACAAAACAGGCATAAGTAACTGAGCTTTAATTGGCTTAGCAATGTATCCATCGCATCCGGCCGTAAAACAGGCATCTTTTTCATCGGCCATTGCAAAGGCAGTTTGAGCAATTACAGGAAGATAGGGTCTGAACTTTTTTATTGCTTTTGTTGCTTCATGACCGTTCAAACCCGGTAATTGGATGTCCATTAGAACAAGGTCCAAGTCGCTTATCTCATGACAAATTTCGATGGCTCTGTATCCTTCAATTGCCCGATAAACAATCATGCCTGAAGTTTCCAGAATAACTTTTAACAGATCGTAATTTGAATCAACATCTTCAACAACGAGTACTTTTTTCCCTTTTAAGTCCTTGGATAGTTCGTTTTTATGTACAAACTCTGCTTCCGTAATGAATGCCGGTAAATATGGCAATGAAAAAATCACGGATGTTCCGCTACCTGCTTCAGAAAGTACTTTAATATTTCCTCCCATTCTTGTAACTATTTGATTTACTATGCTTAAACCCAATCCGGCACCAGGATAAACCATACCGCTGCTTTCATGTATTTTAGTAAAGCGTTTAAAAAGCAGGTGTTGTTTCAGTATTGGAATTCCAATGCCTGTATCCTTCATCATAATTTCTATCATCGATTTATTATCTGAATCATAAATAATCTTGAATCCAAATTCAATCGACCCTTCACCGGTAAATTTAAGCGCATTGTCAAATAAATTGATCATGATTTGTCTGATTCGCTGCTTATCGGATTGTATAATGACATCATTAGATGGTATGTTGGAAATAATTCTAAGGTGTTTCTTGCCTTTCTGGTAGCTTAGTTGAAGAAAATTTGGATAGAATTCTTTAAACAATTCATTGAGGTTGAGGGGCTCCTCCTGAATGGAAAAAACGCCTGATTCAATTCGTGAGAGCTCTAGAATATCTGCGATAAGCGTAAGCAAAGCCGAACCATTTTCTTTGATATGTTTAACATATTTACGTGTTGTCTCTTTGGTTAAATTTTCATCCTCAAGTAGTTCGCTAAATCCAATGACTGCATTCAGAGGTGTCCGTATCTCATGCGACATGTTGGATAAAAATGATGACTTGAGTTTATCCGACTCTTCAGCATTTTTTAAAGCGTTGCTAAGTTTAAGTTCAGTAAGTTTTCTTTCAGTAATATCTCTGCCTATAACAATCAAGGCTTTCCGATTTCCGTCAGGCTGAAAAAGCGGTATTTTTATTACATCAAAAACCCGCTCTTTTCCCAAAGGATCAACGATAGTTTCATCACTACGTGTAATTTTTCGTTGTTGCCAGGCTTCCTCATCAGACACCACACAGGCCCGAAACGCAATATCATTTGAAGGACTAAAAGGAATGAGGTCGATATCTGTTTTGCCTTTATAATCGATGCCAACAAGATTAAAAAGCTCCAGATCCGACTGATTGGCAATGAGCCAACGTCCAAACCCGTCTTTGAAGCAAATAATATCAGGTAAAGCGTTGATTAGCAGCGAGAGCCTTTCTTCGTGTTCTGCAATGATTGAGTTACTTAATGCAAGTTCATCTCTGGCTTGTTCAAGGAGTTTGTTTTGCCCTTGTAAAAGCTGATTGATTTTTTTATGTTTTTTATACAATTTGAAATAAAGGAGCAATGCAACAAGTAAAATAAACAAGGTTAAATAACTGAAATACAATAATATTTTGTCAAGTTTGTTTTTTTCTTTTTGTTCGTCAAGGATTTTCGTTTGAGCTACATGTTCCTTTTTAAGTGTTGTTACCTCATCAACTTTCTTTTCCACTTCAAAACGCGCCTGTAGGTTCGCAACGGCGGTTGAATCGAAAAGTTCTTTCACTGAGTCGAATAATGAATGATAAGTTTTTAGCACTTTAAACGCCTCTGCTTGATTACCTAGTGCATCCCAACTTTTGTAGAGTTCTTTAAGTACTTTTATTCTTAGTTCATTATCAGGGAAATAAGTGAAATCTTCTTCTGCTTTCAAAAAGGCGTTTAGTGCTTGCCTGTTGTTATTGTTCAGGAGATGTGTCTTTCCAATACCTAACCACGAGCGGGCATGTGGTCGATCAAGTTGCTCAAATATTTTTAATGATTTGATCAAATGGAAAAAAGCACTATCAACCTGGCCTGTCTCTAAATAAATATTACCAATATTGAGATGGGCATTTCCCATGCCAACGCTGTCATTTAATTTTTTCCCAATCGTAATACAATCATCAAACAGCTCTATCGCTTCAATATAGTTGCCCTCGGCATGGCTTATAAGTCCTAAATTGTTACGTGAAGTCAACATAGAAGGTTCATCATTTAATTCTTCAGCTATCGTATAAGCTGTTTTAAAATAGGACGCAGATTTATCATAAGCATTTAATTTATAATACATAGCGCCAATATTGTTGTTGTTTCTACCTATGCTCTCTTTGTTTCCAATCAAGGAATTTATTTGAAGTGCTTTGTTATAATATTCAATTGCCTTGACGTATTGGCCAAAGTCGCTGTATAAAACACCGTAATTATTATACAGTTTTGCCATCTCAATACTATCCGGAATTTGTGAAAAAAGAACTAATGCGGAGTCGTAATATGGAATTGCTACGTCAATTTGGGATAGATAATAAGCTGCCACTCCTGCACTTTTGTACGATTTAGCAATCGAGGCCGGATTTTCAATTTTTTTGGCATACTTAATAGCTTGCAAGCTAAGCTCAAGTGATTTTTTGGGAGCCTTTATGTTAAAGGTTTTAGCCAAATATAAATAGTCCTCCAAGGTTTCGGGTGTCTGTTCTAAGGATTGAAATCTGGTGTTTTCTGAATTGGCAACAGAATCAACCTGCCCACGAACATCGAAATGTATAAAGAATGCCAGTATTATAAGGCAATGATTGAGGTAAAATTTCGAACAAATTTTTTTTAGACATTTCATAATGATGAATTATTTGGATTCTGAATCCATTTTTAACATTGATTTGTAATCAGGGATATGATCCAGAAAGTAAATTTTATCGGAGAGATTGTCGTATTGTATGCAATATTGAACCAATCCATTGGTCAAAAGGAGGAAGCGTACTTGTAGCGCCATATTGTAACGTGAAGCCTGATCAAGCACAGCTTGGGTAACAGGGATATGTTTGGCTTTACATTCAACAATCATGAGAGGTTTTGCTTCAGGAGAAAAAACGACGATATCACATCTTTTATCCAGTTGGTTTAACCGCAGTGAGTGTTCAACAGAAATTAGACCTGAAGGCATTTCAAGATCTGTAATTAATTGATACAATGTAGTTTGCCTGACTTCTTCTTCAGGTGTCAGCGCAATGTATTTACGCCGTACAGGATCAAAGACTTCTTTTTTCCCTTCGTTTTCACGAGTTTTAAACCATTGCATATGCCTGATTGATAAACTTATAAATCAGCGTAAAAGTACATTTTTTCCAGGATGACCATGCTAGATTTCTCAAGATAATTCTCGGTTTTTATAACTTAGTTTTCTATTTTTTAATACCCTCACATTGGTTTTTTCAGATATCTATTTTGTTGATTGCTCTGCAATTATTAATAAGTCTGAACAGGTGTATTCGGGTAATATGGATATCACGTTGATGTTTGAATTGCTGGGAGAAATGTAAATTTTACTACATTTGTGCAAGAAAATCACGCTGATGCTCTGGTAATTTATCCAACAATGCGATGTAAGTATCGCAGCATCGGAACTATTCTATGTACCTCTGCACATGAAAACCAAAAAAGAAATTATCGAAAACTGGCTTCCCCGTTATACGGGTCAGTCTTTAAGTTCGTTTGGAGAATATATACTCCTTACCAACTTCAATCATTATCTCGAACTGTTTGCCGAGTGGCATAATGTGCCTATTGTTGGCAAGTATAGTCCGATGCCCTGTGCTACTTCAGGTGATATTACCATCATTAATTTTAGTATGGGAAGTGCCAATGCTGCTACAATTATGGATTTACTGGGAGCGATTCATCCTAAAGCTGTTTTATTTCTTGGTAAATGTGGTGGATTGAAGAAAAAGAACAACGTTGGAGATTTCATTTTACCGATTGCAGCAATAAGGGGAGAGGGAACTTCTAATGATTACTTGCCTGTCGAAGTGCCTGCTTTACCAGCATTTAGCCTGCAAAAAGCCATTTCGAGTGCTATTCGTGATCATGGAAGAGACTATTGGACAGGAACTGTTTATACTACGAACCGCAGGGTTTGGGAGCATGATGATGAATTCAAGGATTACCTGATCAAAACACGGAGCATGGCCGTTGACATGGAGACAGCAACAATCTTTGTTGTTGGATTTGCAAATGAAATACCAACAGGAGCACTTTTATTGGTTTCGGATCAGCCCATGGTACCTGAAGGTGTTAAAACATCAGAAAGCGACAAAAAGGTTAATCAACGCTTTGTAAATGAACATCTTAAAATTGGCATAGAATCGCTTGAGCAACTTATTAATAATGGTTCAACAGTAAAGCATCTTCGTTTTTAATCATGGCCATCACCTACGAGCAAATTATTTCGGGCATTCGCAATAAAGTTTTTCATCCCCTGTATTTTTTGATGGGTGAAGAATCTTATTTTATTGATTCTATTACCGAAATGTTGGAAGAACATGTGCTGGAGGAGTCATACAAAGCATTCAATCTGCTTGTAATGTATGGCAGAGATGTGGATGCAATGACCATCGTTAATCAGGCTCGTGCCTATCCAATGTCGGGTAATTACCTGTTAATCATTGTAAAGGAAGCTCAAGACATTAAGGATATTGAAAAGCTTGAACCCTTTTTGGGGACCTTTCCTGAGAGCACAATTTTAGTCATCAATTATAAATATAAAAAGATTGATGGCAGGAAAAGTTTTGCCAAGACAATTGATAAAAAAGGAGTGCTTTTTGAAGCTAAAAAGCTATACGACAACAATATACCTGATTGGATCAATAAGTATTTGCAGCAACGGTCATATTCTATCAGCCCAAATGCAGCTCAAATAATGGCCGATTATCTTGGCAATGACCTGCATAAGGTGCGGAATGAAATTGAAAAACTGATGATTTCATTGCCTGTTGGCTCAAAAGTCACTGAGAATGAAGTGGAGGCAAAAATTGGTATATCCAAGGATTTTAATGTCTTTGAACTTCAAAAAGCTATTGGCAGGAAGGACATTGTAAAGGCTAATCAGATCATTAATTATTTTGGAGCCAACAAAAAGGATAACCCAATAATGATGGTGGTAATTATCCTTTTTTCATTTTTTATTAAGGTTTTGAAGTATCATTATACAGCTGATAAATCAAAGAATAACATTGCAAGTGTACTTGGAGTGAATCCCTTTTTTGTTGGGGATTATCAGGAAGCCGCTTCCAATTACAGCATTGCTTCCATTGTAAATATTATTGCTGTATTAAGAGAATATGATTTAAAATCAAAAGGTTACGGAAGCAATTCTGTTGACGATGCTGAGCTTTACCAGGAAATGATGTATAAGATTTTACATTAAGCAAAGCGCTAATTGTTGGTAAACTATCGCTTAAAGCTTCTTGTGGATGATTGTTGCTGCTGCCTGTGCCGTTGGCATAATAACCAAATCATTGATGTTCACGTGTGCCGGAACAGAGGCGCAATACCATATTGCATCAGCTACATCATTGGGATCCAATGGCTTAAATCCTTTATAAACATTTGCTGCACGAGCACTATCGCCATGAAACCTAACTTCGGAGAATTCAGTTTCTACAGCGCCAGGTGCAATTTGAGTTACTCTGATTCCATAAGAAACCAGGTCCATTCGCATTGCTTTTGTAAGTCCGTCAACGGCATGTTTTGTGGCACAATAAACATTACCATTGGGATAAGCCTCTTTTCCTGCAATCGATCCCAGATTAATGATATGTCCAAAACCTTGTTCCACCATCATGGGGGAAATTGCACGGGTGATATATAATAACCCTTTTAGATTGGTGTCAATCATGCGTTCCCAATCGTCAATAGCTCCCGATTGTATTGGATCGAGTCCCGAAGCTAAGCCGGCATTATTAATTAACACATCAGGTGTGATAGCATTTGTTTGTAAAAATTCGGCTAATACTTGTCCGGAATTGGATTGAGTCACATCGAGCTTAACAGGGTAGACATTAACATTATATTTTTCTTCGAGCTCAATTTTTAAGGTCTCTAGTCGCCCAATTCTTCTTGCTGTTACAACTACATTCCAACCTTGTTTGGCAAATTTCTCAGCACAGGCACGACCAATTCCGCTGCTTGCTCCTGTAATAATGACTGTTTTCATTTACTGCCTGATTTTATCATTCATTAATGGTGGAATTCAACTTAATCCAGTTGCGCGCATTAACAAATGCTTCGATCCATGGTGTAACCTCATCAAGTTGTCTGCCTTCGGGATAATATGGCCATTGCCATGGCAGGAAGGCCCGTTCGAGGTGCGGCATCATTGCCAGATGACGTCCGTTATTGGAGCAAATAGCTGCTGTTGACCAATCACTTCCATTTGGATTTCCCGGATATTCTTCTTGTCCGTAATGCATCACGATCTTGTAATTGTCTTTATAGCAAGGGAAACTAAACTTTCCTTCACCATGTGCTACCCACACTCCGAGTCGTTTTCCCGACATGCTGCCCATCATTACACTGTTATTTTCAGGGATATCAACATTGATAAATGCCGACTCAAATTTTCCTGATGCATTATGCAACATACGAATTTGTTCAGGATGCTCCGGATAGATAAGGTTAAGTTCAACCATCAGCTGACAGCCATTACAAACACCAAGGCTCAGCGTGTCTTCACGGGAATAAAATCCGTCAAGTGCTTTTTTGGCTTTTTCATTGTATAGAAAAGCGCCTGCCCAACCTTTAGCAGATCCTAGAACGTCAGAGTTTGAAAAACCTCCAACAAACACAATCATATTGACGTCAGAAAGGTCTTCACGACCACTTATCAGGTCGGTCATGTGAATGTCTTTAACATCAAAGCCTGCCAAATACAATGCATAAGCCATTTCACGATCGCCATTTACACCTTTTTCGCGAATAATTGCGGCCTTGATTCCGCTTGGATTCCGCCGGTTTGGATCTATCTGATATTGAATAGCTTTTCCTGTAAAGTTCTTGTTAAAACTATAAACAAGGTCTTGCTTTTTATAATTTTTATAACGAGCCAATGAGTTTGTTTCACCGCTTTGTTTACGATCGAGAAGGTACGAAGATTTGTACCATGTATCCCTTAATGTGTTGATATCAAAGTTATAACGCTCATTGGAATGCTGAATATGAAGGAATCGGTCAGCAACAACATGACCAATAGAAACAAATTCTACCCCCAGTTCTTTCAGCATGTTTTGTGCTTTCTCACCTGCAGGAACCTGAATCACAATTGCTGGATTTTCGTTAAAGAGGAGGTCAATAATAGAAATCTCTTTCCAGTTATCGAGCTGAATTTTCATTCCGTGATCGGTATTGGCGAAATTCATTTCCAGTAAAGTGGTGATTAAACCTCCCGAAGAAACATCATGTCCTGAGAAAATCAACTCATTTTGAATCAGTTGCTGAACAGCATTGAATGCTTTGGCAAAATAACCAGCATCCGTTACATCAGCCGATTGTGTGCCTATTTTATTCTGAGTTTGTGCAAAACTTGTGCCACCAAGGTAGAAGGATTCATTTGAAAAATCAATATAAAGAAGCTGCGATTGCAAGTCGGACTTAAGCAAAGGAGTGACAGTTTTGCGAATATCTGTTACTTCGCCTACAGCAGTTACTATCACAGTTCCTGGCGCAAGAATACGCTGGCCGTCTGGATATTTTTGTGTCATCGAAAGTGAATCTTTACCTGTTGGTACATTAATTCCAAGTTCGATGCAGAAATCACTTAATGCTTTAACGGCTTTATAAAGCCGGCTGTTTTCACCTTCGTTTTTGGCTGGCCACATCCAGTTGGCACTCAGAGAAATACCCTTTAATCCGTCTTGGAGTGGCGCCCAGATAATATTGGTTAAAGCTTCTGCAACTGCCAGTCTTGATCCTTTTCTTTCATCAATCAATGCAGCTACCGGGGCATGTCCTAAAGCTGTGGCAATTCCTTTAATACCTTTATAATCAAGTGTAACTACTCCAAGGTTATTCAACGGAAGTTGCACTGCTCCAATGGTTTGCTGGGTTGCAACACGCCCTGTTACCGAACGGTCAACTTTGTTGGTAAGCCAATCTTTACAAGCGACAGCTTCTAATTGTAAAACAGCCTGCAGATAGGAGTGAATCTGATCGGGATGTGATTTTATTTCAGCAAAGGTGTATTTTTTGGATCGGTCTGTTAAAACTGTTTTAGGGGGCTTGCCAAAAAGATGCTCCATCTTCAGATCGATTGGGCATGTTTCAGCACTTCTCATAAATTGCAACATATGATCGCCGGTTGCTTCTCCAACTTCATAAATTGGGGCTCTTTCACGGTCAGCTGTTGCATGCAGTATCGTAAGGTGATCAGGATGAATGACAAGACCCATTCGTTCCTGTGATTCATTTCCAATAATTTCTTTATCAGAAAGTGTAGGGTCGCCAACAGGAAGTTTATCAATATGGATTACACCACCTGTTTCTTCTATAAGCTCTGATAAACTGTTTAGATGTCCGCCTGCACCATGATCATGAATGGACCTTACCGGATTTTGATCGGATTCAGCCATAGCCCTTACCACATTACAAACACGTTTTTGCATCTCCGGGTTGGCGCGCTGAACGGCATTTAGTTCAATTGCATTGCTAAATTGTCCCGTGTCAACACTTGAAACGGCACCTCCACCCATTCCTATTCTGTAGTTATCTCCACCCAAAACGATCACTTTGTCACCCGGAACAGGAGTCTCTTTCAGGCTATCTTCTTTTTTTGCATAACCAACTCCACCGGCCAGCATGATTACTTTATCATAACCAAAATGGGTATCTTCCTGGTGTTCAAATGTTAAAAGGCTACCGTTTATCAAAGGTTGCCCAAACTTATTCCCGAAATCAGAAGCACCGTTTGAAGCTTTTATCAAAATTGATTCAGGTGATTGATAAAGCCATGGCCGCGGCAGGCATTTTTGTTCCCAGGATCTGTTATCCTGTGTGCGGGGATATGAGGTCATGTAAACCGCTGTGCCGGCAAGTGGTATACTTCCTTTTCCGCCAGCCATACGGTCGCGTATCTCGCCACCACTGCCTGTTGCTGCTCCGTTAAATGGCTCAACGGTTGTTGGAAAATTATGAGTCTCAGCTTTTAAAGAAATAACTGTTTCAATATCTTTAATTTCAAAAAAGTCGGCCTGATGTTGCGTTTTAGGCGCAAATTGTTCAACAACAGGACCTTGTATAAAAGCAACATTGTCTTTATAGGCTGATATCAAACGATTTGGGTGAACAGAAGCCGTTTTTTTGATCATGCCAAACAAAGTTTCAGGCATGGTTTTGTGATCAATAACAAACGTTCCGTTGAAAATTTTGTGTCTGCAATGTTCCGAATTCACCTGAGCAAAACCATAAATTTCACTATCTGTGAGATTTCGGCCCAGATTTTTGCTTATTTCTTCCAGATAGACAATTTCATCTTCACTCAACGCCAACCCGTGCTCATCATTATAATGTGTTAGATTTTCTATGTATTGAACAGGTTCAGGAAGGATATGAATTTCGAATACATGCTGATCAAGATGGGAGTATAAATGTTGCAGCATCGGGTCATAATGAGCTGACTGTTTATCTGTTGCAACAAACTGCTCTATTCGTGTGATTCCTGTAATACCCATATTCTGCGTGATCTCAACAGCGTTGGTACTCCAGGGAGTAATCATTTCTCTGCGCGGCCCAATAAAAAATCCCTTAAGGGATTTTTCTGGTAAAAGCGGCGATTCGCCAAAAAGCCAGATGAGCTTCTTTATGGATTCTTTGTCTTGTTTATGGCTGGTTTCCAGCGCTATGACTATATTTTCTGAGGTTTTAAAAAATAGTATCATACAGCGGTTCTTTGTTTGACTTTCAACTAGAAAGTTGCGGCAAAGATAGAAAATGAAGCTTTATAAGCCGCTCTTTTTTTGGAAAATGGCGTTCTTCCTTCTGAAGTACTGATAGTCAGCAGTGAAAGAAAAAAGGCATGCTTACCATTTGAGGTAAACATGCCTTTTAAGTATGAATTAAAATGGTTTTTCTATTTAATAACCAATTTGTTTAATTGTTGCGTTTTGTCATTTTGTTCAATTTGAACTAAGTAAAGTCCCTTCTGCAGGTGATTTACAGAAATTTGATTTTGACCACCGGCTACTTGTTCTTTTAAAACAACACGTCCGGCTAAATCAGTGATTATAATAACTGCCTGATCAGTGGTTGTAAATCGAACAAAATCACTGGTAGGGTTTGGAAAAAGTAAAATTGAGGCGTCGCTTTTTTCGTTTAATCCAACAGACGAGCTGCCATAAACAAGGATATCATCAATTTGCCATGTGGCTGCAGCCTCAGTTGTTGAGGTATATTTAATTGCAATATAGTAAGTTGAACCACCAGTTTCAGCTATCAGAACGTCGCCCGACTGAACCCAGGTCCATGTCCCAACTGACCAGTCTGCCTGATCGGTAATTTCTGTCCAGCTGAAGTTGTTAGGGTTTCCGGTTCCATTGTAATCTGTGCTTTTGTATAGCTGAAGTGCGTTTCCGTCGTAATTTCGTGCTGAACGGAATGACAGTGTGATATCAGTAAGTGTGGCTGGAGTGACCAAAGCAGGACTAATTAACCAATCTTCATTTGCAACAGCACCACCGGAATAACCTGAAATACGGGCATAGTCTTCGTTATTGAAATTGTAATAGGTCCATTCTTGTTCTCCGGTTACACTGTAGGCATCCATGACACCAAGATCAGCATCGAAAGTTTCATGCAGTAGGAATTGATAGTTGCTGATGCTGACCCCTGCAGAGGGTACAGTTCCATCTGTCTTATAATCAATGTTTTCTCCCGTATTGGAATAGGGAAATATCTGAAAATTAATTAGTAAACCCGGGTTTAGCATTTCGAAAATGTGGGCTTCTTCGCCGAAATTGACATTCCATGCGATGTAACCTTCTGTGAAATCAAGGTTGTTGGCAATAGGTATGCCATCCACTGGAAGATCTTTGGTTATCATGATACTTCCGTAAATGAGATAAGCATCAGGCAGTTGTGTGCCAACAGCATCAGTCCAGCTGATATTTGCACCCGTTCCTGTTGCTGATGCTTCAAAAGCAGTTGGGTAGTTAGTGGGTTCGGGTTTGATGACAATGTCGCCTGAGAATGTAAAGTCATCATAATAGACAGCCCCACCATTGTTTCCGTCCTGGTTGTAAGCGCGAACTTCAAAGCGAAAAGCTGTAGCCTCAGCAGGAGCAGTGAGCACTGCGCTGAACAACTGCCATTGGGCGCTGTTTTCGCTGTAAGTGGCCGGACGCAAAATGGCCTCGTCAGCAGCAATAGTTGTTGTACCATTGAGCCAATAGGACCAGATGCGGGATTTAGCTGCATTGTCGTTATCGAAAAACCAGTATTCGATGGTGTAGGTTTCACCGGCAGTAATACCTTCGATAACCTGTTGAATTTTTTTTGTGGAAGAAGCTGAGGTGTGTTTTGCTGAGAAACTTCCTCCATGGATAACACTTGCGTCCTTTGTGATATTTTCCGCAATTGTATAACCTTCAGGTTGCGTATCACTTGTCCAGGTTTCCATTCCGGGATTAATCACAAAATTTTGTGCTTTTGATGAATGTGCCGCCACGATGAGAAACAACAGCAACAGAGAAATGTAGATTTTTTTCATATTTAATTTTTTTAGGTGAGTCAATGAATATTTCAAGCTGTAAAAATACAACGAATTGACAAACAATGAAAAAAGACGACCAAATTTGATCGTCTTTTAATATTTAGGGGGTGAATTTGACGATTATTTTTTGTCATCAACTTCCTCGAAGTCAACATCTGTTACTTCGTCGTCGCCACCTTTGGCTCCGGCATTTGATGATGGGTCAGCACCGGGAGCTTGTTGGTCACCAGCTTGTGATTGCGTGCTGTTATACATTTGCTCACTAGCTGATTGCCAGATGCCGTTCAGTTTATTCATTGCAGAATCTACTGCATTGACATCCTGATTTTTATGAGCGTTTTTCAGTTGTTCCAGAGCGCCTTCGATTTCAGCTTTCTTTTCAGCAGGTAATTTATCGCCGTATTCTTTCAACTGTTTTTCAGTCTGGAAAATCAATCCGTCGGCAGCGTTGAGTTTGTCAACCTTCTCGCGTTCTTTTTTGTCGGATTCGGCGTTGGCTGAGGCCTCATCTTTCATTCGCTGAATGTCAGCGTCGCTGAGTCCTGAAGAAGCCTCAATACGAATACTTTGCGATTTTCCGGTGGCTTTGTCTTTTGCAGAAACATGCAAAATACCATTGGAGTCGATGTCGAAAGTGACTTCAATTTGTGGAACACCACGTGATGCCGGTGGAATACCGTCGAGGTGGAAACGTCCGATGCTCTTATTTTGATTTGCCATTGGCCGTTCACCCTGAATGATGTGAATTTCTACGGATGGCTGATTATCAGAAGCAGTGGAGAAAGTTTCAGATTTCTTCGTTGGAATCGTTGTATTCGATTCAATCAATTTGGTCATGACTCCTCCGAGAGTTTCGATACCTAATGATAAAGGTGTAACATCCAACAGAAGAACGTCTTTCACTTCGCCTGTTAAAACACCTCCTTGAATTGCAGCTCCGATAGCAACAACTTCGTCGGGATTGACACCTTTTGAAGGTTCTTTTCCGAAGAAATCTTTCACAATCTGCTGAATAGCAGGTATACGTGTTGATCCTCCAACAAGAATTACATCGTCGATATCAGCAGCTGTGAGGCCGGAATCCTGTAATGCTTTGCGGCAAGGCTCAATAGTGGCACGAATAAGGTAGTCGTTGATTTGTTCAAATTTTGAACGGGTCAACTTACGAACCAAGTGTTTAGGCACACCGTCAACAGGCATGATATAAGGTAAGTTGATTTCCGTTTCAGTTGAACTCGAAAGCTCAATCTTAGCTTTTTCAGCAGCTTCTTTCAAACGCTGTAAAGCCATTGGATCTCTTTTCAAATCAACGCCTTCGTCCTTTTTAAACTCTTCGGCAAGCCACTCGATGATATTTTGATCAAAGTCGTCGCCACCTAAGTGTGTATTGCCATTGGTTGATTTTACTTCAAAAACGCCATCACCCATTTCGAGTATGGAAATATCAAAAGTACCTCCACCAAGGTCATAAACAGCAACTTTGATGTCATTTTTCTTTTTGTCAAGACCGTAAGCCAATGCAGCAGCAGTAGGCTCATTTATAATACGTTTAACTTTCAGCCCAGCAATTTCGCCTGCTTCTTTTGTAGCCTGACGTTGTGAGTCGCTGAAATAAGCCGGAACAGTTATAACTGCTTCGGTAACAGTTTGTCCAAGGTAGTCTTCAGCTGTTTTCTTCATTTTCTGAAGAACGATAGCAGAAATTTCCTGTGGTGTGTATAACCTGTCTTCGATCTGAACGCGAGGTGTATTGTTATCGCCTTTCACTACTTTATAGGGTACTCTGTCTTTTTCAGCTGTTACTCTGTCAAAGGTTTCTCCCATGAAACGTTTGATCGAAAAGATAGTTTTTGTTGGGTTGGTGATAGCCTGACGTTTGGCAGGGTCTCCAACTTTGCGCTCGCCATTATCAGCAAATGCCACGATTGATGGTGTTGTACGACGACCTTCGCTATTGGGGATTACAACAGGCTCGTTACCTTCCATTACTGAAACGCATGAGTTGGTTGTTCCCAGGTCAATTCCGATTATTTTTCCCATTATATTTTCCTCCAAGATTAGATTTAATGATTTTCAACTTATATTTGGATCACTAACCTTCAAGGATTGTGCCAGCGGTTGAAACGAATCAGATTACCCGAATAATAGAATCTTCATCAGAACCACAAAGCTTTGATATTTAATATAATAAGTTTAAAAACAAGTAGTTATATTTCTTTTCGTAATTGATAGAAGGGGAAATAATATGTGACAAAAAGACAGATTAACTGACTGACTTAACTGACAATCAGGTAAAAGCTAAAACAAATGGAAAGGTATTAATAAATTCTGTATCACAGATGTGTGACAATTCAGTAGTCAGCAGCATGTTTAACCGACCAATTCACTTAACTTGCCCGAACGAAGAACTCTGACACCTTTTGGAGTATCATTTAAAACACATGCTTCATTGTAGAGGTCATGTTCTAAAAATAAGATATAATCACCTTCGAGGGCTTCTTTGTAAAATCTTTCTTTGTCTTTTAAAGTTTCAAGTGGTCTTGTATCATAGGCCATAATCCATGGCATTGGAACATGCGATGCTGAAGGCATAAGATCGGCCATGAAAACCACTGTCCGGCCTTCATAATTGATATGTGGAATCAATTGTCCTTCGGTGTGTCCGTTGTAAAGTTTGAAAACGATGTTAGGAATATATTCTCCCTCATCTTCAATGAGTTTCAACTTACCACTTTCCTGAATTGGCAAGATGTTTTCTTTCAGGTAAGAAGCTTCTTCTCGCCGGTTAGGTTGAGTGGCCCATTCAAACTGCTGACGACTGGTCCAGTAGGTAGCATTTGGAAAAGCCAGCTCATATCCCGAGCGGTCGTCATTCCATTTAACACTTCCGCCGCAATGATCAAAATGCATGTGTGTGATGATCATATCGGTTATATCTTCAGGTGCAAAGCCATATGCTGCCAATGAGCTTTCAAGAGTTGCTGAACCATTTAAGTAATAATGACTCAACCATTTTTCATCTTGTTTATTGCCAATTCCATTGTCGATTAATATTTTACGGTCGCCATCAACAACAAGTAAACAACGCATTGCCCAGTTGCATAGGTTGTTTTCATCGCAGGGATACACTTTTTGCCACAATACTTTAGGTACAACGCCAAACATGGCACCACCGTCAAGCTTCAGATTTCCGGTTTCTATAGGGTATAATTTCATTTGATGTAAATTTTAAAACACAAAAATAGTTTTTTTAGGATGCAGATTTGGTGAATTCAAATTGTTAGGCCGCTGACGTAGGTTTCAAAAACTTCATCATTAGGTTCCCAAAGCTCAATCGTCAGAACGTCTTCGTCAAGAATATGAACGAATTTTCCATAATCATAGGTGGTGATTTCATCAACAATAATAACTCCCTGTTGACTTAATTGTTCAACGAGAGCTTCAATATTTTCTACCCTGTAATTAATCATGAATGATTGATTTTCAGGAATATGTTCTGTATGATCCTTGCTCAATACACTCCATTGGGTAAACCCTTTTTTTGTAGGATCATCCAAATTGCGCCATCCAAAACATGTACCGTATGCATCTGTTTTTAAACCCAGGTGGGATGTATACCAATCTTTTGTTTTTTGAGGATCAGGACTTTTAAAGAAAATACCTCCAATGCCTTTTACACCTGTCGACATAATAAACTGTTTGTGAATTTTGAATTTCGAAGTCATAACTAAAACAAAATAACAAAAAAATCGTGTTTGAAAATCAAGACAATAAAGGAAAGATTCTGTTAATTATTTGTAAAGTTGTAACACATCACCCAACTGAATGTCTTTAGCTAAAAAACAAAGGCGATGTTTTTTTGTTTACCTATATCACACTTATAATTCATGTCACATTACAAACCAACGATTGCTGTTTTACTTCTTTTGTTTCTCCTTACTGGTTCAACAGTTAATGCAACTGACGATCCTGCCGATCGACGCACGGCGGGTATTACAGGTTATATAAAAGACTCCCGTACCGGAGAGACGCTTTTGGGGGCAACAGTTTATGTTAGTCAAACCAGAAGCGGCACTGCCACAAATTCTTATGGTTTCTATTCATTACGTCTTGCTTCAGGATATTATTCCATTACCTATTCTTATATCGGTTATAATTCTCAGCAGATTGCATTTGATTTGCGTCGTGATACAACACTCAATATTTCCCTGGTACCCGAAGAAGCAGAGCTGCGCGAAGTCGTCGTAACCGGTGAACGTTTCAATGAACAGATTTCGAAGGCCCAAATGGGGGTAAATAAGTTAGATATCAAAAGTATCCGGAAGATACCTGCTTTTATGGGTGAGGTAGATGTGCTTAAAGCAATTCAGTTGCTGCCTGGTGTTCAGGCTACTTCAGAGGGCGGTTCGGGTTTCAGTGTCAGAGGAGGTAGTCCCGATCAGAATCTGATTCTATTAGATGAGGCTGTTGTTTATAACCCTTCGCATTTACTGGGGTTCTTCTCTGTTTTCAATAATGACGCTGTGAAAGGACTTGAGCTTTATAAAGGAGATATACCTGCCATGTATGGTGGACGTCTTTCTTCAGTTGTAGACGTACGAATGAATGATGGCAATGCAAGCAGTATGCATGGACAAGGTGGAATAGGCACTATATCAAGCAGGTTGATGCTCGAAGGGCCTATTCAGAAAGATAAATCCAGCTTTATGATAGCTGGAAGAAGAACTTATGCTGACTTGTTTTTAGCCCTTTCAAAAGATGAACAAATTCGAAACAACACACTTTATTTTTATGACCTGAATGCCAAAGCAAATTATATAATTGATGATCGCAACCGGTTATTCCTCACAGGGTATTTCGGTAAAGATGTTTTCAAAAATGATAATTTTGGTCTTGGCTGGGGAAACACTACGGGCACTTTACGCTGGAATCACCTGTTTAATAGTGCATTATTTTCCAATTTTTCATTGATTTACAGTAGGTTTAATTACAATCTTGGGGTTCCTGATAGTCAGCCAAATGCTTTTGATTGGCTTGCTGGAATGGAGGACGTAAGTTTGAAAGGAGATTTCACCTGGTTTGCTGATGATCATAACACAATTCGTTTTGGATGGCTGGCTACAAACCATCTATTCAAGCCCGGAGTTGCTGAAGGCAAAGGAGAAACAACGCCTTTCAACAAAGTTGAGATGCCAAAAAGCAGGGCACTTGAAGGTGGTTTATATGTTAGTAACGAGCAAAAAATAGGATCATTACTTACACTTCAATATGGTTTGAGATTTAGTCTGTTTAGTAATTATGGCAATTCAACTGTATATAGTTACGACAGTGAATTTATAAAAAACGATTCAGTAACTTACAGTAAAGGTCAGATTTACAATACCTACACTGCTCTTGAGCCCCGGATCAGCCTGGCATATACCCTCACTGAATTTTCGAGTATCAAAGCTGCATATACACGTAACGTACAATATGTTCATTTGGCCCAGAATTCAACAGGAGGCACTCCGCTTGATATATGGTTTCCTTCCAGTCCAAACGTAAAACCTCAGAAAGGTGATCAGTTTTCACTGGGGTATTTTCACAATATCGATCGCTGGAAAGTGGAAACTTCCTTAGAGAGTTTTTATAAAATCAATCATAATGCCATTGATTTCAAGGACTTTGCTGAGCTCTTACTCAACGAATATCTTGAAGGTGAGCTGCGTTTTGGCCAAGCAAGATCGTATGGACTCGAAGCTTTGGTAAGGTTAAACGAAGGAAAACTAAATGGATGGGTAAGTTATACCTGGTCAAGAACTTTCCGCGAGATACCAGAGATTAACAAAGGTATTGCCTATCCCGCAACTTACGACAGACCTCATGATATTTCTATCGTGGCCAACTATCAGCTCAGCAAAAGCATCAGTATTGGAGCTAACTGGGTGTATGCCACAGGTTCTGCGCTAACTTTGCCAACCGGACGTTTTGTTATCGGCAATACAATAGCACCAGTTTATTCTGACCGAAATTCATACCGTATGCCTGATTATCACAGGCTGGATCTTTCGATGACTTACACTCCACCAGCAAAACCTGACAGAAAGTGGAAGGGAGAATGGAATCTTTCAGTTTATAATGCATATTACAGGAAAAATCCATGGGTTATAAATTTTGTCCCTGATCCCAATATTCCAAATGCTACCTATGCTGAAATGACCTACCTCTTTGGGATTGTTCCTGCAATTACTTACAATTTTAAATTCTAAGATGATGAAAACAAAACGCATTATAATCTGGTCTGTTTTTGTAGTGATAATTTCTTTAGGCTCATGCACAGAGCGCTATGATATAAAACTTGACGACACTGACATACGTTTAGTTGTAGATGGAATTGTGTCATCCGATTCAATAAAACATGGGGTTCGTTTAACAACATCAACAAGTTACTTCTTTGGAGAAGCACCTCCAGCAGTTAGCGAAGCTGTGGTGTATCTTGAGGACGATAACCAGCGCCGGAGACTATTGGAGGTGGATGGAAAACCTGGTTATTATGAAAGTCCGGATGCTTTTGCGGGCCAGCCAGGAATGAATTATAAACTTGAAATAACACTGAATCAACCTATTGGTGACTATGACAGGTATAATGCTGAAAACCGTATGCCGGAAACATCAGGAATTATTGACAGTATTGTACTTGAGTACCGTGAGCCTTTCGACTTTTACTTGCTCAACCTGTTTGCTGTCGATCCTCCAACAGTTGATTTCTATAAGTTTGATGCATTTATCAACGGAAAAATTATCACCGACACAGCTTCCAGATCCTTGGTAGTGGATGATAAGTTTTTCAATGGTAACAATACCAATGGGTTGGGAGTTATGTTTATCAGAGGAGATGAGATTAAGGCGGGCGATACGATAACACTTTTGCTTTCTGCAATAAATGAAGATTACTATAACTTTTTCCTTGAATTAAGAACCGAGTCAGGGCCATCCAATCCTTTATTTTCGGGGCCGCCTGCCAACGTACGTTCCAATGTTAAAGAAGGGGCTTTAGGGTACTTTGCGGCAACACGCCGCGCCCGTGCATCCCTTATTGTGCCTGAAAATCCAAAAGGCAACTAACAAACCGAAGCAATAAAATTAACAGTTAACTCTTTTTGTTCTGGCCATCTATTGATCATTAAGATAAGTGATTGGGGTCATAATGGGTCTAAGCGGAACTTTTTTTAATCGAGCTGTTTGATAACAGAAGACAAAGCTTATTTTTGCCGTTAAACTCATTTTTTTATGATAAAAAAAGGCAAAGTACCGCATACCTTCGTGATCGTTTTTTTCATTGTGCTTTTTGCTGCAATGCTCACATGGATCATCCCTCCTGGCAAATATGTAAAAACAACAGAAGTTGTAGATGGAGTTGAAAAATCTGTTATGACTTTTTACTACAAAGACCAGCTGCCTACAGAGGCTGCGGCTGCTTTCAAAAGTGAACCTCAGACCTGGCAGGTGTTTGGCACACTTTTCAAAGGTTTTGTTAAGCAAAGTGGTATTATCATTTTTACATTAATGATAGGCGGGGCTTTCTGGATTATGAATACCAGCAAAGCAATCGATGTGGGTATCTATTCTTTTCTTGCTTTCACCAAGCGTTTGGAACATAACCGTATCATTAAAAAACTTGGGGTAGATAATATCATTATAGTGCTGATTATGACTCTTTTTAGTTTTTTTGGCGCAGTTTTTGGCATGAGTGAAGAAACCATTGCATTTGTAATCATCTTAATACCTCTTGCCATATCAATGGGTTACGATTCCATTGTGGGAGTAAGTCTTGTTTATGTGGCAGCACATTTAGGCTTTTCTGGCGCAATTCTCAACCCATTTACTATAGGTATCGCACAAGGTCTGGCCGAAATACCCCTCTTTTCCGGAATAGAATACAGGATTTTTAGCTGGATTATTATCAACATTGTTGGGTTTACATTCATTCTGAAGTATGCCCATTTCATAAAAAAGAACCCTACAAAATCAATCATGTATGAGGAAGACGCATACTGGCGCAAAAAAGATTCGGAGCAGGATACCACTGTTGTTTATTACACCCCCCGAAGCGCCTGGTTGGTTTATTTCTTTATCACAGGAGTGCTTATCGCATTTTCGTTTTTTTACCCTGAAACGACAATGACAATTGGAAACAGTTCATTTCAATTTCATGTATTGCCTGTTTTAGCAGCTGTTTTTGCACTCACAGGATACCTCACTTTAAAGAAAACAGTACATTATTTTATACTTCTGTTATTGACCTATACGATCATATTTTTGATAGTTGGTGTGATGGGTTATGGATGGTATGTGATGGAGATAGCAACTTTGTTTATGGCATTAGGTATTGCGAGTGGTATATCAATCAATAAATCAGCTGATAACATAGCAAAATTATTTCTCGAAGGCGTTAAAGACATTCTCTCAGCAGCAATAGTTATCGGACTTGCCGGAGGTATCATTGTCACCCTGGAAGATGGTGGCATCATTGATTCAATTCTATACGGACTTTCAAGAGCTATGATGAATTTTGGTGATGTTGCTTCGGTTGGGGTCATGTACCTTATTCAAACCGTCATTAATATTGCAATCCCATCCGGATCAGCCAAAGCTGCAATTACGATGCCTATTATGGCTCCTTTCAGTGATTTAATTGGAGTCTCACGGCAAGCTACAGTAATGGCATTTCAGTTTGGCGATGGATTTACCAATATGATTACGCCAACTTCAGGTGTTTTGATTGCTGTTTTGGGAGTAGCCCGTATACCCTATGATAAATGGGTAAAATGGATATGGCCTTTGATGATCGTTTTGATAATACTGGGATTTTTACTGCTGATTCCGACAGTGACAATGGAGCTCAATGGTTTTTAATACACGTGTATCCCTCGGTTTATGGCATGATATCAAGTAAAAAAATGAAGAATTAGAGAAGTTACTTGCTTATCAGTATGAATGTCCTTATTTTTGAAAGTTAATTATTATAAAAAGAAAACAACCCGGCGTTTTTATGTGCAAACAAACAAAACACAACAGGTATGAATAAAAATAAAAAATCATTTCTTCCGATGCTTGTTATGTTTTTACTGTTTATTACACAGTTAAATGCTCATCAGTTAGAAAATTATAATATTAGATTTCAATCACTTTCTACTCAACAGGGATTAAGCAGGGCATTGGTGAAGGCTCTTGAAACCGACGATTTTGGAATGTTATGGGTAGCCACAGAAAACGGATTAAACCGTTATGATGGCTATCAGTTTGAAGTTTTCAGACATAATCCTGAAGATTCAGCAAGCCTTCCCGACAATAATGTTATTTCGCTCTGTAAGGATGGCGATTATGGTTTGTTTGTGGGCATGAAAAGTGGGCTTGTTTCAAGATATAACCATGTTTTCGACCGTTTTGAACCTGTTATTTTCCCTGAAGCGCATGCAGCGTCTTTTAGTGCTTCAGAGCCTGATTTCATGCTCCTGGATGAGAACAAGGTTTTATGGATTGCATCAACCAATGGGCTTTTCGCACATAACATTCTTTCAGGGGAAACCTGGCATTTTAACCCTGATAACAGTGGGTTAAAATCACAATATATCAAGCACATCATCATTGATGCCGGTAAAACAATGTGGCTTGCAACAGATGCTGGTATCGCTAAGGTTGAAAATTATCAACAGCCAGAAACGGCTCAGATACTTTCATTTTCTCCTGAAGGCTTACCAACGGCTTATGTAAAGCGCCTGGCAGAAGACCAAAACGGCAATCTTTGGGTAGGTGCTGATGGAGGTTTGTGTTTGGTTGAGAAATCGCAAGGTAAAGTAATTGAAGTATTTACGCATAACCCGCTTCTTCCCAATAGCCTTTCAAATACCTATATCAAAGCTATGGCACTTGATAAGAATGGCTATCTCTGGATAGGTCATGATATGGGAATTTCTATTTTTGATCCTGTAAAGAAAACTTTTTATAATCATAAAGCAGGCTATGATGAAGAGTTTGGATTATTGAATAATTATGTGAAGTGTTTACTTCCTGATTCCAATAGTATCATGTGGATTGGTACCGATCTGGGAATCAGCTATTACGATCCAATTAAAGAACCTTTCAGGTCGTTTACTCACCAACCTGGTCGCTCGGATAAACTGAGCGGAAATTTAGTTTACTCCATTTTTGAGGATAGCCCCGATAGCATTTGGCTTGCAACCAATAACGGTTTAAATCTCTGGAATCCAAATAATAACACTATACAGTATTTCAAGCACGACCCTGACGATCAGAAAAGCATTAGCAGTAATATTGTAAGAAGTGTATTGCGCGACAGTAAAGGTGTTTTGTGGATTGGGACTGATAATGGGTTGAGTCAATTGATTAAAACGCCAAAAGGAGTTTCTTTTAAAAGAATAGGGGCTTCCAGCGACAGTAAATCTCTCAATAATATTTTTGTCGTCACTATCAAAGAAATGAGTAACCAACAAATCTGGGTTGGTACCTGGGGTGGAGGGGTAAATGTTTTTGATCAAATAGCACAAAAATTTCTTTACTTGACATCGGATTCACAGGATACCCTTTCGCATATTAACAACAACCAGATTGCAAATATTTTTGAAGACAGCAAACAGCAGGTCTGGTTACGTAGTGGCAATATTTTCGACTTAAAATCCAATACCATCCGATCTTTTCCTTTTCAGGATGACGTCCCGAATATCAATTTCTTTTATGAAGATAAGCAGGGGCGAATCTGGATTGGGACTTCATCCAATGGGTTGTGTTATTATGTCCCTGGGAACTCCCATCTTCAATACTTAACAAATCATCCCTTGTTAAATTCAGGTGTTGTTGTGAGCATGATACAAGATAAAAACGGATTCTTTTGGATCGCTGTCAATAAAAATCTGGTACAGCTTTCGCCTGACCTTGAATCCATTCATGTTTTTGATGCAAGTGATGGACTTCAAAATGGTGATTTCAGCAATGAAGCTGCAATAAATAGCAGTAATGGAAGATTATTTTTTGGTGGTAGTAAAGGTGTTACGTATTTTTATCCTGAAGATATTGTGCTTAACATGCGTCCTATAAATGTTCTTCTTACAGGATTGCGACTATACAACCAACCGATGAAACCTGCATTTGGCAGCCTTCTTGATTCGGCTATGATTCGTAAAAGATTGCTTATTTTGCCATATAGTCACCGTGAGCTTGTTTTTGAGTTTACGGGTATTAACTTTACCAATCCGCTTAAAAATCATTATGCTTTTAAGGTGGAAGGTTTGCAAAAGGACTGGATTTATACAGATGCAGATAACCGTAAAGCAAGTTATTTTCAACTTCCTCCAGGGAAATATACCTTTAAAGTTAAGGGAGCAAACAACAGTGGAATCTGGAATGAAACACCTGCAAGCCTTGATATTATTGTGTTACCTCCCTGGTATTTGCTGTGGTGGGTTCATCTTATTGCCTTTGTATTATTGGTGACAAGTATTTATTTTATTATCACCCTGCGTACAAGGAAATTAAGGAAACAGAAACTCTTACTGGAAGAAAAGGTGACAGAACGTACCAACGAGCTTGCCGAACAGAATATTCAGATTGAAATTAAAAACCGTCAGTTGGAAGAAGCAAGCAAGGCGAAATCAGAATTTCTGGCCAATATGAGTCACGAAATCAGAACGCCTTTGAATGGTGTAATTGGATTTACCGACCTTGTCCTTAAAACTGACCTGGCTCCTTCTCAGAAAGAATACCTCCAAATTGTGAGTCAGTCTGCCGAAAGCCTTCTCAACATCATTAATGATATTCTTGATTTCTCAAAGATTGAAGCAGGCAAACTTGAACTTTTTATTGAAAAGACTGATCTGCAAGAGATTGGTAGTCAGTCTGTTGATCTAATTACTTATCAGGCTCAACAAAAAGGTTTGGAGATTTTACTCAACCTTCCTCCTCAATTACCACGTTTTATTTGGACTGACGTCGTTAGGATGAAACAAGTTTTGGTGAACTTACTCAGTAATGCTGTCAAATTTACTGAGAAAGGAGAGGTGGAGCTAAAGATAGAAATTGTAAAGATGATTGATCCTGGTCAGGCGATGTTTCGGATTAATGTCAGGGACACAGGTATTGGCATCAAGCCTGAAAACCTGCAATTGATATTTGATGCTTTTACACAGGAAGATAGCTCGACAACAAAACGCTTTGGCGGAACTGGCCTTGGGCTCACAATTTCCAATAAATTATTAGGGATGATGCATTCCCGCCTTCAACTGGAGAGCACTGCTGGTGTTGGAAGTCTTTTCTTTTTTGAAATTCCGATGCGATTTGAATATGGAAACCCGGATACAATGGAAGGTGCCGGACAAGTAAAAAAGGTGCTTATTGTTGATGACAATAATAACAATCGTACGATTCTTAAAGAGATGTTGAATCATCTGAAGATCGAAGCTTTAGAAGCTGACGGATATAAAGCTGCATTTAAACTGTTGGAGAAAGAAAACGACTTTGATGTGATATTTATGGACTACCATATGCCGGACAAAGATGGATTGGATGTGGTAAAAACCATAAGGGAGAGGCCTGGAATAATACAAGAAAAGACTCATATTATTATGTGGCATAGTTCCATTGACGACCAAAGTTTTATGATGAGATGTGAGCAGCTAGGAATTTCGAAGCGCATGGTGAAACCTGTTAAACAAAAAAATCTGGTGCATGCCTTAAGAAATCTTACTTTCAGGCAACGGGTAGAGCCAGTTTTAATGCCTTCTGAGCCAAGAGCTTATAGCGATGAGTTTGAAATATTGCTTGTTGAAGACAACCCTGTAAACCTGATGCTGGCAAAGTCGATTCTACACAAAGTGTTGCCAAAGGCACGTTTGCATGAGGCTCATCATGGGGGTCATGCGCTGGCTTTCTGTGAACATCATGTTCCTGATTTTATTTTTATGGATATTCAAATGCCTGTAATGAACGGATATGAGGCATCAAAAGCTATCAGGGCATTAAGCAATTTTGCAGACGTGCCTATGGTTGCATTGACAGCAGGGAATGTAAAAGGTGAGAAAGAGAAGTGCTTTGAAGCAGGCATGAACGATTTTATAACAAAACCTGTTGTAGAGCAAACTATTACCGAGGTCATTGAGAAGTGGCTAAAGCCTAAACAACTAATTCGCAAGGATATAAAACCCACGACTGCTGTTAAAAAAGAAGACGTCTTTTCGATGCAGCTCCTGAAACAGGATCTGGGTGACGACCCTATATTTCTGAGAGAGTTTTTACTGGTTCTGAAAGAAAGTCTTATCAAATCACGAGCTGATTTACGCTCCTTTTTTGAGAAGAAAGAAATGGATGCTTTGCTGGCGGCAGCACATAAACTTAAAGGAACGGCTTTCTCCATCAATTTAAATATGCTTTCTCAGCTTGCATATCAGCTTGAAAAGACTGATGACATTGAAAGCGACCTGACCGAAAAATTAATTAAGCAATTGGAGGATTACATCGATGTGCTTATTCCTCAGGTTGAGAAAGAATTACTCATTTATCATGATTAACAGTTAATTATCAAATTAACTTCTTTTTATTTACAGTATAACGATGGACTATCGGTTCATTCTTATTATTCCAGTTGGCACTTCAGCGGCTTCCATAATTCGGCCCACAGGGTAGATCATATATTGCTGATCCCACCAGGGAGTTTTTTGGTAAAACCAATTAAGTTGCATCCATTGACTGCCTGCAAACTGTGTGTCGTTTTGTTTTTTTGCTTCATATTCAGTCTTTAAGCCTGGAATAGAATCAAGCATTTTTCGCGCTAAAGGTTCCATAACATAGGTTTCCGCATATTCTTTCTGCTCAAAAATGGTGTTGAAAAAGCCCCATTCCACTAACGATCCATTGGCCCGTGGCTCAAGCATGTATGCGATGAGTCGTGCATTAGGTTGCTGCATGGGAATGATCATGCTTCCGGCTGGAAAAGTCTGTTGCTTTATTTGTGTTTCGTACTCCATTTTAGAGACTCTGTGACGCCCTTCGTAGGTTGATTTTTGCCATTCAATATTCGTGAAACGGTAAATTTCACACAGTATCGATTGCTCTTTTTCCAATGGAAACATCTCAATTCCATGTAGTTGAAGACGATAAAGGACATCTTGCCATGCTACTGGTATGATGTAAGCTTCAGGTAATATTACTTCAGCAACAGGAATACTTTTTTCAAAAAATGGCAAAAGATATTCTTTAGGTTTCTCTTTATCATACACAAACCAATCACCACCGGTAAGGTCGCTTTTACGAATTTCATATTCAACTCCTTTGAAAGGAATCATTACGCTATCGGTCATATCAACCTGATATTTTATGGCAAATGGATTTGCTCTGAAAGAACGGTCAGCTGTTTTAATATCGGCTTCTCTGACAAGATTCTTTAGGTCGACTGCTTGCTTTTTGAGTATCTCAAGTGTTGCCAGGATGATTTCCTTAGTTGATTCAACTCTTAGGTGATAAGGTTTCAACATATGAGTTTCAACCAATAAACCGGGACGGTTGCGCACAGCGGTATAGCCTTGTGAAAACATCGGAGAGGCTATTCCGGAAATCAAACCACTGCGCGGATCGTGCCACTTCCTGAAGCTTACATAAGGAAATACCGGGAAACCGACCTTTTCCATCAGTTTTTCCATAGCTGGTATGTAGGATTCGTTTTGCCATTTATTGAGATTAGCATCCATTTGACCGCCATTTTCAAGTGCATAGGTGATAACATATTGATAGTCGGCCCCATCGGAAGTATGCGTGTCGATGAAGAATTCAGGTTGCCAATGATGAAATAACCTGAGCCATGCTTGCATCTCAGGGGCATCGGCTTTTAGATAGTCGCGGTTGAGATTGAGGTTCTGAGCAGTGGTTCTCCATCCCATTTGTTTTGGGCCGTTTTGGTTGATACGTCCATAAGAGCTGAATCGTTCATGTCCATCTGCATTGAAAATAGGGATGAAGAGTATTGTAACTTGATCGAAAAGATCTTTTGATTGCTTGTTAACTACCCAATCGCGAAGGAGCATCAACATCGCATCTTTACCTTCTGATTCTCCGGGGTGGATGCAAGCTTGTACCATCAAAACTATTCTGCCCTGTTCACGTATCAGTTCTGGATCAGTCAGGCCGTCTTTGTCAAAAACTACATATTTCAATGACCGTCCTTCCGGACTCATACCAAACTCCTTTACATTGATCAGACCTGAAAAATCATCCAATTGATTGATGAACGCCATCGTTTCATCGTAGCGTGGTGTCTCGAGCAAACCTGATTTTTCGTAATAAGTGAGCCAGTCAGTTTTTTGAGAAAATAAATTTACAGTAAAACTTATCACCAAAATCAAAGCTAAAAGTAGTTTGTTTAGCATAGTAAACAATTGTATTATAATGAATTATATTTTTTATTGCTTTTAACGATTGAAAAACATTTCAATCTCCTGAGTTTAATCAATCAACAACCAATCCATCGCATCCTCATATTTCACAAAAACTTTTGCTTTTACATTTCTGTTTACAGTAACGTTTTCCCAAAATATGGCCATCTCTTCCTGATTATCACTCACAACCAATGCGATTTTTTCGATAAAGCGTATGTTCTTCGAAAGGGTGTCGCCAACTATGAAAGTTTCAGTAATACTCAGGTCATAAATGAGTTGGGTTTCATCACTCAATACTTTTCTGTATCCACACTTTATGGCTTCGCGCAATATGGATTCGTTCAAAAATAAAACTTCATCCAAACTATCATCTATGCCTACTGAAGTCACAATCAATACTTCATTTTCAGTCTTAAAGGTATGCTCGATGGCCATAATGAATTGAATTTAAATATTATATGTATGAAATATGAAATGTCAATTTAGGTTTTCAAAATTAAAAAGTCAGATTTAAATAACAAGCATCAAACTTAAAACAAACAAAACAAAGGCTAAGGGAGTGAAAATTCGGCGATCGAGTTGAGTAAATACACCTTCGTCTTCTGAACGAAAAAAACCAAAAAACCGAAAGTCACCAATAGCTCTGATCAAAAGCAGACTCGACAAACCATAGATGAGGTTGTCGATTACATTGTCGTTATGCATTTCTATTAGCTGTCCGATACGCATAAAAACAAGGCCCGATCCAAAAACAAGTATAAGTGATTGAATTAAAAACAAGCGTTTTGCTAATTTCCTGCAATTATCGGTTTTGCAGGGGATGATATATGAGGGTTTAAATTTGCCGGTGAGTAGAATGATCCACGTTAAGAGTGCTGTGAAGGCTAACAAACCGCCTAGTATATACGCTGATAAAACTTGAAAAGTCATGTGAATGAGGTTAATAGGTGAGATATATTATTGATCGCCCATACAAATATCCAATGCCCGGGCTTTATTGATAAGAGAATGGTCTTTTGGAACCAAACTAAGCTTTCCGCCTACATCTTTCAGTGACATGCTTGTGGTTTGTCCGTTTTTGTTAATAACCATTCGTCCAAATCGTTCATCTGCAATTAGTTGAACTGCATGTGAACCGAAACGAGTTGCCAGAATCCGATCCATTGCCGAAGGGCTTCCTCCTCGCTGAACATAACCAAGAATGGTGGTTCGTGTTTCTATTTTAGTTCCTTTTTCAATCATTTTTGCAACATAAGCAGCAGCTGAAGTTTCCTCAGCAGGTCGTTCAAGACCTTCAGCAACCACGACAATAGAATATGGTTTCTTTTTGTAGGCTCTGTCAAGTAAATAACGGTTTACAGTTTTGGGATTATATCCAAGCTCAGGAATCAAAATGACATCGCCACCACCGGCAAGTCCTGCGTATAGTGTTAGCCAACCTGCGTTATGACCCATCAGTTCGATGACCATGATGCGCTTATGTGAATTTGCAGTAGTATGAAGTCTGTCAATTGCTTCAGTGGCAATTGTAACGGCAGAATCAAAACCAAAGGTAAAGTCGGTCCCAAAAACATCATTGTCGATGGTTTTGGGAATACCAATCACATTTAGGCCTTCTTCAGCCAGCATTGCTGCAGTTTTTTGTGTGCCATTTCCACCGATACAAACAATACAATCGAGGCCCATTTCACGGTAATGTTTTTTGATCAGCTTTGGTTTGTCAGCTCCCGGCATTCCGGTTTTTTTGAAGGGTTTTTCACGTGATGTGCCTAAAATTGTCCCTCCAAGGGTAAGTATTCCTGATAAAGCTTCTTCTGTCAGAATCTCGAAATCATTGTGTATCAGTCCCGAAAAACCAGAGGATATGCCAATAACCTCCATGTTGTGACTTACAATAGCAGTTTTGCCAACGCCACGTATTGCTGCATTGATGCCCGGACAGTCACCACCAGCAGATAAAATTCCTACTCGTTTTTGTTTGGCCATTACTTGTTGTGTATTAAAATCAAAAAGCAAATTAAAGCTAATTATTAAGATTCAGGGAAGATAAAGGAAGAAAATTTTGGTTAATGACTGACATTGATATTTGGATAGGTAAAAAACACGCAGAAATAAGTATTTTTGGCTTTTCAAGGACGAATTAAGAATCAGAAAACATGAGAATTAACCGAATCCCTCTTCATTGGCTTATTTTGATTGGCATGGCTGCCGGAATTATTTTTGGCATATTAGCGGTCATCTTCGGATGGCATGAATTTACCTTGAACTGGATTAAACCCTGGGGTACAGTCTTTATTAGCTTATTGAAAATGATAGCCATACCACTTATCATTGTTTCATTGATAAACGGTATTTCAGGTTTAAATGACGTTTCTAAGTTATCACGCATTGGATTGAAAACCATAAGTTTATATTTGATTACAACTGTAATTGCAGTGAGCATCGGCTTGATAGTTGTCAATATTACCCAACCTGGTAAGTTCCTTTCTCAGGAAAAATCGGCTGAGTTTAGAGAAAAGTATGCATCAAATATGACGCAAACGGTCAATGAGGAGAGTGGCCCTTTACAGTTTGTTGTTGATCTTGTTCCTGACAATATTTTCAACGCTATGACCAACAATACCAATATGTTGCAGGTCATTTTCTTTTCATTGCTTTTTGGTATTGCTGTTGTGATGGTTCCGGCAGAGAAGACGCTGCAGGTTCGGCAGTTTTTCGATGCTCTGAACGATATTGTGATGCAAATGATTCATCTGATCATGAAAGCAGCTCCTGTTGGTGTTTTTGCACTTATTGCCAGTATGACAACACAATTGGCAGGCAATAATATTAAAGATACCTTGCAGCTTTTTGGCACTCTTGGTATGTATGCCATAACCGTGGTGGCTGGTCTTTTGATTGTAATTTTCATTATTTATCCTCTTTTCATCAGGTTTTTTACAAAAATCAGGTATAAGACATTCTTGAAAGGAATTTCACCAGCGCAACTTCTGGCTTTTTCAACAAGTTCAAGTGCGGCAACACTTCCTGTAACTATGGAGTGTTGTGAAGAAAATCTGGGTATAAAAAAAGAAATTACCGGATTTGTACTTCCGTTGGGAGCAACTGTAAATATGGATGGAACCAGCTTATATCAAGCGGTAGCTGCTGTTTTCCTTGCTCAGATATACGGGATGGATCTTTCCCTGGGCCAGCAAATGACAATCATCTTAACTGCAACTTTAGCTTCAATCGGTTCAGCAGCGGTACCTGGTGCAGGCTTGATAATGTTGGTTATTGTACTTAATTCTGTTGGAGTTCCAACTGAAGGTATCGCGCTTATTTTTGCTGTTGACCGTCCGTTAGACATGTTACGGACTGTTGTTAATGTGACTGGAGACGCTGCTGTAGCATGTGTTGTAGCTAATTCAGAATCAAAGGACTAATCTTTTTTCAAACTAATATTCAATGAAACAATTACTCGTTTTTATTTTTATTCTAAATACTGGCATATTACTTGGGCAGCACCAGAATGTGCAAATTGGAAGTTTCAACGGACCAAACGAGCCATCCATTTGGATCAATCCTAAAAATACACAGGAGATTATGGCTGGATCCAATCTGAATTTCTGGTATTACTCTCAGGATGGTGGATATAACTGGACTTCAGGCACATTGGTATCCCCTGAATATGGTGTTTGGGGCGATCCTGTTATTGTAACCGATAAAGCGGGTGACTTTTATTTTTTCCATCTGGCTAACCCTGTTGCAGGGAATTGGATTGACCGTATCGTTTGTCAGAAATTCGATAAAGCATCACAAAGCTGGAGCCCGGGCACATATACCGGATTAAATGGCGACAAGGCACAGGATAAACACTGGGCTGTTGTTGATCAAAATACGAATACCATTTACCTTACATGGACACAGTTTGATGATTATGGAAGTAGCAGCTCATTTTGCCAAAGCAATATAAGGTTTAGTAAATCAGCTGATGGAGGCCAAACATGGTCGGAGGCTATAACTATAAATGAGGTTGCGGGCGATTGTATAGATGGAGATAACACGGTGGAAGGTGCAGTTCCGGCAGTTGGGCCTAATGGCGAAATTTTTGTTTCTTGGGGAGGTCCTGTCGGAATTGTTTTCGACAAATCACTTGATGGAGGAGAAACATGGTTGGATTTAGATATCAATGTCACACCTCAACCAGGTGGGTGGGATTTGGCAATTCCCGGTATAGCAAGAGCAAATGGCATGCCTGTCACAAAGTGCGATCTTAGCAATGGCGAGCATCATGGCACTATTTACATAAATTACGCTGATCAAAGTAACGGAAGTAACGATACCGATATATGGCTTGTTAAGTCAACTGATAATGGAGCTACATGGTCCGAACCCAAACGCGTGAATGATGACCCTCCGGGAAAACATCAGTTTTTTAGCTGGATGGATGTTGATCAGTCGAATGGTAAAATCTATGTTGTTTATTACGACAGGCGCAACCATATGGGCAATGCAACGGATGTTTTTGTAGCAGTTTCGGATGATGGTGGTGAAACTTTTGTGAATTTCAAAGTGAGCGAAACGGATTTTACCCCTTCCTCAAGTGGATATTTCTTTGGCGACTATAATAATATTTCAGCTTTTAATAATGTTGTAAGGCCCATTTGGACACGCAGAGAGAGTAACGGTTCACTCAATATTCAGGTTGCTATTGTTGATCTTGCTGTTTCGTTGCCCGAAAACCTTTCCTCTATTCTGAATCTTGAGCAAAATGTACCAAATCCATTCTCGGAAGTCACAATTTTCTCTTACAGATTGAAAAAAACTTCGAGACTTAAGCTGGCAATCTACGATATGCTTGGAAATGAGTTGATCGTACTTAATGATGGTATTGTGAATGCAGGTAAATATGAGGTGCTGTTTGATAATTCAAAACATCAGCTGGCAACTGGCGCATATTTTTTTGGATTAACCTCTGAAGATCAAACACAGCACAGAAAGATGGTTATTTCGCGTTAGACTTTTCGTGTCACTTATCAAGGTGCATATGTAGCATTTTTGTTCAATAAAAACTCCATTTGAACTTTTTTCTTCTTTTTTCGTTTAAAGAGAGCTTCATCTTAAACAAGTAAGATTGAAGAAATTTTGTTGGTGATGTTGATCATAATTATCTCACAATTTACTATCTAACTGTAAATTACGGTTGGGCCAATGGAAGATAATTAAACTGAATTTCAGGTTGAATGCAACCATCGCCACAATGATAGCGTCTTTTTTTACGTTTATAATCTTGCAAAAAAACAAGCACATGATACATGAAGAGCTGAGGCCAATATTAGACCTAACACGACGCAAAGCGTTGGAAATGAATAGTTTCGATCTATCATTTGATACCCTCAGCCAAATTCCCGAATTCCCGTTAAAGGATCTTAAATCTTTTGTTCCCTCTACTGAGGATTTAGTACGACTTTTGTTGGAGTATGAATTGGAAAAATTTACCGACATCGTTGAGAATAATGATTTGCTCGATAAAAATGCAATTGATGCGATGATGCATGTTTCGGTCGAGATTTCCCGCAAATTCAACGATATTTTCCCGTCACTTTCTCCACAGATCAAACTCCGTTATCCGGCAGTGTATCACGAACAGTTTCAAAAACGATTGAAGGTAATTTCTGAGAAGATACGAATTAATCTTGGCATTGGTATGGGGCAGGGTATGTATCGCAGCGATTTAAGTGCCGAACTCATTTCACGGCTTTATCTAAGTCGCTTGATTGATATTCATAACCCTGACTTTTTCCCTTTGGAATCATTCTCTTTCGATGTGCTTTTTAATCAGATGTTTGAGAGTCTGATACGCAGTATTGCTACCCCCGAAGGGTTAAAATATTTTGAAAAGCAATTGAAGGTCAATAATCTACAGCCCAGATCTAAGAAAAAAACTCAACAAAGCGTACTTCATTGAGTTAATTTTAAGTGACCCCGGAGGGACTCGAACCCCCAACCGACAGAACCGGAATCTGCTATTCTATCCATTGAAC
>CAYXCZ010000004.1:70915-159882 GCA_964463695.1 uncultured Lentimicrobiaceae bacterium | reverse complement strand
CATCACCCATCACCCATCACCCATCACCCATCACCCATCACCCATCACCCATCACGCATGAAAAACCTCCTCAAGATTAACCCACCAGCTTTTGCCTTCGGGGTCGGGCGACTCCTGACACGGATCAGTTTCGGCCCACCAGCGCTGGGTTTCTGCATCGGCAGCCATCTTCTGCATATCAGCCTCAAAATCGCTTCCAACATACTCGAAATAAGCAAACAACTGCCTGTCGTTCAATAGAAAGATCGAATAATTGCGGATGTTACATTCATAAATTTTGTCAATGACAGCAGGCCACGGATTGGCATGAAGCTCGAGATAGTAGGCACGTTTCTCGGGCCTTAGGAGAATGGTTTGAGCATATCGTTTCATAAAATCAGGATGTTATGGTTTCAATTGTGAATATCTTTGAGGAATAGGCAACTAATTTCTGATGCGGATCCGAAGCGTATCGGCAACTGCTGTCTCCGCGAAAAGGACAAGATAACCACCCCCTCCTGCGCCACTCAGCTTATAACCCAGAACACTTTCGGGCAGACTGCTGATCACTTTTTCAATCATAGGGTTAGTCATGTTAGGGAACATCGCGGTCTGAGCCTTGAAAGAGTCAGTCATCGCCTGTCCGAAAGCAGCTGCATCTTTTCGAAGAAGACTTTCCCAGAGCAAGTTTGCTGCCCGTGCCAGTTCAGCAGCTTTTGGAGTGCTGATATCAACCTGATCAGTCACATTGAAGCCCGATTCTCTGGGCTTTAGCGCCAACAGGTAAATACGGTCCTCGAGCCATTGCAGAAGTTGCGGATCGCGGATGCTTTCCGTTTTCGATGGCCAATATTTACCTGGCATATAGTGAAGACAGTTAGCCCCCGGAAAAACGATTCCAATCGCATCTTGCGATCCACTCACATAATCCGAACCGGGAGGATTCTCATAGCTAAACAATATTTTGGCATATTTCTCATAATCACCGTCGGGGATCTGAACCGGCCAAAGCTCTATCGCCTTCTTACGCGTGGAGGTCGACATACCGCTACGGTCGTTAAATTCATAATCGGGTTCGATGGAAATCGTGATCACTGGCCCGGGATGATAAATACTCACATAAGGTTGGTCGAGCCAGCCACCGGCGAGGTCGATCCGGTAAGGAATACGGGCTTCTCTGCGCAGTGCCGTCGTGCTGCGTCCCGGAAGCCCTTGCTTTGGAACACGCTTACTGATGATGTATTCAATATTTCGGTCCCTGCAAAAGCTTTCTTTGTCAGGACTATGACCATCTTCGTTAACAAACAGCGCATCAGGGCCAACGCGTTCAAAGTCCTCAAGAAAATCAAGAATGCCGGAACCCGAATTGACCCAGGCATGCTTAACAGCCCTGAGCGATTTGATCATATAAAGCCGCTCATCCTCGGGGTTGATGGTCGCCCGCCCCTTGAGCTCGTATACCGTCCGGTCCGAACCAAGTCCAACATACACATCACCATGAAGAGCAGCCTCTTCCAAAAAAGCCACATGCCCCGAATGAAGCATATCAAAACAACCTGAAACAAAGATTTTTTTCATAGAAGTCTATTTATCCTTTAATATTCACAGAAATATCCCGTAAGCCGCAAAGCTAAAATGGTGTTAAAGTTATTAAAAACTCAAAATTTCATTACAAAACGTCTTGTTTACATTAAAGAGTTCATATTCAATACTTTACGTCTTACCCTCTTAACGTGATGAAATATTTAGTTTATGGGTAAAGAATTAATTTGTTCCTTTTTTATGGTTTCCGATTAATCGGTTATGATACCACTGCTACCATTGATTTTTTGGAAAAATACCTGCTAAACAGAAAAATAATCACAAAAGAAACCATTGGCACAAAAAACCCGAGCGACATATTGGTTTCTCCAATCCATCCCATTAATACCGGGGCAATAGCACCTCCAACAATCGACATAATCAGGAATGAAGATCCTTTCTTGGTTTGATCCCCAAGTCCACTTATCGAAAGAGCAAAAATTGTCGGGAACATAATGGATTCAAACAAGTAAGTTGTTATCAGAGCCGCTAATGAAAGGTTTGGAATAGCTGCCACAACAATTAACATACACAGGAATGCCCCGGCTGCAGCGATAGTCAGCAGTTTAGGAGCAGGGTAGCGGTTCATAATCCAGCTGCCAAGGAACCTGCCTGTCATGAATAAACCCATCCCGGCAAAAGAAAGAATAAATGCCGCGTTCCGTGAATTGATGCCTGGATTAAGCTCCGTGACGTAATTTATAAAGAAACTGTTTATACCTGTTTGAGCACCCACATAAAAAAACTGAGCAATCACTCCAAATACAAAAAGTTTATTTTTCCACAACGAGGCAGAAGCAACCTGCTGAGCGGCATTGGTCTCATAGCTGATTTCAGGTAGCTTGATCCGCATAAAAATGAAAGCTACAGCAAGCACCACAAGGCCAATCATGGTGTAAGGCAAGGCAATGTTACCATGCGATCCATCAGCTTGAAAAATAAGTATCCCACCAACCAACGGCCCAATGATCCACCCAAGCCCATTGAAGGATTGTGCTAAATTGAGCCGCCCTGAGGCAGTTTCTTTATCTCCTAATTCGGTGACATATGGGTTGGCCGCCGTTTCAAGAAAGGTAAGACCGCAACCTATGACAAATAATGAGAAAAGGAAAAAATTGAACGACATAATTTTCCCGGCAGGGATAAAGAGTAAAGCACCAATTCCATAAAGCAATAGCCCAAAGACCACTCCTCCCCGGTATCCAAAACGTTTAATGAATAGCCCTGCAGGCAAGGCCATAAGGAAGTATCCTCCGTAAACAACGGTTTGAACAAGAGCTGATCTTGTTTTTGAGATCACAAGTACTTCCTGAAAGTGTTTGTTAAGGACATCAAGAATGCTGTGAGCAAATCCCCACAAGAAGAAAAGTGATGTCAGTAAGATGAAAGGGATGAGGTAAGGATTTTTGTTTTTCAACGTGAAAGATTTAAAATCAACTATTTATTGCTTCGTTCTCATTCATGTGATTAAAGCTGAAATGAAGAATTTAGCTTTCTTTCATAAGCTCAATCGTTTTCCAAAATTAAGCAATGATGTGAGATTACCAAATAGTTTGATTTTTATGATAAACCTTTCAATTGAAGGAGTGCTTAGGTTAAGGTTGAGGGGGCTCCGGCGAGTGCTTAACCTCAACCTCAGCCTTAACCTCAGCCATTCCAATTTTTCAAATCAGAATTTTTCAAATCTTACAATCTGGCGCTCACAATTTCTTTAGGAAGTATTCCTTTGACATCGTAGATTATCACTCCGTCATTTTTGTGTGCTGTCATGTCAATTTTCTGAAACTCGTTGTGTGCCACAGCCAAAATGATAGAGGAATAGCCATTTTTTGCAGGATATTCGCTCAGGATTTCCAAACCATATTCGTGTCTCACTTCTTCGGGACTAGCCCAGGGATCATAAATATCGACATTCATGCCATAGGTTTTGAGCTCGTGATAGATATCTAAGGCGCGGGTGTTACGAATGTCGGGACAGTTTTCTTTAAAAGTGATACCAAGCATGAGTGCTTTGGCGTCTCTCACAGGCTTGCCTTCCTTAAGCATCAGTTTCACCACTTCACCTGCCACGTATGCTCCCATTCCGTCATTGAGGCGGCGACCTGCAAGGATTATTTCGGGATGATAACCAACTTCCTGGGCTTTTTGTGCAAGGTAATAAGGGTCAACACCAATGCAATGTCCTCCTACCAGACCCGGACGGAAATGAAGGAAGTTCCATTTGGTACCTGCAGCTTCAAGCACCTCAAGCGTGTCAATTCCCATGCGATTGAATATTTTACTTAGCTCGTTAACGAAAGCGATATTGATGTCGCGCTGTGAGTTCTCGATAACTTTGGCTGCTTCGGCCACTTTGATGCTGGTAGCAAGAAAAGTTCCTGCAGTGATGATCTCTTTGTAAAGGGCATCAACCTCCAGGCCAATAGCTGGGGTGCTGCCACTTGTTACTTTCTTTATAGTGGTAAGAGTGTGTACTTTATCGCCCGGATTGATACGTTCAGGTGAATACCCAACAAAAAACTGTTCGTTCATCTTCTTCCCTGAAATGCGCTCGAGCACAGGTACACAATCTTCTTCGGTAGCACCGGGATAAACTGTCGACTCGTATATGACTATATCGCCATCTTTGAGCACTTTACCAACAGTTTCTGAGGCTTTAATCAGTGGAGTGAGGTCGGGGCGGTTGTTCTTGTCGGTGGGAGTGGGCACGGCAACGATATATATCTGGCAATCCTGGATATCTTGCAGCTGGTTAGTTATATAGAGACCTTTGTTGGTGACTGAGGGACTGAGTGACTGAGTGACTGAGGGAGACGAGGTGACGAGGACGGACTTCAAGTCTTCGTCTGAGACTTCGAGGGTTGGGTCGTGGCCTTCGTTGAGTTCTTTGATACGTTCGGGTTTGATATCGAAACCGACGACAGAACGTTTTTTAGCGAATTCAACGGCGAGAGGGAGGCCTACGTAGCCAAGACCTATGATTGCGATTTTTTTCATCTGTTAATGGGTTTTGGTTTTCAAGTTTCA
This sequence comes from uncultured Lentimicrobiaceae bacterium, assembly GCA_964463695.1. Lineage (GTDB taxonomy): Bacteria > Bacteroidota > Bacteroidia > Bacteroidales > F082 > JALNZU01. The sequence goes on along the minus strand of CAYXCZ010000004.1, from coordinate 155,295 downwards.
GACCACTTGAAGCATTAATTCATGCTGTTGATATTTAGTTGTTTACTTCCTTTTTTTGCCAATTGGTAACGAAAAAGAGGTTTATATGAGTAGCAAAATTACTCGAAGTGTACAGAAAAGCAATTTTTTTAGGATATTTTTTACATTTTTTTTAAGATCAGTCAATGCAGTGTACAAAGGTGCTAAGTCTTTGTTGTAAAATATTTTTTCAAGTTAATATACCGAGATGCAGGTAACAGGCTTTTGGATGATTTTTTATCCGATTTGCATAGCTTTTATTTCGTGACAACTCAAAATATCTCAAACCCTCTCCAATGTTTATCTTTTATTGTTTCTCGTATTGTTGTATTTCTTCGCTGGCGAAATAAAGCTGAATGCCTGCCTCGGCAAACATGGCTTCGGATTCGGCCCCGGCATGGTATTTCTTTTCGCAAACCACACGCACGATACCGCAGTTGATGATGAGCATGGCGCAGGTGCGGCAGGGAGTCATACGGCAGTAAAGGGTGCTGCCATCGAGGGCAATACCGCGTCGGGCAGCCTGTGTAATAGCGTTTTGTTCGGCATGCACGGTACGCACACAATGCTGGGTGACGCTGCCATCTTCATGAATGACTTTTTTGAAAAGGTGTCCAACATCATCGCAGTGAGCCAATCCGCGTGGTGAACCAACGTAGCCTGACACAAGGATTTGACGGTCCTTGACAATCACACAGCCACTGCGGCCACGGTCGCAGGTGGCGCGGCTGGCAACAGTATCGGCGAGACGAAGAAAGTATTCATCCCAGCTGGGACGCAGGTGATGAGGGTTTGGAGCGTTTGACATATCACTGAATTTGTTGTAGGATTTCTTCTATTTGTGCATGTAAATCATTCATGTTGCCATTGTTTTGCAGTACAAAATCTGCTTCTCTGATGCAGGCAGCAAGGTTTTGGTGATTAGGATCGGTGCTGTGCATCTCGCGCGCTTCATTGGATTGAAAGGTGGCAAAGTCGACGGCATCGGTCTCCGACTTTCGGGATGTAATACGCTCGTAACGCAAGTGTTGGTCGGCATCAACAGCCAAAAGCAGGAATCCCTGTTTGTTACGAAGTGAGGCAATCTCGCCGGGTGTACGGATGCTTTCGATGATACACGACTGCTGGTTTTCGGCAGCCTGAAGGTACAGCTGATCGGTGATGTAGCTGGGTGAGTGGCTGGCGCGCAATTCATTAGCCACAGAGGTCATGCTGTCGCGATTGACTGTTAATCCTCTGCGACTTATCTCAGCAACGAGGAAAGAACGCACAGAATAATGCAAAAATCCCTTTTGCTGTACCAGATAATCAACAATGGTACCTTTTCCAGCGCCGAGAGTGCCTGTGATACCAATAATTTTTCGTTTGCCTGAGGCCTGAGTTATGGGGGTGTTATTCATGCATATGTTAAGTTTATTATCCTGTTTATAAGGATTATAAAGTCAGTACGGTTTTCTGTTTCAGATTTGGCTCTCCTGACGGATATCAGCGATCCATTTGGTTGTCTCGACCGGTTTCCAGTTGTTGAGAAGCGTGAGCATTTCCTCATTATTATGGGTGACAATAAGGTTCTGTCTGTGCTCTTTACGCACGAAGCCGTCCTCTACTCCGCGATCGAAAAACTGAAGCAGCAGATCAAAATAATCTTCAATATTCAGTAAGCCAAGTGGTTTATCAGAGATTCGAAGTTGGTTGAAGGTAAGAATCTCCGACAATTCATCAAGTGTTCCATAGCCTCCGGGGAGTGCAATGAAAGCATCCGAAAGACTGACCATCAAATCTTTGCGTTCAGCCATACTTTTAACAGCATGAAGCTGATGAATGTCAGGATGTGCTATCTCTTTACTGATGAGCTGATGGGGCATAACGCCAATTACCTTACCTCCGGCGGCGAGGGTAGCATCGGCTACTTCTTTCATGAGGCCTACATTTGCGCCACCGTAAACAAGACCAATACCCTTTTCGGCAAGCAGACGACCCAACGAGGCGGCAGCCTCACGATAGACGGGTGACTGTCCCATACTGCTTCCACAAAAAACACAAATACGCTTCATAGCTTTTTTTAGCAAAGATACACGAATGGCATAAAAAAAGGCTGCCCTTTTAAAGGACAACCTTTTGTATCAGTGATATGACTTCAATTATTTCGTTAACAGGTGTTTGGCTAGGAATTTCTCCATGGCATGGTAGAAATCAAAGCGATTTTCTTCGTTATGGAAACCATGGCCTTCATTATCTTTGACCATATATTCCACTTCGATACCACGTTTTTTCATGGCAGCAACAACTTGATCCGACTCAGCGATATTAACGCGAGGGTCTTTAGCGCCCTGAGCTACAAAAAGTGGGGCCATAATTCGGTCAGCGTTGAGAGCCGGTGATGTAGCTTCGAACTGTACTTTATCTGTTTCAGGATTACCCACCATTTCATACATCATATCGAGCAGTGGTTTCCAGTAAGGAGGGATGGTCTGCATGAAGGTGAAGAGGTTCGACACCCCAACATAATCAACCCCGGCAGCATAAAGTGTAGGGGTCACTACAAGTCCTTGAAGTGTTGCATAACCTCCGTAGCTTGCACCATATATGGCAATATTGTCTTTGTCGGCAATGCCTTCGTGGATTAACCAATATACACCGTCGGTGATATCATTCTGCATGTTTAGACCCCATTGTTTAAAGCTTGATTGCCAGAAATCTTTACCATAGCCCGTTGAGCCGCGGAAGTTCATCTGCAAGACAGCATAACCACGGTTAGCAAGAAACTGAACCTCAGGGTTGAAACCCCAGTTATCGCGGGCCCACGGTCCACCGTGTGGGTTAACAACAACAGGAAGATTTTTGGCTTCAACACCTTTTGGGAGTGTGAGGTAGCCATGGATCATTTTGCCATCACGAGCACGGTAGCTGATGGGTTTGATATCGGCCATATGTGTTTCATCGATCCAGGGACTAACTTCCTGAATTTTCGTCAGGCTGTTTTTCCCAAGGTTGTAGAAATAATAAGCACCTAACGATTTGTCGCTATAGGTCCGTACAATGAAATTTTCTTCGGCTTTATCGGAGGAGGAAACGGAGATTTCGTAGCCGGGGAGCTGTTTTTCAAGCTGAGCGAACATGTTTTTTGTCTGTTCGTCAAAGAAATGACGTTCTCTTTTCCATGAAACAAAGCTGGCTGCAGTGATAACTTTTCGTTTGCGTGAGTAGCTAATGCCCGAGAGATCATAGTCATCATTTGCAAAAAGCACTTCAGTTTCTGTAGCGGTTGCAGGGTCGAAAATGACGGCTACTGATTTATCACGACCTAAGTTAGAGGTGGCATAAAGTTTTTTGTTGTCGAATGTAAAAAACTCAGGGCTGAGCGACTCTTTGAAGCTGGTGGTGAGGATAGGACGAAACTCTTCTTCTTCGTTGTCGCGGTATTGTATCTGTGTGTTCACACCGTCGACGATGGCTATGGCCACGCGCAGTTTCCCGTCGTGATCGGTCATCCAGCCCTGAATGTTACCCGGGTTTTCGGCCAGCATTACCAGCTCACCTGTGTTGATATTGAGGCGATAAGGATCGAAAACCATCGCATTACGTTTGTTAAGGCCAACGATTACGAAATCGGGCTGATCTTCGAGGTCGTCGATAATCTGTGTGCGAACGCCTTCGAAACAGGTAAGGCATTTAGGATTTTTGCCATTCATGTCAACGCCATAGAGGGCAAAGTTTTCGTCGCCACCATTATCTTTCAGGAACAGGATACGGCTATTGTTGGCCCAGTAGTAGCCGGCGATATCGCGGTCGGTTTCCGAAGTGATGCGGGTTGCTTTGTCGCTGCCGGCTTTCTGAACGAAGATGTTCATGCGGCTTTCGTAGGGTGCCATATAGGAAATATATTTTCCATCAGGGCTGATATTGAAGGAAGATTTTTCAGGATTTTTGAAGAAATCTTCCAAAGGGATGGTAGGTGGCTTTTGAGCCATGAGGGTAGCTGTCATCATAATACCTAATAAAATAAGGTGTAAACGTTTAACACCGGTCATTGATACATGTTTCATATAAAATGGAATTGAATTGATACCGGCCCGATTGGGCACTTTTTAGCTTTAGCTGCAAAGATAAGTTTTTTGAAAAAACAGCCAAAAGTAAGGCCTTCATTTGAAGGTTAAACTTCTAAAAGGATGTTAATAATTTATAAATACCGCATTTTTACAAATGAGAACACGTGTTATAAGGTAGTCGTTTGCGGGATATGGTCAATTTAAAGGAATAGTTATACTTTTACGGCTTAAGATCCGTTGTGTAAAAAAATGCCGCTAGAGTGAATCTTTACAGCCGAAAAAAACGTTGGAAAATTGTGTTGGCCACAATCGCGCTGATCATCATCAGTGCATCGATCTATTATACCAACGATCTTGTGAATCAGTTTGCCAACGAAGAACGAAACCAGGTGCGTACATGGGCCGATGCAGTGGAGCGTCGGGCGAGTTTGATGAAGTATCAGGAAGAGTTTTTTGTTGCTCTACGTAAACAGGAGCGTGACAGGGTGGAGCTGCTGGCCAAGACTTACCAAAAGGTGTTGTATGGTTCACTGGAAGAGGAGTTTACCTTTTACCTCGAAATCATCAGCAACAACACCAGCATCCCTGTGCTTATCGTTGATCAAAACGGAAACATTCTCGAAAGGCAGAATGTTGATAAGCGGTATGAGAGTCAGACTGTTTTTGACGGTGAGCTGAAGGAGTCGTTTTCGGCTTATAGCCCTATCCCAATAAGCGACACACGTCAGCTGTTGTATTACAGAGAGTCGATCATTTTCAGTGAGTTGAAGCGTGTGCTCGATGATTTGGTGAGTTCTTTCCTGATCGATATTGCCTCCAACGCCTCCAGCGTTCCGGTAATCATTACCGATAGTACCGGAAGTAATGTGCTGCAGTTTGGCAATCTGAATGTTGCAGGAGATGAAGACAGCCTTTTCTGGCAAGAGCAGATTGCTCTGATGCGCTCTGAAAATACACCTATAGAAATTACCTTTTTGGATCAGGGCAAGACGCTGATCTTTTATAAAAGTTCACCCTTACTACTCAAAATGCAGTTTTTCCCGTTGATGCAAATTCTTATCATCGCACTTTTTCTGCTGATCGCCTACCTGCTTTTCAGTTATGCACGCAAAGCAGAACAGAATCAGGTGTGGGCCGGGATGGCAAAGGAGACAGCCCATCAGATCGGAACACCACTCTCGAGCCTCATTGCCTGGATCGAACTGCTGAAGATGGAAGACAGCAACTTCGAAGGCATCAGGGAGATGGAAAAAGATGTGGAACGACTGGAGACCATCACCGAACGATTCTCCAAAATTGGGTCAACACCTGTGCTCGAAAATGCCGATCTGATAAAACTCCTCGAAGAAACGGTGGAGTATCTGCGGCCACGTACATCAAAAAAGATCAGTTATACCTTGCAAGCACCACTCCAGGAGCGCATCATCCTTCCCATGAACGAGGCCCTCTTTCAATGGGTGATTGAGAACCTGTGCAAGAATGCCATCGATGCCATGAATGGTCAGGGTAAGATTGTGATTGCAGTGAAAACAGAAGGCGGCCAGGTGATTATCGATATTTCAGATACCGGCAAAGGTATTGCAAAGTCGGAACTTACGGCTGTGTTCAAGCCAGGTTATACGAGTAAAAAACGCGGGTGGGGACTAGGGCTCACACTGGCGAAACGCATCATCAACGACTACCACAAAGGAAAGATTTTTGTGAGAAGTTCGGTACTCAACGAAGGCACAACGTTTCGAATCGTGCTGAAGAAAAAAGGGGGATAGAGGTTAGGTGTCAGTTGGTTGGGGTTAGGTGTTTGTTTCACTCGCTTGTCTTTATTGGAACACTGATGACGTTTGTTGGACGGATTAAAACAGATTGCAACCGAAAGTTTTCGGAATAAGGAAGTGTTTGTTTCTCACAGATTGGCGCAGATTGAGCATCACGCAGAAAATCGCAGTTGGTTACCTTTTAGAAGAATTGAGAATTTATTAATTCAACGGCCAAAGTGCTAAACAAAACAACATAAAAATCGGGCTCATTAGAAAAAAAACTATTTTTATGCACACATTTTAATCAATGCCGTATGAAAATCCTTAAACGTATGCTTCAAATAATACTGGGTAGTCTTGTCACCGTAATATTCATCCTGGGGGTCTTTCTTTTTTATATCAATTCGAAAGACTATCTGCCTGAGGCAGTTGAGGAACTGCAGGTGATCCATAAGACAAACCGTCCGATTACCGGCAACTCCTTTGAGCTCATCAGCTGGAACATTGGCTATGCAGGACTTGGAAAAGAGATGGACTTCTTTTACGATGGAGGGAAGAAAAGTCGCAGCACGTTGCCCGAGATGCAACGCTATCTCGAAGGCATCAAAGCATTCATCAGCAGTGAGAAAACAGCCGACTTCTGGCTTTTTCAAGAAGTTGATTTCAAGGCAAGTCGCACCTATGGCTTGGATCAAAGCTCTGAGCTGGCGCATACGCTCTCCGATTTCAATTATGTAACAGCCATCAACTATGAAGTCCCCTTTGTGCCAGTGCCAGTCACCTCACCAATGGGTCAGGTGCGGGCAGGGATGATGAGTTTATCTGCTTTTTCACCACGGATGAGCCGTCGTTATGCCTATCCTTTGATAGCAGGTTGGCCCGACAGGATGTTTTTGCTCGACCGTTGTTTTATTGAGTTGCGGTTTACCATTTCACCAGGACGCGAACTTGTTGTACTCAACACCCATAACTCAGCTTTTGTAGATAATCAGCGCCTTATGGATCAGGAACTTGCTGTGATTCGTGATAAAATGCAACGGGAGTATGAGCTGGGAAATTATGTGATAGCCGGTGGCGACTGGAATATGAATCCTCCTGTTTTTATCCCTTCAGATAATTACAGTGGTCATCGTCATGAGGCAGCAGTTGTGAAGTTTGATGCTTCTTTTCTGCCCGAAGGCTGGAAGTTTAATTTCGACAGGTCTGTACCAACAAACCGTGCACTCCATCAATCTTATATTAAAGGAGATAATGCAACGGCTACCATCGATTTTTTCATCACTTCACCCAATATCAGTGTGGTAGATATGGAAGCCATCGACCTGGGTTTTGTTCACAGCGACCATAACCCAGTACGCATTAAAATTCTTTTGCAGGAATGAGAAAAATAAAAGGCGGTATGATCGTTTTCTTCTGGCTTTTGATACTGTTTCATTGGTCTGAAGTCGATGTCATCGCCCAAACAAAAACAACATATGTCACCGAGGAGGGGAGTATTCGATTTGTCTCCGAAGCCCCGCTCGAGATCATCCGTGCTGCTTCATCGTCACTTAAAGGTGCTATCGATATTGAGCAGAAAAGCTTTCTTTTTATACTCGATAATGCCAGCTTCAAAGGTTTTAACAGTCCATTGCAGCAAGAACATTTTCACGAGAACTATATGGAAACTAAAACCTATCCTCAGACAACTTTCAAAGGAAAAATCATTGAGCAGCCTTTGCCCATGAATGGCACTACACAAACAGTGCGCGCAAAAGGCATCCTCGATCTCCATGGAGTGAAGACTGAGCGGATTATCAAGGCAGTACTCATTTATGAAGAAGGTCTAATACACATCAAAGCCGATTTCAGTATTTTTCTGGAAGACCATGCCATTCGAATTCCAAAGGTCGTTTCGAAAAAGATCGCTCCTGAAATTCAAGTGACCGTTGATGCCATAATGCGTGCCAATAACTGAAAGGTATGAAACCCAAAGTTCCTTTAATAGTGCTGCTGATATTGCTTTTATTTAGTCATACGATAGTAGCACAACAACTTTTTTCACGAATTTTTTATCCCGGTTATGAAATCGATGGGAAGAAAATCAGCAGCATGATTGAGAACCCACAGGGCTTTGTTTTTCTAGGGACACAAGGTGCAGTTTACCTTTTCGACGGGCAAAATTATTTTGCTTTACCATTTCCCGATAGCCTTCGACAAGCTGAAGTTACAGTTCTACAAGCCAACAACTTAATGCTTTTTGCTGGTTTAAACAACGGTGCCGTTCTTTGTTGGGAAGAATTGCGCACCATGAAGCCTCCTGTTTTTGTGCTTGATGCCAAGGCTGCCGTTACCGATATCGAACTTCAAGAGGAAATAGTTTGGATTTCCACTTATGGTAATGGGCTTTTTTCGGTAATTCAATCAAGTGGAAAAAAGAAAGTTGAAAAGGTGACTTCACTTCCCGATGATTTTATTTATGATCTTCAGAAAGACGATGCCGGACATTTGTGGGCCGGTACCGATGCAGGGCTGGCTAAAATCATCAATCAATCTAAAGAGACACATGTTCAAATGATTGATCAACAAAAGGGATTGCCCGATCTCATCGTAACGAAGTTGCATCTTGATACTCAAAACCGTTTATGGCTTGGCTTTCATGATGGCGGTTTTTGCGCCTATGATATTGATCATGAAAAACTCATCCTTTTTTCTGCTTCTAAAGACTGGCAAAAAGGTCCTGTAACAGGCTTGCTGCAAATGGATGATTACCTTTGGATAAGCAGCCAAACGCATGGAATACTTGCTTTTCATTTGCCAAAAGAAAAGCTTATAATGTGGTCTTCTTCAGAAATGCAGGACTTCCCAGCTCGCACAATAGCACTGGTTAAGAGTCAGTTGAGAGGTTTTTGGGTGGTTGGAAGCGATCGGTTGGTGTGGACAGCAGGCCGTCAAATTGAGCTATTTGCAGCTATAGGTGGTTTTACAGCTAAAGCCACTACTGCTATACTTGCCGACAGTAAAGGCAGGTTATGGTGGAGTACCGAATCGGGCATGTTTATGAGTAATAACCCAATGGAGGCAAGCCATAAAGCAGAGCAAATTCGCCCTCTGAAAACTTCTGCCGGATTCTTTGCCTCGTGTCTTTACGAGGATTCTAATGGTACCATTTGGATAGGAACGCTGGACAAAGGAGTTTTTGCCCTTGATCCCGATAGGATGATCTGGAAAAATTATACCGAAAAAGATGGATTGGTCAACAACAATATCCTATCCATCACAGGAAACAACAACGATATTTGGTTTGCAACTTTGGGAGGGGCTTCACTTGCTAAGTTACAGCCCGACCTGAGTCTTCGTTTTGAACCGCAAGAGGAAAAAAATCTTGGGAGTAATTACATTTACGACATCCTAACCGATAGCCGCGGACGGGTTTGGTTTGCAACCGATGGCAATGGTATTCAGATGCTTGACAAAGGACAGCTTGTTGAAGTTCTTCCCGACAGCTTACATAATGAGGTTTTTTATACGCTGACAGAAGCAGCTGATAGTGCCATATGGATGGCTTCGCCGGGGAAAGGTTTGCTACGATGGAATAGCGATGGATTGCAATCATTTACAGCTAATCAGGGACTTAGTTCAAATACTATCACATCTTTACTTCAAACAAACACACCTTATCTGCTGGCAGTGGGCTACGATGGATTTGATCTCATCAATGCATGGGATCAGACAGTTTTCCACGGCAGCAACCACTATGGATTGCCTGCTGCCCAGAGTGGATTGGGTGTCATTACTTCTACAAGTGAAGGTGTGGTTTTCATTGGTGCCAACGAAGGTATCCTTCGCCTGGAATCTATCAGCGATCTTGCCAACAGGAAACCGCTGCTTCGCCCTCGCCTTTTAACAGCAAATCTGGAGGCCCTCGATTTTGAAGCTCCCCTCCGATTGAAGCACGATCAGCGGCAAATAAGCATTTCGTATGCAGGACTCTGGTATCCCCAACCGGAACAATTGCGTTTTGAGGTAACTTTAACAGGACAAGAGTCAACGCAGTTTGAAACACGCGATCAGACACTACATTTCGGAAATCTGCAACCTGGCAACTATTCAGTGGAAATCTTTGAAAAGGATAGCATTTCAGCCGATAAAGGCATTATTCTGAATTTTTTCATTCAAATGCCCTGGTGGCAACAATGGTGGGTAATTGCTATTGCGGTGCTGGGCCTGATTGCTTTTATCGTTGGATGGATACGACAACGCGAGCGTAAAATCAATGCCCGTCAGCAAATATTACGTGAAAAATCGGAGTTCGAATACCGTAACCTTCGCAGTCAGGTAAACCCCCATTTCCTTTTCAACAGCTTCAGTACCCTTATCGCGTTGATAGAAGAGCAGGGAGATGGGGCTATTGGATATGTTGAAAAACTTAGCGACTTTTTCAGGCAGATTCTCGAATACCGTGATGCCACATTGATCGGACTTGAAGAAGAAATGAAATTGCTTGAAACTTATCTTTTTCTTCAGAAGAAACGTTATGGCAGCAGTTTCGTGACAGAGATAAAAAGCTGCGAAGCCATCCGTGACAGTAAAATTCCACCAATGACCCTTCAGATGTTGGCCGAGAACGCCCTGAAACACAATGTAGCCTCAAAAAGCAAACCTTTATTATTGAAGATCGATTGTACTGAAAATGAGATCATAGTAACGAACCCAATACAGACAAAAACGACTACTGAAGCCTCGACAGGGCTGGGGTTACAAAACATAACTGAAAGATACAGGTTATTTGCAGGTAAGACACCTACGTTTGAAAAGACAAATGAAACTTTTAGAGTTATGCTTCCTGTAATCCGGTAAGCGGGTAATTCACCCTAAACAAAAAGCTTATCAGTACGCGTTCGGAGGTATTTCCGTAAGGCGAAAAAGGTAGAAAAACCAGTGAGAAGTATGCCAAGAAGCAAGATGCTTCCGTAGAGAAAAGCAATCATGGTGCTATCTTGTAACTGTTCAAGTTCGGGTATACTTTGAAGCGCCAGATACAACATCCCAGACAGCAACAGCAGTGAGAATACAGCTCCAATGAAACCCTGAATCATGGCGGTAATGATGAAGGGTTTCCGGATGAAACCCTCGGTAGCTCCAACCAGTTGCATGCTTCGTATAAGAAACCTGCGGGCATAAACTGTCAGGCGGATTGTGTTGTTGATTAGCGCGATAGCAATTGTGAGAAGCAGGAGTATAAACACAAACAGCACCAGCCCAATCCGTTGGATGTTTTGGTTGATCAAATCCACAAGTGATTTTTGATAATAAACCTCTTTAACATCCGTATTCTGAAGCAAACGTTGTTCGATCATCCGGAGGCTATCTGAATTTGCCCAATCAGCCCTGAATTTTACTTCAATGGAAGGGAGCAATGGGTTTTCGTCGTTACCCAGCCATTGGATGAAGTCTTCTCCCAAATCCTGCGCCAGGCGCTTTGTAGCTTCTTCACGTGTGATGTAATAAGTAGATTTGACGTGGGGATTGGCATCAAGCATTTTTTGCATCTGAATGATTGTTGCTTCACGAACGCCCTCTTTCATGATGATTTCAAAGCCGATATTCTCTTTAATGAGATCGGATAATTTACTGGCATTGAGAACGATAATACCAAACATCCCAAGTGTGAAAAGCACAAGCGAAATACTTACAACCGAAGTGATGTAAGAGCTGGTAAGCCGTCGTTTAGTATAAATTTCTTCGTTTTGTATCATCAGAACTTTGAAAGGGCGAAGTTACAAAAAAGCAATAAGAAACAATTGTTGATAAAAATCTTTCAAAGAAATTGATTTTAAACACTTTAACAATTTTTAAACAAGCAAATGAGGTGGTATTGACAAAGTCGTCTTACTTTCGCCGTTCAATTTAAATATGTGCGTATACCTGTAATCATACTCTGTTTAATGCTGGCTTCGGTGAGTCTTGTTGCCCAGCAAGAGCGCATCTGGATTGAGGGTCAGGTGATTTCAGCTGATAGTTTGCTACCGTTGAAGAATGTACATATCATCAGCAGGATGGCACGCAGCGGCACAATCAGCGATACTGACGGTAGTTTTATCCTTCGTGGAACAGCGATTGACACTGTTTATTTCAGTGTGATAGGCTATGGATACAGCATCAGGAAATATCGTGATTCCGATCATGAGGAAGGAAAGCCCTGGACAGTTTTGCTGCATAAAGATACAGTGATGATGGAGGAGGTAGTGGTTCGTTCGTTTTACGACTGGCCGACGTTCAAACACCTTTTTGTTCATATGAAACCCATTAAACCCGTGAATCTGACCGATGTCACAGATGAATTAAAAGATATATTGTTGTATGTGCGGCCTGCACCTATGACTTTCAAAGGACCTATTCAAACCCTTTACGACCTTTTCAACGACATGGCACGACTGCAGCGAAGACTTGAGCGCAACCGCAAATATTACAACGATCAGCTGATGAGGGAAGGCAGGCTGGATGAGTTGATTCCTGAGGAGCCTGACCACACCGAAAAAAAATAGTGCCCGGATTGCAGCTTACAAAAGTCATTCATCCCAATTCAGCAATTGAGCTATATCAATTAAACGAAGTTCGTCAGGAATTAATCTTTCGGACGGTCATCTTCCAAGGCAATAGTTTTCTGTAAAACAATCGTGTTTGGAATGGTAACCAATCCATTATTTTCGGTTCGTATATACATGAAAAACAACGAGATGTTTTCAACTACACCTTCGATAGGATAGTCTTTATCAAGAATTTTTATCCGGCCACCGATATGCACAGGATGGTTAAAAAACAATATCATACTTGAAGTTAGGTTCGATAATATAGACCACTGGGCAAAAAACCCGACACCTAATATAGTTAGAGCAGAAGTGATGTACAGCGTCACCTGTTGGGAATCAACACCCCAAATGGCTGTTAAAAGAATAATACCAACCAGGAAGATTAACAGATTGATAATCTTTGAAATGATGCGTTTTCGTTCGGGTGCAAAATGAAATTTAAGCACAATATTGTTGACAATGAAACGCAAAAGCACCTTTATAATTAACAGGAAGGCAATGACTGCCACGGTTTGAAGTAGTTGTAATTGGTAATGTTCCATGTTTTTTGTCTCAAAATAAAATCAGGCTGCAAATTTCGCAAAAAATGACGGATAAATGCTTCAAGTACCGGAGATTTGAACCTTCATAATAAAACTGACAGGCTTTTATGGCCTGTCAGTTGAGCAGTTTTTGATTTAAAAAATCAACTAAAAAATTAGTTATACAAAGCAAAAAAATAGTGTAACTAATTAAGTTTAAAGGTAACCGGAAGGTTAAAGCTGACATTTACGTTTTTGCCACGTTGCTGACCGGGAGTCCAGTCGGGCATCATAGCCACAACACGAGCAGCTTCTTCATCACATCCATGACCGATACCGCGTATCACCTTGACATTGGATACTTTCCCGTTTTTGTCGACAATAAAATTGACAAATACTTTTCCCTGAACAGTGTCTTTTCGGGCACTTTCCGGATATCGGATGTTGGAAACCATAAATTTTATCATTGCTTCTCCACCTCCGGGAAACTCAGGCATTGTTTCAACCACGGTGAAAACCTCATCAGTAATGGAATCGGATGTAACAGTTGCTAATTCTTCTGTTTTAACCTCATCGGCAACAGATTCTGCAACAACCGCCTGATTCTCTTTTGCATCGGATGAAGTCGTTTCTGTTGAATTCATCTGGCACGACTGTATTACCACAGCAGCCAGCACAAAAGGCATGAGAAACATGATTTTAAACCAGTTACGGGCCGGTTTCTGCCACTTTTGTTGATTCATCATAAGCATTCTTTTTTTTATCAGTGAAACATTAAAAGGATTTGTAACAGGTATCAAACCTCCGGAGAGGTGAATTGTAAGCAGACTTTGCTGATAAGCAGTTTTGTCGTGCTGAGCGAGAACGATGCTGTCAGCTTCGAATTCATGCATTGCGCGAAGTTCATGCCGCAAATAATAAAAGGCAGGATGAAACCAGAACAAAATGCGCAGCAACTCGAAGAATATCACATCTAGCGAATGCAGTCGCCGAAAATGAGCCTTTTCGTGAGCAAGTATGGTTTCAAATTCAACAACATTTAAGGCTTTTTGAGGAACAAAAAACCAGTGGAAAAACGAAAATGGTGGCGTTTCATAGGGCAGTTCGATGAGTGTCAGACCTTGATGTTTTCTACCTTTGAAACGTATGATGATCATAAGTAAACGACTTAACTGCCACAATAACAGGGCTCCCATTCCAAAACTCAGAATCAGGAGCAGCCAACGTGCAGGAGGTACAGCGCTAATACCTGTGGCAATATGACCAGCTGTTTGGCTGTAACCAGTTGTAGCTGTAATAATGATTTCGGGAAGTGTATAAGTTGTACTTAACGTATTCTCAGCTGAATTCAGAGCCAGCTCGATGTTGTGCGGCAGTGAAAGCACTAAGGAAAAGAAACCGGAGCCCAGCAGAAAAAATCGATTAAAAGAGGGGTTAACCTTACGACTCAGCATGATTTTATATGCCGCTGCAAAGAGAAGCAAATAAACGGAAGCCCGCAGCATATAACCGACAAAGAGTTCCATGATCTGATCGCTTTAGGTTAATTCTTTTTTACGGATTTCTTCTTCTATCATGCGTTTGATCTCTTCCAGCTCAGTTAGTGTAAGTGTTTTTTCGTGTGAGAAAAACGAAACCAGCTGATGAAATGAGTTGCTGAAATAATTGCTCATCAAGCCTTTGACAAGATGTTTGGAATACACTTTCTTTTCGATAAGCGGATGGTAACGGTGTGTTTTTCCAAAAGCATCATGACCAACAAAGCCCTTTTTCTCAAGAATTCTTACAATCGTCGAAACGGTGTTGTAGGCAGGTTTAGGTTCGGGCAGTCGATCGATGATATCGTGCACAAAGGCCTGTTTCAGCTCCCACAGTTCCTGCATGATTTGCTCTTCGGCTTTTGTTAATTCTTTCATAGACTATTGTTATAGTTGTATAACTAAATAATTAGTTAATTAAAATGCAATGATACAACCTTCTCAAACATTTGTCAAGTTTTTTTTAAAGAAGATTTTTTTGCTGTTGGTCTTTGGCTTTTAGTTTTAGCTTTGGCGGATGATATGCGCTGACTTTCAGTTATTTATACTTTCAGACCCAAGAGTTTTTACACAAAGCAACACCAAGGAGTCACAAAGTGACACAATGGGCTGGTGAAAGCTGACTTAAAGACCCTTCAGAAAAGTTGATTTGTTCTTTGTTTATTTGTTGATGCTGACGCGTTTATAAGTGACTGGTACTGTAAACTGTTGTCTTGCGCCAGCAACAAATCAACGAATCAACAGATCAACAAATCAACATCCTAATAAATGCCTAACCGTAAGTGGTTAATTTCGTACTTTTGCTATATGAACTGGTTTTTACTCATTATTGCAGGTTTATTCGAGGTGGCTTTTGCCAGTTGTCTCGCTAAAGCGAGGGCGACTCAAGCTCCTGAATCCTATTGGTGGCTGGGAGGTTTTTTGCTCAGTCTCACCATCAGTATGTTGTTGCTTTACAAGGCCAGTCAAAGTCTTCCAATTGGTACAGCTTATGCCGTTTGGACGGGAATAGGAGCTGTTGGTACGGTACTAATGGGGATTTTCTTTTTTCATGAGCCCATGGGATTCTGGCGTTTGTTCTTTATCAGTACACTCATTGCCTCCATTGTTGGTTTGAAGGTGGTAACAGGTTGATTATTATCCCTTTCGTTTCTCTTTTTTCATGGCATAGAAATTGCGGTTTTTGTGTGAACATAAATTTTAAAGTGATGAAAAAGTGGATCTTTTTAATAGCCGTGGCCAGCAGTTTAGTGGCCTGCGCTCCCCAAAAATCGCTGCAAAATGTACAGAAAAATGAGGCTGTTGTTATTGCAGATGACAGCCTGCAGCATGAAATAATCATCATCGATCCCGATTTCGAGCGCTGGTATCTAAGTAGGTACAGTCAGGCGATGGATCGTAGTGATTCTTACTATCAATCGATGAACAGGATAGGTGCGCTCAACTGGAATCAGTATTACAACACAGGGAAATATTTCCGTATCATCTCCAGCTACCTCGATTATCAGCCCGGAATTGATTATGGAGTGGAGGTTAACCGTAAGCTTTACTGGTATTTCAAATATATTGAAGAGCAGTTCAGAGTTCCGCTGTTGCGTTAGCTTTCATCCAAAGGGTATTCCTCGATACGGCAAGTTTTTCCTGTTTCTGTCGCTTATAATAGAGCGTCCCTATAATAATAAAAGCAATTGTTGAAGCCCTGAATACATTGGAAAGCAATGGTCCAAAAGCATTATCACCTGCCTCGAAAAGCATCCAGTAAAGATTCATGAACAGGTGCAACCAAATTGAAATCCAGAGGTTAAAATCCCATTCGGCGTATGTCCAGGCAAATAATGCTGCACCAAGCAAGGTTGTAATAAAAATTCCGGTCATTGTGGATGGGTCGTTGCTTTGATACAGGTGCAACGAGGCAAAAAGTGCAGCGCCCAGCAAAATTGAAGGTATGAAACCCAAACGGGTATAACGGAAAAGCAATCCAAAAAAGAAACCACGGAAGAATAATTCTTCAAAAAATGCAGCGAAAATAGCTCCTTGAGCTATTTTTCCTGTTGTGATTTCAGTGTTGAAATCGTAAAGCAACGCATAGCCAACAAGCATGGGTAAAGTAAAAACGAAGGCTGTAATGATGGCTTTCAAAATGTTTCCGCTCAGACCCAGGCTCTCAAAGAAATTTTTCCGGTGAAGCAACAACGTGCCCACATAAAGAGGTAAGCCCACAAGTATATACGTCAGCAAATAAGCACTGATGCGTTCATCCCACCAGGCTGTGAAGGTTTTAAAAAGAAAAGCGAAAGCCCATTTATTGAAAAAGTAATAGGCAATAAATGAGGCTGTTACGATAATAATATTTTTCTTATCCTGATTCATTACAGTTCTTTTCGTATGACATAATCAGGCAAATATAAATGCATTTATTTTTTGATACCTCATAGCAAAGTAAAAATAATGGAAGAGATCCCTATAAAATCAGAGATCAGGTAAAATGAATACTTATTTCAACAGGAACTACTGAATGATCCAAAACTTTTTTTGTTTATCAGGATTTGTGGCTGTACTTACGAAAATGGAAAAAGTAAATAATGGAAAATTTTGATAGTGCAATCCGTGTTATTAAAGCACATTCAGGCGGTTAGCGTCCAGCTTAAGAAAGACAAAAAGCATGATTGTAAAAGCCCATAGACTT
This sequence comes from uncultured Lentimicrobiaceae bacterium, assembly GCA_964463695.1. GTDB lineage: Bacteria > Bacteroidota > Bacteroidia > Bacteroidales > F082 > JALNZU01. The sequence goes on along the minus strand of CAYXCZ010000004.1, from coordinate 138,157 downwards.
GATCCTCCATAACTTACAAATGGCAAAGGAATTCCTATTACAGGGGCAAGACCTATTGTCATGGCAATATTTATGGCAAAATGAAAGAACAAGACGGATATGACAGAATACCCATACACTCTTGAAAAGGTTGATCGTTGTCGTTCAGCCATACGAATGAGGCGCATAAAAAGCATCATATAAAGGCCAATCAAAACGGTAGTACCCAGAAAGCCCCATTCTTCGCCTACGGTGCAGAAGATAAAATCGGTACTCTGTTCAGGCACGAAATTAAATTTTGTTTGCGTTCCCTGTAGGAATCCTTTTCCGGCAAAACCTCCCGACCCGATAGCTATTTTCGACTGATGCACATTGTAACCAGCACCTCTTAAATCCTCATCCAAACCAAGTAACACATTGATGCGGGAGCGTTGATGCGGTTCGAGGACGTTATCGAAAACGAATCCAACACTTACCACAAAAAGAGAAGCGATAGCAAACACAGCCAATAGCCGCATGATCACCTGAATGTTTCTGCGGGTGAAAAAGAGTGATAAAGCCAGTAATACAGCAATGCCAATGATGACATATAAGGGACTAAAAAATAAGGTAAGGATAAACAATACTACGGCTATAAATCCCAAGATGAGGGGAATAGCTGAAAGGCCTTCGCGAAAAAGCACAAGGACAAAAGCACTGAAAACCAAAGCAGATCCTGTGTCGTACTGCATCAAAATCAATATTGCAGGCAGTACGATGATGCCGATGCTGATAATTTTTGTGCGTGTTTGACTGATATAAGTGTCCAGACGGTTCAAGAAGGCAGCAAGCGCCAGTCCGGTACTGAATTTAGCAAACTCGGCAGGTTGCAGTTTAAAGTCTCCTATCTGAAACCATGATTTACTTCCGGCGATGGTACTTCCAAAAAGCAATACAGCCACCAGCATACCAATGGTAACAAGGTAAATGATGAAAGCGAAACCATTGAAAAAACGCGTATCAGTGAGCATCACAAACAGTCCGAGTACCAATGCCAGGCCTATCCACAAGAGCTGTTTCCCGTAGCGTTGCGAGATATCAAAAATACTCTTATGCTCCTCGTTATAGACTGCAGCATAGATGCTAAGCCATCCGATGAGTGTCAGCGCAAGGTACAGCAGCACTACCGGCAGTTCTATCTGTGTAAATATGCTTTTGTTTTCTCTCATTGTTCAACAGGATCAGGGAAATTTTCCAATAAGAACTGTTCCATTTCGGGGCGTTTTATCTCCCCAGTGATGTAAAGCTCCATCATAAGACTGGCAATGGGAGCGGCCCAGGTTGAACCGAAACCTGAATTTTCGACCACAACAGCGATAGCAATTTTTGGGTTGTCGTAGGGAGCAAAGGCCATGAAAAGTGAGTGATCTTTGCCATGAGGATTTTCGGCCGTACCTGTTTTTCCTGCTGCCTGAAACTCTTTTATTTTGAAGCGACGAGCTGTACCGCCGCCGCCTTCAAACACATCGAGCATCGCGCTTTTGACAAGGCGGTAGTAGCGTGCATCGATTCCTGTTTCCATTTTTTTTGTGAAATGCGCCGGCAAACTGTCGTTATCCTCGCCAATGCGACGAGCGAGGTGAGGCGGGTAATAAAATCCTTCATTACCAATTATTGCAGCCAGATTGGCGAGTTGAAGCGGGGTAACGAGAATTTCTCCTTGTCCGATACTGAGCGACCTTACTGTCATAGCGTTCCAGCTGCCGCGATAGACTTTGTCGTAGAAATCGCGCGAAGGAATATTTCCAGCAACCTCGAAAGGTATGTCGGTCTTAAAACGATGTCCCAGCCCGAAGTCAAGCATTTTCTGATGCCAGTATTCCAGCGCTTTTTTCTGACCGTGCAGGGATGGGTTGGTAAGAATACTACGAAAAGTGTTCCAAAAGAAAGGGTTACAGGAATTTTCAATAGCAGGCTGTACCGAGAGGGGTGACACGTGGCTATGGGTGCATTTTATGGGAGAACTGCCTTTTCCCTGACAGGAAAAACGGGTACTCTCGTCGATTGAACCAGTTTGAAGTGCAACAAGTGCGTTTATCATTTTAAAGGTAGAACCGGGGGGATAAGTCCCGCCGATAGCCCTGTTGATGAGGGGTTTCATCGGATTGTTAAGCAATTCATTGAAGTTTTTGCCACGAGCACGGCCTACGAGCAGGTTAGGGTCGTAATTCGGACTGCTGATAAGCGCGAGTATCTCGCCTGTTTCGGGGTCAATAGCGACAACACTGCCTGTTTTGTTTACCATGAGTTTTTCGCCGTATTCCTGCAACCGGGCATCCATACCAAGATAAACATTTTTTCCAGTAACAGGCAATGTATCGTAAATACCATCATGATAGCTACCCTTCTCACGGTTGTGCACGTCGACCATCATAATTTTCATGCCTTTACGACCACGCAGTGTCTTTTCATAAAACTTCTCAAGGCCTGATTTTCCTATATAATCACCCATTTTATACACGGGATCACGCTCCATATCGTTGTTGTTCACCTCGCCTACATCGCCTAACACATGGGCAGCAATAGGCCGGGGGTATTTACGAAGGGTACGGGCCTGGAAGAAAAATCCAGGGTAATTGTAGAGTTTTTCGATGATATAACCGTAATCTTCTTTGGATATCTGCTCAAGAAAAACAGAAGGACGATAGCGTGAATATTTTCGTGCCGCTTCAAAACGTGCCCTGAACGATTCGATGTCGATCTTCAGTAAACGGCAAAAAGCCAACGTGTCGGCAATGACAGCCTGACGCGGTATCACGAGCAGATCGTAAGCAGCTTCGTTGTAAACCATCAACTCTCCGTTACGGTCGAAAATGGTTCCGCGGGCAGGATATTGGGTTACAAAACGCAATACGTTATTTTGGGATGAGAGCTTATACGACTGATTGATAACCTGTAAGAAAAACAAGCGTACGATGAAAATGCCTCCAACAATCAAAATGATGAGGGTAATAATCTGCCGGCGTTCGTTGAATTTCTTTCCCTCCATGGGTTGGGACTAATTTTGAGTGCAAAGGTATAGCTTCCTTGCTTTGATGCACATCTCCTTTAAAAACATATTTCACAATAAAAAATTGATTTTATTACAATTGTTCCGTTAATTTTACGGCGGGACGAGTCAGATGCAAATTTGGTATGCAGCTGCACCGAGTCGTGTAAATTATTTTCAAAACATCTATAAATACACACAAATGATAAAAAGAGCAGTTTTTTTAACTATTGCCTGTTTTTTGATAAGTTATGTGTCATTGGCACAAGATTTTAACTACCAGTTACCTCCTAAGGCCATAATTGATCTGGTTGATGCGCCATCAACGCCTTCAGTATCAATTGGAACAAAGGCAGGTAAGATACTCCTGATGCATAACAGCGAGTTACCTGACATCAGCGATCTAGCCTCGACTGAGTTACGGCTGGCCGGCATCAGGATCGACCCTTTAACTTCCGGACCATCGCGTTCCTCTTATTCCATTGGTTTATCATTGATGAATCTGGATGGCACAAATGAGGTGAATGTTAGCGGTTTGCCAAAACAAGCGCGCATCCGTTCCATAAGCTGGTCACCCGATCAACAACATATTGCTTTTACACATACCACCGGCAATTCTATTGAATTGTGGGTGGTGCAAGTGGCAACAGCAACAGCACGAAAACTTAGCGAAATAGCTATGAATGAAGTGCTTGGAACTGCTTTTGGGTGGATGCCCGACAGCCATTCGCTGCTTGTTAAAGTTTGTCCTGATGACAGAGGACAAGCCCCTTCAGCAAATGAAATACCCAAGGGCCCTGTAGTACAGGAAAATCTTGGACGAAAAGCAGCTGTTCCAACCTTTCAGGATCTGCTGAAAAGCCCTGCTGACGAAGCTTTGTTTGATTATTATGCCACCACGGAATTGAAGCTGATTAAGCTTGATGGAAGCATAAGCTCTGTTGGTAAAAAAGCTGTTTACGGTAGTTTCAGTGTTTCACCCGATGGACAGTATATCCTGGTAACGCGTTTTCAAAAACCGTATTCATACAATGTACCATACAATCGTTTTCCTCAGGTATTCGAGCTATTGAGTCCCGAAGGAAAGTTAGTTCGTTTGTTGGCCGAAATACCCTTGTCCGACAACCTTCCAAAGGGTTTTGATGCTGTCCGTACCGGTATGCGGGGAGTTGGATGGCGCTCAGATGCAGCATCCACACTCTTTTGGGCAGAAGCTATTGATGGGGGTGATCCGGCTGCTAAAGCCACTTTTCGCGAACAGTTGTATTTTATGAAAGCACCATTTCAGGGTGAGCCCAATCCTTCGGTTCAACTCAATCTGCGTTTCGGAGGCATTCAATGGGCTAAAGATGACTATGCCCTTATCACGGAGTATTGGCGCAAAGATCGTCAGACACGGACATCCTCGTTTCATCCAGGGATTGAAAATGGAAGCCTGACAACAGTTTTTGAACGTTCGTCGGAAGACCAGTATAATAATCCGGGAAGGTTTCAGACAACCGACAATGCTTCAGGATTTCCTGTTCTGCAGTTTGATGCAAGCGAAAAATCTCTTTTTCTTTTTGGACAAGGGGCATCACCCGAAGGAAATCGGCCTTTCGTTGATTTGTATGAGGTGAAAAGCGGAGAGATCAGCCGTTTATGGCAAAGTGAGGCCCCTTATTTCGAAAATCCGGTCAAACTTATTGATATTAAAAAGCTTACTGTAATTACACGTCGTGAATCCGTCGAGCAGCAGCCTAACTATTTTCTGAGAGGCCTGCGCAAAAAGCAGCTCAGCCAGCTCACCTTCTTCCCCGATCCGATGCCGGCACTTAAAGCCATGAAAAGAGAGCTTATTCACTATAAACGCAGTGACAGCATCCCCCTTTCAGGAACTTTATACCTTCCTGAAGGTTATAAACCTGGTGTGGATGCCCCGCTGCCTACCTTGCTCTGGGCTTATCCCAACGAATACAAAAGTGCCGATGCAGCAGGGCAGGTGAGTGGTTCGCCCTATAGTTTTACCCGCGTTGGAGCAACTTCGCCTATCATGCTGGTGACACAGGGATATGCGGTACTTAACGACGCAAGTTTTCCGATCGTTGGCGAAGGGAGCAACGAACCCAATGATAGCTTTATTCCGCAATTGGTAGCAAATGCAGAGGCCGCTATCAATAAACTTGTTGAAATGGGTGTTACCGACAGGGAAAGAGTTGCTGTTTCAGGACATTCATACGGTGCGTTTATGACAGCCAACCTGCTTACACATAGTAATTTGTTCGCTGCCGGAGTTGCCCGGAGCGGGGCCTATAACCGCAGTCTTACACCATTTGGGTTTCAGGGTGAAGAGCGTACCTACTGGGAAGCCTCCGAATTGTATCAAAACATATCACCTTTTATGCATGCTGATAAGATGAAGAGTCCTCTTTTGTTGATTCATGGTGCTGCTGATAATAATTCCGGAACGTTCACTATGCAAACAGAGCGCTATTTCGATGCGTTACGGGGTTTGGGAGCAACAGCGCGAATGGTGCTGTTGCCGCATGAAAGTCATGGTTACCGCGCCCGGGAATCGGTTTTGCACATGCATTGGGAATGGATCAAATGGCTTGACAAGTATGTGAAGAACAAGGAGGTGCAAAAAAAGATGTGAGAAACACCTGTTAAGAACGACAAAGAAAACAGCAGCGTTCACTCATATTATAGAATTAGATTGTAGCAAAGGTTCCATTTGTTGTAAATTTGCCATTATATACTTAGGTCTTTAATTGTTAAAAACAGAAGTGTTAAACCATAAAATAGTAAAAATGAAAACAAAAACCATTCTTAAACCGGTCATATTAGTGGCTATATTTATGCTGACAATCTTACTTTCGTGCAGCCGTGTGCCAATCACCGGTCGACAACAGCTCAACTTGCTACCGTCGTCACAAATGTTGAGTATGAGTTTTCAGCAGTACGATGATTTTTTAGAAACAAATAAAATATCAAAAGATGCTACACAAACAGCAATGGTAAAGCGTGTAGGTTCGAAGATTCAACGGGCTGTGGAAGATTACTTTGCTTTAAAAGGCATGGCACAAGAGCTGAAAGGCTACAGCTGGGAGTTTAATCTTATTGATAATAAAGAGGCCAATGCCTGGTGTATGCCCGGTGGAAAGGTTGTTTTTTATACAGGTATTTTGCCTATCACTAAAGATGAGACTGGAATGGCGGTTGTGATGGGACACGAAGTAGCCCATGCCATTGCAGAACATGGTAATGAACGGATGAGTCAAGGGATGCTCACACAGTTGGGAGGAATGGCGTTGGCTGTTGCCATTCAGGAGAAGCCTGAACAAACACAAGCCTTGTGGATGACAGCCTTTGGAGTTGGTAGTCAGGTAGGTGTGATGCTCCCTTTCAGTCGTTTACACGAGAGCGAAGCCGACCGGCTTGGATTGATTTTTATGGCTATGGCCGGATATAATCCTCAGCAGGCTGTCAGTTTTTGGCAGCGCATGGCCGAAATGAAAGGAGGTCAGGCGCCACCAGAGTTTATCAGTACCCACCCATCAGATGCCACACGTATCGAGCAGATTAAAAAATGGTTGCCTGAAGCTATGACGTATTATTCGAAATAGCACTTGAAAAGTTTAACAAGCGTATGTATACGATAATGATTGCATTGTAATAGAGAGATTTTGAGGTTTTAAAGCTTATTATTACCGTTGCTAAATAGTAAAACTTTGAAAAGAATAACAAACCTTGTAAGCTTATTACTGCCATTGATGATGGCGTTTCAAGGACTTTCTGCACAGGATGTGATTGAGTGGAATGGTGTTTATAAACTGGAGCTTTGCGATTTTCGTTCGAAAGGCACGCGCATCGGAGGAACCGATCTTTACGGTCTTCATTCTGCCTCAAACATCGATTTTGCTTATGCGATGAACAGCGCAGCTTTTATGTTTACAAAGAATTTCAACAGCAAAGTCAGCTGTAACTTTGATCAGGCTTCAGCATCCATCATAGCTCCTGACACGCTTACGGCTAATAATTTACTTGCTTTTGCCCGTTATTCTTTTGATTTATCGGAATTATATGCCCGTAAACTTCGTAAGAAACTCTATGAGTCGAAAGGAGCTTTTAGTCAGCCCAATTTTTTTGAAAAGTTATTTAAGGAAAACCAGCGGGAGCTTACAGCACGACATACTGATGCGGGCGAAAAAACCAATCTGGGAGTTGAAAGCACACTTCTGAAAATGCTACATCAGGAGGTGTTAGTTGAAATTGATGCATATGTAGATTTTTGCAAAAGCTGTAAGCCGCCACGAAAGTAATTTATCAGCGCTTTTTAATTTATCAATTTCTTTTTTTGCAAAATCTGCGAGATCATTCGTTTATTATCGCTTATTCTTGTTTAACCTTTCAGATAATTCTATTAGTTTCTTTGTGTCTACCTCAACTTTGCCTGGCAATCCTTTTAAGTTTACATTACTATGTTATCAAAGGAAATAAAATAAATTTACTACTATGTGTTGCATAGTACTAAAATTGTATTATCTTTGCGGCATGAATACAGAAAAAAATATCTCACAGATGCGGAAAGGGGTGCTGGAACTATGCATTCTGGCGATCATATCCCGCAGTGGTGACGTGTATGCATCCGACATCCTTGACCGGCTGAAGGAAGCAGAGCTCATCGTTGTAGAGGGTACCCTTTATCCTTTGCTGACACGTCTGAAAAATGACGGCTTGCTCAGCTACCGATGGGAGGAATCCAAATCAGGTCCTCCGCGTAAGTACTACCAAATCACCCCCGAAGGTGACGCCCTTTTTGCTGAGCTAACTACTGGTTGGAATGAACTGGTTATGGCTGTAGATCAACTGATTAAAAAAGAAATTTAAAAGAAAAAGACATGAAAAAAACTATTTCCATCAACATCAGCGGATTGATATTTAACATTGATGAAGATGCCTATCAGCGTCTGAGTCAATACATGGAGAGCATCCGCCGGCATTTCAGCACCATTGAAGGTCACGAGGATATTATTGCTGATATTGAAAGTCGCATTGCTGAACTTTTACAGCGCAAGATTACTGATCAGAAACAAGTGGCGAGTATTGCCGATGTCAACGAAATTATTGCAGCTCTGGGACAGCCCTTTGAGATGGATGATGAGCAAGCTACTGATTCCAAGGATCAGACTGCAGGCAGGGCAGCACGTCCAAAAAGGCTTTTCCGCGATCCCGACAATAAAAAATTGGGTGGTGTTGCGGCAGGTATTGCTGCTTATTTTGCTATCGATGCTCTTTGGATACGCATCATTTTTGTGATTTTATTTTTAAGCTCAGGTGTCGGCTTTTTTATCTATATTGCTTTATGGATTTTCATTCCGGAAGCTTTTACCACGGCTGAGAAACTTGAAATGCGCGGTGAACCAGTTAATGTGGCAACAATTGAACAATCTTTCAAACAAGAGTTTGAGTCGGTAAAAGGGAGTTTTAACACCTATGCCTCAAGTGCAAAAGAGGGTTTCAACCGAACCGGCCGACAAGCAGGTCATGCTGCATCGCGGCTCAACGACCCGGTGATGCAAGTTATTCGTGGTATTGCGCGGTTCTTTGGTATTTTGTTTGGGATGCTATTCTTTTCTCTGGGAATCTTATTAATTCTTGTCCTGGGTTCAGTTTTTCTGGGATGGGATGAATTTGGTATATTTTCCGATGTTGAACTACCATTATTAGGAGGAGAGCAGTTGTATAATTTGCTGCTGGCTGGTCCGTTGTCGGTTGCGATAGCGCCACTTGCTCTCGGAGCATTCATTGCCATACCTCTTGTGATGCTGGTATATGCCGGCTTGCGACTGATGATTGGAGAACATTTTAAGATTCCGGGATTGGGTAACATTGCAACAGGATTATGGATTGCCAGCGTTGTCGGGTTGTTTTATATTGGAATGACCTTGATTGTCGACATGAAAGAGATGCATTTTTCGGAAGAAGAACCAAAATACTTTGATAACGAAAAACATAAGGTTCTTTATTTCACTGCTACCAATGGGGAGAGAGAAAGGGATAATGAGAATCTCGCTTTCTTTGATCAGCGATATTATCTCGCTGGCAAAGATGAAGATATGGAAATTTCAGGCAGACCTTATTTTTACTTTGAGCATACCAAAGGACAAAGAGCATATCTCGAAATAACACGCATGGCTCGTGGCAAAACCAATGAAAAAGCAAGGGAACGTGCGGCTGGGATTAATTATCCATTGATGATTTCAGACAGCAGCCTGGTCGTGCCAAATTACTTCCGCTTCGATGCCCATACAAAAATTCGTAATCAACGAATGACATTACGTGTGAATCTTCCTGAGGGTCAATTGGTATCGCTCGATAAGAGTATGAAGTCAGTAGTTTCTGATGGAATGCGCTATGATATGCGTGAACGCACCGATAATGGCAGTATATGGGTGATGACATCCGAAGGCCTGCAACCCTATTTATCTACTGAAAAGTAACAGTTTTATTTTCAAAACTCTATACCGCACTTCCCGCTTTAATGTTTTAAGGCGGGAAGTTTTTTTATTGAAAAACCTGTTTTACAGAAACAAAATTCCATCCTAAATAAATTCGAACAGATAAATAAGCACGTCAACTCTTTACATCTTTGTACCTTACTTCATATATGATTTTTAGAATTAAATCATTATGCCTGTATCCGAACTATTTTTACCTTTGAAGCATAAAAAATGAAAAATTTGAGGGCTCTTTTTCTTAACAACCTCTTAAGTATTTAATTGATTCCCTGCACAAGTTGCACTACATGGAATAAGTAATACAGCTAATTATTCAGTGAGCAGCTCTCAATTAGTTCAAGTTTAATAATCACTGTCGAAAACTGTCGGTTTATGGCAATAAACAACAACCCGTCCATTGTAGCCTTTAGTGGTGCTGCCAATGAAATGATTGAAGAAGCACGCAGGCAATTACAGCAAAAGCTTAGTTTGGAAGGCTTTGGTCTAGAGCAGCAGACTACCTCTGACTATATCTACTTTATAAGCGGGGGCTCTGAGCAGCAAGCAATCCGGCTTTTGAAACACGGCACACTGAATCTTTTAGTAGCAGGATCGGGTAATAACGCCTGGGCTGCTGCAACCGAGGTAAAAGCTTATGCAATGCAACATTCCTTTCAAGCTCAATTGATTGCTGTTTATGCAGATGATTTTGCTGAGCAGCTGCGTCAGTGGTTAAGTGTGAAAAGAGCGTTTGATAATTTAAGTGGACAACGCGTGGGATTGATAGGAAAGGTTTCAGATTGGCTGGTAGCATCTGCTCCTGAGTCATCACTGTTGCGACAACGTTTTGGTATCGAGTTGGTGGAACTGGATTATGATGCCTTGCCGGATTATTTAGCATGCGAAGCCGATCCACAGTTTAGCGAGGCATTTCCAAAGAACACTATACAATCTGATGCCCTTGCTTCTATCAGCGGGTTTTTAAAACAGACATTGAAAACCCATAAGCTGGATGCGCTAACATTGCAGTGTTTCAGAATGGTAAAGGAACGGGGTGTCACTGCTTGCCTTCCTGTTGCTTTGATGAATTACAATGGAGTTCCTGCGGGTTGTGAAGGCGATCTTGTAAGTATTGCAGGTATCATGTTTCTTAAAGCACTTACCGGACACATTGCATGGATGGCTAATATGGTGAAGGTTGATAAAGATCGTATCCTGTTGGCACATTGTACTGCACCTCTTCAATATGCTGCCAGTCATACCATTACAAGTCATTATGAAACAGATCTTTCAGCTGCACTTCAGGCTGAGCTTTCATTTGAGACAGTAACCATATTGCGCATGAATGAGCAGATGAATACAGCATTTCTGGCAATCGGTGAAGTGATACAGCGGCCAAACAACAGAGATGCCTGCCGCACCCAGATAGAGGTCAGAATCACGGAGAGCAGCCGTAACCATCTTATCAACAACCCATTGGGTAATCATCATTTGGTACTTCCCGGTGATTTTTATGACATAATCCAAAAAGCGTTGCTATCCAAGGGATTTGAAATCCTTTCATAAGATGGAGATCTGTCCGGATGAGGGTTGCTAATTTATAAGATTCAGGTATAACAAATAAGCTGACCTGTTGACGTTTTTTATTTGTTTTCGAGCGTTCCGGAGCTGTATAATTTTTTTTATCAGAGAATTCGAAAAGGCATTTTTGTACGTATATTTATCGGATCAAAAAATCACTGTTCTATGAGTATCACTATCAACCGCAAACCTGTTCGCTTCTACAGCGATCCAAAAAGAGTAATTGTAAGGTTTTTCTATCCCGGACCAGAAACACGTGTTATCTCAATCATCCAAAAGGTACGAGATATGCCGGAAGAGGCTGCACGTATGAGTTTGAACCAAACGTTGCGTGATTTTTCGGGACGACATCGTAACATCTCCCGCATTTTTCAGCGGCATTTTGAAAGGGTGAATGAAATCCTTAATGGAAGAGCCAGCGATTTGAGGCTGTTAAGTCAACACAAACAACTGCTTGTGGGGGCTTATTTTACATCGGAATATTCCATTGAATCAGCAGCGTTTTTCAATCCATCGATGGTTGAAGATCCCGATCAGACAGGGTTGACAGAAGGTCAAAAACGCGTCATTATTAGTTTCAGGGCAACGGGCGAAGGTCATATTTCATCCATTGTTTTCAGAGGAGGCGTTTTGGATGCCAACAACAACCTGGAGTTAATAGCTACAGGAAGATTGATTGATGAAGCTGAAGCAGTTAAGAATTATATTTACCAAAAGGAAGCTTTCTGTGCAAAATTGTCCGAGATGCACGCCGACGATCCTGTTGTAAAACATACCATGGACAAACTACGCTTTGAGTTTGATTACAATGAGTTGCTCCGTGCCATAGATGAATCAAAAAGGGAGTTGAGTTTGGATGATGCACAACGCAAAATGCTGCAGACTATAAGTTGGCTGGGAGATTCGCACTACGAAATTACCTTTTCGTTAGATACAGGAATCTCAGACAGGGTTGTTTTTCCAATAGCAGCTGCCGAGAGTAACGGTATTGAAGATGCGCGCTTTGTAAAGTTCACTGATGATGATGGTCGTGTGAGGTATTATGCCACATATACTGCCTACAATGGCTTCAGTATCATGCCTAAGCTGATAGAAACGAAGGATTTTTATAATTTTAAGATTATGCCCATACATGGGGATAATGCTCAAAATAAAGGGATGGCAATCTTTCCGCGTAAGATAAAAGGAAAGTATGCCATGCTAGCCCGTATTGATGGAATCAACAATTACATCATGTTTTCAGATGTAATTAACCGTTGGGATGAAACACGTATTTTGCAAATACCACAGTATCCATGGGAGTTCATACAGGTTGGTAATTGCGGTTCACCCATCGAAACAGAGCATGGTTGGCTGGTAATCACCCATGGTGTTGGAACAATGCGTAAATATGTGATTAGCGCAATGCTTCTCGATCTTGATGATCCTACAAAGGTTATCGGTCAACTTACAGAACCTATTATCTCTCCAAATGAAGAAGAGCGCGAAGGCTATGTTCCTAACGTCGTTTATTCATGTGGTTCAATATTGAACAACAATGAATTGGTGATACCTTATGCGATGTCTGATACGGCTTCAACTTTTGCAACTGTTCCGCTCGATGAGCTGTTACGGAGTCTGGTACCATCCGATTTCAATAAAAAGCACACGCAGGCGGAATTATCCAAAGGTCGTGTTTTAGTTGTTGAAGATGAGGTAATTAATCAGAAAGTGATTGCCGGAATCTTAAAATCTGAAGGTTATGAAGTTGAGGTAGCCCCTGATGGTATTATCGCCCTGATGAAGATCGCAAAAGGTAATTTTGATGTGATTCTTTCCGACATCGCTATGCCAAATTTTGATGGCTATCAGATGTTGGAATATCTCAAGGAGAATTCGATCGAAATCCCTGTTATCTTCCTTTCGGGTCATACAAGTCCGGAAGATGAAGCAAAAGGATTGCGTTTGGGAGCTGCCGATTACATCCGCAAGCCGATCGAAAGAAATTTGCTTTTAGCGCGCCTTAACAAATTGTTTGAAAGGGAAGGTTAGCTAGTATACGGTTCGGCGATCAGCTGAGCCATCAACCATGCGATGGTACTTTCTGCACCCTGATTTCTGTTGATGCAATTGTTTTCGATTCCATCATTACAGCCTTTTGTCTCACGATCATAAAGACTAATGTTGAGGTCGTTTTCACCAAGAAACCAGTTGTAGCATTTCATTAGTTTCATAGAATGGCTCTCGTTGGTGGTGGCAAGCAAAGCGCTTTTATACATAATCATCATAGCCATAGCATCTATTGGCTGTTGCGCATACAATTCGTATTCTGTATCAAAACGCAACCACCTTTTGTTTCCGATAAGGGATAACCAATTGTTTTTAAAACACTTACTCTCAAGAAAAATTCTACTTCTTTCGGCTACCTCCAGGTATTTTTCGTTTCCTGTTACGCTGTAAGCAACATATAAGGCAGCCGGAATAAGTCCGTTATCGTAAGTAAGGGCATCCTCAAACCAGTGCCAATTTTCGCGTTTGTGACGTTCATAACGCTGACAAAGAGTTTCGGCTACCTGATTGATAATCCCAAGAAACTTCTCCTGATCGGGAAAGCGCTTGCTGTAATGAAAGAGTCCGAACATGAAATTAGCATAACCTCTGGCGTAATTAAGCTTCTCCATAGCAGGAATCATGGCATGAAAAGTTTCCATCGCTGTTTGAAAAAGGGCATCATTTGGCGCATAGCGTATAAGGTATCCCAAAGCCCAGACAGCCCTTCCATAAGCATCATCAGAGAAATCATTATCAAACATTTGGCGGTCATATGACAGGTAGTTTTTAACCTGACCATTTTTCTGCACCATTAATTTGAGGAATGATAAATACTTGGTGAGCAAGCCAAGGTAAACTTCGTTGGCTTCATGTTTATAGGCTGTAATGACTACCAGTATAGCGCGTGTGTTGTCGTCGAGGCTATAGCCGTGTTGATAGCTTGGCAGAATACCAGTGGCATGTTGCAACAATCCTGTATCATCAGTAAGTCGTTGAAGGTGTGTGATATCAAAGTTGGGATATGATTTAGTTGATTGTATTATCCTGCCCTTTTCTGACACTACTCTATCAAAAAGGTTCAGGTACTGTTTGCCAATCTGTGGCCAGGCAAGAGTTTTTCCATAATCCAGCGCACGTTGCTGACGCAGTTCCAATTCATCTGGATGATCGAGGGCATGACAGATTAATGATGCCAGCTGCTCATGATTACAAAAATCAAAGAGCCAGCCACGCTCCTCAGCTAATAATGATTCAGCATGCCAGTAAGGTGTTGAGAACACGGCGCAGCCACCGCTCACAGCGTAGCATAATGTGCCGCTGGTGATTTGTGCTTTATTCAGATACGGAGTCACGTAAATATCGGCTGCTTTAAGCAATGACATGAGTTCTAACTCGCTGACATATTGATTCATAAATACCACATGCTGTTCCAGTTTAAGCTGAATAACCAGGTTTTGAAGGTATTCACGGTATTCTTCGCCAGCATGTCGCAACACATGAGGATGTGTTTTGCCTAAAACCACATAAAGCACTTCGGGATGGTGAGAAACGATGGAAGGCAGTGCCCGGATAACTGTTTCAATACCTTTGCTACGGCCTATCAGCCCGAACGTTATCATCACTTTTCGGTCTTTCCAAATGGGAGGAGGAGGTTGTAGCTGATCCTTCATTGCATCAAAATCCGGAGTGCCATGTTCGATAAGAGCTATTTTCTCTAAAGGAATGTTATATACATTTTGTAAAAAGTCAATAGCTATTTTATTCATGATCACCACTTTGGACGCGTATTGACCTATGCGTTCAAGTACTTCCAATTGATGAAAACCTGGTTTTTCTAAAACAGTATGAAAGGTACAAACGATAGGAATGGTGACTTTGCGAAGCATCGAAAGCAGATAAAGTCCGCTATCACCCCCAAAAATGCCATATTCATGCTGAACCAGCAGGATATCAGCCCCTGAATCGTTGATTGTTGAAGCCATCCTGATGTAGGCATTCTGATCCTGATCGGGCAGGCTGTGCTTGACAATTGAAGGATAATCGAAGGTGTTCCCCAAATCGTTCATAGCAATCACTTCGATATCAACCGATCGATCGCACAGTTGAGCTGCAGTGAGGATAGCTCTTACTAGATTTTCGGTAAATGTTGCAATACCACATTGCCTGGGTGGGTAGTTTCCAATACAGATTACTTTCATATACTCGAATTGTATTATTTGTTTTGTTCAAATTAGCTGCAAGTTAAGTATACATCTAACCCTTTTCCAAATTAAATACGTATTTATTACTATTAATAAGGTAATTTTCTGAAAAAGGCTTTACAATCCGCAATAGATTCATTGAAATAACCTTTTAAAACATGACAAAGCATGATAATTACCAAACATTTCCCGACCGACCAGCTAAGAAGGAATTTTTTGCCACATCACTTGAATGATTAATTTTGCCTCACAACAATTGAAGTTTCATACGTTTATGAGTACCAAAAAACCAAAGAAAAGCACCGGACGACTTGGAAAGCCTGGTTCATCAAAAAAGGCCGGTCTTCCACCGGGAAGTCTTATACATATTGGGTCGATAAAAACGGAAGATACCACTATCGATCTTATCAGTTATGATGCTGAGAACTTTGAAGTTTTCACACAGATGAATGGTACCGATGTGCTACAGAAAACACTGAAGGGTCGCAAGAACTGGATCAAAGTCACAGGTCTTCAGAATACTAAGGTTATTGGTGAACTGGCTGAGACATTGGGTTTGCATCCGCTGCTTACCGAGGATATTCTCAATACAGGGCAGCGTCCGAAAGCTGAAATTGGTGAGGGATTCATCTTTTTTACCATGAAAGCTATCAGCCCCAGTGAGGAGGAAGGTGATTTCACAACTGATCAGGTGAGTTTTGTCTTACGTGAAGATGCTCTCATTACCTTTCATGAGCGCGACCTACCCATTTTTGATGTAGTGTACAATCGCATGCAAATTCCTGATGGCAGGTTCAGATCCAGTGGATTAGATTATCTGATGTATGCTCTTACCGACATTATGGTCGATCATTATTTCAGGGTGATGGAAGACATGGCAGAACTAATCGATGCTTCGGAAGACGCCCTTATGAAACACAGTAGCGAGAACACACTTGTAGAAACGCAGCAAATAAAAAAAGATTTATTATTGATACGAAAAACTGTTTTTCCCTTGCGTGAAGCCCTGAGCACACTTATTAAAACAGACAGTGTTTTGATAAACCCTTCACACCGAACCTATTTCACGGATGTGTACGACCATGTGATGCACATTTATGAAACAATTGAGAACTACCGCGATTTGGTCTCCGGTTTGAAAGACATCTATCACTCTTCTGTCAATTTGCGAATGAGCAAAGTGATGCAGACGCTGACCATCATTTCGACCATCTTCATCCCCCTTACTTTTATAGTTGGTGTTTATGGGATGAATTTTGATTTTATGCCTGAGCTACATTTCAGATTTGGCTATCTGGCTGTTTGGGTGGTGATGTTGCTTATTACAATTTTTATGATCAGGGAATTCAGGAAAAATAACTGGCTGTAAAGCAACAAGATACTGAATTCGTAATGAGGATAACACAGAAGATTTTCTGTCTATGAGAATCCTTTATTGCAACAAAAAAAATGTGTTAGCTGAAGATTGCTGAAGCTTAATTCCCGGATTTAACTCTCAATCTGAATAAAAATCATCATTAATCCTTAGGCAATCTAGACTGACCTTAGCAGCTTTATTCTGACTTGACTGTGTCAATTTTTACTTTTTCACCATTAATTGAATTGTCAATGTGAATTGGTTTTGAACCATTTATTAATTCAGGTGGTATTAATAACTTCCATTTCACTACTTTTGCCGCATACTAAATCATACGCTATGTCTAACGCTCTGATCATTATTGCCTCTTTGCTCCTGATTTTATTTCTCTTCAATGGCTACAGGAGATACAAACTCATGAAAAACTACAATCCGGAAAGTGAAAGTGATCACCTGATGAAGCTCACGGATGAAAATTTTAGCAAAAGTATCTCAAAAGGCATTGTATTGGTTGATTTTTGGGCGCCATGGTGTACCCCTTGCAAGATGATCGCTCCTGTTGTGAGTGAGTTAGCCGACGAGTTTAATGGTCGTATTAAAGTTGGTAAGCTAAATGTTGATGAGAACAGACAAGCCGCTACAGACCTGGGTATTCGCTCTATTCCAACATTGATTTTGTTCAAAGACGGAAAGCCGGTTGAGCGTTTTACAGGTGTAAAACCTAAGTCAACATTTCAAAAAGCTATCCTGAAGCAGCTTGAATAAGGGAGAATTCAATCCTTTCTTTCAGATCTTTTCTTTTGTCTTTCCGACCTGATTTCATCACGGTGATCCATCAGTTTTTGGAACTGTTGCTTTTCAATTTTGGGTTCAATGGATTTGTACATCTCATCGTAAAACTCATTTTGAACTTCCCAGTTTTTGTTGATCATCTTCCAATGCAGGTCGCTGAATGAATCGAGCATTGGACGAAGCTTCTCTTGTTGGTCTTTTGTAGCTTCCATTATATCAAACAGATGCGTTCGGAAACCTTCGCGGGTATTCCACGACTTTATCTTTTCAACTTTTTTCCGGGTGACTCTTCCAGTTGTGAGTGATCCAATTAAAACTCCTATCAAAAGGGCGAGTACAAGCAAAAGGATGTATTTTGTTTTCATAGCTTTCATTTTTTAAACTTTAATAATCAGCAAGTAAACTGGAGAAATCATCTGATACCAGATTGTTGATACCCAAAAATCCATCAATACTGAAGCTGTTTTCCTGCCAGATAACAAAAAGTAACAGCAAAACAGCGGCAGCAGCCATAGAGAAGCTGATTCGCACAAGGGAGCGATAGATTTGCTGATTTCTAACTTTTTGTATTTTTATTTGCTGGATGCTATTCATAACATTTGCTGCAAATGAAGGACTAAAATCTGTTTCTTTTTGCTTGAAAAACGACACAATGTGTTTCCAATCTTTCAACTTTTGATGGATTGGATCATTGTTTAAGTCGGATTGGTTTAATGACTTGATTTCGTTTTCATCCAGTTCGTGCAAAAGGGCGCGAATGAGAAAAGATTCATTTAATTTTTTCATACTTCATCCAGTTTAAGTAGAATTATCTTCAGTTTGTCGAGTGCCCTTGAAAGGCGTGAGAGTACAGTGCCAGAAGGAATGCCTAGTAAGTCGGCTGTTTCCTTGGTTGAATAGCCTTGCAGCATTCGTAAAACAATTACAGCACGTTGATTGCTTTCGAGTTGTGAAAGAGCCGTTTGGAGATGTTCAGCATCATCGGCAGAATGCGAGCCATTATGTGATGTTGTTTGCGAATAGCCATTTGTTCGCTGGTCGAAAGGCCGCTCTATTTCGTAACGGCGTTTTTGCCTTCTGCTTTCGTTAATAGCCAGATTGATAGCGATACGTGTGAGGTAAGTTGACACTTTGGCTTCATGTCGGTAAGCACCTATGTTGGACCAAAATCGAATGAAGGTTTCCTGACCGACATCTTCCGCCTGAGGTGTATCGCCGAGCATAGCTTTAAGTACCCTCGCAACCGCCTGCTGGTTCCTAATTACAAGTTCATGCATTGCAGCATCATTGCCCTTCCTGATCTCATTTACCAGTTCCGATTCCTCCATAGCAGTGCATGGAGCAGTGATTCGGAAAGCATTTTCGTTCAAGTCAGGCATTTTTTTTGGATCAACTGATAATCAGACAAACTCAGCGACAAAATTATTCCATTCAGACATTAATAATGCCTGTAACGGAATTAAAAAAATGTAATTCTGAAAGCTATTTGATGCGCATCAGAAGCGAAACTTCACTTGGTGTCAAATGACGGTATTTGCCCCTTGGCAAATCGAGCTTTGTCAGTCCGGCAATCATTACCCTGTCGAGTTTTACAACATTATAGCCCAATTGTTCAAAGATGCGGCGGACAATTCTGTTCTTACCTGAATGAATCTCAATACCAACTTCTTTCTTCGATTCATCTTTGCTGACGTAAGAAATGGCATCAATCTCAGCTTTACCGTCTTCCAGTTCAAGACCATCGGCAATGAGAAGCATATCATGTTTTGTAATCGGCTTATCAAGTTCCACATGGTAAAGTTTTTTTACACCATGACGCGGGTGCATCAGCCGTTTGGCCAAATCACCGTCGTTGGTGAGTATTAACAGACCAAGGGTATTTCTGTCAAGTCGACCTACCGGATAAATGCGTTCGTCGCATGCGCTCTGTACCAGTTCCATAACCGTTTTACGGTCAAATGGATCATCAGAGGTAGTGATATAACCTTTTGGTTTATTGAGAAGTACATAACGCAATTTTTCACGGCGCAATGTTTGTCCTCCATAATTCACCTTGTCATTGATGCTGACTTTTGTGCCGAGTTCAGTAACGATGGTACCATTAACGGTAACAGTTCCAGCTTGTATCAGCACATCGGCTTCACGACGGGAGCAAATACCGGCATCAGCGAGGTATTTATTCAAGCGGATAAAATCTTTCTTGTCCGGCATTCGTCCGGGGATTTGTTCTTTTTGCTCAAAACGACTTAGTCGTGCTGGCTTATGCTCGCGGGGATCGTTGGAATCGCGCCTTCCATATGACTTGCGTTCGCGCGGAGCATCATTGTCACGGCTTGCGAAAGGTTTACGTTCTCTCGGAACATCATTATCACGGCTTCCGAAAGGCTTGCGTTCGCGCGGAGCATCATTGTCACGACTTGCGTATGGTTTACGT
Source organism: uncultured Lentimicrobiaceae bacterium (assembly GCA_964463695.1). Taxonomy (GTDB): domain Bacteria; phylum Bacteroidota; class Bacteroidia; order Bacteroidales; family F082; genus JALNZU01. Next base: position 118,275 of record CAYXCZ010000004.1, on the reverse strand, counting down.
TCGGCTGGAGCGTCGTTGTCACGACTTGCGTAAGGCTTGCGTTCGCGCGGAGCATCATTGTCACGGCTTGCATAAGGTTTCCGTTCGCGTGGAGCATCATTGTCACGGCTTGCATAAGGTTTCCGTTCGCGCGGAGCATCATTGTCACGGCTTGCGTATGGTTTACGTTCGTGCGGAGCATCATTATCACGGCTTCCGTAAGGCTTGCGTTCGCGCGGAGCATCGTTGTCACGACTTGCGAAAGGTTTGCGTTCAGGAGGAGCGTCGTTGTCGCGGCTTGCATATGGTTTGCGTTCTCTCGGAGCATCATTGTCGCGGCTTGCGAAAGGTTTGCGTTCGCGCGGAGCGTCGTTGTCACGGCTTGCATATGGTTTACGTTCACGCGGAGCGTCGTTGTCACGACTTGCGTAAGGTTTGCGTTCGCGCGGAGCATCGTTGTCACGACTTGCGTAAGGCTTGCGTTCACGCGGAGCGTCGTTGTCGCGGCTTGCATATGGCTTGCGTTCGCGCGGAGCATCATTGTCGCGGCTTGCGAAAGGTTTACGTTCACGCGGAGCGTCGTTGTCGCGGCTTGCATATGGCTTGCGTTCTCTCGGAGCATCGTTGTCACGACTTGCGTATGGCTTGCGTTCTCTCGGAGCATCGTTGTCACGACTTGCATAGGGCTTGCGTTCACGTGGAGCGTCATTCTCACGACTTGCGTATGGCTTGCGTTCACGTGGAGCGTCGTTCTCACGACTTGCGTATGGCTTGCGTTCACGTGGAGCGTCGTTGTCGCGACTTGCGTAAGGCTTGCGTTCGCGCGGAGCTTCGGTGTCACGACTTGCGTAAGGCTTGCGTTCGCGCGGAGCATCGTTGTCACGACTTGCATAGGGCTTGCGTTCGCGCGGAGCTTCGTTGTCACGACTTCCGTATGATTTTTTCCCGGCACCGGGTTTTGATCCTTGTGACCTGCCAATTGAGGGAGGTCTTCTGCTTGTATCTTTTTGTTCTGATGGAATTCGTTTGCGGGGCGGGCGCTTGCCATTAGGCTCTTTTTCGCTCATTGTCAATGAAATTGGGCGGCAAAGATAGCGCTAATTATCGGATTGGCAACTTATCAATGCCTCTAAGTTATGAAAATGGTTGTGAAACAAGTTGTTAATGAAATGTTTTTGATTCAATTTTCACAAATGCCAAGCAAAACTCCTGTTTTTTGAGGTTATGAAAATCATGAAGATGTTGCAACGGATAAGGTGATAAACTGATTATATTGCTAATCAGAAAACATTTCGAATAGAAGAATATAGGCTAATACAAAAATTGGGCTTGCTTTTTGGTCCTGAATCTATTATTTTTATACATCCAAATGCTGATTTATGAATACAATACAGGAAAAGTTTATCACCTTACGTGATATATCCTATAGTAAAGCTTTGATTTTGAAGATGCAGTTAGAAATGCGAGGCGTTAACTGCTTCATAACCAATATTCAAGCAGGAGATTCAATAGTTGATATTCATTTAGAAGGAGCTTTCTCTGAGACAGCAATCAGGTTGCTTGAAGAGATACAGCGAGGCCCGGCAACTGAAAAAGAAGTTGTGCTGAAGCAACTTCGTAGTGTGCGACGCATCCTTGTTCCGGTTGATTTTTCGGATAGGAGCATCAAGGCAGCTCATTATGCCCTTGAGCTTGCCCGCACTCTAAAAGCTGAAATTAAACTTTTGCATGTGTGGTTCAACAGTACAGGTGAGACCTTTATTTTCAATGAGATGTTTGCTTTTCAAACTAATCTTGAACCTGTAATGCGCGAGATGGAACATCAGGCACTTCAGCAACTTACAGATTTAAGCGACAGCCTTATTCAACGCGTGCGGTCAGAAAGGATGCGTGGTGTTAGTGTGAAAATCGACTTGGTAAGAGGCAGTACTGTTGATTCCATTCTTGAGATAGCCCATGAATACCAACCCGGATTAATTGTGATGGGAACGCGCGGAAAGAACCGGGATACCTTACACATTTTGGGAAGCACCACATCCAAACTCATCACCAGGAGCAAAGTGCCTGTAATGGTTATTCCCGAAGGTTATGATATCAATCATTTTTATGCCCCACATCATCTTGCATATATTACTCATTTTGACGACGATGATTTTTTTGCTTTACATCGGCTGATGACTTTTATACGACCATTTAAACCTAAGGTTTATTGTCTTCACATTCAATCAGATATCGATCCTGTGTTTGATCGTTTACGCATGAGGCAGCTACGTAATTATTTCCAGTCGTCTTATGCCACTGTTGACATTGAATGCGGATTAATTGAGACAGCCGATCCTGTTGAAGGCCTTGAAGCTTTTGTAAAGGAAATGAAGATTGATGTGATAGCCATAATGATGCGCCGAAGAAACCTGTTGGAAAAATTATTGGAGCCCAGTTTAACAAAGCAGCTTCTTTTTCAAAGCACCACGCCCTTACTTGTTTTTCGCGAGACCAACGAAGCAACTGGGAAATAGCAATTAAAATACTTCTTCTTTTTTCCGGAGGCAACCAGCTCTGAAAGAGAGGCTTATGAAAGCAGTTACAGGCACAAGTAATGCAAAAATAAACAAGGCCATCGGGCTATAAGTGATGAACCAAACCAATAATGCTTCAGCTACATAAAACAGGGGCGCCAAAAATATCATGGCAGCATATTTTATCGAATGTGACCAATGATCATCCTTCACAACTTTTTTTACCAGCCAGTGAATGAGCCCTACAAAAAGGAAATGGGGGATATATGCAGGTAAAAAAAGTATCCAGCCTAAAGTACAAAATAATTTTTTCGAAGGTTTAGGTTGATTAGTAATTTGATCCTGATTCAAATCTATTTGTTCAATGAAAGAACGGTCGCTGAGAAGTCGCTGATACAAATCTTTTTCACGAGCCGGCCGGTTTTTTACTGCCTGCGCTATACGGTCATAGTTTTCGTTGGGGTCGATATGAATAATCAGGTGTTGCATCGCAATTTTAAGGTCAGCAACAAGGGTATTCATGGCGACGGCAGCTTGCTTTTCATACAGGTTTTGGTAATCTTTTACGTGAATAGGCTCACCAAAATTTACGAGCAAATCGGTCCAGCTGCGGAGGTGATTTTCATACTGAAGCCCAACAGGCACTATAGTCAGGCCGGCTTTGAATTCTGCTTCTTTTTCCAGATCGAATGCCATGCGGGCGATGCCCTTTTGAAGAGGTCGAAGCGACCAGTGCCTGTCGTGGTTACCTTCGGGGAAGATTAGAATTGTTTCGTTCTGCTTGAGCAATTGTCGTGTGTGCTCCATGGCTTCGTCGTTTTTCTTCATATTAGCATGACCATCACGAAACCGGTAGATGGGAAGCATCTGAAGTTTGGTGAGCCAAAAACGAGCCATTGCGCTGGCAAAAACACTTGCTCTTGTGATAAACCAAGGATTGCGTCTGGATGATACAGCTATAACCAGCGCATCCATAAAAGCATTCTGATGGTTGATAGCAAAAATAACAGGACCTTGAAGCGGTACTTTCTCCTGATTGTGAATCTGAAAGCGACGAAAGAAAAAATTGAAACCAAAAAGAACATACACTTTAAGGAAACGATATAAAAGCCCAGGTTTCATAGTTTTCAATTTGTTGTAACAATCAGTTTTGCATAGATAGAAAAAATCTTGCTTCGGTGAATGAACTATTTATAAATGATCCACAATTTGGTGTAGCTTACATTCATGAATCAGCTCAGAACGCAAATAAATCAGTCTTTTGGAAGGGTAAGAGTGAACGTACTTCCTTTGCCTTCTTCACTTTCAACACCAAGACTTCCATTCATGCGTTGAGTCATATCAAAGCTTAAAACCAGACCAAGACCGGTGCTTTGCTCACCTTCGGTTCCCGGTCGGGAAACTTTTTCGTTTATGCGGAAGAGTTTGTTTTGCAGAGCTTTATTCATGCCAATTCCTGAATCTTTCACCGAAACAGCAATTTCATGGGCGGTTTCTTCAACTTGAATAACAACTTTACCACCGGCAGGAGTAAATTTAATAGCGTTGGAAATTAAGTTACGCAAAACCATATCCACCATACCTTGATCTGCTTTCGCTTTAGCTGGGCTGCCTATTTTTTGAGTGATGGTGATGTCTTTTTTCATGACTACACTTTTCTGTAACTCAACAGCATTTGAGATAGCTATGGATAGGTCGACAGGCTGCAATTTAGTTTTAAGTGTACCCATTTGAAGCTGGGCCCAATTAAGCAGGTTATCAAGAAGTTTATTCATATTAGTGGCGGCATCATGAAGGGCAGCAATAAATGCAGCTATTTCTTCAGGGCTCAGTTCGTTGAAGCGTGTAAACAATAATTCTGTTGCCATCAGGCATCCATTGAAAGGATTACGCAAATCGTGCGAGATAATTGAGAAGAACCGATCCTTTTCGGCGTTTAGTTTAGCAAGTTTCTCAGCATCTTTTTTAATAATCTCTTTTGATTCAGTTAGTTCCTGATTGAGTTTGAGAAGGGCATTGTTGTTTTCGGAAAGCTGATTTCGCATCCTTTTCAGCTCAATATGTGTTTCAACACGTGCCAAAAGCTCTTCACTTTTGAAAGGTTTGGTTATATAGTCCACAGCACCCATCGCAAAGCCTTTGACAATATCAGAAAGTTCGGATTTTGCCGTAAGGAAAATTACCGGAAGATCAACAATATCAGGATTTTTCTTGATTGTTTCGAGCACTTCATATCCACTCAATCCGGGCATCATAATATCGAGCAGTAAAAGATCCGGTTGTTTGATTCCAAGGTATTTGAGGGCATTTTCTCCGGAGTTGGCCACAACAACTTTATATCCTTTTCCAGAAAGCAAGCTGGAAATTAACTGAAGGTTTCTGGGATTATCATCCACGGCCAGAATGGTAGGAGTAATTTCCATAATTTTCATTTGTTAAATAGTTGAATCACAATGATTTTGACTGCTGCTGAAGCTGTTGGATAAGGTCAGAGAGTTTTGAGATATGCAAGTGATAGTTTTCAAAGTCAAATTTTAATTTATCTTCTTTGAGTTTTTCGAGAAGATCAATTACTTGATTCAAAGCAAATTGACGGGAAATAAACTCCAATTCGCTGATAAAACTACTGAGCAGGTCGATATCCATAAAAATCTTTAACTGACTGAGCAATTGCATTAGATCACGCTCTTCGAAAGCAGCTATAAAACCATTGATTTGTCCGATACTGATATTTATTCCGTTTTCTTGTTTAGGCAGTGGATCGGCGGTTAGTGTGACTACTTCATGTGGCAGGTATTTTGTCAATATAGCCACCAAATCATTTCTGCTGATAGGTTTTCGCACATAATCGCTGAATAATTTTCTGATCCGACTTTCGTCGTGCTTCATCGAAGAAGCGGTAAAAGCAATAATGGGAATGTGCATGGTTACTGGCTGTTGGCGCAAAATTTCGGTAGCGTCATACCCATTCATTTTTGGCATTCGAAGGTCCATCAACACCAGATCAGGTTGGTACAATGTACAAATGTCAACGCCTTCAATACCACTTTTGGCTTCCAGAACCTCCAGCTTATGTGCCTTGAGGAAGCTTTTAACTAACTCACGGTTGAATTCAACATCGTCAACAACCAAAATTTTAGAGCCAACAAATTTTACTTCACATCCCGACCAGTCGAATTCGTCTTTTGTTTCTTGCCTGGCCTCCGAAGGTTTCACAGCAAAAAGTTTCAAGGTAAACGTACTACCTACATCTTCAATACTTTGTACATTCAGTTGACCTCCCATTATCTGAACAAGTTTTTGGGAGATGGCCAGGCCTAATCCTGTCCCGTCATATTTCCGTGTATTGCTACCTTCAACCTGGAAAAATGACTGGAAGATTTTATGGATTGATTTTTCAGGAATTCCAATACCTGTGTCCTGAATGCTGATGGTGATATCGAAGCCGGCATCCACTGTTTCATTAGGTTGAAATTCAACCTTAACATTTATTCCACCTTCGTGGGTAAACTTCACAGCATTGCCAATCAAGTTAAAAAGCACCTGTCGCAGTCGTATGTCGTCGAGAAGCAGATGTTCAGGTAGTCCTTGCTGTAATTGAACCTGCAGGTAAAGATTCTTTTCCGATGCCTTCGATTTAAATATTTGTGTTATCTCGTTGAAAACGACCTCCATATTTACCGGCTCTTCGTTTATTTCAAGCTGACCGGATTCGATTTTTGAAAGATCGAGAATATCGTTAATAAGTGACAGGAGCGTTTTGCCGCTGGTAAGCACTGCGCTGAGGTAAGCTTTGTTTTGATCGTTTTCAGCAGTATTATGTAAAATTTCGGAGAACCCCAGAATAGCATTCATAGGAGTTCTGATCTCATGGCTCATAGTAGCCAGAAACTCCGACTTGGCATTATTGGCTTCTTCGGCTACTCTCCTGGCTTCAATAATTTCAGTTTCAAACTTGGCTCTGTTGATTGTGCCAGAAATTATTTCGCCTGCCAAACGCAACAATGCTATGTGTTCATCACTCCATTTCCGTTGCTTTTTTACTGCATCAAAACCTATGAAACCATACAGTTTGTTGCCATAAAACATTGGAAGTGCTAAAAGTGATATAATGCCCTGAGGTTCAAGAATTTCTTTTTCTGCTGCGTATTCAGGATCAATTTCAGCAATAAGGGGTATGTACACATATTCGTTAAGGGCAAACTTTTCTTTCCATCGGGGAACGAGGTCAAAAGGAATTCCCTGAAGGTTTTCAATTTCAGGGGAGATGCCTTCGCTGCACCATTCATAGGTGTTGTTTACGACATCTTCTTCTGGATTATGTTCAAAAATATATACCCTGTCAACCTGCGCATAGTCGCCCAGACGCTGAAGGGTAATATTGATAACAGAATGAACATCATCAACACCCGATTTTACCAACATCGTTGAGAAGTTGATAATCAAATCGTGCAATTCGTTGAGAGAAGCCAGCTGTGCTTCACTTTCTTTTAATGCTGCCATCTTTTCGCCTGCATTAAAAACCATTGCGGTTCCTTTGATCAAATCACCTTCACATTGATTACATTGGCCTTTGATTTCCATCCAGTCTTTTCCGGTTAGAAAAAAGCTGAAATCCCAACTCTGGTGTTTTGTATCGGATGCAAATAGTGTTTCTTTGAAAGAGTCAGCTACGGTAGTGCCAAGCAGTTCAATAAATGCCACTTGACTTGCTTCGAACACATGAGAAGGAATTCCCAACATGAGCTCTGATAAATCATTCAAACAGGTGAACTGCAGACTCTTTTTGACAAGATCGGCTTTATATTCAAAAAGGAAAGCCGGAAATTCCTTTTCTGTTATCAACTTGGAGTTCATTTACTCGTACTGTTTTTTAATAAGTTCTTTAAGGTCATCAGCTGTAAAAGGTTTTGAAATATAATCGCTGCAGCCGGCGGCAATACAGGCATGACGGTCGTCGTTAGCTGCATAGGCAGTGACAGCAATAATGGGTAAATGTTCATTGCTTTTTCTGATGATTCGTGTTGCTTCGAGACCATCCATAATGGGCATTTTGATGTCCATCAACACAAGATTTATATCAGGATTATCTTTAACCAATTGCACAGCTTCCTCACCATTTTGTGCATAAAGCAGGCTATAACCTGAATTTTTCAGTATCCTTTTCACATAAAGTACATTAAGAACTTCATCCTCAGCAATTAAGATAGTAGGTGCTTTTTCGTTCTTTATGGTTTCTCTTACAATTGTTTCTTTACTTGTCTGATCCATTGAGGGTAATTTAATCGTAATGACAGTTCCTTCATTTTGTCCGCTTTGCAGTTCAATCTGGCCTCTTAACAACTCAGTGAGACCTTTCACTATTGTTAAGCCCAATCCGCTTCCTTCATATTTACGCGTGCTGGAGTTATCTTCCTGCATGAAAGGTTCAAAGATTTTGTTTTTGGCTTCTTTTGAGATTCCGATTCCACTGTCTTCCACACGTATTATGAGTTCATTTTTCTTTATTCCATATCCAAACCTAACATATCCTTTTTGGGTATATTTGATGGCGTTACCAACCAATTCGGCAATAATTTTCTGCAACATTCCCATGTCCGACTTAATAGTGGAATGTTTTGAATCTTCTTCAACGAACATTTCCAACTTTAAATATTTGGATTTTGCTTCAAATTCATGTTTCCGGTAGATATCTTGCATAAGTGCCTTCATGTCAACCATTTCAGGGTGTACGATCATGTTTTCCGACATGAGCAGCGAGACATCCATAATGTCGTTGATGGTGTCGGTAAGTCGCGATACGCTGGTATTCATTGCGGCAACAAATTCTGTTTTATCCTCAACTGAAAGGCTATCGTCGGTAAGAAACTGAGCAAAGCCAATAATTCCGTTCAAAGGTGTTCTCACTTCATGTGAAACGTTGTTGAGGAAGGCAGTTTTTAGCCTGTCGCTTGCCATCGCTTTTTCTTTCTGGATATCCAGTTCAGTGTTTTTGGCAATGATTTCTTCGTTTTGCTGACGAAGTAAGTTGTTGAGAGTAAGGAGTTGCTCGTTTTGTTTTTGCAGGATTTCTTTGTTCTGAATAAGCAGGCTATCGGTTCGTTGCCGGATTTTTAAATTTGTAAGTAGTTCTGAGAAAATGCGAAGCAGAGAGAGTTCAGAATCGGTAAACGAACGTTCGGATTTAACAGCATCAAAACCCACATATCCAAGACAGTTTTTGCCCTCCATGAGCGGAATAGTGATAAGTGATTGTATTCCCTGAGGTTCGAGAATTTGCCTGAGGTTTTCATCGGGGTTCAGATCTGCAACAACGGGTATATGGGTCATACGGCCTTTTCGGTGGGCACTAACCCATTCGGGGAGAACGCTGTTAGGAATTCGTTGTAGCTCAGCAATAGCCGGAAGTGTGTCCTCGGAACACCATTCAAAGGTATTCGACATGGAGTCGCTATCCCAGTCATAATCAAAAATATACACCCGATCAACCCCCGCAAAAGAGCCTATTTCACCAAGTGCATTATTTATTTCTACCTCAATTTGATTTACAGGCAGATTGATAAAACGTGTGGCGAGCATGGTTAACATCCGCATAAGCTCATTATTGAAAACCAATTCGGATTCAAGCGTTACAAGGGCAGTAGTGTCACGCACTACCGAAACAACCTTATCATTACTCATTGGGCTGAGACGTGCTTCAAAATGACTGATATGATCATCAACAAAAAAGTCAAATGAAACAACAACAGTTTCGCGAGCACTCAAACTTAGCTGTATAGCGTCTTCAATACGCTGAGCCTGTTCAATGCCAAATATTTCGCGTACATGCTGACCTTTTTTGGGTTGATAAGCCTGATGAGGGAATAAGTTTTGGTTGATATAGAAATCAATATACCTTCCGTTTTTGTCAAGTATAAAAATCATATCTGGCATCGAAGCCAATATGGCTTGTAATTGTTCGCTTGTCTCGACAAGTTTTTGAGCGGCTTTTTTCTGCTGCGTAATATCGATCATAACTCCCACGGTTCCAATCATTTCCATGGATGAGGAGAACAATGGCGATGCTGAAACAGAGAAGGTATTCAGGCTGCCATCGCTGTGGTAAAAGTCGGCTTCATACTGATCGATAATGCCATTGAAACGCTGGAACGTTTTCTCTGTCATCAGGTTGTAGGTGGCTTCGGGAACATAGTTGCTGAAAGGCTTTCCAAGAATTTCTTCTTTAGTATAGCCTAACAATTTTGCCATGGTTTCGTTGGAGAAAACGATACGTTCTTCCAAGTCAACAATTGCAATGCCGGCGTTAGCATTTTCGGCTACCGCTCTGTAGCGAGATTCACTTTCAAAGAGCGCACTCATTGCTTTGTTATGCGCAGTAGTATCAATCAGTGTGAGCTGAACCAGATCTTTTTCATAAATCGACAAGCGGAATGTGTGCACTCGCGCGTCCCAAATCTGTCCCGTATATGAACGGAAATGACAGTCAAAGGTTTTATCGTTGGCTTTGGAAATCAATTCGAGCTTTTCTGCAATCTGTTGCCGGTTAAAATACAGATCATCTTCATTTTCAGGGGGCAGAAGCTCGCCTACATTTTTACCAACCAGGTCGTTCCTGTTTGTGCAGCCAAAAGCTGCAAGAGCAGCATTATTTAAATCAAATACATTTTGATTGCTTTCTTCGATAACAAGAACCGGGACAGGGGAGTCGTAATAAAGAGTTCGGATATAAGCCTCGTTTTCGAGTAAGGTAAGTTCTGCTTTTTTAATATCGGTAATATCATGGTGTATCGCTCCAAGAAGGTATTGATCGCTGTATTCAACCGGAAATAAGGTGGTGGATATCAATCGGCGTGTACCGTCTTTTTTGACAATTTCCGACTCCATTGGCTGCCCGATATACTGGTTATCTTGTTTTTGAAGGATAGAGTTAATACGGTTTTTTACCTGCTCAAGTCCTCCTGGTACCGATTTCTGAAAAGGTGTTCCCATTTCAAACATCACATCCCAGATAAACCTATCTTCTACTTCATCATAAGTGTAACCAGTAATTTTGCTTTGACTTCTGTTCCAGAGAATGACTCGGCCTTCTGTATTGATGAGAACGATGCCTTCATCACTTTGCTCGATGACGCTACGGAAGCGTGCTTCGCTTTGTGCCAGAGCTATTTCATTTAGTTTTGAAGAGCAAATATCACGTGACAGGGCAATGTATTTGAACTGACCTGCCTCATCGTTACGTTTTATTGAAAGTTCGAACCAGGCAGGGGTACCGTCTTTGTCGAGACGGTATGTTTTTCCGATGGAAGAACCTTTGCTGTCGGCCTCGTCAAGTGCTTGATTGATTATTTGTGTTACATCGTCAGGTAAAAAATCGCCACATTTTTTCCCTAAAAAAACCGAAGGCGGTGTTGCCAACATCTGATCTGAAGGCGCGTGGTAGCCTACAATTTGCCTGTCGTGGTCGAGCACAAAAAGAAGGTCGGGTATTGCATCGAGCACTTCTTCATGATAGGCATTTTTTAGCAGGTTTTTAGTATCCTGACTTGTTGTTTCCTGATATAACCAGTGCTGCTGACCATCCTGTTCCAGGCGTGTCATACTCATATGCAATGTAAGCGGACTTTCATCAGCCTTTTTTAAGAGTAAAGTATCAAAAGCCTGAATAGAATCACCCTTGCTGAACAGATTGCGGCTGCTACCTGAAAGCAGATATTCAGCCAGATATTTTCCAATAAGTTGCTCTGATGGTTGCTGCAAGGCCTGCGCAAACGCAGGATTGACATAGGTAAAACAGTCCGCGTGATCCAATACAAACACATTGCTTGTGATGGCATCAAGTATCAACTTAAAACTGTTTTTTTGATGATCAGTGCTGTTGGCTGTGTTCATACCTTTGGATATTATTCTTTACCGGACTAGCTGAAGGACTGATTGAAATGCTATTCGATTTCAATTGGTGGGTAAAAATAATAAAAACAATTGCCTCATCAAAATTTATGCAATGATTTGTTCCTGAAAGTGGAATAAAGCTATAAAAGAAACCGTTTTCCGTGTAGGAGGCACTAAGCAGCAGTTAACATTCCAGCAAGTTGCAACAAGTGTGTTTCAAGTATTTTTATTTCCAGAATTACTAATAATAGTCTGGTTTCGGCCTCCAGATAATTACGTTGAGCCTCCCTGAATTCGATACCTGAAAGGTCGCCCAGCTCAAAACGCTCTCCTGCAATATTCAAATTCTCCTGTGCTGAGGTCAAATTATGCGCCTCCATAACTCTCAATTTCAGTTTATTGGAATAGCTGCTGAAAGATGATTTCAGTTCGGCTATGAGTTCGTTTTGGAGTGATTCAACCTGAAGGCGATTACTTTCAATCTGAACCCGCAGGTTTTTTTGTTCGCGTTGGGTATTCAACCCATTGAACAGATTCATGCTGGCTGTCAGGCCATAAGTGAGACCTAACGAGCGATTCTCAGCCAGAAAACCTGACTCACTCTTTTGATTAAGAAAGTTGTAACCGACGTTCAAACCTATTTCAGGGTATTGCCTTGCTTTTATCTCTTTTAAGGCGAGTTGAGCGAGCTGTTCATCTTTTTTACTGAGCAGAAGACTTGTGTTGCGATGGAGTAATTGTTTCTCGAGACTATCATAAACAAGCCCTGAATGGAGCTCAATCTGGTCATCCACTGCAAACATAATTTCAGGCGATCTACCAAGTAAGGTGTTGATGGTTATGGTGTTACGGCTGATCTGATCTAACAAATTCATATATGCCGCACTATCGCTGTGAAGGTCAACAAGTGCCTGTAACACTTCCAATTTAGACCCTGAGCCAAAAGCAAGTTTATCATCAGCCAGAGCTAAACGCTCATTTCCAATAGTGATGGTTTTTTCCAGCACTTTTTTTTGCTTCATGAGCTGCACGAGCGTGAAATAATTGACATGAATGTTTGTTATCGTGTTTTCGACTGTAAGCAAAAGTTGCATTTCACCCATCTCTTCCAGTTGTTGAAGCTGGTCACGCCTTGCAAACATTTTCAACCCGTCGAAAATCGTCCAGTTGAGTTGTAACCCGGCATTAAAAGCATCCGATTTAGCTCCGCTGCGGTCGTTCACTTGCCCTGTCAGAAATGCCTGATGAGAATTAGTGACGCTGTTTGTCTGGGCTGCATTGACATTCAACTTAGGTAAAAAACCCGCGTTGCCATATGTGTTGTTATTTTCTGCAATATTCAGGTCTTGCTTCCCAAGGCGAATACCATAATTGTTTTCGAGACCGATATCGATGGCTTGCTTTATGGTAAGGAAGTCCTGTGTGATTGCTGTTTCAACAATCAAAAGTAGTATCAGGATGAAAATGAGGTGTTTCTTCATAGTGTTTCCTCTTTCTTGTTTTCAACTTGTAAATCAGTCTGATCAGATACGGCACTGACATTGGATACGGATTTCTCTTTTTCGGAAATATAGCTGTAGATGCCCGGGATAACATAAAGCGTGAGCAGAGTAGCAAAGGTTAAACCTCCAATGATAGCTGTTCCCATTGACACACGACTTTCCGAACCGGCACCTAAAGCAAGCGCAATGGGCACTGCTCCTAAGATTGTTGAAAGGCTGGTCATAAGAATGGGCCTGAAACGTGATACTGAAGCATCGAGAATAGCGGCAGCTTTAGTTAATCCTGCAGCTTTTCGTTGATTGGCAAATTCAACGATCAGGATTCCATTTTTCGAAACCAGACCAATGAGCATGATGATGCCAATCTGGCTGAAAATATTAAGGGTCTTATCGAAATACCATAATGTCAACACCGCACCTGCCAGGGCAAGCGGAACTGTAAACATGATAATCAGCGGATCGCGGAAGCTCTCAAACTGAGCTGCTAAGACCAGGTAAATGAGAATAAGAGCCAAAACAAACGCAAAGACAAGACTTGAGGAGCTCTCTTCAAAATCTTTGGAAGTTCCGGCAAGTGAGGTGCTGAAGGTGTCGTCGAGAACCAGCCCAGCAATACGATCCATCTCAATGATACCATCGCCGATGGTTTTACCGGTGACCGGGTTGGCCGAAACTGTTGCTGACACGTAACGGTTGTAGCGGTAAAGGGCAGGGGGATTGGTTTGTTCTTTCACTTCAACCAGATTCGACAGCTGAATCATTTGCCCGAGGTTGTTTTTCACGAATAGTGTTGACAAATCAAGCGGTGCTGACCGATACGCACGTTCGAGCTGACCTATAACCTGATATTGTTTTCCATTCATGATGAAATAACCAAAACGTTGCCCACTAAGCGATAGTTGCAGTGTCTGTGCAATATCCTGAGCCGAAACGCCCATCGAACGGGCCTTTTCGCGGTTGATGGTAATTTGAAGTTCAGGTTTATTAAACTTGAGGTTCAAATCAGCAAACTGAAAAACGGGACTTTTTCCAACTTCCTCCATGAATTTTGGAAGGACCTCTTTGAGTTTTGTAAGATTACGTGCCTGGATCACATACTGAACAGGAAGACCACCACGCTGTGTGCCAATCGATTGTTCCTGTGTTATAAAACTTCTTACCTGAGTAAGTTTTGCAAGTTCCTTCGTAAGCATATCAGCCACTTCTTGCTGTGATCGATCGCGTTTGTCAGGTTCAACAAGCCGGATACGTGCAAAAGCTGAATTTACACTGCTGGCAGCACCAAAACCAGGAGAAGTGATTGTTATGAGTGAATAGGTTTCAGGGACTTCGCGCTGAACCAGATCGATGAGTTCCTGCACATACAACTCCATGTATTCAAAGGTGTTGCCTTCGGGAGCAGTAGAAAAAGCCATCATCCCTGAGCGGTCTTCCATAGGAGCAAGTTCAGAAGGAAGCAGACGGCCAAGACCAAAAATAACCAAAACTGAAACAAGAATAATGACAACCGACCACCATTTTCGTTTCAGGAAAGTTGCGAGACTATTCGAGTAAAGGTCGGTAAGCCAGGTAAAAAAGGGTTCGGTCCATTCGTAAAATGCGTTGTGTTTTTCTCTTCGTTTCAACATCCTTGTTGAGAGCATCGGTGTTAAGGTAAGTGCCACAAAGGATGAAATAATAACAGATCCCGAAAGCACGATGCCAAACTCCCTGAAAAGTCTGCCTGTGAGTCCTTCGAGGAAAATGACCGGGAGAAAAACTGTTGCAAGAGCTACCGTGGTTGCTATGACAGCAAAGAATATCTCCGCTGAGCCTTCGAGGCCTGCCTGCATGGGAGGCATTCCTTTCTCTATCTTAGTGTAAATATTTTCAATTACAACAATGGCATCATCCACCACAAGGCCGATTGCGAGTACCAAGCCAAGCAATGTAAGTACATTGATGGAGAAACCTGCAATATACATGATGAAAAAGGAACCTATCAATGAGATTGGAATAACAACAACGGGAATGAGGGATGTTCGCCAGTCGCGCAGGAAAAAAAAGATAACAAGCACTACGAGTAAAAATGCCAGATAAATGGTTTGTTCTACCTCGGTTATTGCATGACGAATATAATCGGTATTGTCGAAACCAATCCCGAGCTCGATATCTTCAGGAAGGTCTTTTTTTATTTTTTCAATACGCCGGTAAAACTCGTCAGCAATCTCCACATGGTTTGATCCCGGCTGTGGAATGATGGCGTTACCTACCATTGGGATGCCATCGCGGCGAAGGATGGTTCGTTCGTTGAGAGGGGCAAGTTCGGCGTAACCAACATCACTAAGGCGAATGATGCCTGCGTCAGTTTCTTTAATGATCAGGTTGTTAAAATCCTGAGGTGTCTCAAGCCGGCTGAGGGTTCGAACAGTAAGCTCAACTGTGTTGCCTTCGATACGCCCCGAAGGCAATTCGAGGTTCTCACGCAAAAGAGCATTACGTACATCCAACGGACTGATATTAAAGGCGGATAGGCGCGATGGGTCGATCCATAGTCGCATTGAATACTCCTTTGCTCCCCAGATTGCGATAGAACTAACGCCAGGAATAGTTTGTAAACTTTCTTTAAATGTCCGTTGTGCTATCTCTGTCAGTTCGAGGAGGGTGCGTTGCTCGCTACGAATGTTTAGAAAAAGTATGGGGTTGGCATTAGCATCTTCTTTAGCTACAATAGGAGGGTCTGCATCATTGGGCAATAATGAAAGCGAACGGGAAACCCTGTCGCGAACATCGTTGGCAGCCGTTTCGAGATCAATCGAAAGATCGAACTCAACGGTGATGGTGCTTCTGCCATCGCGGCTGACCGAGGTAAGGGTGCGGATGCCGGCAATACCATTGATCGACTCCTCGAGTGGCTCAGTAATCTGCGACTCGATAACATCGGCATTGGCCCCAACATAACTTGTCGAAACTGTCACAATAGGACTATCGACATTAGGGTATTCCCTAACACCGAGAGTCATCAACCCGATCACGCCAAAAAGCAGGATCAGAATAGACATAACTGTAGCCAATACAGGCCGTTGAATACTTGTTGATGATAAACTCATGGCTTATCCAATTGACGAAGTTCAACAGCCATTCCCGGACGAAGCTGAAGTAATCCGGTGGTGATAACGGTATCGCCTTGTTGTAAACCTTCAGTGATCTGAACCATACGTTCAGTTCGTATTCCAATGGTTACATTTTGAGGCTGTGCTTTTCCGTTACGATATACAAAAACTTTATTTTTACCCATTTCAGGAATCAATGCTTCAGCTTTCACCTGAAGCACTTCTGAGAGGTTCATCAGAGGCAGTTCAACACGTGCGAACGATCCTGGAATTACTTCTCCAGTTTTATTTTCATACAATGCTCTTCCTGTAATACTGCGTGATTGCATATCTATAACTGGTTCAATAGCATAGATTTTTGCGGCATAGGTTTCAGCACTATTATCAACTTTAAAATTGATACTCACCCCATTGTGAACATACTGAACATAGCGTTCAGGTACACTAAATTCTATTTTAACAGGCTGAACACGTGCCAGCCTGACAATTTTTGTTCCCGGACTTACAAAACTCCCTTCGCTTAAGTACCTTAAGCCAACCAATCCGGCAAAAGGGGCTTTGATGCGGGTTTTGTCGAGCTGAGCCACCAAAAGGGCAGCCTCAGCCCTTAGGGCATTCAGTTCGGTAAGTACCTGATCATAGGTCTGCTGACTGATACCTTGTTTTTCAAGTAACTGCTTTTGCCTTTCTTCGCGTGATTCTGCCAGCTTAAGCTGAAAATTATTCCTATCGGCTTGAGCGAGCAAATCAGCATTGTTGATTGTGATGAGCAGGTCGCCGGCTTTTACACTGCTGCCTTCGGTGAAATGTATTTTTGTTATTCGCCCTGATGCCTCAGCTGCGATCTCTACTTGTTCGTCGGCCATGACCGATCCGGCAGCAACGAGCACATCGTTAAGCGGTGCTTCGCGCATCACCATGGCATGAACGGGTAAGATAACGGATTGTTTCCCCGAAACAAAACCCGAACGATCGTTTTGTTTGCTCAATAAACCAGTTTTGTTGAACAGGATTAATGCCAGCAATCCCAATGCCAGCAAGCCGCCTATTATACTTTTAAAATGCTTTTTCATGTTTAAGAATTGACAGTTGATTTGACAGGTGAAATATCATTTCGGTTCCATTAGGGCAAAAATAATCGTTTTATTGCATGCATCTCGTTTCAACAAGTTATCGGGTTCTTACCGTTAGTTGTAGTTACAAAAGCCGGGTGGTACAAATTATGTCTGATGATTATCAGGATGAATATCTACAGTTATCGATATCTCGATACCTGGTGCAGTATTTCTGAAGTTAAAGATGCCATTCATGGAGCGCACACGACTGATAATATTTTTTACGCCCATATGATTATCACCTTTGTCGATAGCCTGCTGCAGATCGAAACCAATACCATCATCACGGTAATTGAGATGAAGCTTTTGCTCGGTGAACCTTAACTTAATATCGATCACTGATGCATTTGCATGCTTGATGGTATTGTTGATAAGTTCGTTGGTAATACGATAAAAAATCAGCTCCATAGTAGGCCCGAGGCTGCGGTCAACGACATCAAAATGGGTAGTAATTTTAAGAAGATTCGTGGCATTAATGGTTTC
The DNA here is from genome assembly GCA_964463695.1 of uncultured Lentimicrobiaceae bacterium. Classification (GTDB taxonomy): domain Bacteria; phylum Bacteroidota; class Bacteroidia; order Bacteroidales; family F082; genus JALNZU01. Next base: position 100,699 of record CAYXCZ010000004.1, on the reverse strand, counting down.
AATAAAGGTAGTAAGAGCTTTGGTTAATCCAAAGTCAGCCAATGTTTTAGGTGTGATATTATTAGCGATATTACGTGCTGAGTCAACGGCTTCATTGATCATACCATTGATGTGACTGATGAACTCTTGCCGTTCATCGGTGTCATCTTCCATTGCATCCAGCTCGTTCACATATAATTTTATTGCGGAGAGCAGAGGTCCGAGACCATCGTGTATTTCTTTCGCAAAGCGTTTTCGTTCAGTTTCTTCCGTTTCAATGATAGCAATACGTACTTTTTTATCGAGTTCTTTTCGCTCACTTATGTTCCGGGCAATGCAGGTGATGTAGGGTTGATCGTCAATCTCAACTAACCGGCAATTGATTTCGACCGGGAAACGGTTTCCGGATTTACTGCGCAGCTCCGTCTCAAAAATGTATTTTCCTTTAGAGCGTATGGTATGGATGTGATCCATCACGCCTTCTGCAGCAGTGCCAGCTTTTATCTCCTTGAAATACCGGTTCAGCAGTTCCTCGCGTTTCATTTCGAGCCTGTCGCAGGCCGAGAGGTTTACTTCTACTATCTTACCTTCCAAAGTGAGAACAAAAACCTGATCAGAGCTGGTGTTGAAAAGCAGCTGAAACCGTCGCTCTATGTTTTCTTTTTTCTTTTCGGCAGCAGCCAGGCGTTTTAGAATTGTGCTGATAAGTGCTGTGCCTGTGAGCATTAAAACTGATACAGCCAAGCCGGCTGCATATGGAATAAATGAATCAGAAGCTAAAGTTGATACTCCGGCGAGGGCAAGCAATTGAAAAAGGCTCTCAAGTGCAAGCAAAACCATCGCAACTGCAATAAGCAGCCAGGCAGTACGATGGCGCGAAACTTTGTAATAATTGATTACCACTGCAAATGTTGCCAGGCGCAACAGCATGGAAATGCCGATAATTATGATAATCAGCACAGACTGTTAGCTTTTAGGTTGATCCTTGAGGTAACTTATCGCTTTGAGAAGGATCGGGTCAATTTCTTGATAAATGGGATAAAATCCTGCGTCGTCAAGAATATTTCTGCCAACATAAGCTTTAAATAAAGTGCGGATGTATTTTTTACTTTCCGAACTGATTGCAGCCGGTTTGCTGATGCCTTTTTCTTCAGCTAATTGATATAGCTCTTTCAGCATTTGATCGGTCATGTTGAATTGTGTTTTAAAGGCTTCAACATTTTTGAATTTCGACAATTCAGCACGCTTAATATCGGCATAGTCGAAAGCATATTGAAATATTAATCCACTATTAGCCAATCTGTTATAGAAAAAAAGACTACTATCGCTTTCCAGTGGGACATACACATCAGGAGTAATCCCCCCACCACCATAAACAATCTTACCTTTTGGAGTTATGAATTTTACAGTATCTGTCTGGTGGATGCTGTCGGCATTCATCATTTCTCCGTTGTCGTAACGATCGAAGGATTCGTGGTGGTATTTTTCGAAGTCGCCATCGTAAGGTTTCTGAATGGAGCGACCGGTAGGGGTATAATAACGGGCAACTGTGAGGCGTAATGCTGAACCATCGCGCATCGAAAGTTGTTCCTGAACCAGACCTTTTCCGAAGGAACGCCTTCCGATTATTGTTCCCCTATCGTTGTCCTGCAACGCTCCTGCAACAATTTCACTTGCGCTGGCTGAGCCTTCGTCAATGAGAACGATTATATCCTCTTCCTCAAATAAGCCAGAGCGGTGGGCAAAACTAAACGACTTAGGGCGATTTTTGCCCTGAGTGTATACGATGAGTTTGTCCTGACTGAGAAATTCATCCGTTAAATCGGTAGCTGCTTTGAGATAACCGCCTGTGTTGCCGCGAAGGTCGAGGATCAATTGTGTCATACCTTCATCTTTTAACTTTTCAGCGGCATCAACAAATTCTTCATATGTGGTTGCAGCAAATTTGTTGAGGCGGATATATCCGATTTGTTTATTGACCATGTAAGAGGCGTCGAGACTATAAGTTGGTATAACATCGCGTGTGATGGTGAAATCGGAAAGACCTTCCATGCCACGACGATGAATTTTTACCCGTACCTGTGTGCCTTTTTTGCCTTTAAGTTTCCTCATCGCGTCACGATTGGTCACTTTAATACCTGCAACCAGGGAATCGTCAATAAATACAATGCGGTCGCCAGCCATTATACCAACTTTTTCTGATGGACCACCTTTTACAGGATTGATAACGGTTATAGTATCTTTTTCGATGCGGAACGAAACACCGATGCCTTCAAAACTTCCCAGCAATGGATCATTCATCTCATGAAATTCCTCTGCAGTAATGTACTGACTATGAGGATCAAGTTTTTCCAACATGCCTTTTATTGCATTGTTTTCAAGCATTTCACTGTTTACTGTATCAACATAATCCTGCTCAATAAATTGCAGAATATTATCAAGTTTTCCTCCTTTTTGAACGGGAAGATAAAACGACGATTCGTCGCCTGAAGCTGCAGAAGAACCAATGCGATATCCAAGATACAAGCCTCCTGCCAGCACTACCGAAAACAATAACGGCAGATAGATTTTATATTTATTCATTTTTTAAAACTGCTATTTAATAAAAAAGCCTGAAGCCAAGCCTAAAAACAACGCAAAAGTAATGTTTATTGTTCACTGTATCTCAACTCCAATGCCAAACAGTCATACTGCTTTCTTTACGAGTAGTCTAATATTGTTGTTTACAGCGTTAGTGAAGAATCGGGAGAATTACACCAAAATAATTGTAAGCTAAATTGGTAAGCTTATAATCCTAAGGACTTAACAACAATGGGTGTAAATTTCAAAACTTTAAAAATAAAAAGACCTGCCAAAATTGCGCTGGCAGGTCTTCTATATTATTGAGTCGTTTATTACTGCACCCTGATTTTTTGAACTTTACCGTATTTATATGTTCCAACGCGGAGGATATAAACTCCTGCTTCAGCATACGAAAGATCCAAAGGATAGGTATAACGTCCGTTTGATTTGCTGATGCGGTTTTCGATAACTTTTTGACCAAGAATATTATGCAGACTAAGTACAAGCGTTTCATTCAGCTCATTGGATTCCATTACAACTTCAAACTGGTTGTTTCCAACTGTGCGTATTTGAAGTTCAGTTTGGTTGATCAGGCGGGTTGTAAGATCGGTATAGATACCAACATTAACCTTATAATCTTCCGTTTCGCCATATTCTGAACCTTCACATGCATCATCCGGAACGGGTTCATCCCAGCTTGTTTTAGCACGTAAAATATGTTCTCCAAGAGCAACCGTTTCGGGAATATCAACGATCACAATTTGTGAATAGGTTCCAGCTCCTTGTCCATTGCCAAGCTCGATATTGTCAACAATCAGCTCATCGGCTTCAAAAACGAAATTGTCGTTGTAATCAATCCACACCCGTACAAACTGATCTCCGTAGGTTGTTGTCACTTCCAGCTCGTAGGTTTCATTCTGTTCAATGACAGCGACCTGATCAGTGTAATCACCATAACCATCAGGACTGCAAGCAGATACATTGTTAATATTGTTAAATCTGAACAAGGTGAGTCCGTCACCGAAGGAACAGTCGGCACCAGGCTGACAGTTTGATTTAACGATAGTTACCGTTGTTGTGTCATTGGCTGTATTTGAGTCTTCAGTTACGCTGGTGAATGCTTTTAGTTGATATTCGCCAAGGGCCGGAAAAGAAACTGGCTGTTGAAACGTGTAGTTTATTGTTTCGGCTGTAGCAACAGGTCCGGGAACTACTTCGGTCACAAGCGTTGATTCAAAGAGATAGCCCGCTTCAAAATTTGTCATTTCAGCAGTACCGTAATTGGTGATGGTAACGGTAACATCTTCATTTTCTGATATACCGATACCTGAAACAGGTGAAAGAATAGCAACAACACCCATATCATTGGAAGTGAGGTAAGTAACTTGTTTTACAAGGGTATCATTAAACGTACCTTCATCATTCACAAGTGCAGTTCCAACCTGAAGTGCGTATGTTTGGCCAACAGTGCCCATGGCTGCCTTTGCAGTAAAAGTATATTCTGCAGTGGCTGCAGGCGGCAGTGTGTCGGCAAAAACTTCATACACCCATTCCCCCTCATCAACCCGGAAAAAGACCGGAATATCACGCTGTCCTTCAATGCCGTAATTAAAGAGTGAAACAGTAACTGTTTCTTCTTCACTGAGTACGCCATCATTAGGTGCTGTTATTGCCATCACTCCAACATCGTGGTTATTGTCAGAGGCTATCTGAAATACTCCCACAACATCTTTGCGGCCGCTTTTAAAATATTCAGCTATATGCCAGAAAGTTTTATCGTTTGCCGGGTCAACAGTCAGATGTACATAATCGGCAAGGCGGTTTGACCCGTTGTTGTTAAGACTTTGAGCTAAAAGGGTTTCTTCAATTGTCATTTGACCTAATGGATCACTGGCATAACGACCGGTGTAATAAATAGCAATTTTTTCGGTTGAACTTACGGTTGTATAACCCATTCCAATGTTTCCGTAGCCGTCCATTGCCATGCTGCCGGAGAAAGCATCCTTATTGTTATTTGGTGAGATATAGGTTCCTTCCTGATAAATTTCCCATGGATCGCCATCAGATGTTTGACGAAGTTCATACCAGCGGATTCCTGCTAATTCACCATTTGTTCCGTCGGTATCAACAACAAAGTTGAAAACCACGCTGTTGTATCCGGGGAAACGGCGGTATTGTGCCTGATTCATGATGGTTGCCTGTAAAACATCCTGATCAGGGCCCGAAGGTTGCGGACGGTTTGAGAAAGAGCCCCCATCGAAAACAGAAATAAATGGTGTAGTATTTATAACCTGTGGCTGAGAAATGGTGGATTGTGCAGGTGTTACCCAGTTAACATTTGCTGTCCAAATCTTAAGATGGTCTTCAGAAACACCACTCCATGCATCGTCCTGCATATAAACGATGGATGCATTACCTGCCGGAGGAAGATCGCCGTTGGTCACATTGAAAGCCTGCGGGCTGTAAAAACCTGAGGTTTTTATTCCGGTAAGCGGGAATGCAACAAATCTGGCAGGTGAGCCAACAAGTGCTGAGTCACGCTCAATGACGAATAAACGATTATTGGTAGAGATATTTGCTGTTACATAGTAGCCATCTGACCAAATACTGAATTTTGGGTAATCAGGAAACTGACCGGTAGTGAGGCCGGTAGTGTAAACGTACCATCCGTCATTAACAGGATCAGGGCCCTGACAAACGGCAACATTGAAACCATTTGGACTTTGATCAAATTCGGTAACGATGAATCTGTCGGCTTGTACGTCGTATAATACGATTGGATCACCAAGATTATTTCCTGGAAAAAGTGTTGATAACGAAGCTGCCGGAGCAAGTGGATTACCTTGTTTGTCGAAAATCCTGAAACCGGTGTTCCATGCGCCGACAAAATGGTTTGGTCCAACAGCACCTGTTGGATCAGAAGGAGTATAGGAGGAAGTATTGGCATCAAATACCAGCAAAGGTTCTTTGCCTCTGTGTTGGTTTGCTGATTGCTGATTGGCAACAAGCGCATCGTTTCCATGGGGTAGCCCTTTGCCGGGAATCGTCATATTTGCTCCGCTGCGTTTTGGTTGACCAAGGCGGGGAGTCTCATCTTCAACTCCGACAAAGGTGCCATCCTTGAGTTGCTGAGCAATACTAGGTACATAAACGGGTAGAGGAAGTTGTCCGCTCATGCTCGCTTTTACAGGGCCTGATTCTTGAGAAAAAGCCATGAAGCCTGTCAGAATGAAGGCTAGAAAAAAAGTAAAGTGTTTCATTGTGTGATGTTTGATTACTGTATCAAAAAATGAATAATATGATACATTAATTGATCATTTTATTCTGTGAAATATTCAGGTATCTATGTAAAAAGTGGAGAATGATGCGTGATCGATTTTCCTGTAAACGCTTCCAGATGAATAAATCAGGGCGCAATATTAGCTATTAATATGGAATGAATCTAAATTGAAGGCGTTTTTTTGTCAAACCTGGCTGAATAAACCAGATTTGACGTGTGCATTCGCAAATAATTACAATTACATATTTCTGCGGTACTGTCCACCCACTTCAAAAAGCAGTCGGGTAATTTGTCCGAGCGAAGCGTATTTGGTTGTTTCTATTAGTGTTTCAAAAACATTCTCATTGTTGAGTGCAGCTTTTCTAAGAATGGATAAACTTTCGGAGGCTTCCTTTTCCCAGCATTGATGAAGGCGTCCCAGCATTTCAATCTGGTATTCTTTTTCTTCAACAGTAGCTCTGATGACCTCTCCAGGTGTTACGGTTGGAGAACCTTTGCTTGAAAGGAAGGTGTTCACGCCCATAATTGGCAGCTTACCAGTGTGTTTGAGCGTTTCATAATAGAGTGACTCTTCCTGTATTTTGCTTCGCTGATACATCGTTTCCATAGCCCCCAAAACCCCACCTCGCTCAGTCAGCCGGTCAAATTCGGCCATTACAGCTTCTTCTACAAGTGCTGTTAGTTCTTCAATAATAAAAGCCCCTTGCAATGGGTTTTGATTTTTTGCCATTCCCAACTCATGATTAATGATCATTTGGATGGCCATTGCCCTGCGTACACTTTCTTCTGTTGGGGTAGTAATGGCTTCATCATAAGCATTGGTATGCAATGAGTTACAATTATCATAGATAGCATATAACGCTTGTAAAGTAGTCCGGATATCGTTGAAATCAATTTCTTGCGCATGCAGCGACCGCCCTGAGGTCTGAATGTGGTATTTTAGTTTTTGTGATCGCTCGTTGGCTCCATACTTATTCTTCATCGCTTTGGCCCAAATTAGGCGTGACACCCTTCCAATGACCGAAAACTCGGGATCGATGCCATTTGAAAAGAAGAACGAAAGGTTAGGAGCGAAGTCATCAATTTTCATTCCCCGTGACAGATAATACTCAACATAGGTAAATCCATTAGCAAGGGTGAAGGCAAGCTGACTGATAGGGTTAGCTCCTGCTTCAGCGATATGATAGCCCGAAATGGAAACCGAGTAGAAGTTCTGAACAGCATTTTTGATAAAAAATTCCTGAACATCACCCATAAGCTTGAGGGAGAAATCGGTAGAAAAGATGCAGGTGTTTTGAGCCTGATCTTCCTTTAAAATATCTGCCTGAACCGTCCCGCGTACCTTGCAGATAGTTTCAGCTTTGATACGTTCATAAACTTCTTTGGGTAAAACCATATCGCCCGTTACACCCAAAAGCATGAGGCCGAGACCATCATGACCGATGGGGAGATTGCCCTGATAGGATGGACGAGGAAGGTTTTTCTGATTGAAGATCTTTTCAATAATGGCATTGGTTTCTTTTTTGAGGCCATTTTCCCTGATATATCGCTCACATTGCTGGTCAATAGCAACATTCATATAAAATCCAACAAGGGTAGGAGCAGGCCCGTTGATGGTCATGCTGACGCTTGTTTTTGAATCGGCGAGATTGAAACCGGAATAAAGTTTTTTTGCATCATCGAGACAGGCAATCGACACACCGGCGTTACCAATTTTTCCATAAATATCGGGACGACGATCAGGATCTTCGCCATAAAGAGTCACGGAGTCGAAAGCCGTTGAAAGTCTCTTGGCTGGTAACCCATGCGAAACATAATGAAAACGGCGGTTGGTTCGTTCAGGACCACCTTCGCCTGCAAACATGCGGGTTGGGTCTTCTTCTTCCCGTTTGAAAGGAAACACACCGGCAGCAAAAGGAAATTCTCCTGGCACATTTTCCAGCAACGCCCACCGTACAATTTCTCCCCATGAACGAAAGGGAGGCATGGCAACTTTTGGAACCTGCAGATGGGATAAAGTTTCTGTGTGTGTTTCAACTTTTATCTCTTTGTCACGCACACGAAAAACATACCATGGGTCGGTATATTTCTTTTTCTTTTCGGCCCACCCCTCAATTATATCAAAAGTTGACAGGTCGAGTTTGCGCTTTTCACGGTTTATAAGTTCCTGAATTACATGTAGTTCGTGCGTGTGATTTAGTTCAGTAAGCATTTTTGAGCTTTCTTTGAGGCTTTGAAGCCGGTGAGCAAGTACGCTCTGTTTTTCGGCCCAATCGTTATAGTTGCGCACAGTTTCAGAAATCTCGCTGAGGTATCTCACCCTTTTTGGAGGTATGATGAAAAGTTTCTCCGACATTTCATCCGGATGCTCCATTGAGGTAAGAAATGATGCCTTAGCTTTTTGATTGAGTTTCGCCAGAAGTGCAAGGTAAAGCGCATTAACACCAGGGTCGTTGAACTGCGAAGCAATTGTTCCGAAAACTGGCATCGTGTCAGGGTCTTCATCAAAGAATTTATGATTGCGCTGGTATTGTTTCTTAACATCACGCAAGGCATCGAGAGCTCCTCTTTTATCAAATTTATTCAGCGCAATTAGATCAGCAAAGTCCAGCATATCAATTTTTTCGAGCTGAGTGGCTGCCCCGTATTCAGGGGTCATGACATAAAGTGAAACATCGCTGTGATCAATGATTTCGGTGTCGCTCTGTCCGATACCTGAAGTTTCCAGAATAATAAGATCGAATCCGGCAAGTTGAAGAATTGTTTCGGCATCGCGTACATATTTTGACATGGCAAGATTCGACTGACGGGTGGCCAGCGACCGCATGTAAACATTTGGGTGGTCGATGGCATTCATCCGAATACGGTCGCCAAGTAATGCACCTCCGGTCCGGCGCTTGGAGGGGTCAACAGAGATGATACCCAGTTTTTTATCTTTCTGGTCGTGAACAAAGCGGCGAACTATTTCATCCACAAGGCTCGACTTTCCTGCCCCTCCTGTTCCTGTGATTCCCAAAACAGGTGAGCGGTGTATAAGATTTTTGCTATGTTCTTCAATAAATCCGCGCACCTCTTCCGGATGGTTCTCTGCAGCAGAGATGAGTTGTCCAATGATTTTATTGTCTTTTTGGCGTAAGGCCTCCAGATCCTTTTTTACATTTTTTCCTGTTGGAAAATCCGATTTTTCCAGCAGATCGTTGATCATACCTTGCAAGCCCATCGAGCGGCCATCGTCGGGAGAGTAAATCCGGGTGATACCATAATTATGCAGCTCCTCCATTTCGGCAGGAAGAATAACTCCGCCTCCACCACCAAAAATACGAATATGACCACAGCCTGCCTCCGCCAAAAGATCATACATATACTTGAAATATTCAAGATGCCCACCCTGATAGGATGTTATTGCAATCGCCTGAACGTCCTCTTGTATGGCTGTTGTAACAACTTCATGAACTGAACGGTTGTGACCCAAATGGATGACTTCGGCACCACTGGCCTGAATGATACGTCGCATGACATTTATGGCGGCATCGTGTCCGTCGTAAAGAGAGGCAGCGGTTACTATCCTTATATGATGATTTGGTTTATAGCTGTCGGCAGATGTTAAAAGCATGATCGTAAGTTTTTATCAGCCACAAATATAAGAAAGAACTTATATAAAGCACGAATACCCCATGCAAATCAGTGCCTGTCTGAATTGGGCTGAAGTAGGTTATTAATTGTATTCGAAAAGGCTTCTGAATATTGATGTTGCTTAAAAAGATCATTCACACAAAAACACTTAGTCGATATGTTTTTCTTCAACCTGAAGAATCTCGTAGGTGAGTGCGTTGTAAACAAAAACAAAAAGGGACACGTGATCAGCATTGTAGGTACTGTTGAGTGTTAGAAAATAGGTTTATAGAATCCGGAATTAGTCGATATGATTCTTATTAGCAGACTTTTTTTTATTTTTCGTGAGGCTTTCTCAATCTGACTTTGATCAAGAGTTCATTTTTTACTTAAAGTTGATAAATTGTTAACAAACAACACAAGGTATAAAAGTCTCCCACTTAATAATATTTTTTAACTTTGCCCTTCACAGTTTTTGAAAATTTCAATAGAAACCTTGATGCTTAAGCAGCAATTACTTCATTATAATGTATTACCATATAATGAGTTAACAACTATTACATTTTTTATCTTCCCTGAAATATCTCGTGTTATTAATTCTCAACTATAATCCTAACTCTGTAAAGACAAATTAAATTTAAATAAAATAAAAATGATTGTTATGAAACAAAAATTACTTCTATTGAAAAGCTTTACAAGATTATTCTTTCTTCTTACCCTTATGGCAATGTCTGGTGTGGTACAGGGGCAGTATATTGTTAATTTTGAAGGAGCTGGAGAAACTAAAACAGCATACGCTTCAGGTACAGTAAGTCTTAGTGGGTTGCAATGGAACATGACAGATGTACTTATAGGTACAGAAGCTAGTGATTGGAAGAATGGACTGAGGGCCGCACGTTTAAGGGGTTATGGATCCTCAGTTATGACAATGCTTGATGGTAAAGCTAATGGCTTGGGTACAATCAGCTTTAGTTACCGTAGGTATGGGACTGCAACTCAGGTTGATTGGAGAGTCGAATATGCAAACAGTGTTTCTGGACCATGGACTCAAATTGGAAATAATTTCACCGCTCCTGCTACAAATGACGTACAAGTCTTTTCTCAGGTTGTAAACGTGTCAGGCACAGTTTTCGTAAGAATTAAAAGAGCGACAGAGACTGGAACATCCAATCGTCAGCTAAATATTGATGATATTTCTATGACTGATTATAGTGGGGGCGCAAATGCTCCTCCTTCCATCAGCAACATCGTGCAGAACCCTGCCTTAAATATTACCACAACAACTAGTGTCAATATCACTGCTGATGTTAATGATACTGATGGTACAATTGCGGGCGTTGTATTAAATTGGGGATTGCAATCGGGAGTATTGAGTAATCAAATAAACATGATTGCCCTGCGCAATGGCACATACACTACTCAAACCTCTATCCCGGCTCAGCTTGATGGTTCAAACGTTTACTATTCAATTTCGGCTACTGATAATCAAACAGCAATTACAACTTCTCTGGAATATTCATATGCTGTAAGCTCTCCGGCAACTAATTTAATTTTTGCAGGGTTTCCTGTCAACGGCCAACAAGGGGCGAGTATTGGGAGTTTTACCGTTGAAGCACGAAATAGTAATAATTTAATTGACAAAAACTTTACAGGAGAGGTCACTCTTCTGAAATCCACTGGTCCGGGAAATGTGAACGGCACGGTATCTAAAACTGCTGTTAACGGAATTGCTACCTTTAATAACATCAGTTTTGATCAGCCAGGAACATATACGCTGCAAGCAAGCTCAGCGGGGTTAACTCCGGCAATTAGTACCAGTATAACAATAGTGCCCGGTCCGGCATTAACTGAATTAATCCTTCCGCGCTACGTACAGGGGTTATTCGGGACTAATAATAGTCGAATACCTTTTGCTTTCAGAGTAAAAATTGACAATCTTTTACCAAATACTACCTACAAGTATATCAATCAGCTTGTATTAGGTACAGATACTCAAACAAACAATGGAGCTGGTAATGTTATTTTTGTTAATGCAGATCAAACATATACGAGATCAACAAGTCCCACATTTAATACAACAGGGGCCTTTGGAACTTTAACAACAGATGCCAATGGCTCGTTCACCGGTTGGTTTATGAATGAAGTTACCGGTAACGATCGTTTCGCTGTTGGAAACGAAGTGTTTATACGTATAAGATTAAATGATGGCAACAATGGAAACACTGCTGTAACTTACCTCACAACAAACAATTCCATTAAAGTCATTAATTTCGGCACTACAGCCAATGCCAATGAGGGTACAGCAATACGTGCTGAATCTATCGCTGTTCCTAAAAATTTCATTTTTCTCTATGATAACACTTCCGGAACAGGAAGACCATTGTATGGTACTAATATTGAGGCGACCGGAATTGATTTTTCTGCCACAACATGGGCTGCATTTTATCGTGATAATGTTGCAGGTGATGACGGATCATGGGGGGGTATTATTCCAAATATGAACCCTAATGGCGTAAAATTGATTCAGGAAAACAGCCATTCAACAGGTGAAGTTGTTTCAAGACGCACTTCGTCCAATGGTGTTTGGGGAGCAAACAGTACCATTAATCCAACTGGGGGAACTGCCAACGTTATATTCATCGACTTTAATCAAACAACATCACTTGCTGTCAGTCCGGGAACTTTAGATGGTTTTAACTATGTTGAAGGCAACGGCCCTTCTATCATCAAGTCTTTTGTCGTAAGTGGCACTAACATTACCTCAGGAGCTTCAGTAATTCCGCCTGCAAATTATGAAATTTCACTGGTGGGTGGTGTAGGTTTTCAACCTGTTAATAGCATTTTTCTTGGAGCAAATGCAGCATCAATTATAAATGCCAATGTTTATGTAAGGTTAAAAAGCGGCTTAGCGGCTGGTAATTACAATGAAGAGACAATATACATCTCAACGGAAGGCGCCGCAACTCAAACAGTTCTCCTTTCCGGAGCTGTATTGGCAGGAGTTCCTGAACCAATTAATCATGCGAGCCTCTTCGCAGCTGAAGCTGAATTTTTCAATAGAATAAAGGCTTCCTGGACTGATGCACTGCCTCCGGCTGATGGGTATCTAATAAAAGGAAGTTTAGTAAGCTTTGATAATATTTTACCTCCAATAGATGGCATAGAAGAAAATAGCACCGGCTTAGTAGGCAAAGTTGCAGGTGGTATTGGTACCTATTCATTTGAAAATCTAAATGCTCTAACAACTTATTATTTTAAAATATTTCCATTCAACGGTAGTGGTGCTCAGATAAATTATAAAACCGGTGGAGTAGTTCCTCAGGCTATGGCCTCAACTCCTTCAGGACCCAGTTTTTCTGAAGTTTTACTTCCATTGACTTTTGGCACCAGCACAAGCAGATTACCATATGCTTTCAGGCTTAGCTTCACAGGTCTTTTGCCAAATGCAACATACAGGTATATCAATCAGGCTGTTAGCGCTACTGATGGGCCTACTGTAAGTGGTGCAGGAAATCCGATCTATGTTAATATAAACGGAACATTTTTGAGGTCAACTTCACCAAGTTTGTCATCTGACGGAAATTATGGTGAGTTTACAACCAATGCTAATGGTGAGGCGAGTTCATGGTTTCTGCTTGAGCCTACAACAAACGCAAGATTCTCACCAGGAAATGAAGTTTTTATGCGTGTAAGGCTAAACAATGGTGCTGGTGGGACAGCTGCTGCACATTATTTTACCACATCCGGAATTTCAATGCTTGGGTTTGGTGTTGAGTCTAATACAAGCACAGGAACAGGATTAAGTGCTCTTTCAAACTTTAACCCAAGAAATTTCGTTTTTCTATATGGAGCTAATGATCGTAGCACCCGCCCTATTGCTGGAACAAGTATAGAAACTACTGGTGTTGATTATGCCTCAATTACAACTTATCCTTCATTTTACAGAACTCAGGTTAGCGGTGTAAATGGTGCATTTGGAACAATTGTTCCCAATATCAATGCCTCAGGAATACGAACAATTGAAGAAAGAAGCCTCACTACCGGTGGTGTTGTTTCAGTTCAAACTTCACCCAATGGTCAATGGGGACAAGTACAAACAGCAAATCCTGCCGGTGGATTAACCGAGATTATTGTTTTAGATCTTAATACCACACCTACTGTCGTTGTCAGTCCAAATACGCTTCAAGGCTTTACTTATGTCGTTGGGTTTGGCCCATCAATTGAACAACAATTTACTGTTAGTGGAGCAAAACTTGTTTCACAATTAATAGTCACAGCACCTGCATCTTATGAAATTTCTCTTTTAGGAGGAAATCAGTTTACTGCTCAGAATCCCATTCAGATTTTGGCTGTAGGTGGAACTGTTTCTCCAACACATATTTTTACCCGGCTTAAAGGAAATTTAACTACAGGTACTTATGCTGAAAGTGTTGTGGTAAGTTCAATGAATGCAATCGCTAAAAATGTTGCTCTCAATGGAAGTGTTCAGATGCCTGCCACAGAGCCATTGAACCATGTTTCAGGCTTTACGGTTTCTGTTAATTCTAGGACACAATTGACTGCAAGCTGGATAGATGCAGTTTCATCATCATATTTAGTAAAAGGAAGTACGATTGGTTTTGCATCAATTGCAGATCCAACAGATGGTGTTTCAGAAGCAGACGCTCTTTTGGTTAAAAATGTGACTCAAGGAACACAAAATGTTGCTTTTACAGGGTTGAATCCTGAAACCACTTATTTCTTTAAGATATTCCCATACAATGGTCTTGGCAATCAGATTAACTACAAAAAAGATGGAGTTGTACCACAGGGAAGTGCAACTACACTGGGAGAAGTTGCTTTGACTACCGATTTATTGCCACTATATATTCAAGGTGTAAACGGAACCAACAATAACCGCCTTCCTTTTGCTTTCAGGGCTACAATCACTAATTTGAATCCAAACAGTGTTTACCGATATATAAATCAGGCAGTAGCTTCAGGTGATGGTCCAACTGATTCCGGAGCAGGAAATCCAATCTTTAGCAATCAGAACAACTTCTATCGCAGCACAAATCCAGGATTTAGCACGGCTGGTCAATACGGAACATTAACTTCTGATGCAACAGGTAAGTACACCGGATGGTTTATGTTAGAGCCAACCGGAAATGTGCGCTATACACCAGGAAATACGGTCTTTATGCGCATCCGTCTGAATGATGGTATGGGAGGCACCACTGCTACACATTATCTTACAACTGAAGGTGTGACTGTTTTAAATTTCGGACAATTGAGCGATGAAATGTCAGGTTCAGGCATAAGAGCTATCTCTGATGCTGGTCCAAAAAACTTTGCTTTTATTTATGACAATGTGAATGGCATTGGAAGGCCACTTTATGGAACAAGTATCGAGACAACTGGTGTTGATTATGCTACAAACACATCTTATCCAGCTTTCTACCGTGAAGAAGTTGCTGAATCAATTGGTTCATGGGGAGGTATTGTACCAAACGTAAACTCTTACGGAGTGCGAAGAGTGGAGGAAAGAAGCCTTACTACCGGCAATATTGTTCAAACCAAGACATCTGAGGATGGTTTCTGGGGTCAGACAAATACTGCAAATCCTCAGGGGGGCTTAACAAATATTATTGTGCTTGACCTTACCGAAGGTGGTCAGCTCGAAAAGATTGCAGGACAGTTGAAGTATTTTAATGCAGATGAAACCTTAATACCTTCACCTGAAAATAATCATGTATTTTATGCTCAGCTTTTCGAAAACGGGGTTCCGGTGCGTCCTCGACAATTGGTTACATACAATGTGAATGCTAATCTTTCGTCCTATTTTGAATTCAATAATATTGAAGCCGGACGCAGTTACACATTACGTGTATGGGAACAAAATCCAAATAACCTTCTGGGTGATACCTGGTTATGGAACAACTGGGGTGGTGTGAGTTCGATCGATGCATTGATTGCCAATTATTTGGGACTTGAAAGTCCTGAAGTGGATGTATTCCCGTGGATTAAAGATGCAGTTTCGAATAATTATACGCCTTATTTCAACGCAATTGCCGATGTAAACAGTAGCGAAAGTATAACATCGCTTGATGCACTTTCTATACTTTATCGCTCCATGGGACTGCCCGAAACTTCACCATTCCCACAAAACACCCATAATTTCCGTCTTGCAGGCGCCAAAGTGAATGACCACTTTACAAAGGTATATCCGCAGGCTCCTGATATTATGTTTGCTCCCAATGGAATTTTCAATGCCGGTTCTGCTGCTACCTCTGTTTATTATGAAGGACAAATGCCACAAGTTGAAACAGGCTTGAATATATTTAATGTATTTTTTGTTGCAATGGGCGACATGAATGCATCCTACAATCCGGTGGAAAGTAAGCAAAGCAGTGCGGTTCTTACTACAGCTCAAACAATCAATGCAACCGTTGGCGAAGAAGTCACACTTCCACTGATTTTAAGTCAGGATCTTAATGTAGCTGCATTGAATATCGGTATTCGTTATGATAATAGCCTTATCAGCGTTACATCTGTTGAAGGGTTCGACCTTTACACAATTGACAACGAGAATGGTATTGTGCGTGTTGCATGGATGGATCAAGATGGCCGTACTATAGCTAAAGACTCTGATTTGTTACGTTTAAAAGCCATTGTAATTGCTGAAATTACTAACGAAACACAACTGAACCTCGATGTTGAAACCGAATTTGTATCGCCCGATGTCAAGGTAATAGAAGGTGTAAATCTTCGTTCGGTGGCATTAACAACTGCGAATGATAAAATACAATTGGTAAATCTTGATCATACAGCTTTCCCAAATCCATTCAATGAGAATACTATCATAAGTTATCTGCTTCCCGAAGCAGGTCAGCTGAAAGTTACTGTTTTTAATCAACTGGGACAGGAAGTGGCTACATTGGTAAATAATTATAGTGTAGCCGGGCAGCATCAGCTTAACCTTAACAGCAACGATCTGAACGGGAGTGGCATTTATTTTTACCATATCTCGCTTGAAGGCAGCTCAAGGAGCTGGACTGCAAAAGGGATTCTTGTTAATATGAAATAGTAGCCAACAAAAGCGCAAAAAGCCTGGCAAAAGAAATTTTGTCAGGCTTTTTTTTGCGATTATTTTACCAAAAAAATCAAAATCGATCATTTCAGAAATATTTATTAACAGTTAGATTGTTAATAATTTTTCATTAACTTTTTTTTTGAATAATAATTTTGTAATATTGCTTTGATTTTTTAATCCATTCGTGATAATTAGTTAATTAAACGAATAGAGAGATAAAGTTTATAACGACCCGGCTTCGATTTATGACTTAATATATTGATCCTTAATTATAAACCACAACAAAAAACTGATTGTATGAGAAACCATTACATTCAAAAACCTGAGAACCCGCCTTAAGCGTTGAGGTTCTCTTACAGAAAACACCATTATCATTGCGATAATTTTGGTGTTTTATCTCTCTATTAACAAAAAACTAGCATTTTGAATGAATGCTTCGTTTTTTTGTAATGACCTTTTGGATATTAAATCCATATCTTGAAAATATTAAAAAATACTTTTTAACCAAACAATCATGAATATGAAAAGAATTATTCAATTTTTATTATCCATACTTTTTATAAGTATTGGTTTATATTCATTTGGCACAACCTGTGTCAATGCAACACTAGTTCCTTCATCCCCCACCTTTCCCTATGTAAGTACATTAGTATGCGGAACATCAAATGATATTAATGGTACAACAGCAACAGCTTGCGGTAATTCTTCTTATTTAATTGGCAAGGAATCATTGTATGCATGGACTCCATCTATAAGTTATGCTGATGTATCTTTTGCTTATACAGGCCAAACATGGACAGGAATTTTCCTTTACCAGGGATGTCCTACTTCAGGTGGAATATGCATAGGAAATTTCACAAGCAGTGCCGGTTCAAAAACTTTAGCTTATGTTGGGACGAATCTAACATCAGGGACTAAAATAAGTTTAACTGCAGGTGTTACTTATTATCTTGTTATTGATACATGGCCTACTCCAGATTCTCCCTGTCCAGGAACAATTACTATCAATGCATCATTACCACCTTCTTGTTTAGCTCCGACAGCATTGACAGTAAGTAATTTAACTGCAACCTCAGCCTCAATTGCATGGACAGCTCCTGCACCTGCACCCTCAAGTGGCTACCAATGGGAAGTCAGAACAAGCGGAGCAGCCGGTAGCGGAGCTACAGGTCTTGCAGCATATGCCAGCACAGCAGCTGTTACAGCCACTGTAAGCGGCTTAACTTCAGCAACCAATTATAACCTATACGTAAGGTCAAATTGCGGTGGTGCAGGTTATAGCAGTTGGGCAGGACCACAGGCTTTTGCAACACCATGCGATCCAGTAACATTGGTTTCAGAAGGTTTTGAAAATGCAACTTTTCCCCCAACTTGCTGGTCATTAGCTGGAACCTCAGCTTGGCTGCGCACAAACCTTGCTAGTGGTAATGGATCAGGATCAGCCTCAATTGTTGCTAATTTTTACAGTATCAGTAGTAGCGTGCCATTCGATATAATTACACCTCCTTTTAATATTTCTAGTGCAAGGTTAAGTTTTGATCATGCCTATGCAGCCTACGAGACAGAAGTTGATAAATTAGTTATTTTTTATTCAACTAATGGAGGTTCAACGTATACGCAGCTTATTGAACTTCTTGGAGGTCCGACAGGTCCACTCAATACAGGTGGTGCAACATCGAGCAGTTTTATTCCAACAGCAGCTCAGTGGGCTTCGAAATTTTACGATTTACCTGCAGGTACCAATATGGTTAAGTTTCAAGCAATAAGTGCTTGGGGAAATAACCTTTTTATTGATAACATTAGAATAAGCCAATCTTATCCAATAGATTTAAGATTAGCTGGAATCTCTCAAACATCAGGTATTAATCCATCTGCTTTACCAATGAATCTTTTACCCTCAAGCAAATCGGACACCCAACTTCCTTTATTTTTAGAACTGGATCCAAATGCAACAGGAACAGCGACTTCAGAAAATAGTCATATAGACTTATATCCAGATGCGGAATCCAGATCACCAAAACTATTAACGGCGATAGATGTTAATGTTAAAGTTGACAATATGGGATTAAATCCAGCTACTTATACGCTTAACTGGACTGTTGGAGGTGTTGCTCAGGCGCCGTATTCAGGAGCTCAGGTTTCACCAGGGACACAAGCAAATGTAGCTCTTTCATACACTCCGACGGCAAGGGGAACATTTATGGCTACCGGTACACTTGATGTACTAGGCGATGGCTTTTTGAGTAATAATACCAACCAATCACGAATTCGTGTCTATCCTGAAAGTTTTGCAAGAACAACATACGATAATGGGACTAACATACCATCCACTACAGCTGGATTCAATAATCCTGCATTACAGATGATTGCTGCTGTGCGCTTTACTGCTCCTAACAATTTTACCAAGCTTCAAGGAGTAGACTTTTATTGCAGAACTGAAAATATTACATCAGGTGCATTTATTGTGGAAGTAAGGGAGCCAGGTGCTACTACCACTGCTCCTGGGGCAGTTTTTTATACCAAACAGTATACTGATCCGGCATATTTTGCAGCCGGTGGAGATATGATTCATTTTGCATTCGATGACAATTTTCCATCGATAGCTGCAGGAACTGAATATTGGATCACAATAACTTCTCCGCTCGGAATTTTGTTTTCTGGTGGTGCACAGTCTTTAACCACAGGTAGAAGCTTTTACTCCAGTAATGGTACAGCATGGACAGCACTTGCTCTTGGCGATCCCGCTACTAGCCATTCCTGGATGATGCGGTCAGTGCACGTAGTGGGCAATCCATTGGCGCCATGTGCTACACCAGCTAAGCCAACGAATCTTGTTTTAACTCCGGGAACTTTTTCAATATCAGGAACTTTTACTTCTTCTGGATCAACAGGTAATGTGGTCGTAAGAAGCACATCTCCTACGCTTACTGAAGTTCCTCAAAATGGTACGGCCTATTCAGCTGGCAGCACTTTAGGCAATGGAACTGTTGTTTATGCAGGAACTACCACTACCAGCTTTACTGCCAGTTCCTTAACACATGGAACAAAGTACTATTTCTTTGTATTCCCATATAATTCAGGGTTCTTATGTGGAAACGCTTATAATACCAATACACCTTTGGACGGTTCTGCTACCACGCTTCCAGCTGCTCCGAACACTTTCACAGCTTTGCCGCTAGGTCCGAGCCAGATTGGGTTTACAGCTACCGCCAATAGTTTGGTACACAATATCATGATTGCGTTTTCTACGGAGAGTTCTACTGCCTTTGGCACGCCCACGGCCTTGTATCCTATCGGCTCAACCATACCCGGTGGTGGTGTGGTACATTATATTGGACCAGCTAATGAGGCCTACAATCACAACAGCCTCACCGAAAATACCACCTATCATTACAGGGCATGGTCAATCGTTCCGGGGCCAATATATTCTGCAACCAGTTTGCTTTCAACGGTTACTACTCCTTGTCAACCAACTAGTAGTTTCCCTGTTGTTGAAAACTTCAACTCTACTTTATTTCCATCTTGTTGGACTCAATCTTTTAGTGGTGGCGTAACAACAAATCGGTGGGATGTGAATAATAGTAGTAATGCCAGCGGACAACCTAATGAGATGCGTGCTTCATATGTATCAAGTTCAGGTATATCTAGGCTTATCAGCCCGACTCTAAACCTTTCTGCATTTTCGAATGCAAGAGTGCGCTTTAAACATTTCTATGATGATTTTGGTGTAGGAGTAACAATTAAGGTTCAGACAAGTAATGACTTAATTAATTGGATTGATGAATCTTTTTCATATGCATCAGGTGCAGGAAATACATCAGGTGAAGTAACTGTTAACTTAACAACCTTATCATCATCCACGTACATCGCCTGGGTGATTGATGGAAACCATTTTCAATTTGATTATTGGTATATTGATGACGTCAAAATTGAACAAACTCCAACTGAACCGATTTTTTCTGTCTCACCTTTACAAAAAGACTTCGGCTCACAGTCAATCTTTTCTGCTTCAACACCTCAAACTTTTACTTTTTCAAACAATGGAATTGGGACAATATCTATAAGTAGTATTTCACTTACAGGAGCTGATGCAAGTCATTTTACATTGAACCAGCAAAATACATTACCTATACTTCTCGGACCTGACCAAATAGCGACGGTATCAGTAACATTTGCACCTGGCACAGCAGGCGCAAAAACAGCACAACTTGTAATTACAGATAACCTAAGCAGCAAAGCATTACGCAGCCTGCCTTTGACTGGCCTTGGGGTTGATCCTACGATTACCACAATACCTTATGTCGAAAGCTTCGATGGTACCGCTTTTGCTCCAATGGGCTGGAAAAATACCAGAACTGCCGGAACAGGAGTTCCTGGCGTATGGGAACGTGTTACCACTGGCAGTAGCCCAACAACCTCCCCGAAAAGCGGTCCCGCTATGGCACGATTCAACAGCTTTAGCTTTACTTCAGGCACAAAAGCAGAGCTGATTACGCCTCCTATCAATTTGCCAGAAGGCAACTTCCGGGTAAGTTTTTGGATGAATAGAGATGCTGGGCTACCTACGACACCTGATAAAGTTAATGTCTATTTCAATACAACGAATAATCTCACCAATGCCACTTTGCTGGGCACAGTTCACCGTTCCATGTCGCTCGAACCGGTTGTTACAACCGCTGGCTGGCATGCCAATTCTTTCTTCCTGCCGGCTGAAGCCACAGGAAATGGAAGATACATCATACTTGAGGCTATAAGTGCTTATGGCAACAATATTTTTATTGATGATTTTTCTATCAGCAGTCCGATGGAGGTCACACATACTGCCAGCAACCTCAGTTGCTTTGAGTCGAACGACGGGTCGATTGCTCTTACTGTTGAAGGAGGTATTCCACCACTCACTATCACATGGAAAAAAGATGATGAGCTCATGGAATCAACCAGCCTGGTGCTTGAGCAGCTTTCGGCAGCTGTGTATGAATATACGGTAAAAGAAGCAACGGGTATCCCTAAGACTGAACTGGTTACCTTAACCCAACCTGCTGCTATTCCTGTTGCTACGGTAACAAATACTACTGTTACATATGATGGCACAGTAAAAACACTCAATGCCGTGGCTCCGGCTGGAACAACACTTGTTTGGTATACACAGGCCGAAGGTGGTACCGCGGTAGCAGCCCCTGCAAAAACGGATGTGGGTGTATACAATTACTGGGTGGCAGCTAAAAGTAATCTGACAGATTGCCAAAGCTTGCGAGTTGGAGCAGTACTTACCATCAACAAAAAATCGCTTACTGTAAAAGCGGATGACAAAAGCAAATGTCAGTTTACCGATTTACCTCTTTTAACATTAACCTACACAGGCTTTGTTCCTGGCGAAGGACCTGCGCAACTGAATACTATACCGGTTGCCACAACTACTGCATTGCCAAACAGCCCAATAGGTACATATCCGATTACTGTTGGTGGCGGTATCAGCAACAACTATAGTTTTGTTTACCAAAGCGGCACACTCACAGTGGTGCGTACACCAATGGTATCTGCCGGTGGAGCAGGCTTTGTTTGTGTTTCAGAGGTATTCCCAATCGTTGCTGCAACAGCTACAAATTACACCTCTCTTGTATGGACTACATCAGGAAATGGAACATTTAGCAATGCCAATATTCTCAATCCGATTTATACACCGGGCTCACTCGATATTGCAAATGGAAACGCTACTTTAACACTTACTGCTGATCCTGGTAGCTATTGCAGCGATTTCGATCAAATGGTGCTTAATATCCAAAACGATTTACCTGTAAGTGTTTCAATTACGCAAGTTGACACCGAAATCTGTCTTGCCGAACCCGTAACATTCAATGCAGTTGCTGAAAATGGTGGTTTAGCCCCAGTTTTCCAATGGAAAGTAAACGGACAGAATTCAGGTACCAATAGTAGTATCTTTACATATTTACCACTTGATGGTGATGTCGTTACCGTTTTACTTACAACAAGTATTTCTTGTGCACTCAATAACACTGCATTATCCAATGCAATTACTATTGATGTTACACCTGACCTTACTGCCGGAGTTATGATTTCAACCCCATCGAACGCAGTATGCGACTTTACACCAACCAGCTTTACTGCAAGTCCTGTAAATGGTGGTGTTAGCCCAGCATACCAATGGAAGGTTAACGGTAATAACGTGGGCACAAATGCTGCTCAGTATACCTATGTACCACTTAACGGTGACTTAGTAAGTGTTGTGTTGACTTCCAGCCATTCATGTGCTGTTGTTCCTGTAGCCACCTCGAATAATATTGAGATGAGTGTAGCTCCTCCATTCCTTGAATTGGCAGCAAACCCAACAAAGGGAGGTACAGTATCCGGTGAAGGTAATTATCCTGATGGCACCGAAGTAACAATTACAGCGACTGCAGCAGCCGGATGGGAATTCCTGAACTGGAAAGATATGAACGGAAGTATCGTTTCTACAGAAGCCGTTACAATCTTTACGATCAATGAATGCTACGAAAAACTGACAGCTACTTTCAGTTCAACTGCTAAAATTGCAGGTCAGCTCAAGTACTTTAACAATGATGAAACCATTATTCCATCACCTAACAACAACGGTGTATTTTATGTACAGCTCTTCGAAAATGGTGTAGCCCTCAGCCCACGACAATTGGTTGCCCACAGCCTTGAAGTAGGTCTTGACTCTTATTATGAGTTCACCGGAGTTGAGTCAGGCAAGGACTATTCGATCAGAATATGGGAAGAAGCCGCAAACGGCACACTTGCTAGCACATGGTCATGGAACAATTGGGGTGGAGCAACTGCTGCTGATGCCTTTATCATTAGCTGGATGGCAAACATGGATCCTCAACTTGCTGTTTTCCCATGGATCTGGCCAGCTGGTGCAACTCAGCTTACCCCATACTCAATGGAGCTTGCAGATGTAAATAACAATCAAATGATTGCCAACAGTGATGCTTTAGCTGTACTTTATCGTTTGTTAGCTGAACCTGGTTCATTACCATTCGAAGGTGGAGCGCATAACTTTGCACTTGCAACTACCAAACTCGATGACCACCTGTCTAAAGCGCATCCTGTTGCTCCTGAAAAACTTTTCACACAACACGGAGTGTATACAGCTGCAGTTTCTGCCCCTTCTGTTTATCAAGAGGTTTTATTAGCTAATATAAGCGATGGACTAAATATTTACAATATTTATTTCACAGCCACAGGTGATCTTAACACTTCTTACACTCCTGAGGCAGAAAGCAAACAGCTTGCTATGCTTGAGTACAATGGAGTAATTAATACCAATAAAGGTGATGAAATTATGATACCTGTGCGTATCAGTCAAGCAGCAGAACTTGGTTCCCTCACTTTAGGGCTTAGTTACAACAACAATGTTATCGAAGTGTTGGATGTAATTGGATACGACTTGTATAACATTGATCAAAGTAACGGAACGGTGAAAATTGCATGGTATGATCTGAATGGCAAATTCTTTGCTAACGATCAACACCTTGTAATGTTGAAAGCCAGACTGACAGGTGAAATTTCAGCAGGAACCAGATATCTTGAGTTGCTGCCTGTCACTGAATTGTCTGATGACAATGCAATGCAACTACAGAATGTAACACTTAAAACTGATTATATTGAAACAGCTTCAGGAACTATAACCGACCCTGAATTGTTATCTATCAGTCATGGTATTTATCCGAATCCTTTCAACTCAGTAGCAACAATTCAATACACGCTGCCAGAATCAGGTAAGGTTCGTATGGCAGTTTACAATCAGTTTGGACAGTTAGTAAAGATGTTGACAGATCAGGTTCTACAAGCTGGGGCACATCAAGTTACGGTTAGTAATGATGATTTGAATGGCGCTGGAACTTACTTCTATCAAATTACTCTTGAAAGCGATACCAATGTGAATTCAGTAAGAGGAACGATTGTTTTAACAAAATAATTAACCCTTTATAAGTTTAAGGCCTAACAAGTATTCGATGCTTGTTAGGCCTTTTTTAATAACAGTTATTTGGGTTAACTTTATAACTTTGATGCGCTATTGTAAAAATTCCTGACTTCTGACGCTTTATAATTTTAGTATGAAAATGATTTTGAAGCGCTTGAAAATGAATCACATAAAATTCATATTTTTGAATTTTGCCGCACTAACGGCTATTTTTGCTTCATGTACAGGGTTAGAAAAGTCAGGACAAAGTCGGGGTCAACCGCCATACAAGTGGTTCGTTACGTTGGGCATCGGGCAATCATTGCCAAGCATATTGGTAGTGCCAAAGACGAGCAGGAGAATGGGTTTCTCGTTGAGAGAGCCCATGAATGGATATCAGAACAGACGCAACAAGTCAGTTTGTTTCCAGAGCAAAAGCAGAAGGTGTTGATTGTTGAAAGGGGAGAATGCATAGCTGTGACCCATGAATTTGCGTATCAATTTTTTTTGGGCTGTATCATTGAATGTAATCTATCTCATCTACCGCCTCTTTTAGTTGATTTAACGATCATTCGATTAATTGAGCCTGCTTCCAAGTTGCGTTCAATCGAGCTTCTTTCCAGATATTTTGGCATACAGTATTCGCAACATATTTATCGTAATATACCCAAGCTCATTGCTCATAAAGCTGATATTGAGCAGTTTGCCTATAAGGTGGCACAGCAAAAATTCAAGGAGCAGTTTTATTACGTTCTTTACGATGTAACCACATTGTACTTCGAGTCTTTCAAAGCCGATGAGCTTAAAATACAGGGCTTCAGCAAGGATAACAAATCTCAACAGCCACAGATCGTTATTGGCTTGCTGGTCACACAATCAGGATTTCCCTTGTCATACAATGTTTTTGCAGGCAATACCTTCGAGGGCAATACCATGCTTCCTGTGATTGAGGGCTTTATATCAAAGCATCCACATACAAAGCCTATCGTGGTGGCAGATGCCGCCATGCTCGATCAGGAAAGACTGGAGCAACTGCGACAGAAGAACATATCCTACATTGTGGGAGCTCGGTTAGCTAATAGTAATCTGGGATTGATAAAGCAGATACAAAGCGCTTTAAGCAGCGTGAATGGAGCAATCACACGCGTTAAATCAAAACATGGGGATTTGATATGTGATTTCTCCAGCAAGCGTTACAAGAAGGAATTAACCGACTTGAACAAATTAATCCTAAAGGCCGAAAAACTAGTAGAAAGCCAGTCAATTGGTGCAAAAGCCAAGTTCATTAAAAGGGTAGCAAAAGAAAAGGTCGAATTAAATGTTGCCTTGTTAGAAAAGAGAAGGCTATTGCTGGGAATCAAAGGCTATTGCACAGATCTTTCTGAAAGTCAGCTATCAAGTCAACAAGCCATTGAAAGATATCATCACCTTTGGCGGGTGGAACAGTTATTTAGGATGAGTAAATTTGATTTAGAGGCTAGACCCATTTTTCACCAAAAAGAAGAAGCTATAAAATCTCATGTTTTAATCTGTTTCGTGGCATTAGTTATTGAAAAATACCTGGAACTAACAACTAAAATGTCTCTGAGGAATATACGACTTTTGGTGTGGAACATCACTGAATCACACATCCGTGACACCTTAACAAAAGAAACCTTCAAGTTTATTTCACCTACAGCAGAAATCTTGACCAGTCCGATTGCTCCATTAATTAAAAAATGGAATCTCCTACCGCACAAAACGTCAGAAGTCAGGAATTTCGGGGTTGATATTTTTCACTTAATTCTTGAATTCTAGTAAATCCTTTCTACCTTTGCTTCTGTCTTTTTTCCGAAAAACACAAAGCATTATTTTTTAACCAATTCATCCTTATTGAAGACAATACCACATTTGAATGAGAAGAATTTTATCATTTCTGATGACCGCAGTTTTTTTCTTGCCTGTAATTTCAAATAAACTAGCGGCACAAGACACCTTGGCTGAGCCAAAAATTATAACAGGAGTTTATCATGGGGAATCACGTCCTTTAAAGGACATACCTCCTTTAACTAAAGAAGAGTTTGATGCATTGGTCATTAAAGGGACAACCAGACAAAAATCAAAAAGTTGGGTACCAAAAGAAAGAAACTATCCTTTTGCTGAAACTGCATTACCAAAAGGCGAAGACCCTGAATGGCAGAAAGAAATGGGTTCAGCAAGAAACTTGATGAATACTTTGCTGAATTTTGATGGTCAAACATCCCCATACAAACCATCTGATGTGAATGGCGATGTAAATGAGACACACTATATGCAAACAATCAATACAGTTTATGCAATTTATAACAAACAAGGTGTTTTAGTAGCAGGGCCTACGAATTTAAATCAGCTTTTTAGCGGTGTAACAGGTGCTGAAAACAATGATGGTGACCCAATCATACTTTGGGATGAAGCAGCCCAAAGGTGGATGGTGGCTGAGTTTTCAATCGCAGGAACAAATGATTACATGCTTGTGGCAGTTTCAACAACCCCTGACCCGACAGGAACCTGGCATAAATACTCTTTTGATGTGGATGATATGCCTGATTATGAAAAACTGGGTGTTTGGAGAGATGGTTATTATATGGGAACAAATACAACAGGAACAAGTAAGAAAGACATTTATGTGATCGAACGAGCTCAGATGCTTGTTGGTGGGACAGCACGAATGGTTGGATTTGACAATCCATGGAGACCAAACAGCGGGTTTCATTGTGTTCCTCCGGCTGATAATGATGGTACCCTTGCCCCTGAAGGATCACCCGGTATTTTCATTACAATCAATGATGATGCCTGGGGTGGTTTGGATCAATTGTGGATTTACGAATTGGCTGTAAACTGGTCATCACCTGCAAGTTCAACTTTCACCCGCACCCAACAAATTAATGTTCCGGCATTTGATAGTAATTTCGGTTCAACATGGAGTAATATCACCCAGAAGGGTACAACCCAGAAACTTGATGCCGTCAATCAAATAATTATGCACAGACCTCAATACAGGAACTTTGGGACATATCAAACGCTTTTAGCTTGTCATACAGTTGATGTGAATAACAATGACCAGGCTGGAGTAAGGTGGTACGAACTTAGGAGAACAGGCTCAGGTCCGTGGACTGTAAGACAAAGTGGTACTTATGCACCGGATATTCATTCGCGTTGGATGGCTAGTATTGCTATGACACCTTCCGGAAAAGTAGGCATGTCGTATTCTATTTCAAGTGCAACATTAAACCCTGGAATACGCTATACCGGACAATCATCTGCCGCCTATGCTGCTGGAAATGGCATTATGGACATTTCTGAAGAGGTAATTCTGGAAGGCACTTTGTCACAGACAGGAATAAATCGTTGGGGGGATTACTTTATGCTTGCAATAGATCCCTCAGATAATGAGACTTTTTGGGCAACCGCACAATATGTAGGATCAGGGAATTCAAGCAAAACAAGAATTGCTACATTTAAACTTGGAAACGCACCCTTGGCTGTTACACTTGACCCAACAAGTATTACTTCAACTACAGCAACTTTAAATGGCACAGTAAATCCAAACACCCTTGCAACCACCTATTTTTTTGAATGGGGAGAAACTGAGTCTTATGGCAATTCCACTTCAATAGCTTCAGCAGGTTCAGGGTCTATTCCTATTAATGTAAATGCAAATTTATCAGAACTTATACCAGGAACACCATACCACTATCGTCTTGTAGCTGCAAATGCAGACGGGCCTTCTTATGGTGCAAACAAGACATTCACCCCCGGAGGAGTTTTGCTTACAACAATAGCTTTATCTGATATAACAACTTCATCTGCTGTAAGTGGCGGAAATATTTCATCAGATGGTGGTTCAGCGGTATTGACACGCGGGGTTTGCTGGAGTACCGAACCCAATCCGATTCCTTCTGGTGATAATTTTACCACAGATGGATCAGGTACAGGAGTTTTTACAAGTAATTTAACAGATCTGAATGCGAATACGATGTATTATGTCAGAGCTTATGCCACATCTGGAAATGGCACTTTCTATGGAAATGAAGTTCAGTTTTCAACATTGTGCGGAATCTTTGGATTGCCAATAAATGAATCTTTTACAGCTGCTTCTTTGCCCAACTGCTGGTCAATCATCGATAATCAGGGTAACGGACAAGTTTGGCAGATCGGTATAATGACTGGTCAAACACCAATTCCTGCCTTGACCGGAAATTATGCTTTTTTAAACAGTGATGGATATGGATCTGGAAATTCTCAAAATACGGATTTGATAACTCCTTTGTTAGATTTATCATCTTATTCAAATGTTATTCTGGGTTTCAAACATTTTTACAAAGAATGGTCTGGATCTTCTGCTAAATTATCTTATTCCATAAATGGAGGATCCACCTGGACCTTGATTCAGCAATGGACTACAACAACGACTTCCAATCCTACTGTTTTCAGTCAAAATATTGCAGCTCTTGCGGGACAGAGTCAGGTTAAATTTAAATGGAATTTTACCGGCGCCTGGGGATATTTTTGGGCATTAGATGATCTACAAATCACAGGTACATTTGGAGGCTCTTTTCCAACTGCATTTAATTTTACAGGAGGAGGTGTCTATTGTCAAAATGCTGTTCCTTCAGGAATAAATGCAACATTAAGTAGTTCAGAATCAGGTGTTAGTTATCAGCTACTAAATAATAGCGTTGTTACAGGAAGTCCACAAATTGGCACTGGGAATGCGCTAATCTGGAATAACCTTACTGCAGGAGCTTATACCGTTTCAGCAACAAATGGAGCAGGAACAGTAGCGATGAATGGTACAGTTACTGTCACAGAAGAACCGAATCAAGCAGTTTCAGTAGTAGTAGTTGCCGGACAAAATCCTGTTTGCCAGGGAACAAATGTAACATTTACTGCAACACCAACAAATAGTGGCAGTGCACCAATTTATCAATGGTTAGTAAACAACCTTGCTGTTGGAACAAATGCTGCCTCCTACAATTATGAGCCTTTGAATGGCGATCTGATAAAAGTAGTAATGACCTCTTCTTTGACGTGTACATCAGGAAGTCCAGCTACATCTAATAGTGTTGCTATAACAGTGAATGCCAATTTGCAATCTTCAGTAAGCATCACATCAACACAAACCAGTGTTTGCCAGGGCACCCCCGTCACCTACACCGCCTTCCCCGAAAACGGCGGTTCAACACCCGCTTACCAATGGAAAGTCAACGGACAAAATGCAGGAACCAACAACAGCACCTTCGCCTATGCACCTACAGACGGCGACCAGATACAGGTCGTTATGACCTCTTCGCTGACTTGCGTCACCGGAAACCC
>CAYXCZ010000004.1:0-70815 GCA_964463695.1 uncultured Lentimicrobiaceae bacterium | reverse complement strand
ATGACCTCTTCGCTGACTTGCGTCACCGGAAACCCAGCCACATCCAATGTCATTTCCATGATTGTAAGCAACAACCTTGCAGCAAGTGTAAGCATCACAGCATCGCAAAACAGTGTTTGCCAGGGCACTTCCGTCACCTACACCGCCTTCCCCGAAAACGGCGGCTCAACACCCGCTTACCAATGGAAAGTCAACGGACAAAATGCAGGAACCAATAACAGCACTTTCAATTATTCACCTTTGAATGGTGATCAGGTACAGGTTGTCATGACCTCTTCGCTGACTTGCGTCACCGGAAACCCAGCCACATCCAATGTCATTTCCATGATTGTAAGCAACAACCTTGCAGCAAGTGTAAGCATCACAGCATCGCAAAACAGTGTTTGCCAGGGCACTTCCGTCACCTACACCGCCTTCCCCGAAAACGGCGGCTCATCACCCGTTTACCAATGGAAAGTCAACGGACAAAATGCAGGAACCAATAACAACACCTTCGCTTATACACCTGGGAACAGCGACCTGATACAGGTTGTTATGACCTCTTCGCTGACTTGCGTCACCGGAAACCCAGCCACATCCAATACAATTGAAATGGTTGTTAATCCTTCCGTACTTTCTTTGATTGCAAATCCAATGCAGGGAGGCACCGTAAGTTACACAGGAACACCACAGATTGGTCAAATAGTCGTATTGGATGCAGTGCCGGCAAACGGTTGGGCTTTTGTGAACTGGACGAATAGTATTGGTGAAGTTGTATCAACGAATGCAACGTTTAGTTTAACCTTCACAGGATGTAATCAAGTAATTACAGCCAATTTTAATACACTTAACACAATCACCGGTAAACTTGCCTTTTTCAATCCATATGAAACTCCCGTTCCAACACCCTATTCAGAAGGAGCTTTTTACACCCAGCTCTTCGATGGGTTGATACCAGTTGGTACATCACAGCAAATCACAACAGGCATACCCTATAACTTTAACGGACTGGAAACAGGAAAAAGCTATACCATGCGAGTGTGGGAACAAACGACAGACAATTTAGTTGGTTCAACCTGGACATGGAATAACTATGGAGGTGTAACTGCACTCGATGCCCTAGTTGTAAGTTATATGGGAATTCAAAACCCTGTTTTGAGCATCTTCCCATGGATTAGTCCGAACGGGATGGAAGGATATACGCCATTTTTTAACCAAGTGGCCGATGCCAATAACAGTTCAAGTATCACCTCTTTGGATGCACTTGTTTTACTATACAGATCGGTAAATAATCCACTTACAATACCTTTTCCCGGAGGAAGACATAACTTCCAGATTGCAGGTAAAAAAGTGAATGTAATAGATGAAATAGTTTACCCAAATGCACCGGATATTCTTTTTAATCCAAGCGGGACTTATACAGCAACCTCGGATGTGTCTTCCGTTTATTATGAAGCAGCACTGCCGGAGATTGAAAGCGAGACAACTATTTTCCACATGTATCTGGTAGCAACAGGTGATGTAAATGTTTCCTATGATGTATTAAATCAGACGAAGCTCAAATCTGCAATAAGTTTTGAAGGAGTTACAACAAGAAAAGTCAACGATGAACTCATAATACCAGTCAGACTAAAACAAAACACAGAACTCGCAGCGGCTTCAATCAGCATGCGTTATGACCCAGCTATTTTGGAAGTAGTTGATGTTATTGGAATAGAAATCTACACTATTGACAGCAAAAAAGGAATTGTAAAGATTGCATGGATGGATGAAAACGGAAAACCATTCAATGAAAACGATGAGTTTTTTGCACTTAAGATCAAGATTTTGAAAGATATAAAAGAAGGCACTTCCTATCTTGAGCTACTTTCGGGAACAGAGTTTTCCGATAAATCCGCCATAGTCCTGAATGATGTTGTTTTGAAGGCAAATTATATTGAAACATCACCGGTCCCGGTTCTTGATAGCAAACGAGAGTTGCTCCACGGTATATTTCCAAATCCTTTCAGAGATTTGACGACTATTCAATACACGTTGCCGGAATCAGGACATGTTAAAGTGAACGTTTTCAACTATCTGGGGCAAGAAGTGAAGCTTTTGATAAATGAACATCAACTACAGGGCACACATAACCTGATGTTGAACAACGATGATTTGCGTGGAGCAGGCACATATATTTATCAGATAACTTTTGAATCAAAAGATCAACTAATAGTGGAAAGAGGAACAATAATGCTTGCCAAATAGAAGAGTTTGTCAAAAGAGAATACGAGGTCAGGGTGCTGATTTTTCATGAGAGTATGATGTAAACAACAAATACTTACAGATCAGCACCTGTAAAAGCAGGACTCCAGTAAAGAATCTACTGTGATAAGAAAACACTTCTGAACATTGATGCTTCTTAAAAAGCCTCATTCACACCATAACGCTTAATCGATATGTTTTTCTTCAACCTGAAGAATCTCATTGGTGAGTGCGTTGTAAACAAAAACAATAATGGACACGTGATCAGCATTGTAGGTGCT
The DNA here is from genome assembly GCA_964463695.1 of uncultured Lentimicrobiaceae bacterium. Lineage (GTDB taxonomy): Bacteria > Bacteroidota > Bacteroidia > Bacteroidales > F082 > JALNZU01. The sequence goes on along the minus strand of CAYXCZ010000004.1, from coordinate 68,311 downwards.
GTTGAGAGAAAGGGAATAGTTTTTCGTGAAAACAGCACCAGCAGTTGCTTGTCCTGCAGCAGCTAATTCTTCACCCCAGGTGCCATTTACGTTTTCGCGCAGCATGTGTCTGTGCACATAATCGGTGATTGTTGCTCCGCCAATAGTGGCATCGTTGTTGCGCTGGGCGCTCACAATGCTATCTTCCACAATACAGGCAACAATTTTTAAAGCTGGCTCAATTGCAAGCAGCGCTGTTGTTGTTAGTGTTACTCCAAGATTACGGTTTGCAGCGTTATAAGTGGTGTTGATACCAATTTTAATACTTGCAGGGTCAGCTATAACTGCTGCAACACCTGTTCCCCAGTCGCCATTTTCAACGGTATAAACACCCTGCGATTGTTGCCTGTTAATCATACCGATAGGGTTACCAGCTGCCGACATGCCGAAAAACCCATCCCAGGCTGTGCCAGCTGGAGTGCGGTAGTCGTTGTCGAATGGGGCTGCTTTGGGATCAGCAAAATAACCGGCATGAACTGCCATCATGATAAGTTTACCATCATATAAATCGACCAGTTCAAGTCCTTTTTTGGCTGCAGTCGGACAATTCACGCAGGTATGTCCGGTGTAGTCTTCAAGCAGAACCTTTCGTGTTAACTCTTCTGTTCCATTATTTCCACCTTCTTTATAGGGAGGCTCAATTTTGTCACAACCAGAAAAAAGGATACCAAACAGCAATATAGCAACAAAGAAATTATGAGTCTTTTTCATTTTTTCAGCTATTAAAAATTAGTCGAAAGGGTAAGTGTCAACCCACTGGAAGCAGGAACCTGCCGACATACACCACCAATGCAAACCACTCCTTCGCTTTGACGGCCAAAGGTAAGAGCAAGTCGGGTTGACTCGCGTGTATAACCGGCTGAAACTGTGTAGTAATGGTTACGGTGGTCTTTCACAGGGTTTCCATAGTTGTATTGATCAGCAACAGCAACAAACCATTTGGGAGCGATGGTATATTCAGCCATAAGAGCAGCCCAGTCACCTTCGTCCTGTTTGGTCCATAAACCCTGAGCTTCGACACGTAAGGCATTTCTGCTACTGAGTTTATAAGTAACATCGGCAACTGCAAGATGTGCTTCAACTGCAGGTTCACCTGTGTGTCCTTCAATGGTAGCTATATCATACAACAGGTTCATATATTGCACCATAGCTTTCAGTTTACTGTTGATTCTTTTGTCGATTTCAAAATTGATGTCACGAAAGAAAATATGATCCGAGACCTTGAAGAAATCAGTGGTATATCCTAATGTACCTTCTTGTCCTATTGCCGTAGTGTCGTTTACCTGATTTCTTACGATGTCGTTCACCTGACTATAATTGAATGCAATACCTGTCCCGTATTTTCCACCTAATAAACTCCCTTTTGGAATCTTGTAGTTTACCTGAAATTGTAACCCCATTTCACCGTTAGGTTGAGTTGCATACGGATATTTTGCTGTCAGGCTATAGGCATGCGTTCTGTTGATAGGAGGTAAAAAATTGATATCCAATGCGTTGGCTGAAATAGCACGATCGGATTTAAAACTCATATTATCTACCCGTTTGAGTTGAAGAACCACTCCTAAGCCTTTTTGGGAATAGGATAATGAACTAAGGATAGCTTGCCCTTCATGATAAATGAAATTATTCAGCGCAGAAGGATCGTTAATTTTATAGGCATATTCAGTCATGAAATTAAAGTTGCCTGCACCCAGATTCACTCTTCCCGAAAAAGCTCCAACATTTTCAGGTAAGTTATAAATTGGATCTGCATCACGCTGATATTTGCTTACCGCGCTTGCTCCAATAGTGAGTCGCAAAGGAGCAGATTCCCATCCGGCTACAGCATCATTCAGATTCAAATCAGCATCAGCACCTCTTACAATACCTCTGTTATTGCGTTCATATTTTTGCCAAAAGAAACGTTGACTACCATAAACACCTTTTAGTGTAAGCCCTTTCATCGGATAAATGACTACCCGCATCCCATTCATCGAATTATCGTAACCCAATGTCCACTCTTCGTAGGTTCTGAAAATCAGACCATTGCCAAACTGTTCGTAAAAATTTCCGGCTGTAATCTCAATGAGGTCACTGGTATATGATGCCCATAAATAGGGGAAGCCATTGCCTTCCTGGCGTGGGTCGAACCCTGCAATTGGTGTCATAAATGCTTCATAGCGCATCCCCGCTTTGAACTTACCAAGCGTAAATATCATGTTTCCAAAGCCATTGATTCCAATTTTACGTCCTGCTATTGTAGAATCATAAATTCCAATAGTTGCATCAGGCCTGTAGAACTGGACGTCGGTCTGGAAGCTGCCGTTGACGGTGGCGTTGTTAAAAAGGTCCTGAGCATGAAGTGTTGATAAACAAAAAATACCCAGAATGATGATTAACAGTTTTCTCATTGCAATTGTGTTGCTAAAAAAAATTTAAAAGAAAAGCTTATTTTTTGGCTGCCAGTTTCTTGACTTTTTCATACAGCTCTAATTCAGCACCTTCGAAATATGAAGTATGCTGAGAAATGATTTTACCATTTCCATCGAGTAAAAATGTATGAGGAATCATATTTACGTTCATGGCTCTTTTAAAGTCACCATTGGGATCGAGCAATACCTCAAACTCCCATCCCTTTCCTTTAACAAGTGGGGCTACCCGTGCTGTTGAGCGGGAATCGTCAATTGACACAGCATAAATTTTCACTCCTGTTTCTTTTTGCCACTCCTCGTATGATTCGTTGAAAGCATCGAGTTCTTTTTGGCATGGTTTGCACCATAATGCCCAGAAACTGATGATAATGGGTTTTCCATCATTGGAGATACCCGATGTATTAAAGCTTTGTCCGTCAAGCGTTTTAAGCATCACTTTAGGTAGAGAGGATTCCTGTGCTGAAATATTCAGGCTCAGCAAACCCAACAGCAGCAATAAAAATAGGTTTTTCATGAAAATGGATTTAGCAATTATAATCTCTTTTTGGGATTACTTTTTAGACAACCGTAATCTGAGTTTGGTTGCACACTTACTCAATATAAACTTCAAGGATGATGGCATTTGGATCGGGGAGAAGTGTGATATTTTCGATCACATTGGGTAACAAAATCACTTCACCGGCTACCAACGTGTAATTCTGGTCTTCCCATTCGATTTTTAAACCACCTTCTGTACAGAATAGGATAACGAACGAATCGAGTTCTGAATAATCTTTTTTAATGCCAGCACTGATTTTAAGGATGTTGGTAGTAAAAAAAGGTGACTTTATAAGGTTTTCGGTGGAATTTTCGCTACGCAGATAGGGAGTCTTATAGTTGCTATGCATCGCATAATCGATGGCTTCCAGTGCTTCTTCGGTGTGCAAATCGCGACTGTTTCCGGCCTGATCAACACGGTCCCAATCATAAATGCGGTAAGTTGTATCACTGGATTGTTGAATTTCAGCAATTAGGGTGCCTGGTCCGAGAGCGTGAACACGACCTGCAGGAATAAAAAAGACATCTCCTTTTTCAACTTTCTCGAAGTTCATGATGTCTTTCAGTTTTTTGTTTTCAAGATAGCTAAGATAGATCAACTCATCCACTTCCTGATTGAAACCACAAATAAGTTCGGCATCGGCATCAGCCTGCATCACGTACCACATTTCTGTTTTGCCATAACCCACGCCTCTTTTCTGAGCCAGGGCATCATCAGGATGAACCTGAATGGATAGCCAGTCGTTTGAGTCGATCACTTTTACAAGGATTGGAAACTGATCGCCAAAACGTTCATACACCTTGTCGCCAACGAGGTCGCCCATAAAAACTTCCACAAGTTCGTTGAGTTCATTACTTGTCAGATAGCCATTATTGACAAGGGTAGGGTTTCCTCCAACTCCTGAAAGAAGCCACGCCTCACCACAGTTAGGTAATAAACCGAAATCCATTTTCAGTTGCTGCCTTATTTTTTGTCCGCCCCAGATTTTCTCTTTAAAGAGTGGAGTAAGTTTAAAAGGGTAAAGTGTTTGCATTACTTCAAAGTGTTGAGCGGCAAAAATACAGAAATATCTTCAGTTAAAAGGACTCAAAAAAAGAAGGAGCACCGTTTGCAGTGCTCCTTCTACTATCATTGGATTAACCCTTGATTTATCTGAAGACAGGAGTTAAAAAGCTTCTGTACGAATTGGTTTAGGTTCTGATTTTCTGATCGTAAGCTCATCAATGAGGCGTGTCGCACCGGCATATTTATCAATAATAAACAAAACATAACGGATGTCGACATTTATGGTGCGTTGAAGTGCAGGTTCGAAAGCGATATCGCCACTCATGGCTTCCCAGTTGCCATCGAAAGCCAAACCTATCAATTCACCTTTTCCATTCATGATAGGACTTCCTGAGTTACCACCGGTAATATCATTTGTGCTAAGGAAACAGGTTACGAGTTTTCCATCTACTCCGTAAGGGCCAAAATCTTGCTTTTCGATCAATTCTTTCAAATAAGCCGGAACAATAAATTCATCGTTGGAAGGGTCTTCTTTCTCGATGATACCGTTTGTGGTTGTAACATAATCAAAGTGAACAGCATCCGCAGGAATATAATCCTGAACGCTTCCGTAAGTCATACGCATTGTTGAATTGGCATCTGGATAAAATACTTTTTCAGGTTGCATTTTGCGTAAGCCGTCAACGAAAAGACGCTTTGCCGGAGAGAGTGATGCTTGTGCAGCCCTGAAACCACCGGCAAGTTCCATAGTTTTACTCATAAAACCATCAGCTAACTGCATTGCCAGATCTTTCTCAAGTGTTTTGAGATCAGGTTTCGCAAGGAAAGCGTTTATTTTTGCTTCACTGGAAAACATCGAATTATCAAACAGATCAGCTGCTAATGCTGCCATATTACCATCTTGCTTATCAAGCATTTTAACCAAAACAGGTGCCTGCATTTCAACAGCAAGGTTTTTAGTATATTTTTCAAGCATTATCTGCAATACTTTCTGATCAGCAGGAGCATAATAGTCTTTAAAATGTTCTTTTACAGCTTCCTTAAGTCCGGTAATTGTTGTTGAAACTTGCTCTTTACGGTCGGCAATCATTTTCTTTGCCATATCTTTTTCTTTAGGAAGCTCTTTTTTGTCAATTGGTTTTAAGAGCTCTTTCAAACTGTTGAACTCCATTGCAAAACCGATTATTTCAGCACCACCCATACCGGCTAAGTTGGTATAAAGCATAGGCTCAATGGTTGCTCCCATTTGCTCATATCCTTTAGCCATGGTTGAAAGCACATCGCCATATTTTTTACTCCGTTCATCGTCAGCAGCAACCCATGCACTGAAATCATTTTCAAGAAATTCTTTTTTCTCTTTTACATTCAATCGTTTAAGACCGCGTGTTTGTCCAATGAGGTATTTCCATGAATTTGCTGTCATTGCATGTTTGGATGCATATTGAATTTTAACTTTTTTATCAGCATCCATGAATTCTTTCCAGGTTTCCAATTTGTCACCGAAAAGTTCGATGATGGCAGGATATTGTTTTTCAAGGTTGAAGTCAACACCAAAAGAACTAAGGTAGCGGTCGGTACTTCCGGGGAATCCCCAAATCATAGTGAAATCACCTTTTTCAACGCCATCGAGGCTCACAGGAAGATGGTGCTTAGGTTTTAGGGGAATGTTTTCGGTGCTATAATCAGCAGGACGACCGTCGGGACCGGTATAAACCCTGAAGATACTGAAGTCACCCGTGTGACGTGGCCACATCCAGTTGTCGGTATCGCCTCCGAATTTTCCAACAGCTGAAGGAGGAGCTCCAACAAGGCGAACATCGGTATATACTTCATAAACAAACAGATAGTATTCGTTTCCTTCGAAGAAACTTTTTACAACCACATTGTATTTTCCTTCTTCACTCCAGGCTTTACGGAGATCACCAGTTTTTTTGCGGATAGCAGCTGAACGATCCTGGACACTCATTGTGTCGTTTACAACAGATAAAACACTGTCGGTAACATCGGCCATTTTGATAAGGAATGAAACTGACATATCGGGATTTGGAAGTTCCTCGGCCAGACTTGCAGCCCAAAAACCATCTGTCAGATAGTCGTGTTCCACAGTGCTGTGCTTTTGTATGTTATCATATCCGCAATGGTGGTTGGTGAACATCAAACCCTGATCGGAGACAATTTCTCCGGTACAGCCATAACCACTTGGAGTTGGTCCGTTAGATAAACCTACGATAGCATCTTTGATACTGGAATTGTTGATACTGTATATTTCTTCGGCTGTTAACTGCAAGCCGGCTTTTTGCATATCAACATAATTGAGGCGCTCCACAAACATGGGAAGCCACATTCCTTCATCAGCATATGCCTTTCCAAAAGAAACGCTCAGGAAAAACAACAAAATCAGTGTAATTTTTTTCATGTGTATTGATTTTAGGTTATAAAAATTGATAAAAGATTTTTATGACATAAATTATGCCATTGAATATAAGTTGTTATTTTACAAATAACTAGACTATAACCAGTTTTTTGTATGCTGTTCGTTTAAGCACAACGGTGTCCATAAACGTACATTTATTCAAGACCAAGTACTTGAGGACCCATATTAAAATAGATATCAACCGGGATTCCTTTTTCCATGATTCTGTTCAAGTCGGACTGAAGCTGAGGTTTCACCACTCCTTCGGTAGCCACCCATTCTTTTACGAAATCATAGCTGCCATCGCCCTGTGCTTTAAGGATTTTTCCGGTCAGTTTCCGGTTTGCTTCCATCATCTTCTCTAAATTGATGGCATAAGTTCCATCTTCATTGCGGGTGAAAGCGCCTTCCTGAAGTAAGAAACTGAAGGTCATCATATTGGCTTTTCCATGGGCACTTGCTGCTCCAAAACGAACCGAACGAAAAATACCAGCCATGAAAGTCACATAGTTATCCATGAGATCGGTATCTTTGAATTCACCCATTTCATTCAACTTCGTTACCAGAAATAGTCCGAGAATATCAGCTTTGGCTTCTTCCAAAGGAGAATACTGCTCGCGAAGGGCTTTTCGAACCGACGAACTTCCGTCAATAGTATTTTTTATTCCCATTCCATGAGCTACTTCATGAAACATCACGTTGCTGAAGAATGCATCAAAGGTGATGTGTTTGCGTTGCTCAGGAGCGATGAGAACATCGGATACAGGAACAAGGATATTATCAAACTTGGCTTTCATGCTGTTTTTCAATTGAAGTTTGCGGGTTCCTTTTTCAAGATGAACGCGCTCATCATTTGGCAGGTTGATGGCTATGGTTTTTCCGGCCATGTTACAATCGCCTGCATAAAATACAGCATCATAAGCATTGAGATCCGCATCAGAACCTGGGACTTCTTTCTTATAAACATCTTCAACGGGAAGTTGCTTTTGCAGGTCGGGTAAAAACTGTGCATAATGTGCTAAACGACCGCTCCATTCCTTATCTTTAATGAGAATAAAAGCCTCGTGTGCAGCTTTATATCCGTTCAAGGCATCAACATAATTTTCAATAGGTCCGATGACCATATCTACATTGTTGTTTTTTATTTCCATCCAGGCCATGTCGCTCTCCAAATAATCGTCGGTGCGCAGTGCTTTGGCGCGTAGTTTAAGGTAGGTGGCAAACTCGACGTCAGAAGCAAGTAACGATGCCTGTTCGAGTAGTTTAGCTGCTTCTTCAACTTGAGCAGCATAAGCTTCATGATACCAAACAGATTTCAACTTGCCGTTTTCATCTCTCACAATTAGTGTGTAAAGACTGGCTTTGTTGGGGTCTTCAAAAGCATCCCATTCTTCCTGTGTCATGTCAGCAGGATAAAAACCAGCGCCTTTAAATTTTTCGCCATAGCCTTCCATGAAAGGTTTCTCATTATCCAGTTGATCCCAGGGGCCATAATTTATGGTGGCAAATTTCTTTACCTTTTCATTCTCGATCTTTGAGAGGAACTCATTTTTAGGACCTATATGCTGTGTCCAGAAAATGTCGTCCATGATAGTTGCTGCTTTGAATAAGAGTTTCAGCATCTCCTTTTCGTTTGCATTCAGATGACTGATGTCGGAAGTAAGGGTCACTTCTGCATACTTTTTTAATAACTGATCCATAGGGTCTTTAGGGGTTTCCTGTTGTGGGGCAGGTGATGTGCATGATGCAAGAAAAAGCAATGCCAGGCTACCCGCAATAAATTTTAATGTCTTTTTAATCATGATGACCATGTTTTAGATTTGATGACAAAGGTATTAATTTCCTGTTTTGATGCCATGATTGTGAATTGATTAACGGAAAATCTTATAAAACAATAGCGGAAAGTCATAACGTGCAGGCGCCATAGTTGAAGTAGTTTTGCATCGTTAACAAAATGTTACATTAAAATTCAATTCAAATGAAAAAAAGAGTTTTGTTCATGTTGCTCACAGGATTGTCAGCCATGTTCCTATTCACTAACTGCAGCAAAGACGATAAAGTTATTGCTGCTGATGCCTCAACAGTAGAATTGACAAAAAGCGCCAACATCGTCGCTTTCGATTTAGCAATGGAAACAGAGCTAAGCGAAGATGGGTTAGACGATCTTATGTTATGCGCTTACAACTGCTTAAACTCACTTCCAACTGAAACCCTTTCTTCTGAGGAAGTTCAAGCACTCACCTTTGTTCGCGAAGAAGAACTATTGGCACACGACGTTTATCAGGCAATGTATGCTCTTTATCCGGTTCCTGTGTTCAATTTCATCTCTAACAGCGAATCGTTGCATTCTTATGCTATGAAAGTATTACTCGACAAATATAGCCTTCCTGATCCGGCAGCAGACCATCAGCCTGGTGTATTTACAAATCCGGCGATACAACAATTGTACACTGATCTTGTAGCTTTCGGATCACAAAGCATTGGAAACGCCCTGACAGTTGGCGCAACCGTTGAAGATTACGATATTGCTGACATTATTCAACACACAGGCAGTAATGTAGACAATCAGGATTTGATTTATGCATTCGGACAGCTACATAAAGGCTCACGTAACCATATGAGAGCTTTCAATGCTCACCTGGTTTTCAGAAATATCACCTATACCCCTCAATACATCACACAAGAGATGTTTGATGCAATTATCGGCTCAGGCTGGGAAGTAGGACAGGGATTCTGCATTTGCCAGTGCACTGCTTCAAACAGCGCTGCAGCAAATATCACCGAATAATCATTGTTGTTTTGGTTCAAATGTGTGAGGTTGCCTGAAAGGGTGACCTCTTTTTTTGTTTGTATAACAAAGGTCAGGAAAGAAAACTTGTTTATTATACCATCGAAAATTTTAACAAAAATTCATATTAATTCGGCTGATTTATCAGGATAAATAGTGACCTTTATCCCATATTTCATCTTCATGAAAATCACCATACTCAATGGCGACAATTCGCCTGACAACAGCGACTTTGGAAAGTATGTATTACAATTGCAGACGCTTTATATCAATCAAGGACATGAAGTACAGGTTTTTACCCTCTCGGCAATGAACTTAAAATATTGTACTGGATGCTGGACTTGCTGGTGGAAAACTCCAGGCCGTTGTGTGCATAAGGATGATGGCGACTTGATTTTTCGCTCGGTGATCAATGCTGATTTTTTTATTTTCGCCTCACCACTCGTTGCAGGTTTTACAACTGCTCTGCTTAAAAAAATAACCGATCGTCTGATTGTTTTACTACATCCCTACATCCTTATCAAAGAAGGTGAGTTTCATCACCACAAGCGATACGAAAAATACCCTGAGTTTGGTCTTCTGCTCAGCCGTGAAATTACAACGGACGAAGAAGACATTCAAATTGTGGAAGATATGTATAAACGATTGGCTATAAATTTTCATAGTAGGCTTAGGTTTGTCACTTTAATCAATGATCATCAACCGGAGGAAACAGCACATGCCACTTACCATTTTTAACGGCTCTCCACGCAGCAAAAAGAGCAACTCGAAATTGCTCATAGAACAGTTTATAGCGGGATATCAAAGTATTCAGGACGAATCAGTTAATATACATTATCTGGCAGTAACAGCTGAGTCAGATCAACATCTGAAGGCGTTTACTGAATCAGAAAACTGTTTGATTGTTTTCCCATTATACACTGATGCAATGCCGGCTATCGTCAAGGCCTTTTTGGAGGTTGTGTTTGCAGCAAACATCAAGGGGCCAAAGAAAGTGGGATTTATAGTTCAATCGGGTTTCCGGGAATCGATTCATAGCAGCTTTGTTGAACGTTATTTGAAAAAATTTACTGTCCGGTTGGGTTACGAATATCTTGGAACTGTTATCAAAGGGGGAGTTGAAGGCATTCAAATCATGCCACCTTCAATGACAAAAAAACTATTTGAAAACTTCAGAGAACTTGGAAGCCATTTTGCTCAGACCGGATCATTTAAACCCGAGCTCGTGGTTCAACTGGCACAACCCTACAAACTCTCTTTAGCATCGCGCTGGTTTATGCAACTTGCACCATCATTTTTGAAGAATTTTTACTGGAATAGCAATCTGAAAAAACACAAAGCGTATTCAAAACGCTTCGACAGGCCCTTTGTAAATTGATATATTATTTATTTTCAGTATTTTAAAAAGTACTTAGCAGATTGGCGATAAGATAGCCGAGGTAATTCCCCACAACATATCCAATAATTCCCATAGTGATACCAGGAACAATTATTTCTTTGTTTTTCAAAGCACCTGCAACAACAGGAACAAATGGTGGGCTGCAAATCATTGCGGTAGAGGTGATAATAACGGTATCAGAATCAATCTTAAAGATACGCGCAAAAACTAATTGAAGCGCCAAAGAGCCAAAGACAGCCATTGTTACATAGAGGAATAAGCCTGGTGTAATTCCCGAAAAGTTTCGCACATCAGCCATTGACGAAACGACCAAACTAAAGATTAAAATCAAATACATCCCTGATTCAAAGGTCTTTTCAATTTTATTTATCGATGGCAACAGTGACCCCAGTAATCCAAGAGTTGTGATTGTAAGAATTACCACTACCATAGTCATATGCTCAGCGGCAAGTGTGCTAAGTCCTACTGCTATTGCAAAAATCAAAATAGCCAAGCCATAAGCTCTGAGCAAAGGTACAAAAACCGCTTTTTTGAAAATTCCCCAAAAAGGGTCTTTGCCATCTAAATCTCTGATACGAACTTCATCCTGCTTGTAAGGGTACGATGGCAAGACATAATTGAACAAACGTTGACCGATGGTCATAAGGAAAGATAGGTAAACAACACCTATTATCAGATCATAAGTATGTGTTAAGATATAGGTATTGGCATCCACATCAAGCATCATTTTGAGTGAAGCCAGATTAGGAGTGCCTCCGGTATAAACCCCAATCAGCATCCCTGAAACCTTCCACAAGTCTTTCATGCCGTGATCTTTGAAAATGAAAAAACCTGCAACAACAACAAGTACAACAGAAATAATACCAGTTATCAAGGCTATCAGGTTTTTGCCGGCCATCTTCCCCCATTGTTTTATATCAGCCGAAAACAACACCAATGGAATAGCAAGCAAAATAGTGATGCTCATCAGCAAATCGCGTAATTTATAGATCTTAAAAGCCATAAACTGACTTTCGGTGATAGTCCCTGAGGTAAGTAAAGTGGCTATTTCTTCTGAGGTCGACTTGGGATGCAGTAGCATATACTCATTCAAAACAGGTCCCATTCCAGGTAAAATGCCAATATTACCAACAATTACCCCAATTAGGTAGGCAATAATAACTGATCCTAACTTGTTGACAAACGTAAAACGATGACAAAGATGCAGGATGATGACAGGGGTTAGCACATAAAACAGTGCCAAAGCGATAATCGTAAGTTCCATAAGCCATGTTAAAGAGCAAAGATAGGATAGCTTTTTGATAACAAAAAGTTTTTAAGATTATGTTGCAACGATCGAATGCTACTTCCTTCATGCGAAAATCATAAATCTTCATAAAGTGCTTGAGATGAACAACAAGGATTCTTTTCAAATTTAACTTCAAACTTAAGAAGTCGAGGAGCAAAATATTCATTTAGTGTAGTTTTTCATCAAATCACTAGTTCATTTGATTAAAAATTTAATCACATGTCAACGCGATGCATTTTTTGCCTCTTCGTTGAGAAAAAGACCTTTTGCTTTGTCGTCTGTGAATAATATTTGTACTTTTGAAACGGTATGGAAGATAAAATTAAAGATATTAATTCAATCGTTCAACATTGGCGTGAATCTTCAGAAATGAATTACTCAACAATGCGGAATTTAATAAAGACCAATGAGTATTCCTGGGCTTTATTTATGGGACATTTGGTTATCGAAAAGTTAATCAAGGCTTTATATGTTAAGAAATTACAACAACACCCTTTATTTAAGCATGACCTGCTTTTGCTATTAAAAAAAATTGATATTGAGCTGCCTGCAGATTATGATGAATGGTTGGATGAGATAACAACCTTTAATTTAAATGCAAGATATGATGATTACAAGCAAAGTTTTTATAAACGCTGCACTCCTGAATATTCACAAATATGGATTGATAAAATTGAAATCTTACGACAATGGTTGATCAATCAATTATAAATACAGCAAAACGTTATATTCAAAGAATTCCGGCAGATCTGGAGTTTAAAAAGGCCTATTTATTTGGTTCATTTGCTAATGGAAGTCAACATCCCGGAAGTGATATTGATATCGCAGTTGTACTTGGCAAAATGGATGATTTTTTTTCAGTACAGATGCAATTAATGCGTTTGAGGCGTGATATAGATTTAAGAATTGAGCCTCATCCAATTTTGGAGGGAGATTTTAATATGCAGAATCCATTTGCGTATGAGATTGAAACAACTGGATTCGAACTTAAATAATGTGAGTTAAGCTAAAGAATAAGTACATCGTTCCATTTTATTGGTGGCTGAGGAGTTAATTTTCTGTAAGCGCATACCTTTCAATTTCTGCATTTTTCTTATGTCTTTTATTCGTAATCCTTATAAAGTGCTTGAAATGAACAACAAGGCTTTTGTTCATGTTTAACTTCAAACTTAGGAAGTCGAGGAGGAAAATAGCATATTAGAGCTGTTTTTTTCATCTAAATGGCCAGCCTATTGTATACTATCAGGTTGTTCTTTAGATATAAAATTCAACATAAATTGCGTTTGTTTGTTCTTCCATTTAGCTTTAGGTAAAATGAAAACCTGGCTTTGTTTCAGATTAAATTAAATCGTTACAACAAGTTATTACTTTTCTAGTATTTTTGTTTAAAAGGAAGAGAAAAGCATAGCGACTTTTACCTTCTTTTTTAAGGAAGTGATGTAATTGCGGCTAAACAATAAACGAAAAACACTAATGAATAACCTCAATTTTAACAACAAGGAAACACGACTCTATCTTTTGCTGGCAGCTGTGTTCCTGACAAATGCCATTGTAGCAGAAGTAATTGGTGTGAAAATGTTTTCAGTTGAGAAAATATTAGGAATAGAACCACTAAACCTACCATTCATATTTGACTCGGTCATCAGCATGAACATGAGTGTCGGCATTCTCATCTGGCCTGCTGTTTTCATCCTTTCCGATATCATCAATGAGTATTTCGGTAAGTCGGGAGTTCGACGCATTAGTTACATGGCTGCCGGTCTCATAGCTTACGCCTTTGTCATCATCTTTGCTGGCACACATCTTCCTCCTGCAGATTTCTGGCTGGAACTCAACAATACCGATGCCAACGGACAGCCATTCAATATTGAATATGCTTATGATACCATTTTCAGACAAGGACTTGGAATTATAATTGGTTCGATTACAGCTTTTCTCGTTGGGCAGCTGGTGGATATGCACACCTTTCATTTTCTGCGTAAACTCACCAACCACAAAATGCTTTGGCTCAGAGCAACAGGATCGACCATTGTATCACAGTTTATCGACAGCTTCCTTATCCTTTTTATTGCTTTTTACTGGTTGGGAAACTGGAGTTTCCTTCAGGTTGTTTCGGTAGGACTTATTCAATATATCTACAAGGTGACCTTTGCTATTGTGCTCACTCCGGTAATTTACTGGATACATTATATAATCGATCGTTATCTGGGTAAAGACGCCTCAATAGCATTGATCGATAACGCAAGTGGAATTAAGGAAGGTGAATAAGTATTTTTTCTAACTTCTGATTTGCAATCTGTTTCAATCACTGAATTTATGAAATAATCAGGAGTAGATCCTATTGCACGTCAGGCCCTCAATCTTTGCTTCCTCTTATTTTGAATCAATTCAAATTGCTTTTCTTGTTGAAAGGCTCAAAGATTATTATTTTCTTTGCAACCGATATGCAGAAAATGCATGTCGGTAAATGAAACACATTTGAATAAATTTAATTGTATGAAAACCAAAACTTTAGTATTAGCAAGCTTTTTACTTGCAATGATGATCTTTGTAGCAGGATGCAAAAAAGATGAAGATCCTGAACCGCAGAAAAACATTGCACGCCTTGGTGCACAATCTAACACCACTGTTGGTGGATTTTTATCTGTCAGTGCCAAAAAAGTCTATACCATGTCAGAAGCATTCCAGCAACAGGATAAGATTGACATCCTTTGTTTCTATGAAGAAGCAAGCGGAAACAATATTGCTCTTGCTGCTCCAGGGACAGGTATCGATGGAATTTTCACTGGTGATAATGCCCCTGATAACTGGACAACCACCAATCAAACCTATTTCACCGATCCGGCAACAGAAATCACAACTGTACAGTTTGACCAACTTACAGATGGAGATGCTGTCATTCAGGGTTATTATGATGAAACAGTAACAAGTGGCAATCGTAAGAAAAAAGACATGAAAGTGAATGATATGTATGCCTTTAAAACAGCAGCAGGAACTTTTGGCGTACTCAAAGTTACTGCCGTTGAACAGGGCGCATCAGGTTATGTTGAATTTGAATATAAAGTAAAATAATTTTAAGCGGTTTGGGTAGTGTGTAATCATTACCCAAACCCTTGTTTCTTCAAAATCCTAAACGGAGTTCAAAGTTGATTTTAATCCTTTTAATAGATTGCCTGTGATACAACGAATCGCATTTTTAGTTTTCATAATGTTTTTTGTGGGTTGTTCCAAAACAGAGGAGGAGCGTATTAAACCCATGATTGTGATGAAAACAGGTGATTTTACTGTTGACGGATCATCAGTACCAGTTGGTGGTAAACTTTCTTTTGGAATCACAGCTATTAAAGGAAGTGCCCCCATTACCAATTTGCGTATAAGACGTATCGCTGGAGGAAAGTCGATAACTGAACTTGATAAAGGATTATATATTCCTCAAGGAGGTCTTGATTATGCCTTCAATGCAGTTAAATCTGCTGAAGCCATCGAAACCTGGACTTTTATGGTAATGAATGCCAATCGTGATACCACACAGTTTTCGCTTACTGTTTTGCTCGGTGAAGGATCAGCGTATGGCCCTGTTTTGCATTTTCCATCAATTATCATAGGTATGCAGAACCATTCAAGTCTGCCACAGTATCTCGACTTACATTCAGGAGCTTTATATACTTCCGCTTCGGTATCAGGTCAAGAGGCTGCTATCGATATGGTAGGATTTGTATATCAGACGGGAGGTGTCATGTCGCCAACATTATGTTGTCCTGCCTATTCCGGAAGTAGTTCTGTAACTGGCCATTATCCCGCTATTGCTAATTGGGTGACACGTAATTCTACCCTTTATGATTATTATACTTCTGATAATCAACTCATCAGTGAGGCACAATTTGATGGTGCTACCAATGATAGTTTGTTAGTTTCGGCATACAAACCCGGAAATGTCAGCGGTTTGTGTAAATACGCATATGCAGGACGTGTGATACCTTTTAAGACTGAAGATGGAAAATATGGGATGATTAAAATGAAACGTGCCGATATTGATACAGATGGTGTAATGGAGTTTGAAGTTAAAATTCAACCATGATGAGGACAGGATTTTTAACCGTTTTTACTATTGTAATGTTGCTGGCTGGGCAACTTCAGGCTCAGATTAAAGTAAGTGGAAAGGTGCTTGAATCCGGAACTTCGCACCCTGTTACAGGTGCGCATGTATCACTTGGTAAACAGATTACAGCCACTGATATCACTGGCACTTTTGAGTTTGAAACATTTGAAACCGGGAAATTACTATTACGGGTAACAGCTATTGGATATCAGCCAACTACAAAATCTGTTGAAGTGGATACAGATACAAAAGTCAACCAAATTACTATCTATCTCTCTGAAGAATTTCAACGTTTGGAAGAAGTAGTTGTAACAGCTACCCGAACTGAAAATCGAATCAGCAATATACCTGGCAGAGTTGAACTAATCAGTCCTGAAAAACTTCAACTCACATCCAATCAATCAATTGATGAGGTAATCTCGCTACTTCCAGGCATTCAGGTAAGTCGTTCGTTTGGTTTGTTTTCTCACAAATCCACTGTTTCAATGCGCGGTATGAGCAGTAAAGAACAGGCGCGCACTCTGGTCCTTGTTGATGGCGTACCGGTGAATAAAGCCGATGGCGGCTCTGTTAACTGGAATCTGATCTCAATGCTTGATGTGGAAAGGGTTGAGGTAGTAAAAGGTCCTGGATCAGCACTTTATGGCGGAAATGCAATGGGGGGTATTATCAATATCATTCGAAAAAAACCATCAGTAAATCCTGAAGCATCGCTGGGACTTTCCTACGGGACCTACAACACCCGGGGCATAAAAGCCAATGCAGGCAGCAGCTTGAAATCGGGTTTTTATTGGTCGGCAGGAGCTTTTTTTCGCGATAGCGATGGCTATATCACACAATCATGGGCCGATCAGAAAGCAAATCCATACATAGTTCCTTCAACTTTTGAAGAAAAGATGCTGGGACTTAGGGCTGGCTATCGTAAAACGGAACGCTTTGAGGCAGGTATTGATATTTCAGTTTTTGATGATCGCCGGGAAACAGGCGAGAAAGTAAATCAATTACATGGAAACACAACAGACCATGATACGTATAGTCTGCGTTCAGTATTTTCAGGAAAGGAAGGGCTGTGGAATTGGAATGCTTCCTTGTTTTACCTTCACGAACGCTATAAGCGTGTGAGCGAATGGCAAAAAGACGATTATACCTGGTACGATGTGCTTTCAGTGCGTGAAGATTATGGATTACTATCTGGACTTAGCCGGGAGTTTGGACGACATACCTTGTCTGCCGGATTCGATTTACGAAATGGAGCAGTTGATGCCTCTGACATCTACTATACCTCAACAGATCAGGTTGATAATAAAGGTAAAATTCGGTTTTTAGGGTTCTATATTCAGGATCAGTTGAATTTTTTTGACGAAAAAATGCAGTTGGTTGCCGGTTTACGGTATGATTATTCTGTTTTTTACGATGGAGCTTTTATCATTCATCAGCCTTCAGCTGAAACAAATTTTATGAATCAATATCAGTTCAGCCAGCAGAGCAATCAAACCTGGGGAGCATTAAGTCCCCGCATTTCGATCCAGTTCAAGCCTGATGACAGCTTTCGTTTGTATGGAGGATATAGCAGAGGTTTCCGCCCATCTGTACTCGATGACCTTTGTCGTTCCGGAAGGGTTAGGGGTGGTTTTAAAGTAGCCCGCCCTGACCTTAAACCCGAATTTATCGATAACATTGAAATTGGAGCTGATTATAAACCTGTAACATGGATGAAAGTATCTGCAAGTGCTTATTATTCAATGGGTACTGATTTTCTTTATTATGTTTCTACAGGTGATAGCATCGATATGGGATTTGGGAACCGACCAATCATGATTCGATCGAATATTTCCAGTGTTGAAATTTATGGAATAGAGGGCGAGGTCACTTTTTCACCTTATAATTTCCTCAATTTCTTTGGAACTTATGCTTATACTTCTTCCCGGATAAAGAAATATTCAGCAGAAAATGCCGTAGCAAATGTGGATTTAACAGGAAAATACCTTACGGATATTCCAAGACACGCTGTTTCTTTTGGAACATTTTATCGTTCTGATTATGTTAATATTGGCCTAACAGGCCGGTTTACAGGTAAGATGTTCATCAACGATCAAAATATTTTTGACGACATTGTAGGCAGCAATCAGTATCCAGCAACAATGACAGTTGACTTGAAAATACAGCGTGAATTTTTCCGACATTTGAATGTTGCCTTAAGTATTCAGAATCTTTTGGACACTAAAGTTTATGAAAGTCAAGGAGCTGTTGGGCCGGGAAGATTTATCGTTGTTGAAGTGACAGGCAAACTTTGGCAAAAAAAGGTGAATAATTCTCGAAAAATAGATTAATTTTCCTGCTTTAGAGGTGTTAATCCTTAAGTTTTTGCAGGTTATCCAACATGTGTTGAAACAACTTTTCTATTTCGGGATTAGCTTGCTCATAAAGTTCATCGAAAAATGAAACTACCATCTCGCCTTTTGAGGTAAGCTTCGTATGACCTCCTTGCTCACCTCCTCTGCTTTTGTCAATCAGTTGAAAACCAAGCTTATCCTCTATTTTTTTAAGATTTTCCCAGGTCTGCCGATATGCATAACCCCTTTCTTTTACAGCAGCTTGCAGTGAACCTGTGTCTCTGATAGCTTTGAGCAGCAGCCATTTTCCTTCACCCAAAATACTTTCTCCCAGACTTGTTTCAATCCAGAATTTGTACTTTAACCTCAAATGAAGATCATCTGACATGACTATTTTTTTACAAGATTAAAGAATTATTCATTCAAAGAAACAAAGCTCAAACCTATGTTTTAGTTTCTTAAATTATATCATTGAATACCAAATATATATAAATAAATTTCTTAATATTTAGAACCTGTTTAAATAGCTTTTAGCGGTTATTTGTATGTAGAAAAGTTGGAATTTTGCGATATGCAGAAAATACATAACGCAAAAATGAATAAGATGAAAAAACTTACCGTAATCCTAATAACCGTAATCCTAATCGCAGTGTTTTTATGGATTAGAACTGCATCCGACAGGCCAATTGATGGAATTTCTGCCGCAACCATCCAGGTAAATGGAAATAGTATGTACCACAGTTCAGAAGGCTTTAAAATGAAAGCAGGATCAATGGAAGTTGTGGGCGAGGTAGCAAGTCCGGGGATGGTATCGCTTGAAAAATTGTACATGCACGAAGTGGTCATTAAAGAGTCAAAGGTTATAAACGATAGTGTTGTGTTTATTGGAGCTTACCGTTATACAGGTTATTCCTTGCTTGATATTCTGAATCCCTTTCTTCTTCAGAAAAAAAATGCAGAGCAGTTTCGTCCTGTTATTGATACTTACATCGAAATAGAAAATGCTGCAGGCGAACGTATTGTGTTTTCGTGGAGTGAGATATTTCACTCTAACAATCTGCATCAGGTGTTAATTGCTACTGGTGGAAGTCAGGTTAATCCCCATAAAAAAACAGTCGATTATCCAAAAGATACTGACTGGAAAATTGTTGCAAGTGGCGATCTGCGCAACTCTCGTCAGCTTGTCAACCCTACAAAAATTACGGTAAGGTCGTTCGATCGCAAAGAATATGCTATTCAGAGAAACATGAAACCTTTACACAGTCCTTCTATAAAGATTGTGATAGAGGACGGGCAGACTGCTCAAATTGAAAAAAATCATGAAAAGAATATAAGAACTTACGAAACATTATTTTATGGAATGGGAATGGGTTACCATCCTTCAGGATCGTTTCGGGGACCAGCGCTTGATGAAGTTCTGAAAGGTAGTGTCACGATAGATGATGAGCTATTACAGACTGGATTGGTGTGCTTTGTAAGTGTTGACGGATATCGTAGTATATTCAGCTGCAGTGAGTTGTTCAATCGAACAGATCAAGTTTCACCTATTTTAGACGAAAGCAACGATGATAGCGATGGAGGCAGGTTTCGTATTTTTATGCCATCTGATTTTTTTGCTGACCGTTCGGTTAAAGCCTTGAAAGAGATTTATATCTTTCGGGTAAAATGAAAATATACCTTGCTTAGTAACTTGTTACCAACTTGATTATCAGATTCAGTCGAAAAAATCAGTCGCCAATTAAAGAAATCCAAGCTCTAGTTTTGCCTCTTCGCTCAGCATGCTTTGGTCCCACGATGGCTCAAAAGTTAGTTCAACATCCGCTGACCGGATATTTTTAACCAGATTGATCTTTTCTTTTACTTCCTGCGGCAAGCTTTCAGCAACGGGACAATTTGGCGAAGTAAGTGTCATCAAGACTTTTACATCGGCTTCATCGGTTATACTGATTTCATATATGAGGCCTAGTTCATAAATATTTACTGGAATCTCAGGATCGTATATGGTTCGTAAAACGGTGATTACATCTACCTCAATGGCTCGGCGTTCACTTGTTGTCATATGTTTATTTTTGAATTATCCATTTTTAAGTTTAAACACTTGTGCATACATCTTCATCTGTTTTACCATTGAAAGCAACCCGTTGGATCGGGTTGGTGACAAATGCTCTTTCAATCCTATCTTATCAAGAAATGCAAGATCAGCAGCCATAATGGTATCAGGCGATTGTTCTGACAAAACCCTGATTAAAAGATTTACAATGCCTTTAGTGATTACTGCATCGCTGTCGGCTGTAAAGTATACCTTGCCATCACGATGGGAAGCATGCAGCCATACGCGTGATTGACAGCCACTTATCAAGTGATTATTTGTTTTATATTGTGCCTCTATCAATGGAGTATCTTTTCCCATCTCGATCAGGAGGTTATACTTGTCCATCCAGTCGTCGAAGGACGAAAATTCATCAATGATTGTTTGTTGAATGGATTCGATGCTCATATTTATTCTTTTTAGATGATTTTCAGCATGTTCAAATTAGGATTATCACCTCAACATGGCCGATGCTTTCTTTATTGCCTGTATCAACACGTCAACTTCTTCGAAAGTGTTATACATTGCAAATGAAGCTCTTACTGTACCAGGAATGTTGTAGAAGTCCATGATAGGTTGAGCGCAATGATGTCCTGTTCGCAAGGCTATGCCCATTTTATCCAATAAAGTACCCAAATCATAAGGATGTATCTCATGTACCAAAAAAGAAATCACGGATGCTTTATTTGGTGATTCACCAAAAATCCGCAAGCCGTCAATGTTTTTGAGTTGTTTGGTAGCGTAGGAAAGCAAAGCGTTTTCGTGTGTTGCTATGGCATCATATCCTTTTTCAAGAATGTAATTCATTGCTGTTTCCATTCCTAAAACACCAGCTACATTGGGAGTTCCGGCTTCAAATTTGAAAGGAAGGCAGTTGAAACTGGTTTTTTCAAAGCTAACCTGGTCTACCATTTCTCCCCCAAACTGATAGGGTGGCATCTTTTCGAGCCATTTTTCTTTGCCATATAAAACTCCGATACCCATAGGTCCGTAGGCTTTATGAGCTGAGAAAGCATAAAAGTCACAATCCAGATCCTGAACATCGATAGGGCAATGTGCAATGGACTGAGCTCCGTCAATCAAAACTGGGATATCCAGTTTATGCGCCATGCTTATCATTTCTTTCACCGGATTGATAGTTCCTAAAGCATTGGATATATGTGTGATAGCAACAATTTTTGGTCTTTTTTCCAAAAGCTGCTGGTAATGCTCAAGATCAATCACACCACGCTGATCGAAACGTGCTACTAAAAGATTTGAGTCGTTTTGCTCACATAGTTGCTGCCAGGGCACCATATTACTATGATGTTCCATAGCTGTAACCAGAACATGATCGCCTTTCTTCATCAGCAAACGGCCAAGGGAAGAGGCAACAAGATTCACGGACTCGGTTGTACCACGGGTGAAGATGATTTCATAAGAATTGGCTGCATGAACTATTTCAGCAATGGTTTTTCGTGCTTGCTCAAATGCAGCAGTAGCCTGTTGACTTAAATGATGAACGCCCCTGTGTATGTTGCTGTTTTCCAGCTCGTAATAATGTTTCAGTCGTTCAATTAC
Source organism: uncultured Lentimicrobiaceae bacterium (assembly GCA_964463695.1). Lineage (GTDB taxonomy): Bacteria > Bacteroidota > Bacteroidia > Bacteroidales > F082 > JALNZU01. The sequence goes on along the minus strand of CAYXCZ010000004.1, from coordinate 46,349 downwards.
AACTTTTGGTTTTTGGGTAGTTGCTGCATTATCGAGATAAACCAGTGGTTTTTTGAAAACCTGCTGATGTAAGGCAGGGAAGTCAGCCCGAATTGCAGAAACATCCAGATTTGGGTTCATAATACTTTTAGAGTTTACTCAGGTCAATATCGAAATGGTATTCTTTTTCAGGTGAACCACAATGAAGCACACATTTTTCGCATACCGAAAGCTCGCCTCTTAAACGTTTTTTCACCATATCGTCGATACGCGTTTTTAGTCCTTCGATGCTAATAGAATTGATCACGTCAGCTGCAAAAGCATACATCAGCAATAATCTGGCATTGGCCTGACTAATTCCTCGCGACCGCAGGTAAAACATGGCTTCCTGATCCAGCTGTCCGATGGTAGCGCCATGGCTGCATTTCACATCGTCGGCATAGATTTCGAGAAACGGCATGGTATTAATTGTAGCCGTTGGTTTGAGAAGTATGTTTTTGTTGTTCTGGTAGGCATTAGTTTTCTGGGCGTCTTTTTTCACATAAATATAACCATTGAAAACTGCCGTTGCTTCATCATCAAGGATACCTTTAAACAACTCATTGCTGGTGCAATTTGGCTCGTTGTGCAGAATGCGAATCTGATTGTCAACATGCTGTTGCTTATCCATCAGGTACAATCCAAGTACATCAGCATGTGCGCCTTTTCCATTCAGCGAAACCTCAATATTGTTGCGGATCAGACCACAATTAAATGTTAAGGTATTGGTTTTGATGGTGCTTCCTGCTGCCTGTCTTACAAATGTAGAGTTGATCAAGCCGGACGCATCGTTTAGATTCTGCAGTTTGTAAAGTTCAAAATGAGCGTTTTCGCCAACAAATACCTCTGTTACAGTGTTTACCAGACTGCTATGATGATTTATAGAGTCATCACAGTGCATAAGGCTAAGTTTGCTATTGGCCTCAAGAATAATGAGTTGTCGGTTTTGAACAAAAATATTCTCATTCAGGTCGATCATCTTGATGATCTGCAATGTTTTAGAGGCTTCTATACCTGCAGGCACATAAATGAAAACGCCATCCTGTGCCATAGCCGTATTGAGGTCAACAAAACTGTTGTTTTCGCTATGTGCAATTTCACCGAAATAGGTATCGAACAACCCAGGATAAGCTAATTTGGCGGCCTTAAGTGAACCATAAATAACTCCTTCATCGTTTGTAAAAAGGTCGCCCTTTTCGCTGTGATACCATCCATTTAAAACAGAAATTATTTCCGATTTGAAATTGTGAACTTCACAGCGGAAAAGCTCTTCAATATTTCGATCAGTTTTAACTTCCTTAATGACATGTTTAAACTCCTGATCTAATGCAGTTTCAATTTCCGTGAAACGCCATTTCTCCTGACTGCTGTCGGGAAAGCCTTTTGTCCGGAAGGCTTCGAAATGTTTATATCTAAGAGCTTTTACTTTTGGCGTGTCATTAGCAGTCAGCAGCTTCGAATGCGTTTCAAACTGATGAATCAGCAGCTCTTCCAGTCCTGTGAACTGGTCTGTTTCCTGTGTTTTCATGCAGATGAGCTAAACGAATTGTTGTTCTTTAATCCATTCATAGCCTTTGGCTTCCAGTTCAAGGGCTAAGTTTTTTCCACCTGTTTTTACAATTTTTCCATCGTAAAGTACATGCACAAAATCAGGAATGATATAATCAAGCAGACGTTGATAGTGTGTGATGATGACAAAGGCATTTTCCTGTGATCGTAATTGATTCACACCTTTGGCAACAACTTTAAGTGCATCAATGTCGAGTCCCGAATCCGTTTCATCGAGTATGGCAAGCGAAGGTTCGAGCATTGCCATTTGAAAAATCTCGTTACGTTTTTTCTCTCCACCCGAGAAACCTTCATTTACTGAACGGTTTGTGAGCTTGGAATGAATTTCAACAAGGTTTTTCTTTTCTTCCATCATCTTCAGGAATTCACCTGCTGGTATTGCAGGTTGTCCGTTGTATTCCCTTTTTGCATTGATTGCAGTACGCATGAAATTGGTCATACTCACGCCGGGAATTTCAACAGGATATTGAAAACTGAGGAAAATACCGAGATTGGCTCTTTCGTCAGGATTCATTTCAATGATGTTGGTTCCTTTGAACCAGATTTCACCTTCTGTGATATCATAACCTTCGCGGCCAGTTATGGCTGCAGCAAGTGTGCTTTTACCTGTACCGTTAGGCCCCATGATGGCATGAACCTCTCCTTTATTGACTCCCAGATTTAACCCTTTGATGATTTCCTTACCGTCGATTTCAACGTGTAAGTTCTTTATATTGAGTAACATATTATGTGAAAATTATAGTTTCATTATAAGTATTTCAGATGACTAACCAACACTTCCTTCGAGGGTGATGGCCAGAAGTTTTTGAGCTTCCACAGCAAATTCCATAGGAAGTTTATTGAGTACTTCTTTGGCATAGCCGTTTACAATTAATCCAATTGCTTTTTCCGTATCAATTCCTCGCTGATTGCAGTAGAAGAGTTGATCTTCAGATATTTTGGATGTTGTGGCTTCATGTTCAATGATACTCGATTCATTTTTTGCTTCAATGTAGGGAAAGGTATGAGCACCACATTTATCGCCAAGAAGTAAAGAGTCGCATTGTGAAAAATTGCGGGAATTGGTAGCTCCTGACAGAATCTTTACCAAACCTCTGTAGCTGTTGTTACTCTTTCCGGCCGAAATACCTTTAGAAATGATGGTGCTACGCGTGTTTTTGCCAATATGAATCATCTTGGTTCCCGTATCAGCCTGTTGATAGTTATTCGTGACTGCAACGGAATAAAACTCACCAATGGAGTTATCTCCCATCAGCACACAGCTTGGGTATTTCCATGTGATGGCTGAACCTGTCTCAACCTGAGTCCATGCTATTTTGGACCTTTTGCCTTTACACAGACCACGTTTGGTTACAAAATTGTAAACTCCGCCTTTTCCTTCCTTGTCACCCGGATACCAGTTTTGTACGGTTGAATATTTAACTTCAGCATCATCCATTGCAATAATTTCAACGATTGCGGCATGAAGCTGGTTTTCGTCGCGTTGAGGAGCAGTGCATCCCTCCATATAGCTAACATAGCTACCTTTTTCGGCCACGATGAGTGTTCGCTCAAACTGTCCCGTGTTGGCTGCATTGATTCGGAAATAAGTCGATAATTCCAACGGACATCGCACACCCTCAGGAATATAGCAAAAGGACCCATCACTGAAAACGGCAGAATTTAATGTTGCAAAATAGTTGTCGGTATAAGGGACAACGCTTCCCATGAATTTCTTTACAAGTTCAGGATGTTCACGAACAGCTTCGCTGAAGGAACAAAAGATGATTCCATGGCGGGCAAGGGTATCCTGGAAAGTGGTTTTAACCGAAACGCTGTCAATGACCGCATCAACTGCCACACCCGACAACATCTTTTGTTCGTCGAGTGAAATGCCTAATTTGTTAAAAGTTTCAAGTAATTCAGGATCAACTTCATCTAAACTGGCAAGCTCTTTTTTCTTTTTCGGAGCAGCATAATAGATAATGTCCTGATAATTGATTTTCGGATAATGAATATGAGCCCACTCCGGTTCTTGAAGACTTTGCCAGTGGCGAAAGGCTTTAAGGCGGAATTCGAGCATCCATTCAGGCTCAAGTTTTTTGGCCGAAATAAGCCGGACAGTGCTCTCATTGAGTCCAACAGGAGCCATGTCATTTTCGATATCAGTGTAAAAACCATACTTGTATTCGCTGGTTGTTACCTGTTCGAGTATATTGTCAGAGTTAGTTACATCCATCACAAAAGCTTATTTAGAAAGTTTTTAAATAAGGCCGCAAAGTTAGGAAAATTATACCAGACAGCGGTCTGTAATACATCATAAACCATAATGAGGCGTGTTTGTTCATGTGGTAAAAAGTGAAAGAATCATAAGGAGGTTTAGTCCTCGTTGGTTGCTGCAATTGCTTCAACAAGTTTATACACTTTATCGCCTCTTCTTACGGTTTCTTTGACAGCGATACTGCAATTTTCACCTTTGATAGTTTTTTCAACCGGAATTAATTCAACTCTAATTTCTCCGAGTGTATCTTCGTAAACGCCAGTTGAAGGGCCAATGATCAGGATTTGATCGCCTGTTTGCAATGACTGGGTTTCCATTTTAATTTCTGCAACTCCGATTTTTTGAAAATAGTTATTGATTTTTCCCACATAAACTTTTCTGTGAGTAGCTTGTGAGCCGTAATCTTCGGTCCATTCACCAGTTTTTCTTCCAAGATAATAACCGTCCCAGAATCCACGGTTATATACCGAAGCAAGGCGTGAGTTCCATTCGGCTACTTTTTCAGCGTTGAACCTTCCTTCCTGAACAGCATCAACCGCTTCATGATAAACTGCCGTAACTGTTTTAACATATTCAGCTGATCGTCCCCGACCTTCGATTTTAAAAACTTCGACACCTGCGTCCAGAATACGATCGAGAAACGCTAGTGTATTTAAATCCTTTGGCGACATGATATACTCATTATCAACTTCCATCTCAACCTGTTCATCACGATCTTTCACAGTATAAGCGCGCCTGCAAGGTTGAAGACAAGCTCCACGATTAGCTGATGAGTTCAATAAATCAAGACTTAAGTAACATTTGCCCGAAACAGCCATGCAAAGTGCTCCATGAACAAAAATTTCAATCTTTACAAGTTCTCCTGATGGGCCTTTGATCTGTTGCTCACGAATGCTCCTGGTGATTGCTTTCACCTGTTCCAGTGAAAGTTCACGGGCTGTTACCATCACATCGGCAAACTGTGCATAATAACGAACAGCTTCGATATTGGTAATATTGCATTGTGTTGACATATGAACTTCAACATCTTGGCTTCGAGCATAATGTATCACAGCCTGATCAGAAGCTATTACTGCTGTGATGCCATTTTCTTTAACAGCATCAACTAGTTGTCGCATCGATTCCAATTCCTCGTCAAATACAACGGTATTGATGGTTACATAGCTCTTTATGCCGTGATTATTGCAAGTGGATGCGATGGAAGCCAGATCGTCGAGACTGAAATTCTGAGATGATTTACTGCGCATGTTAAGTTTTCCAACTCCAAAATATACCGATCCGGCGCCAGCCTGTACGGCAGCAGTAAGCGCTTCATAAGAGCCTACAGGTGCCATTATTTCAATGTGTTTCATGCTGCAAAAATAGCAATGAAAAGCCTACAAACTATAATTAAGATAAAATTGTCTTGAAATAAGCTATTTTAGTAACGGTTCCAGCGTACTATACTTTCGATGGGCTTTCTTGATTTTTTTCGAATAGGATAATCAGGGACAGGATAACCCAGTGTGATGATCAATCCAATCGTACGATCAGCAGGTATTGAAAGGATTTTCTTTATTTCATTTTCGTCGAACCAGCCGAGCATGCAGGTTCCGAGTTCAAGTTCAGCGGCTTGCAGACAAAAATGTTCTGCTGCAATACCGATATCGATTAGTGAATATTCCTTTTTTTTCAGTCTGCCTCCCATTTCGGTAAGCATTTTTGGTTTTTCGAGCACAAGAATTACCAGAACAGGCGCTTGCGACACGAAGGTATTGAAGGTTCCTAATGGCCCTTTGGTTGCTTTGGCAACTTGTTGAAGTAAGCTGGTTTCATTAACAACGATGAAAGTCCAGGGCTGTGAATTACTTGCAGAAGGGGCAAGTCGCGCAGCCTCAAGGCATTGCATCAGCTTTGTTTCCTCAACAGGATCAGCAGCGTATTTTCTGACGCTTTGGCGATGTTCAATCAGTTTAAAAAGGCTCATTTTTTAACCAGTTTAAACCGAAACTCTTTTTGTTTATTCCCCCGCATGTTTTCGATGCGTGCATAGAGGGTGGTGTCTGAAAGCAGCTCATAAATGATGCGATTGGGGTAATCATGATCGGGGTTTTCAAAGGTCCAGCGGCTTTTCTCGTGTTTTACAAGAGCAAAGCCTATTTCTTCGGCAGCATTTTGATCAGGAACACGCGCAAAGAAATGAAGTCGTCCATTCGTTTTGATCATCCGCATTTTCTCCAGCAATAGAGTATCTTTCCCATTGATACTGTAGCTCAGGCCAATAAGAGCCGAGTCATCATCTATCATCCATTCTTCGTAAAGTAGCGGTCCTTCAGTAGCTTGCCAAACTCCTTGCAAATTATGGATGGAAACTGGTTTTTTGTTTTGGCCGAAATGGCATGAAGAGGCCGTGAACAAGATTAACCCAACTAGAACCAGTGAAATGTATTTAGTCATAATTCCTTATTTCAAAGCAATTTAGCTTCATCTCCCAGTCGGATTGTTCCTTCCTGAATAACACGACAAGTGACACCTCCACGCCAGTCGGGGTTGAGAGCGGCTTTTAAACCTTCGTGCTGCTCATCCATACGGTAGCAAGGGTCAGTTTCACCTGTAATTTCAAGAATTATATCTCCAATTTGCAGTTGACGACCTTTGGTTTCTTTAAGACTTACATCACTTATTAGGAGATTAGCTCTGCGTAATGTCCAGGGTAAGGCTGTCCCCAACTCATCAGAGGCTTCCTGAAAAGCTTCTTCTGAGAGAACCGTAACCTGTCTTTTTCCAGGAAGGCCTCTTACATCTCGTTCAACTCCTGTTTGAAGACCAACAAAGGCTTTTTCACAGGTTATGACAGGTCCGTATTTTACCAGTTTATATCCAATACCTTTTAGAATTCCCATTTTATTGTTTGATACGTGCTTGTAATTCAGCTGTTTGAGCCTCGAAACCTTTTTTGCCTAATAATGCAAACATATTCTTTTTGTAGGCTTCTACTCCTGGTTGATCAAAAGGATTTACTCCAAGCATATATCCGCTGAGGGCACAACCCATCTCAAAGAAATAGATCAGCTGTCCGATTGTATCAGCATTTATTTCGGGGATGACGATACGAATGTTTGGTACACCACCATCCACATGGGCAAGTGTAGTTCCTTGTTCAGCCTTATGATTCACTTCGGAGAGTCGTTTGCCGGCTATATAATTCAGTTGATCAAGGTCGGTGTCAGCTTCAGGAACCAACATTTCACGTTTAGGATTCTCGACAGAAATTACCGTTTCGAAAAGTATGCGTAACCCTTCCTGAATGTATTGCCCCATCGAATGGAGGTCGGTAGTAAAACCAACGCCAGCAGGGAAAATACCTTTGTTCTCCTTGCCTTCGCTTTCGCCATACAATTGTTTGAACCATTCGGTGAAATAGAACAGCCGTGGCTCATAGTTTACCATCACTTCAACTGTTTTTCCCGAATTATATAGTGCCTGACGTGCAGTGGCATACCATGCTATTGGGTTTCCATGGATTTTCTGAACGGCCCTGCTCATAGCTTCCATCTTTCGTGCGCCTTCGATAAGGTCACGGATGTTTATGCCTGCCACTGCTATTGGAAGAAGACCAACTGGTGTAAGAACTGAATAACGTCCCCCCACATCATCCGGCACCACATATGATACATAACCCTCATTATCAGCAAGTTGCTTTAGAGCTCCACGACTTTTGTCAGTGATGGCGACAATGCGCTTACGTGCTTCTTCAAGACCATATTTCTTTTCTAGATGAGCTTTCAAAACGCGAAATGCAATGGCCGGTTCGGTCGTTGTACCCGACTTACTGATGACGGCTAAGGAGTATTCTTTTTTATCAAGGATATCCAACAGGTCGGCCAGATAATCCTCACTAATATGCTGTCCGGCATACACGATATGAGGATTGTTTCCAGTATCGTTTAAGGCAGAAAAATGGTGTGTCATAGTTTCGATTACTGCACGTGCTCCCAGATATGAGCCGCCGATACCTATCACTACAAAAATTTCTGATTTTTTGCGTAGCTCGGCTGCATGTGCCTCAAGAGCTCCAATCTCCTGCTCTGTGATTGCAGAAGGAAGATCGACCCAACCCAGGAATTCATTTCCGGCACCTGTTTTATTGTATATTTTGCGATAGGCACTGACAATATGTTTGTCGTATTCAAGGAGTTGATCTTTTGAGATGAAGCTAAACATCTGATCCAGCTCTAGTTTTACTTGTATCATGATATTGAGTTAGTTAAAATGAACAAATTGAAAAGGCAAAGGTAACAAGAAAGCCGTTAATGTCATTTTTTGAATCAAAAAAAAGAGGCAGACGTGATGCCTGCCTCTCCGAACCAAAAACCAAAATTTATGAAAACCTTTAACGCACAATGTTTAGAACATAAATGGATGGTCTAACAAATATACTTAGGTATGAAAAGAACTGAGACAAAAATACTATCAAAAAACAGGATGGGCTGTTAACGAACTTTAATGGTTGTTAAGATTTGTTAAGGCTCTGTAAATCATGTAAATCAATACTTTACTTTTGCTTTGTGAATAAAAAAATACTTGTAGGAATTGTATTACTCATGTCGATCGCTTTGGTAGGCATGATGGGCATTCAGATATACCTGATCGGTGATGCCGTGAAGGTAAAGGAGGCTACTTTTGTGCGTGATGTGAATCAGGCTATGCAACAGGTTGTTATGGTGCTCGAAAAGGAAGAAATGCAGCGACAATATGCCTATCATGTCAATCTGATAAACCAACGCGCCAACCTGATAGCGGTATACGACTCCCTGAAGCAAAGTATGGCTCAGGACATACAAAAACCCATGTCGCAGGAGGAGTATTCTGCATTTATTCGCCGAACAACCATTGCTGAGCAAGAACTTCAGGAAATGATTTTTGGTTACAACGAGGCTAACAGCGTTTCGAAAGAGATGCAGCCAACACGAATTGACAGCATGGTTAGGGTTGAATTGAAAAGGTATGGCATCGATACAGGCTTTGAACTTGGCATTTACAGCCCAACAAAAAACGCCATGTTGTTTCAAAAAACCGGAAAATTTCCTCAGCAACTTATTGATGAAAGTTTTGCTTTCGATTTATATCCAACAATTTCGCCGGTTAGGTTTGCTGATAAGTTATTGATTTATTTCCCTCACGAAAAACGTTTCCTTGTCAGGCAGCTTTCTGAACTGTTGTTTGTTTCAGGCTCTTTGATCTTGATTATTATTCTGGCTTTTGCTTCAACTATTTTGGTTATCATCAGGCAAAAGAAGCTCTCAGAGATGAAGAACGACTTCGTGAACAACATGACACACGAATTTAAAACCCCCATTTCCACCATAGCACTCGCATGTGAGGCCTTGCGCGACAATGATATACATAAGTCAGAGGTGCTTTATTCAACCTACATTAGTATGATTGATGAAGAAAACAAACGGTTGGGATCAATGGCAGAGCAAGTGCTTCAATCAGCTGTACTGGATAAAGGGGAGCTTCTATTAAAAAAGGAGAAATTGGATTTTCATGAGATTATCAAAGAGGCAGTAGCAAGCAAAATGCTGATGGCCAAAAGTAAAAACGGACATATTTTTGCTGATCTTAAAGCAGATAATTCGATTGTCATCGGCGACAAAGTGCATCTTACCAACATTGTTCTCAATCTGATTGATAATGCTTTAAAATATACCGAGATTGTACCGCAAATTGTTGTAAAAAGCCGCAATATACCTAATGCTTTTGAGTTGAGTGTTGTAGACAATGGTATTGGGATAAGCAAAGCAAATCAAAAGCGTATCTTTGAGAAGTTATACCGCGTACCTACCGGTAATGTGCACAACGTTAAAGGCTTTGGACTTGGTTTAAGCTATGTAAAAGCCGTTGTGGAGAAAATGGGTGGCATGATTGGTGTTAACAGTGAATTGAAAAAAGGTTCAACATTTTATATTCGTCTGCCATTAGGCAGCAACTAAAAAAGAAAAAGAAGATGGAACAACAAATGAAAGTTTTATTGGCTGAGGATGATAAAAACTTAGGAACGATCCTGAAAGCCTATCTTGAAGCAAAAGGATTTCCCACTACTTTGTGCGGCGACGGACAGGAAGCATTGGAGAAGTTTAAACGCGAGGATTACAATTTTTGTGTTTTCGATGTGATGATGCCTTTGATGGATGGTTTTACACTTGCTGCAGAGATCAGGAAGCTGGACAAAAAAGTTCCCATGTTGTTTTTAACGGCAAAAGCCATGCAGGAAGATAAACTCAAGGGCTTTGAATTGGGGGCTGATGATTATCTTACCAAGCCTTTCAGTATGGAAGAGTTACTGCTTCGTATGAAAGCTATTCTGCGTCGTTCGGCTGAGGACACAGTGCGCACTACAATTTTCACCATTGGCAGTTTTAGTTTTGATTACAACCGACAGTTACTTACCAGAGGTGGGGAAGAGAACAAACTCACTTCAAAGGAATCGGAACTGCTTCGGTTGCTCTGTGAGAACCTCAATAACGTTCTTGACCGTTCTGTAGCACTTAACAAAATTTGGTACGACGACAGCTATTTCAACGCGCGTTCGATGGATGTATACATCACCAAATTACGTAAGTACTTCAAGGAAGATTCGTCGATTGAGCTTATGAATGTGCATGGTGTTGGTTTTAAGCTGCTTGTCAACGGATAACCTTCATTTATAAACCTTTTTGAACTTTTTCATTGAAAAGATTTTCCGATCAGCCGCTCAGCAGGCCGCAGGTTTTTGATGCCTCGCATGCCTATCCTTTGCTAAAAGCAGGGATGCATTTCCGGTATCTTTTAAAACAGATGCAGGCAGGAACCACATTTGTGGCTGACGGAACCTATGGAACAGCAATGGCTTATTACAGCTGGATAAAAAAGCAGGTGAATGAGAATTTTCCTGTGATTGATTTTAAGTCAGCCCGCAATAACAAAGAACAATTGTCCCTTTTTTCAAATCACCTGCTCATTCGCATCAGTGAGGGGAAAGTGGATCTGGCAGGAGCTCCTGAAAACAAGTGGCTAACTGAACTTTATCCTGATAAAACCACTTTCTTAATGCGTTTTACCGATTTTCTGGGTATGAACGGTGCCTGGCAATGGTACGAAAATGGTATCCGGTATCCGGGATTGGATAGTGTCATTCATCCATTTTACGGGGTTTATTTCCCAACACGTTACGAGCATTTAATATTGTTCGATGAATGGCTTTCTACTAATAACCCTTTTAAAAATGCGGTTGATTTAGGTACAGGCTGTGGAGTGCTCACGCACTATCTTTTAAAGCATAAAACACAAAAAATATCTGCTACCGACATATCCATCAATGCTTTACAAAATGTTCATAATGATTTGACCCGTTATGGACTGAACGAAAAAGTAACCCTTTTTCTGAGTTCATTTTTCGACAAGTTGAATATGGAAGCTGTTGATCTGGTTGTTTTTAATCCTCCATGGATACCTGAGGAAAGTGCAAACGCCCTCGATATTGCGACACATTATGATAAAGATTTCTTCAGGATTTTTTTTGAAGAAGCAACAAAAGCAATAAAACCAGGCACAAAACTCGTTTTGATATTTTCCAATTTTGCTGAAGTGGCGGGCTTAACGCAGTTGCACCCTATTCGTCAGGAGTTGGAGCAATCACGATTTAAGCTGATTTCCTTTAAACAGCAGCCATTGCTTCAAAAGCCTTCGCAGCGAAAAAACTGGCTGGCAGCAATCAGGCAAAAGGAAATGAATGAGCTTTGGGTCTTGGGAAAAAATTAACAGGAGGTATCTAAAAAAGCTATTTCATGCGCAGTTCAACATGTGGATTGGCAGAGGATGGGTACAGAGGGAAACGCTTATCATCCAAAAGATCCCAAAAATGTTCAGAGCCGGGGGCTTTTGATTTATTGGTTAAAACGATAAGTGTTTTGTTTTGACCCAGGTCACGCAGAAAGAATGATCGATAACCTTTCCACCAACCATAATGATATACAGCACTATCCGACTCAGCATGAATGCGCCAACCGAATCCATAATTATCTTTTCTGGTGCGGCGCGAAGGACTGCCCGGGGAGTATGCTTCCTGAAGGGTCTTGTTTTTTAATAATATTTCATGTTTAAGAGCGATGTCAAAATGATATAAGTCGCCAACAGTTGAAAATAACCCTTTGTCGCCCATTACACCGTTAAGGTAATCATTAGGCACTTTTATGAGTCTTCGCCCTCTTTGGTCGTAACCAGGAATACCTTCGGTTCGATACCCCGATAGCACACTGTCGGCCGGAAGGTGATAAATAAATGAACGTGTCATGCCTGCAGGCTTGAATACGTTTTTCTGCATAAACTCATAAAAAGGCTCTTTGCTCACTCGTTCAACCACCGAAGCGAGCAGCGCATAATTGGTGTTGCAATAGTGAAAACCATTATCGGGTTTGAAATACACATCGGGTTTATGCTGGATAAACAGCTGAATCATAGCCTGATTAGTTACAGGTTTATTTTTATCAGGCCACTGGATATCTGCAAGATGCTCATAACGTGGCATCCCCGAACGATGGGTCATCAAATGACGTAAGGTGACTCCTTCATAAGGCCATTCAGCAATATAAGTCCGAATGTCTTTATCAATATCTACCAAACCCCGTTCCTTTAATATAAGGATCGCTGTGGCTGTAAACATCTTTGATACTGAAGCGAGCTCAAACTGACCATTAATTGTAATGGCTTGTTGTCGTTTTAACGGATCGGCATAACCAAAGGTTTTCTGATAGACGATTCGTTCCTGTTCAGCATACAATACTGCTCCATTGAATCCTGTAATTTTTTGAAGATGCTGAAAAACACTGTCAACTTTAGCTGCTTTTTTCTGAAGATTCTTTTCATTCCGTGTTGAATAGATTTTTTCAGCAGGTATAATGTTGAGTTTGGCTAAATCTTTATAAATGTCTTCCTCACTTTTTGAAGAGTCACAACTTTGAAAAGATACCAGGAGAAGTAAAAGGAAAATATAGTAGAGTTTATACGACATGCTTTTTTACAAAGGCGCAAAAATACGGCTTTCATGCGTTGGAAAAGACAGTTGAACACGAAAAAAACCGAAATTATTGCCTGTTTCTGCAACTACCTGAAGTAAATAGTTTTATAAGTTGTCAATGAGCCCGGCAATGCTTTCACTTACCGCTTCGGTAATAGCAATAAGTTCGGGTTTCCCCATGGCTTGTATTAACCCGGATGGATGCATTGCTGCTACCTCAATATTTCCATTACCCTGATCAATAAGAACCACATTACAAGGCAGGATAACACCAAGCATTTCTTCGATTTGTAACGCCTGATAAGCAAAACCCGGATTACAAGCGCCAAGGATGAGATAAGGCTTGTAATCAACACCAATTTTATCTTTCAAAGCAGCGGTTACGTCGATTGTGGATATGATACCGAATCCAATGGATTTAAGTGCGTCAGTAACATGGTTTCTAACAGTCTCAAATTCACCATGTATTGTTTTAGAATGATAGTATTTCATATAATTTTTTTTGCAAAATTACGGAAGATCCTACTTTGTCACGAATGTCAAATCCTCGAAATGATGTTTTTTTATTTTACTCCTGCGACTGAATAAGTTGAAAAACCTTGTTGTAAATGAAGATAGCATTTGCAGGTGGTGTGGTTACGAATTGAATTTCTGTAAGACCATGCATTGATCGCCCCGGTTTCACTTCAAGTCGTTCGAACAACAAATCATTTGCATTTTCATCTTGTTTATAAACAACATAATAACGCTCATCAGCCTCAGTGATTGCTTCATTAGGCAAACAAGTGACAGCTGTGCCGCCAACAACGATGTCGATATTGACAAACATGCCCGGACGCAAAAGGGTTTGTTCGCTGTCCTTAACAGTTGCAATCACTTCGCTGCTTCGTTTTTCCATATCAATCTGTGGACTGATTTGAGAAATAGCGCCTTCAAAACGAACATCAGGCCGATCGTTCATCTTAAAGTAAACTTTTTGCCCTTTTTCGAGATAGGTGATATCTTTTTCAAAAACACGCATATTCGCCTGCAACACATCCGGATTGATCACTTCAACGGCAGGACTTTCTGCTGTAATCCATTGGCCAAGAGAAACATAAATCTGTGAAACTTTGCCAGAGAAGGGCGCTTTTAGCGAAATTCTGGCTGAAAGCAGATCAGTAGTTAGCTTTGATGGATCGATTTGCAGGAGCAAAAGTTTTTGTTTCAACGCATTAAGTTTGACCAACGATGAAGTCAATTCTGAGTGTGCACGCTGTAATTCTTTTTGAGATGCGATATTATCAGCTGCGAGATTTTTTTGCCGGTCATAGTCTTGTTGTAGTTGTGTTGTCCGACTCGAAGTTTCCAGATAATCTTGTTGTATCATCAGAAATTCAGTATTCTCAACACTTACCAATGCCTGACCTTTTTCAACCCTTTGTCCAAGAGTTACATGGATAGCAGCAATTTTTCCGCCGAAGATACTTCCTGTCTGACTGCTGTTTTGGCTCGGAATTTCAATATAGCCTGTTGTTTGGATCAGTTTATCAAACAAGGTGTCGATTGCCGGCCCAAGTTTCATTTCGGAAGTTGTAAATTGTTCCTTTGTTAGCGTAATTAGGTTTTCGTTGGTTTCGTTTTCTGCTGTATTGGTAGCAGAAGGAGGATTGGAACAGGCGGCAAACGAGAACAATAAAACAAAAACTGATGCCTTTATCATTGTATTTATTACAGAAATTCTAACTGAATTCATGGGTTAAAATGTATTATTTGATTGATATTATATGTTTTATGCTAACTCACATTTATTCAAAACCTTGATATTTTGTTTCAATTAAGAGTTTATTGTATCTGTAAACAGCTCCAAGGTAATCCATTTCAGACCGAATCACCTGATCGAGCAGCAACAGGTATTGCAAAGCGTTTATTTCGCCTGCTTCCAGCGATTTTTGTGAAGCCGAACGTATTTCCTCTGTGAGGGCATTTCCTTGAATAAGATAGAAATCGAGCTGTTTTTTGGCAGCAACCAACTCTAATCTTTTTTGATTGTAACTGTTTACTAATCTGTTTCGCTTAACAATTCCTTGATAATGAATCGCCTCAGCTTGCAATTTCAGCGACTTTATTCCTGCGCGGTGGGATGGGAGCCAAAGCGGGAGAGCCAAACCCACCTGAAAACCGTTGTAAAGTTTGTGGTTGATTCCATTGTTTGTTCCCAAAAAGTATTCGAGTTGAAAATCAGGGTATGTTTTCATCTTTTGAACCTTCACTTCCTGACCGGCAATTGCGTTAACGGATTGAATATAAAGCATAAGCGATGAGTCGGAAAGTTTGGTTTGCTCATCTGCAACAGGCTTGTAATCAGCTATATTCACTTCAAATTCCTCTGTGGTATTCATCACTGTTTTTAAACGGTTTTTTGAAGCAAGGGCTTCGTTGATGGTTTGATCCAATTTCAAACGTGTTTCCTGATGCTTGGCACTTGCAGTCAGATAGTCGAGCTTGCCTGAGGCGCCATTTTGGAAATTTTTCAGTGAAGCTTCGGCAAAAGTCCCAAGACTCTCAACAAGTAACTCATAACGTGATTGCAACGCTTTGAAATAAAGGAGTTCAAAATATGCGAGATGTGTTTCCCTCACGACACTGATTTTTGTTTGATCTAAAAGTATCAATGCGAGATCTTCTTGTTTGTCAAATAGTTTCTTTCGGGCAACATAATAACCCGGAAAATTAATTTGCTGCTGAATGCCCCAAACTTTCAGGGGCTGTTCATTTTCTGCAATGTTATTCTGATCAAAGTTATAATAGACTGAGGTTTTTTCGGGATCGAAGGCAGTGGCTGAAAGTTTATTCACGCGCTGTACCTCTAGTGTTGCAGCTTTAAGTTCAGGATTATTAAGTAAAGCTTTTTCAACTGCTTTTTCAAGACTGAGTTGCTGACTGAATCCCGGGATACTTAATAGAATCAATCCAATAGCTAAGGGAGCAATTTTAGGTAATTGTGTCTTTCGTTTTTTATCTTTTTTAGGATCAAAAAGACAGTAAAGCACAGGCAACACAATCATTGTGAGCAAAGTAGCAGTGATCAATCCACCAACAACAACGGTGGCTAAAGGCCTTTGGACCTCAGCTCCGGCAGAGGTAGAGATTGCCATCGGCAGAAAGCCCATAGCGGCTGCTGAGGCTGTAAGTAACACAGGCCGTAGACGTTCGCGTGTGCCCCTTAGTATGAGTTCGCGCAGATCATCGACGCCTTGTTTTTTTAATTCTTTAAAGTGTTCGATAAGAACAATACCATTGAGTACTGCAATTCCAAACAAGGCTATGAAACCTACACCTGCCGAGATGCTGAAGGGTAACCCCCTCATCCAAAGAAGTAAAACACCTCCAACTGCTGATAATGGAATAGCTGTGTAAACCATTAGTGCTTCTCTGAAAGAACCAAATGCAAGATGCAGCAAGGTAAAAATTAGAATTAAGGCTATTGGCACTGCAATCATCAGCCGTTTTCGTGCACTCCGAAGGTTCTCAAACTGGCCTCCATAGTCAATGGTATAGCCATCAGGGAGTTCAACTTTTTCGTTAATCAAACGACTCACGTCATTGACAACCGATTCAAGGTCCCTGTTACGAACGTTAACCCCAACAACAACACGACGATGGGTGTTATCGCGCGAAATTTTTGCTGGTCCCTTGGTAAGTTTTACTTCGGCAACTTCACTCACAGGAATCTGAGTACCATCCTGAAGTGGTATCATGGCCTGTCGCAGGTGTTCTATATCATCACGAAATTCCTTATCATAGCGAAGAACCAGATCAAAACGTTTTTCGCCTTCGAAAATCTCGCCAGCCTTTAAACCAGCGAAACCCATGGAAATGACCCTGTTAACATCTTCTACACTAAGTCCGTAAATGGCCAATTTAGTTCGGTCATAGGTGATTGTCATTTCAGGAAGTCCGGCAGTTTTCTCAACAACGACATCGGAAGCGCCCTCCACATCATGAATAACTGACTTGATTTTAAGCGCTATTTTATTAAGCACTTCCAAATCTTCACCAAAAACCTTGATCGCCACGTCGGCACGTGTACCTGTAATAAGTTCGTTAAAACGCATCTCAATTGGCTGAGTAAACTCATAGTCGATGCCCGGAATCACCATCAGGGCTTCTTTGAATTTGTCGGCAAGTTCATCTTTTGTCTTTGCAGTAACCCATTCTTTTGGTGGGGTTAAGGTGATGATAATGTCACTTTCTTCCATCGACATTGGATCAGTTGGAACTTCAGCAGCTCCGATTCTGCTCACTACTTGTTTCACCTCGGGGAATGTCTTCAATATCTTTTCGATTCTGGTGGTAAGTAAGATTGTTTCGCTGAGTGATGTGCCTGATTTAAAAACCGGCTGAATCACAAAATCGCCTTCATCGAGTGTGGGGACAAACTCACCGCCCATTCTGGTAAAGATGAATAAACTTCCTGCCAGAAGCAGCATAGCTAAACCAAGAACGATAGCTTTATGCTGTAAAGCCCAGCTCACACTGGGTTCATAGGCACGGTTGAGCATATCAAGCAGACGTGTAGAAATGTTTCTTTTATGCACTTCGGGACGTAAAAAGAGGGAAGAAACGACAGGTACGTAGGTGAACCCTAGAATCATTGTGCCGAGTAATGCAAAGGTAAATACCTGTGCCATAGGACGAAACATCTTACCTTCGATGCCTGTAAGTGACAAAATCGGAATGAAAACAATGATAATTATAAGCTGTCCGAAGATCGCAGAACGTGTCAGTTTGCGTGTCCCTTTCAGTGTTATTTTATCAATCATTCCTTTTCTTTCAGATGGCTGAAGTTTAAGAATCTCCTGACTGTTGCGCGTTATTTGAAATGCAATGTATTCGACGATAATCACAGCTCCATCGATTATGATCCCAAAGTCGATCGCACCTAAACTCATGAGATTGGCGTCCACACCAAAAATATACATAAGGGAAAGAGCAAAAAGCAAACTCAATGGAATTACCGATGCAATGACAAGGCCGGAGCGAAGATTTCCAAGTAAAAGGACCACAACAAAGATGACGATAAGGCAACCTAAGATCAGGTTTTCTGCTATTGTAAAGGTGGTTTTTTTGATAAGGGCGCTCCGTTCAAGAAATCCATTGATATGAACTCCCGGAGGAAGGCTGCTGGATATTTCGGCTACCCTCGCTTTTACATCTTTTATAACCTTATCTGAATTAGCGCCTTTCAGCATCATCACCTGACCCAGCACTTTCTCGCCTTCGCCATTTGCAGTGATTGCTCCAAAACGGGTTGCACTGCCAATAACAACATTGGCAACATCACCTATTTTGATGACAGTTCCTGATTTTTTTGCTACCACAATCTGTTTAAGCTCTTCAACCGAGCCAATCATTCCTTCGCTCCTGATGAAAAAACTTTGATTTGATTTTTCGATGTATCCTCCACCTACAATACTGTTGTTTCGTTCGAGTGCTGCATACACATCTTCGATGGAAACACCCATCCCTTTAAGTTGATTTGGATTAATGGATACCTCAAACTGTTTCAGAAAACCACCCCATGTGTTCACTTCAACTACTCCGGGGATGCCTGAAAGTTGACGCTTCACTACCCAATCCTGCAACGTGCGCAGTTCGGATGTTGTATAAAGGTGCTGATGTTCAGGATCAACTTCAAGGACATATTGGTAAATTTCGCCCAAGCCGGTAGATATAGGCCCCATGAATGGAGTTCCAAAGCCTTGCGGGATATTTTCCATCGCAGTTTGCAACTTTTCTGCAATGAGCTGTCGTGGAAGGTAAGTACCAATTTTATCTTCAAAAACAATGGTAACAACCGATAGACCAAATTTGGAGATAGATCGTATTTCTACCAGACCCGGAAGATTGGCCATCTCGAGTTCAACCGGATAAGTGAGAAAGCGCTCTACATCCAGCGTTGATAAATTGCGCGAAGTTGTGATAACCTGCACCTGATTATTGGTAACATCGGGTACTGCACCGATGGGAATATTGAGCAAGGCAAAGAGCCCAAATCCAGCCATAGTAGCTGTTGCTAACAACACAATTAGCTTGTTTTGAAGACTGGATTCTATTAACTTGTTAATCATATCTCTATTTTTCGATCGTTAGATTGTCTGTTGTAATTTTTTTCTGAATCTAAGTCTTACTATCAATCGTCGTCTTGCTCATATTTTGCTTTTTCATGATCATCCTGCTGCTCTGTAACCGGAAGATTGAACGCAAGAATGAAAAGTGAAAAGGCTAATACAAACCAAACAACAGCAAATGTTTTTTGAAAACCATTTAGTGAAGCATTCGGAGCGCTGCCTTTTTTTTGTCCTGTAAAGATAGAGAAAAATGCACTGTCATTTTTATGAATAAAAGCATCAACTGCAATACCTACTAAGTGAATTATGACGAGAATCAAAAAAAGATTAGCTAAAATTTCATGGGCCTCTTTGATAAAATCACCTTCAAAGGGGATGATGAGCGATTGATTTTCAAATTGATACAGCATATAACCAGAAATAGCCGTTGCTAACCCAATAAAAATAATTCCAAGCATTGCCAGTGAGGCGAGTGGGTTGTGCCCTAGATGAGCTGAGTTTTTTATCGACTTAACAAAAGCGGCGATCTTATTAAAAGATACGGGGAAGTCGCTGAATTTGGAATAGCGTGGACCGAGTAACCCCCAAATTATTCTTCCAGCCAAAAGGCCGCCTGCAAGCGCACCGAAAGCGAAATGAAATGATTGAAACTGCTCGAAATCACTTAAAATATAGGCAGTTGTAAAACTAATAGCTAAAAGCCAGTGAAATGCTCGTGTTGGGATGCCCCAAACAAGGGTCTTGTTCAATTTTTGTTTCATGATGTTTTTTCGAATTAGTGGGTATAAATTTTTTCAGTTGATTGGCCATGACAACTATTGCATTGGCCTGAAGTGATTGGTGCGTCCATATAAATGGTTGTTTCACTTCCCTTGGCAGCAGTATAAAGTCCTGCTGAAAAGTCGATATCTTCGGTAGTGAAAAAGTTTCCCAACTGATCGACTTCTATTGTTTTTACGAGTGTGCCTGAGCCATTTGGACCAGTGAAAAAAAGAATTTCTCCGTTTGGGAGTGTTGACTGCAAGTTACTGGTGTACACAGTTCCGGCTGCTATAAACCAGCCTTCGCCTTTCCCTCCTGAGGTGTGGCATTGCATGCAGTTATCCCCTTCCTGATGACTTTCATTTTGACCGTTTCTACTTATAAGTGTCTCATTATCTTCTTTTTCACATGCAGGAAGTAGAGATAGAATTGTGAGCATCATTAGTAAAGATGAATAGAGTTGGAGTTTTTTTCTCATGATTTTTATTTTTGAAATTCAAGTTGAATATGTGTGCCTTCATATAGGCGGCTTTGAATAGTTAGATTAATATCAGCAATTTTACATGCTTTAGTTACGATGGATAATCCAATACCTGATCCTTTTTCGTGGCTTATTACTTCAGATGAACCCCTGTAAAAAGGCAGGAAGATTTTATTTATTTCTTCCGATGCTATGCCAATACCTTTATCATGTAATTGAAGAACCACGAGTTCATTTTTATGACGACAAGCAATTTCAATTTGACCACCCTTATGTGAGTATTTAATGGCATTTGAAAGCAGGTTTTCGAGAATCAGGTCGATTATAAATGGATCATTAACAACTGTAAAATCACTTTGGGGCTCAAAAACCAGCCGAATTTCTTTATGTTCAATTTTACGTGACAACCTTTGGATGACTTTGTCGATTGCTTCAATCAATGAAATTTCTGTCATCCGAAGTTCCATTGCATTGGTATTCATGCGCGCAAGTAGCAGCAGGTTATCAACGATATCCGACAATCGTTCGATCTCTGTCATACTTTCAGTAATTTTTTTCACAAGGTCTTCATTTGTCCGGGGCTTTCGTATCAATACACCAAAACTACCTTTCAAAACAGCAAGGGGAGTTTTTAATTGATGTGCAGCATCGGCTGTAAACTGCTTTTCGCGTTCAATACTTTCATGAATTCTCTCCAGTAACTGATTGATTTCGACAGTTAACTCATAGAGTTCATCATTGTTTACAGGCACAGGAATTCTATCGTTGAGGTTGTTGTAATTTATCAGTCGTGCTTTGTTGATGATTGTCTTTACAGGCTGAATACTTTTTCCTGCAAGATAACGTGCCGATAAGAATAGAACGAGTAGCGAGAAGATAAAAGTAAAAAAAAGAATATTTCTTAAAGTGCTTAAAACCAGTAAATAACCATCAATTGGAATAGCTGCTGAGATGTAGCCGTATTTGGTTGAGTTTCTAATGATTTCAATTTTTATTTGTCGTATTTGCTGGTTTTCAAGATGGGTGTTAAAGCTCTTGTTTGTAGGAATATGGGGGTTAAAACCTAGTTCATCAATTTTGAGGTTAGGCGATTTATCCATTATTTTACCATCAAGGCCATGAACCTCAATAAAAACCGGATTAACTTCGACTTCGCGATGTTCTCTTTCTTCCCATTCAGATTTATTAATGAATGTTATTTTATTGTTTTCAACATGTACTTCATTAGCATGTTTTTGTGCCACGTTTCGAAGTGTCCGGTCAAGATGTGCATAAACAGCAAGTTGTACCACAAAAAATATCAGAAAAAACACCAACAGAAGCAGGGTCCCTGTTGCTAGTAAATAATTGATAGCTATACGGTTACGGTATGAGAAGTTTTTCATGATTCAGTTGCAATAAAGCCAATGCCGCGAACAGTGCGAATCAAATCTTCGTGTTTTGGCAGACCAAGTTTTTTTCTCAAAGAATTCATAAATACATCAATAACAGAAGTGTTATAGTCAAAATGAATGTTCCACACGTTTTCAATCAATTCTTTGCGGGTGCAAACACGACCTTTATTTCTCACAAGGTACTCAAGCAAATCAAATTCCTTTTGGGTAAGGTGCACTGGTTTTGTCAAACGATGAACCTGATGATTGGTGCAATTGATGATGATATCACCAAGAGTAAGTGTTTCCTTTTCAATGTTGTCAGGTCGTAATTGAACTTTTATGCGTTCAAGAAGTTCTTCAAAATGGAAGGGTTTTTTGATAAAGTCGTTAGCCCCCGACTGCAAGCCCGCAATGGTGTCGGCCAGGGTGTCTTTGGCAGTAAGAAAGATTATTGGAGTGGAAGGATTTTGTTTACGATAGGCACGACACACATCTATGCCATTTAATCCGGGCAACATCCAGTCAAGTAGGATTAGGTCGAAGTGATTATTAAGTGCTTTTTCCAAACCTGTAATGCCATCACGGGCTGAAGATGTTTCGTACGCCTCCTCTTCCAGCCCTTGTTGGAGAAATTCGGTAATTCCCTTTTCATCTTCTATTATCAGAATTTTCATGCTGCAAAATTAGATTATCATTCCATGCTACAGTGAATCAACGGCTTAAGATTAACTTAAAAAATGTCCATTGTTTTGCAGTTACAATTATAAAGAAAAGGGTCATGTACAAATGAAAAACAAGCCAAAAACTATTCAATATACTAGGGACAAACTCTATCTCACCAATGAACACAAGTTAAAAAAAGGAGGAACTAATCAGCCCCTCCTTTTTTCAAGTTTTATTTTGACTATTCAGACATTGTTACACCATCAATGTCCGGTAAAAATTGCGATGGAAGCGTTGGCCCATTCAATAACCGGACTGAAATATAATCCCAAAATGAGGGTCGGAATGGCTAAAAGCATTACCAATGCCAGAGCAGAAACTGAAAATGTCAGTTTTGGCTGTGTACTTTCAATATCCCGCAGATACATATTTCTGATCACTCTTACATAATAATACAATGAGATCACACTGTTTAGAACACCAATTACGGCCAGCCACAAATAACCTGCATTTACAACTGATGAAAAAACATAAAGCTTACCAATAAATCCGGCAGTAGGGGGAAGGCCTGTCAAAGAAATAAGGAATAGAGTGAACACTGCGGCAATTAGAGGGCTGCGGTAACCGAGTCCGTTGAAGATATCAATCGATTCGGAGTCTAATTTGTCGGCAACAAGCTGAACAACAAGGAAAGCTCCCAAATTCATAATCATATACATGAAGAAATAAATCAATACTGCTGCAACGCCTGTGTTGTCGAGAACAGCTACTGCCATAAGCATATAACCGGCATGTGCAATACTTGAGTAGGCAAGCATGCGTTTCATATTGGTTTGCCAAAGTGCCACCAGGTTACCCAATGTCATAGTTAGGACAGCCAAAACAGCAATTACAAAATGCCAGTCGATTGACCCTATGATGCTCCATGCAACGTTTTCGGAACCAACTCCGGCAGAGAAAGCAACTTTGAAGAAGCGCAAAATAACAGCAAAGCCTGCAGCTTTGGATGCAACAGAGAGAAGTGCAGTGATTGTTATGGGAGATCCTTCGTAAACATCAGGTGTCCAAAAATGAAATGGAACGGCCGAAATTTTATATCCAAAGCCTGCCAGAATCATTAATCCTGCCAGGAGCAGGGTGATGCTCTCAACAGAATTGTTCATCAGGAAGGTGTTGATTTCTAGCAGACTCAAACTTCCTGTCAAACCAAAAAGAATCGACATTCCATAGATCATGATACCTGAAGATACGGCTCCGAAAATGACATACTTCAGCGAAGCTTCAGTAGAGCGTTTCACTTCTTTGGTATATCCTGCGAGAATGTATGAACTGATACTCATCGTCTCGATTGCGATGTAAATCATGATCAGGTTAGCCGAGCTTGCCAGTAAAAACATACCGATGACCATTCCCGTCATCAAAATATAATATTCGCCCAGTTTGGCGTGACTATGATGTAACTCCTTGGAAATGAATGAAAACATAATCACAAGCAAAGTAGTTATCAATACAATAAACTTTATAAATTGGCCAAAGGGGTCGATCACCAGCAATCCGGAAAAGGAAGAGGACTCTATTCCTGTTTGCCTCATCAGAAAAAAGGCCGTCACGAGCAATCCTGCCATAACAACATAGCCTGCAAAGTGTTTCTTGCCGGAGATGAGGTCGGCCATGATAGCTACCAGAAAAGTGATTATGAGTGTTGTTTCGGGAAGAAACAGTCCCATACTTTTCAGCAGTTCTCCTGTAAATTGAGATATATCGGTCATGATGATTCTGTTTTAAAAGATAAACATCTTCAATGGCTTCTGCCTTTTAGTGTATGAAAGGTTTCATCAATTCAATGAGTTGACTCACCGAACCGGTCATTAAATCCAACACCGGACCTGGATAGACACCCAGAAAAATAACGATCGCTGCAAGCGGAAGTAATGCGGTAAGCTCTAATCCATTGACATCGTCAGTTTTGTATTTTAAACCTGTTGGATCCCAGGGACCTTGCCATCTTACAGGAATTGCACCGAAGAAAATTTTCTGTAATGCCCAGAGCATATATCCTGCACCGAGAACAATGCTTAATCCAGAAACCATTGTCAGTATAGGGAATGTCTTAAACGCTCCAAGGAAAACCAGTACCTCTGAGATAAAACCACTCATTCCGGGTAGTCCGATAGCAGCAAAAAAAGCTATTGCCATAATACCAGTGTAAATAGGCATCTTTTTTGCCAGACCGCCAAAGTCATCCAATCCGCGGGTGTGTGATCTGTCGTAAAGAACACCCACGATCATAAACAACATTGCTGTGATGATACCGTGGTTAAACATTTGGAAAATGGCTCCTGTTACTCCTTCGGGACGCATCGAAGCGAGGCCGAGAATTACCAGACCCATGTGACTTACTGATGAGTATGCGATCAATTTTTTAAAGTCCCGTTTGCCAACTTTGTGTTGACCAAGGGCACAGAAAGCTCCATAAACAATGCTGATCATTCCAATCCATGCGATGAGTGTCTGGAAATAAGCAAAGGCATCGGGGAAGATTGGGAAAGCAATGCGAATCATTCCATAAGCACCCATTTTCAGCAATACACCCGCAAGGATAACAGAAATAGGGGTGGGTGCTTCAACGTGTGCGTCGGGCAGCCAGGTATGAAAAGGAAACACCGGAACTTTGATGGCAAAACCTATAAAGAGCGCCATAAATGCAATATAACGCACCGTTGTGCCTGAGCCTCCAAAGATTGAATCAGGAAGGAAATTTCCCTGGTTCATCATTTCAATGATATTAAATGTGCCGGTGCTGTGGTATAAGCCAATCATTACCAGCAACATGAATACGCTGCCTGCAAGGGTATAAATGAAAAACTTGATAGCTGCATATTCCTTGCGCGGGCCTCCCCAGATACCAATAAGGAAGTACATTGGTAGCAGCATCAATTCCCAGAAAATATAAAAGAGGAAAAAGTCGAGGGCTGTGAAAACTCCCATCATCCCCAAATCAAGCAGGAGGTACATGGCAAAATAGCCTTTGACAGCCTTGTTGATTCCAAACGAAGGGAATATGGCCACAAAACTGATGATGGCTGTAAGCAACACCATTGGAACACTCAGTCCGTCCAATCCAAGGAAATATTCAATCTTGATATCTCCGATCATTGGCAGATGGGCGTTGATCCAACTTATTTTCTCGACAAACTGAAACGACTTCTCATCGTTAACACCTGTCAGCCCTGTGTTATAAGTGAAATAGATAACGAAGGCCAGGATAAGCTGCAGAAAAGTTGTCGCTGCTGCCACCCAACGGATGATCGTTTTCGAAAGTTCCTGCCCTATTTCGTCTTTGCCTGAAGGTATCAACAGCACGATCAACATCCCTAACAAAGGAAGAAATGTGATAAAGGTTAAAATCGGAAAGTTCATAGTCCCAAGTATGTGATTAATATTAGATTATCTGATTCTTATTACAATATAAAAAAGAACAGGAGTATTAAAATTCCTGCCAAAACAAAAACTATATATGATTGAATATTACCTGTTTGCAGTTTACGAAGCTGACCTCCACTGTATTCAGTGACACGGGCAACAAGGTTAACAAAACCATCGATTACCACATTGTCGAAGATGCCGGTAATGTATCCGGCAAAGCGTGTGACTTGAGCGCTGAGGTTAACAATTCCATCAACCACCGTTCCGTCGAACCAGGCCAACGACTTCGATACGAGCATCATAAAGGCGATGACCGTGGAGTTGTAAAGCTCATCGAAATACCATTTGTTGAGTGAGAATGTATGCAGCCCTTTGAAGCGGGCTTCAAGTTTGTCGGCACTGATATATTTGTATTGATATATCAAAAACGCCAGAAAAATACCTGATCCTGCGATAAGTAGGGAGAGAGCCATTGCGATATAATGGAAATGATGTGTCTCTTCCTGAAGCTTGTTCAGATATCCATGTCCACTTGCCTGAGCTGCTTCGCCATGACCAGCCGCTTGTATCACTTCATGACCTCCGTTTTCAGGAAGGAGAAAGTCCCACTGATAGGCTGCTGGTACCGCCGTTTGTGGCTGAACTACCATCTTATGAAACCAACCACCTGAAGCGTCTATTGGATTTGGCGCATAAAAAAACCATAAGGATAAAACAGCGAGAACCACCAACGGAATGACAATCGGCAGCTTGTTTTCATGTGTGTGACGTGCAATGTCTGTTTTTGGCTCTCCATGAAATGCTACGATGGTAAGACGGAACATATAAAAAGCCGTCATTCCTGCTGCTGAAAATGCCATAACCGGAACAATCCAGTGCCAGCCACCGGTAAGATTGGCCCATGCCAGTGTTCCTGCCAGAATGCCGTCTTTACTTAAAAAGCCTGAGGTAAATGGAATACCTGCCAAAGCCAGTGTCACAAATATAAAGGTGCGATAGGTCCAGGGCATTGTCTTGCGCAAACCTCCCATATTGTTGATGTCTTGAGGGTCGCTATGATGGTCGTGCATATGATGCATCGCATGGTGCATGGCATGAATCACTGAGCCGGCAGCAAGAAACAACGCTGCTTTGAACCAGGCGTGAGTAACTAAGTGAAAGAAACCGTTGGTATATCCGCCTGTTCCCAGCGACATTATCATAAAACCAAGCTGACTAACTGTTGAGTATGCCAGCACTTTCTTGAAATCAACTTGTGTGATGGCAATAGTAGCCGAAATGAAAGCCGTTAAAGTTCCAATGATTGCAATAAACGACAAGGCATCTGCAGTGAACATCACAAATACCTTAGCTACGAGATAAACGCCGGCGGCAACCATTGTCGCAGCGTGGATAAGTGCAGAAACAGGTGTTGGGCCTTCCATTGCATCAGGAAGCCACACGTGCAGAGGAAACTGTGCTGATTTTCCCATTGCACCCATAAAAATACCTATCCCGGCCAGCGTGAGCATTGTTGGGTTGTTGAATGGCATTTGACCTGAAGCGATGCCTGCAAAAACGTCTTCAAACATGAATGAGCCATAGGTCATGAAAAGAATCATAATACCGATGAAAAACCCGAGGTCACCAATACGGTTGGTGATGAACGCTTTCTTGCCGGCGTTGGAGGCAGAGTTTTTTTCGTACCAGAAACCAATCAACAGATATGAGCTGATACCTACCAACTCCCAGAAGACATACATCATCAGGAAGTTGTTGGCGATAACAATTCCCAGCATGGAGAAGGTGAACAGCCCAAGGTATGCATAGAATTTTGGAAACCTGCGGTCACCATCCATATAAATGGTCGAAAACAAATGGACAAGGAAGCTGATCAGTGTGACAACCAACAGCATAATAGCGGCAATGTTGTCGATACCATAACCAACAATCACTTTGTAGGATCCGAGGCTAAACCACTCAAACTTTGTTTGGATGATGTGAAGATCGGCGTAGGTAACCAGCTTACTGAATGCAATTGTTGCAGCTAACAGGAAATCAATGGCAAGGATACTTGTCCCGACAACGCCGCTAAGTTTTCCGAGCCGGTCACCAAAGAAAATATTGATCAGGAAGCTGAGGATGGGAACCAGCAGTACCGTGATGCTTAGAAACAATATAACTTCTTGTGTCATAATCTTTTTCTATCTTTTTTACGATGGTTACTCTTTCATTTCTTTTACTTCATCCACATTCACATGTTTAAAATGCTGGTAGATGTTCAACAGGATTGCAAGGGCTACGGCAGCTTCGGCTGCAGCCAGAATGATCACAAAGATGGCAGCAATCTGTCCGTCGATGTTCATGCCACCATACCGTGCAAAAGCAACGAAATTGATGTTGGCCGCATTCAATATCAGCTCCAATCCCATCAATACCATTACGGCATGTTTTCGCGAAACGATGCCATATAAACCCAATGCAAACAAAATTGCACTGACGATGAGGTAATGTGTTAATCCAATTTCCATATGCTTAGTGTTTTTTTCTTGCTATGAATGCTGCTCCGACAATAGCCACCAATAACAGAATGGAAGCTGCCTCAAAAGCTAGTAAATATCTGGTTAACAATGTTATTCCAATCAATTCGGCAGTGGATTCCATTGGAATTGACTCCGGTTGATACCACTGTGTGTTGGTGTAAACGAACAGCAGCAACAAGGCTATCGAGAGTGTGAGCACGATAGCACCAGTCAGCTGAAATATTCCCACCTTTCCCGATTTAACATCCACCCCTGTGATGCGTGTTGTAAGCATTACACCAAAGATGATCAGAACGAGTATGCCTCCGATGTAAATCATAATCTGGGTGATGGCAAGAAAGTCGGCATGCAGCAACACATACAAGCCTGCAACACCAAAAAAAGTGAAAAGCAGCGAGAAGGCAGCATGCATGATATTTTTCGACAATACCACCACAGCCCCGAAACCGAGTGTCAGCGCTGCAAAAAAATAAAATGCTATTGTAATAAGATCCATTTTGTCAGGTATTTCTTTTCGTTTCAGAAAACATCCGTTTTACTGTTCTTTTTCTTTCTTTTCCTCTTGTTTAGCCTTTTTCTCCTCCGTTGCTCCTTCAGCTTTAGCTGGCTTATCTTTAGCTTTTAACTCAGCATACATGCGGTGTTTTTCAGCTACCTGCTCCGGACTCAACGTCTGAAATTTATAATATAGGTCTTCGCGCTTATAGCTCGAGTATTCATACTCCTGTGTATGTTTTATCGCATCGCTGGGGCAGGCCTGTGTGCACAAACCGCAATAGCAGCATTTGGCGAAGTCGATTTCATATCTGGTGACCCACATTTTGCGCGGATTGCCATTGTGATGCACTTCCTGATGCGGGTCTTCGGGTGAAACTCTTACAGTTTCAAGTGTGATACAGTTAACCGGGCAGGCAACAACACAGCTGTTGCAGCCGTTGCAGCGCTCCATCTCCAGCTTTAGGCGGTTGCGGGCGTTGTCGGGCAACGTAAATCGCTGATCGGGATATTGGATGGTCACCTTTTTCACAAACAGATGCTTAAAGGTGATATACATCCCTAAAAACGTGCTGCTGAGGCCAGACCATACATTTTTAAAATATTGAATCATAAATATTTCTATTTAAGCATTACAAACAAACTAATGGCGATAAAGCAGACGAATGAAAGCGGAAGTAACACTTTCCAACCAACATACATCAGCTGATCGACCCTGAAACGAGGCAATGTCCAGCGAATCCATATCTGAACAAGTACAACAGAAAAAGATTTAGCTATAAACCAGAAAACACCCCACCATGGCCCCTGCATGAAATCGCCAAAAGGTGAGTTCCAGCCACCTAAGAAAATTGTTGTCAGGATTGCTGCAACAACAAACATATTGGCGTATTCGGCAAAGAAAAACATGGCAAATTTCATCCCGCTGTATTCCGTATGAAAACCGGCTACAAGTTCCGATTCACCTTCAGGAATGTCAAAGGGTACGCGGTTGGTTTCGGCAAGTGATGAAATAAAATAAATCAACGTGAGTCCAACGGTGAATGGAATAACCCAGATTTTTGTGATACTTCCAGGCCCGCCAAAAATAAACCAGTTCCAGAACCATCCTGTTTGCATCTTGCTTATTTCCTGCATGTTCATCGACGATGCCAATACTACTACCGACAAAACAGCAAAAGCAGCCGGAATTTCATAACTGATAAGCTGTGAAACGGCACGCATTGCTCCCATCAATGAGTATTTATTGTTGGATGCCCAACCTCCCATAACGATTCCCATGGCACTAATAGATCCAATTGCGAACACATAAAAGAGTCCAACGTCAATGCCAGATGGAACAAAAGCCTCACTAAAAGGGATTACTGCGAAAGCTGCATAAGCGCCTGTAAAGATGATAAAAGGAGCCAGATTGTAGAGTAATTTACTACTCTGATCGGGTGTAATATCCTCTTTTTGAATTAGTTTTACAACCTCAGCAACAGGTTGAAGGATGCCCCAGGGGCCTGTTCTCATTGGTCCGAGACGCTCTTGTATCCAGGCAGAAATTTTTAATTCGGCGAGGATGGCGATGAGCGCATAAACGAGAACAAACATCAAAGGCAAAGAAATCACCAGCAAAACTGACCAGATATTCTTGCCCATCAGGTCCCATAAAAAGTTTGTGTTCTCCATTTGAGTTATACTAATTTTCTAATTTCGTTATCTGTCAACCTCACCAAGAACGATGTCGATGCTTCCAAGAATAAGAATCAAGTCGGCAAACATATATCCTTTTGATATTTCCGGAATAACCGAGAGGTTCACAAAGCTTGTACCTCTGGCTTTAAGACGTTCGGGTTTATCGGTACCATTACTTACGATATAAAAACCAAGATCTCCTTTAGGGTTTTCTGTACGCATGTACACTTCGCCTTTTGGGGGTTTGATACGTTTGGGAACATTGGCTTTCACATCGCCTGTTTCGGGCATCTGAGCCAGAGCTTGTTCGATGATACGGCACGACTGTTCCATTTCCTGCATCCTCACTATGTTGCGATCCCAGCAATCTCCTATAACACCAACTTCTCCTTTTCCTACCGGTACTTCGAAATCGAAACGGTCGTAGATGGAATAAGGTTCGTCTTTGCGCAGGTCGTAGCGAAGTCCACTGCCTCTTAAAACAGGTCCGCTGCATGCGTAGTTGACAGCTACTTCAGGAGTGAGAATACCCACCTTGGCTGTGCGCTGAATAAAAATGTGGTTATAGATGAGCAAATCCATTATTTCGGCATTGGTTTTGCGCACCTTTTCGATCACATTCAGGCATTCCTCCTTAAACGAAGGATAGGTGTCGCCGGCCAATCCGCCAACGCGGAAATAATTGTAGAGCAGACGTGCACCCGAGAGTTTTTCCAGAATCCAGATGATATATTCCCTGTCTCTGAAAAAGAAAAGGAACGGGGTAAAAGCGCCGGCATCGAGGCCAAAGGTTGCAACGGCAATCTGATGGTTGGCAATACGGTTTAACTCAGCAACGATAACCCGAATGTATTCCACTTTTTCGGGCACTTTGATATCCAGCATTTTCTCGAGAGCCATCACATAAGGCCACTCGTTGTTCATGGCTGAGATATAATCCATGCGGTCGATATAGGGAATGATCTGTTGATAGGTCATCTTTTCGCAATGTTTTTCAAAGCTTCGGTGCAGGTATCCCAGGTGAGGAACAACTTCTGTTACTATCTCACCATCGATTTCCACCTCAAGACGAAGAACTCCGTGTGTTGAAGGATGCTGTGGCCCAACATTGAGCCGCATTCTGTCGGAGTCGAGCTGACTGTATTCCAGGTCTAATCTTTTTTTCTCACTCATAACGTGTTTTTTTAGGAAACCTTCATTCCGTGATACATTTCCGGCGCTGTGTAATCTTTACGCAATGGATACCCTTCCCAGTCGTAAGGCAAAAGAATACGGATAAGGTTATGATGTCCTTCAAAATTAACTCCGATAAGGTCATAGGCTTCGCGTTCGTGCCAATCGGCAGTGCGCCAGATTCTTTCCACAGAAGCAACGTTGGGTTGCTCTTTGGGGACGAATACTTTAATGACAATTTTATGCTTGTGTTGCATGGAATACAAATGATAAACCACACCCAGATTTTCTCCCAGATCCATTCCGGTGAGACTCATGAGGTAATCGAACATAAAAATTGCTTCATCACGCAGGCTATGGCAAATTTCAAACAGGACGCTTGCATTTACTATAATAAATGAGTCGGAAGGATGGTTTTCGTTAAGCTCAATTATTTGATCGCCGTAAACAGACCTGAGTTTTTCAAATATTTCGTTTGGTAACATAGTTATGTTTCTGAATTGAAAGGTTTTTACTCGATACCCAGTCGTTTTCTTTTGTTAAAGATGGCTTGGTGACTGATTTTTTCCTGAAGTTTCATCATGCCTTCCTCAAAAGCTTCCGGACGGGGAGGGCAACCAGGAATATATACATCCACAGGGATGATTTTATCGACACCTTTTAACACGTGGTATCCGTGTTCCCAGTAAGGGCCACCGCAGTTGGAGCAAGAACCTACTGAGATAACGTATTTAGGTTCAGCCATTTGCTCGTATAAAACTTTGATTCTATCCGCCATCTTGAAGGTAACAGTTCCTGTAACCATGATAAAGTCAGCCTGACGGGGGCTCGTGCGCGGGATAGTTCCAAAGCGCATAAAATCGAAGTGTGAAGCATTCATGGCCATGAATTCGATGGCACAGCAAGCCAGACCAAAGTGAAGATACCAGTCGGATTTGCTACGTCCCCAATTCAGCAATTCTTCTACTTTCCCAAGGATAATCCCTCCGCCATCATAGGGGTCATCCAGTTTATTTAATAATCCCATAATTGTTAAAAGTTAGATTTTTTCTTGCCAACAACGAGGTCCTCAAGTTTGGCAATGTAAGGTTTTGGTTTATCCCAATCGAGGTCGCCTTTGGCCCAGACATAGATAAATCCAGCGAGGAGAATCACCACAAAGACGATCATCTCAATAAAAGCAAACCATCCTAACTGTTTAAAAACCAATGCCCATGGAAGCAGGAAAACCACTTCCACATCAAACAAAAGGAAAACTAGGGCAATCACATAAAACCTCACATTGAACCTTACCCAAGGTTCGCCGATGGGTATTTCACCGCATTCGTAGGTGGAGTTTTTTATTGGGTTTGGTTTACTTGGCCGTATCAATGAAGCTGCGACAAGGGCAAAACCAACGAAAAAAGCCCCTAAAATAAAATACAGTAGTATAATTCCAAATTCTGACAGCATAGTGTTGATATTTGACGCGGCGAAAGTACTACATATATAGATTGTTGTATAACTGATTTTTAATTTAGAATCTTTCCATATTAAGGTTTGTTAACAGTTTAGTTGTGAGGGTTGATTTGTTGATTTGTTGAAGGCTTGCGCAAGATAAGAGCCAAATGCGTGAAAATCTATAACTAATTAATATGCCTGCGGTCTGGATAGAGAAAGTTGGCTGCGTAATAGTTGCAAATCATGAGCAATATGTAATCTAATAACCTATTAATAACCAAGTATTTGGTGAATGTATGTACACGATAATTTTTTTAAATTATTGATATTGGAATAGAAAAGCTCCGGAGTGCAAATCCCACTCCGGAGCTAAAACAAACCTTGCTCATTCTAATTATTACTTAATTACAATTGATTTTGTAATCACTTTATCATGAGTTGTGATTCTGAACAAATAAAGTCCAGATGACAGGAATGAAGTTTTCATCAAATATGAATTACTGTTTACCTGTTCTTCGAGCACCTTTCTGCCCGTACAATCATAAACCAAAACTGCATCAATTGAATGTGACATATTAATTGTAATAGACTCTGAAGCCGGGTTAGGGTAAATTGTTAGATATGTGTCATCTTCACTAATACCAACAGTTGTTGCTATGAAATGAACAATAACCTTAACGTTTTCATCTTCGTTAGTCATATTAAAGAATTCATATTCAATAAAAGAATCGCCAAAATTGCCAAGAGGTAAATAGTGCCCTGAAAATTGTCCTTCTAACGTTGACTGGCCCGGTCCTAATGTTAAGAATCCTGGCGATTCATTAACATTTGGTGGATAACAACTTGATCCCCAGCAAAATTGGTTCAGGGTTCCTTCAATCACTTGTATTTGATCCCGGCGAACTTTTATATCCATGCTATGATTTGAATTATTTGAAACAATTGCATGAGCAACAATTTCAAAATCTGTAGTAAGTCCTGTCACTATCAGCGTATCACCTATAGTTTCTCCTTCCCAGGACAATGTCAATGGCTGAGAAAAGCCACTGAACGATAATAATAAGATTGAGATAATAAGAACAATTGGGGCATTATTTTTTTTCATGACTAATTCTTACTTTATAACATTCACTTTAGAGGTATACACCTGATTGTCCATAATTATCCTGACAATGTATGTTCCATTCTTCAAGCTGGAAATATCAAGATTGCATGAACCATCAACGTTTTGTTTTTCCATTATAAGCTGGCCATTGACAGTATACATATAGATGTTGCCTTCGGAAATGTTTGAGAACCTCAGTTCATTTGTGGCAGGATTAGGATAAATGGCAATATTTGTTGTTGAAGGTAGATCAGCAATTCCGGTAATAAGTTCCTCTTTAGCTCCGTTTGCAATGGTTCCTTCATTGTAGTCGATAAGCATGCCAACAATTTCCAGGTTTTCAACGTTCCATTCCTCGGGGATTGTAATCGAAAAATTATAGCTATGGGTTTCGCCTGCAAAAACTGTTTCCGGCAGGCTACCTTCAGCACCTTCAAAACCACCCAGAATAGCACGGGCTACATCCTGATATACCATATCTTCGGCCGGAACGGGGTCGGGAAGTAATTCGAAACCACCCATGGGGCCAAACATTCCACCCGAATAATAATTAGCCTGGCTCCAGCCTGCTCCATTTCCGGTAACATTGTTTTCCTTTATTACTGCGTTGAATCGATAGTTGTTTACCTGTGCTACGAAATCAGACGTAAGCGTAAATGTTAAAACTCTTGAAGTTTCGTTGTACGATTTATTCTGGATAGTAATCCCTGCAGGGGGAATTTGATTAATTCTCTGGAGGAATACTCCCTCAAATGTAGATGGATCAGCAAGAACAGACCTGTCAACAAGTCCGCCAGGATAAGAAAATTCAATTAAAGGACCTATTCCAGCATCATACTCTTCCACTAACATGGGATCACCATTATGCACTGCGATACCGATCCAGGTTTCAGGATATTTCATCTGCATCGAATCCATATAAACAATACCCATAACACACCAGCCACACCACGTGCCTGTCCCTTCTTCGCCAACAACCTTTTTTGGCGGTATATACGCAACAATACCAATGTTGGCGTTTAACAAATCGTTTGCCGGCAATTCATCACCAGAAAGTTGTGTAATAACCTCCATATCATAAATTCCAGGAACAGCTGACCATGAATCAAACAAAACCTCAGCTACTTCGCCAAAGGCAAGATTAGTAACATTCTTTGTTGAAGTATAACCATTATCATTGATGGTGCATGTCACAGGGAAGCTAACTGTTTGTAATCCATAATTCCTAACCTTAGCCTTAGGAGTAACGTTCCCTTGCAGAATGAACGGCTCCATGTCAATAGAAACTACCCCGGCGTTAAGGTTGATTGACGAGCCTGTCAAAATCACTGTATAATCTTCCCATTCACCCGCCCAAAGATTAGCACATGGATCGGGAGATGAGGGAGACAAGAAACTGGAGCCAACACGCATAACCGTAGGGCCAGGAATGCCATTTCCTGGAATATTGAGGGGTATTTCGTAAAAAACACTGGCTTCACTCATTTCAAAATCGGTTACTACCAATTCATCAGGGGTGAATTCAATATCATGATTTAAATCGATCCATATACTTAAATATTGACTCTGAAAACCTACAGCCACAGTAGCAATATAATCAGAACCAATTTCAGCTGACCCTTCCAGATTAGTGAAAACACCATAACCATTATTACTGCAACCACTATTATAGTTTTCAATTCCCGCAAAGGCAAAGTCTGTTATTCCCTGGTAATTGCCAAAAGAGCAGTCAGCAACTGGCACACAATACCAATTGGGATCTACAACCGGGAAAGCATGCTCAATCTGATCATTATCAGGATTCTCATCACCCGATAGCAATGTGGTAACGGAAGCTGTATAGAAACCGGTAACTGCATTCCAGGGATCAAAAGCAACAGTGCCTGGTTCTCCAAAAGCGAGGTTAGATACTGTTTTTACAGATGAAAAAACAGTGTTTGAACCTTCATAAATCTCAAGAATCACATCAAATGATACAATTTCAGACCCATAGTTGACAATCTCGGATGAAATATTTACAACATCCCCTCCATAAAGGAGGTTTTCAAGTCCATACATTGAAAGTGGTCTAACATCAAAAGATGCCTGTTCACCAAGTGTCACATTATCAATATGCCATGCGTCTAACTGGTAGCTGTCATCCTCAAATTTAAAACAGAACTGGAAATTTTCTGAACCGATATCCGGTGTATTTACTATCAACACCTCAAATGCATTGTAATCATCAATGGTTTGAATATTTAATTCCCAAACCTCATTCCAGGTTGTCCCGCCATCACTGGTTGTCTCCACGCTGATCCAAAATCCGGAACTTCCTGCATAGTTATCGATAAAATGTAAAAATGATAAACTCAGTTGGGGATAACCACTGGTATTAATAATTGGAGAAACCAATCTTGATGTTCCCAAAAAGGAAGGATAATAATTCATTGATACTTCAGGTATCGCCCCGCCTGCTTTGGTAGTTTGTACTAATCCCCAGTTTTCTGATCCTTCTCCAACTATCGTCCAGGCATCCAAACCTGCTGAGAAATCTTCATAGAACACTATCTCCTCTATTGACTTATGCCACCCTTTAGGAGGTTCCTTTTTAATAACCTTGCTTATTTGGTTATCATTGTGTTTTAAATTGACACTTTGCTGCGCAATTGAGCTGATGAAAATGGCAAAGCAAAATGCAATAAAGCTTAGTTTAAGTAAATTCATTTGCATAGCATTCATTTTTAATTATTTAGAAATTTATTTAAGAATTAAAATTATTATTTGATCTCATTGCTCAATCTTTCTTTTTGGAAGATTTCACTTTTATAGCTTCATCCTGTTTTGTCCTGCTATTTAGTTCGGTAAGGACCTTTTTCAGGATTCGGCTTTGTGTATTCGATCGTTCGATGATCTCATTAATTTTCGAATCTTTTGTGGTTTCGATATTATTTTCGTCAGGTTCCATTGGTTTTAGCATAGGTAATCCGCTTGTGAAATGAAAAATTTAATTCCATCACAAAGGAAAATATCAAAAAACCTAAAAACTAATTTTTGAGGTAACATTAAGGCGTCACCCTGATTTTGAGGGTAACAAAAAGTGTACAGGATTGATTATATTCTGTAAATCAGGAATTTAAGCTGCTATAATTTAGTAAGATAAGCAATGAGATTCTCATCGCGGTCTAAGCCTAGTTTTTTACGCAGACGGTATCTGGCAGTTTTAAGGCTTTCGGAAGACTGATAGGTGATGGCAGAAATTTCTTTGGAGGTCATGTTGAGGCGCAAAAATGCACATAACCTGAGTTCATTGGGGGTAAGGTCAGGATATTGTCTGCTGAGGCTGTTATAAAAGTCAACATGCACCTCCTGAAAACGAACCTCAAATTCTGTCCAGGTATCCTGAGTAATGCTTTTGTCGAGTTCTGAAATAACATTATTTATAACCGTTTCATTATCCGCTTTTTGCCCTTGGTGTGTGTTTTTCAGTTTTTCGGATATGGCCGAAATAAATTCATTCTTTTTAAGCAGATACATTACATTGGTAGTAAGTTCTTTATTCTTAAAATCCAGTTCTTTTGTTAGCTTTTCTCTTTCAAGTTTCATCATTTTTTGCACAAGATTTTTCCTGCGCATCTGATTATGCTGTAAAATGAAAAGGAATACAATAATTAGAAGGATTGCGCCGACACTGATGATGATCAGCAGATAAGTGAGCTCTTTACGGTAATGCTTTGCCTGTATAAGTTCACTTTCGAGCTTTTGCTGTTTCCGCTCCTTGTCAAATTCGAACTGGAGCGTTAACTCGGTGAGTTTTTGGTTACTTTTTATCCTTAACAGGCTATCATTAAGCGTAGCGAAGTTTTTATAATAAAAATAGGCACTATCTTTATTTCCCTGTTGATGAAAAAGATCGGCCAGTTTTTGTGACACCTCGGTCATGATTTCCAGATTTGATGAAACTGATGCACTGTAAAGTGCCTGATGATAAAAATAAAGAGCCTTTTTAAAATCGTTAAGTTGGAAATAAGCATCTCCCTTATGTCTGTAAACTGTTGCAAAAATATAGGAGCGGGATCCCCAAAAATCATCAACCAAACTATCTGCTGCACTTTCTGATTTTTCGAATAATTCAAGTGCGGCTTCAGTCCTGCCTTCCGATAATGCCAATCTACCCAGATTTGAATAGGTATTAGTGAGCCCATAATAATTCGAAATCTGTTTCCCAGTATTGAGGGCTTTATTCAGGTTAAAATAAGCACTGTCATTTTTCTTCAACTCAATATAAATGGTTCCGATATTATTTAATGTATTTCCAATGAAGTAAGGGTCTTTCAGATGCTCAAATAATTCTCGCGCTTTTGAATAATACTCAAGGCTTTTCTTATGATCTTCGAGCTTGGCATAAATGATGGCAATGTTATTATAAAACCTGGGAAGGTAAAGGCTGTCGTTATGTTCTTCAGCGATTTGTAATCCTGTAAAAAAAGCATCCTGAGCGCGGTATAGGTTGGATTGCGTGGCGTACAGATTTCCTATTCCAAGATAAAGGCGTATGATATCCCTTGTTTCGATAGTTTCATCAATCAGGTCTTTGGCACTTAACAAGAATTTTTTGGCTTCATCGAGATCATCAATTTTTCGTTTGATATTACCCAATGCAAGGTAATTTAGAAACTGGCCATTGATATAATTATTACGTAACGAAACTTCAAGGCCATTCCAGGCAAAATGCAGTGCCGAATCAGCATTAAAGTCCAAATATTCTTCACCAAGTTTGGCACAAATCAATGCTTTTTCGTTTTCTGTAAGATCTTTGGAATTATACAAATTCAATAAACTATCCACACTTGTTTGTGCTAAAATTGGGAAAATACCCGCAACAATGATCAGTAACATGATCAGTGAACGAGTAATTCCACTTTTGAAATTCCCAACTTTATGCATCAAAGAAATTGAATAATTTTTCATTCATTCAAAAGTACAATTATAATTTTCACTGAGCAGCAAAAACCCGAATTTTATGTAATGTACTCCTGATGTATTAAAAGGTGTTGCAAGCTACACTGAATGGCCAACACTATTTAAGCATTTAGCACAAACACCTGCCACCAACACCAATTCCTGGAAATTACCTATTCTTTTGTCTCCTCCACAAATTCTAGGATATCAGCCGGTTGACAGTTGAGTGCCTTACAAATAGCTTCCAGGGTGCTGAAGCGTATGGCTTTGGCTTTTCCTGTTTTCAGTATGGAAAGGTTCGAAAGCGTTAAATCAACCTTTTCCGACAGCTCATTCAGCGACATTTTTCGCCTTGCCATCATCACATCTAAGTTTACAACTATTGGCATGGCTTAAACTGTTAGGTCGTTTTCGTTTTGTAATTCGATACCTTTTTTGAATATCTGTGATATTACATAAATAATAGCTGCCATCAAAATAAAAGCCTGACTGTCAGCCCAGAACTGGTTCAGTTTATCGATTTCGTAGCCCCGATGGAGTAGATGATTAGATGCTTCACGTGCGATGAAGCTTAAAAGCCCGATCGAAAGTGTAACATAACTTATGTGGGTGATTTGCTTCGCAACCGCATCGCTGAACGGTTTTATAAGATTAAAATCGTATGTAAGCCGGATAACCACATAAAATAACCATGCTTTGAGTATCGCAATCGAAAGGATGAAGCTGTACATCGTGTAAAATGCCCACTCACTGCGCGCGTACATTGCACTCAGGTCAAGCTTTTGATACAAATGCGCTATGAATTTGGGGTTGTAAAGGCTCATTCCGAAATTGACGAGCAGCGCTCCGGCTTCAACACACAAAGCGACAAAGATGACCCATGCAACGACCGTCAGGCCTTTATAAATGAATTGATTTTTTTTCGACATAAGGGGTAGATGTTTAAAATTATTTGGCAAAAATAACAAATAATTATTGATAAACAATAAATATTTATTATTTTCAAAAAATATTTTCAAGATGCTTTTTGTTTTATTTTGGTTTCAGCTGCCCAATCTTTGGTTTATAACGAAAGTTGCCTTGAGCAAATTGTTGGTTACGATTATATTTGGGATCTTGGCAAAATCATGAATTTTACATTTTCAACTACGTCAAGTTTTCTTCCGGACACCAGACAGATAGTTAATCATTGCCTTTACACGAATAACCCCCTAAAAATTACGATAATTAAGTGATTTATATCCGGCCAGGAGACCGTTAGGCTGCAATAGATTAATTGCAAATGGTTGATATGCTGAGAGTTGGTTTAGGTCTTGACATATTGTAGCACCTGTAATATGTTTGGTTCAACGCATGAAATGAAAAAAACACCTGGATTAGCACGAAGATCAACCAGCAGATAAAAGCTACAGTTGTCGGGGTGCTAACCCAGGTGGGTTGCCTCATATACGGGGCATGAGTATTTATGATGTTATAGCGATCTCCTACTTCAACAAAATAAGTTTCTTCACCTCTTTAAAGTTTCCGCATTGCAGGCTATAGAAATACAAACCCGGGGGAAGTTTTGATGCATCCAAAACTGCTTCATAGCTGCCGGGTGCTTTTATTTCATTTACCAGCAATGCCATTTCTTTTCCACTCAGGTCATAAACAACCAGCCTTGCAAAACCGCCATCTGTGGAGTTCCCCAATGCATCAACATTACCAATCTGGTATTTGATTTTTGTTGAACCCTCGAAAGGGTTTGGATAATTTTGTGACAATGAAAAACTGATTGTCGAAGACAAGTCCTCCGGGTTTGTTCCTGGTGTTTCATCAACGTTTCCGCTGTTTAGATTTCCGGTATCCGGTGATTGATCCTGTCCCACATTCGGATCTCCAAAACTAAATCCGGATTTATATTCAACATAGGTAACATCATAAGTGATGCACCAGGTATTTTGGGCTAAACCGCCTTCGTGTAACCACCAGTTATTCATTCCCTCCTCAAAAATTGGATTAATCCAATGGGTTGTATAGTTCAGATGGACCACATCGCCGGTGTTTTCGGCTTCATTCAACCTGGTCACACTTTTTATTTCAGTTCCGGTGCTGGTGGTTGTTTTCAAAGAATAGTCGAAGCTACCATCGATGCCAAGATCAAACATTTCACCAAGCTCAAAACCGAAGTTCAGGCTGGCTTTGTGTGTATTTGTTTTAGATTCTGATTGTTCAATAATGATCCCACTTTCGTAATGTGTGCCTAAGTTCCAGGAACTGCCTGCACTTCCGAAGCTTCTGGTTTCGAATGAAGGGAAATTGATACCTTGCCTGTGAAAATAGGTGCTAGGATTTGAGGGGATCAGCCCGGGTTGTAAAGTAACCATTTCTACATTGGGAAAAGGTTCAGTCATGTAAAAATGATAGGTTGAATCAATAATATTATCATGAACATCCTTTACTTTGTAAAAAGCCCTGTTTATTGTAGGGGCTAGTGTAATGTAATAACCTGCCATTGTATCACTGGCATGCACCGTTATGGAATTAATAACTTTTTTCGAATATTCAGTTCCCCAGGTCTGCCCAAACGCATAACTTGCCTTGGTTTTAAAAAAACCAGCTTTAAAACTCAGGTCCCCACCTACTTCATATGCAACATCAGTGGTGGTAGAGGAGCCACTTGAGGAAGTAAATTCTATTTCTGAAATATTATTAGCATTATCATTTATATAAGGCTTTTCCAAAGGCAAATGGTTCAGATAATAGGGTGGCGGGCCTTCGATATAACCAATATATTGCGTGTTTCCCGGGCCTGCCATGGTTTGGCTCATTTCCCTTGAAGGGTCATAAACCAGCTTGTCAGTTTCTGCATATGCGCAGTTCAGAGGATGATCCCAGTCGTCATAGCCCCGGTAAATCAGACACATAAACTGCCTGATATTTTGGGAGGTAGTTTCAGCTATTGCGAAATTTTCAACGGTAAGATTGATGTTTTTATCTGCCCACAGGTAGTTCTGTTTAACCAGGTTGTTTTCCTGCTTGGTCCAGGTGCCGCCCTCTTTCAGCTGATAACGCAGGATACGGTATCTGCAATAACCATTGTCTTTGCTTGATTTTTTCAAAAAGGCCTGAATACACTTTCCGGTTGTTGGGTCACCCATAACCGTTCCTTCGGCAAGTGCTATGGAGGAATACCCATCTTCATTTTCAATAAGCAGTTTCTTTACATTCACAAGCTGATTGGAAGGATCAAATTTATATTCGGCATATCTGGCATTATCATCATCATCAATATATCCAATAAGAATCTTAGTTTCAATTTTTTTCTTTCCTCCGCTTACGATCATGGTGTTTTTTGTAATAACGGATATCTCTTCAATAGGCTGCAAGTCAGTTGTGGCTTCAGTCCAGTTTTGAAGATCCTTGGTCCAGTACACGGATGCTTTTCCATTCGTTCCTTTGGTTATAAGGCAGAGTTTTTCACCAACTACTACTGCAGCCATATAACCTGTTCCAACAATTTCCTTTGGTGCCTTAACTTTTGTTAATTCCGACCAGGTGGTATCAGCTGCATTATAGATTGAATAGTTTATGTAAGCATGTGTATAGTCGCTCCCATCCTGTTTTACAACAAATAAATAAAGCAATTCATTATACACAACCGGAGCTGGTTGCCATGCTTGCCATGCCGAGAGTTTCTTCAGGTTGGTAATGTCGTCTTCCTTATGAACTTCCCATTTTATCTTCGTAGACTCGGTATTGTAGAGTTTTCTGACAATTATTTTGGAATTTGACCCATCATTATAGTTTATAAAATAAAAAAGCCGGCCTTCAAAAGAGATTGAAGCAGCAGTAACCGAAAGACTGGAAACATCATTCTCTATGTCTTTCTGGGTTGTGAAATACCCTTTATCAGGATCCCATTTTGCTGATAAGTAGCACGGAACCAAGACAAGTACCATCAGGAGTGTGTAAAAATTGTATTTTTTCATAATAAGTGTTCTCCTTTTTCTTTAAAATTACAAAACGATTCTTAATCCTATATTAGCTCTTAAAGGGTTCATGAATGAA
This sequence comes from uncultured Lentimicrobiaceae bacterium, assembly GCA_964463695.1. GTDB lineage: Bacteria > Bacteroidota > Bacteroidia > Bacteroidales > F082 > JALNZU01. The sequence goes on along the minus strand of CAYXCZ010000004.1, from coordinate 3,238 downwards.
CTTTTGGCATTTATTGACAAATGTTCGTTAATGAGGTATTCTAATCCGGCAAAGCCGTAAAATGAAGATCCTGAAAAACGGGAATCGAATTCAACATAGTTGAATACTTCTTCCCCCGCTTCATTCGTATCCTGAATTTGTTCTTCGGTTTTGGAATGAACAAACTGCTGTGTAAACCCGAGTCCGGCAAAGGGTAGGAATTTCCTGTAGCGGTAAGCAAGGGCAAGGTTAGCTTCCCACGACATGGATGTTAAACGTGAAGAAATTACAGTTTCGTCAGAGTTGTTGTCAACAGCAACCGATCCGGTGGCGCAATAATTATAGGTAAGCATCGACAATCCGGTTAGATTTTTGGCAAGAACTTTTTGATAATTGACAGCCAGGCCAAGGGTTAATGCCGGATAATCAGTGCTTAGAATATGACTGCTTTCGTTATTTATCCAACTTTTAAAGTTGAAGTGATTAACTCCTACAAATCCACTTATACCAAGTCCATCAAGTATTTGATACCCTGCTTTTATTGCAGTCATGCTGCTAAGATATTCTGTATCAAAATTGTCATTGTATTCCTTGATCTCTTCTTCAGGAAATTCAAAGGACGTTTCACCTTCCCACATGCTGTAATGATTGGTGTGAGAGATCAATTCAAGCCCTTTAAATTGTGTAAACTCAAAAAAAGGACTGATAAAAAAATGTCCCTTTTTATGTGCGTTAATACTTATGTCCTGACTTGACCCGGCATTTGCTGGGGAAGTCTGGACAACAGTGGCCATGGTTTGGCCGCTGAGGTGTTGATGTAGAGGTAGCATCACTACCAGTAAAACAAGGATTTTAAGTTGCTTTTTCATAAGCCATTCTCTTAATTTGTTTGTTATTAGTAAAAAACTATACTTTCAATATAGCAGTCTATTCAATTACTTGCGATACCTTTTCAAAAACATTAACCATTTCCCTCTGTTCAATCACAAAAACTTCTCGCTTCAAAATAATGGATAACAATTACTTACATCTTTTTTATTTGCGATTTCATCGTTTATTGTGTAAAGATAAGAAACCAGAATAGTCTATGTTTTTATTTTTCATTATTAATTTCAGCCTAAATTATACAGATTTTTTCCTACGGTCGAAATGAGGAATCTTGTTTCAAATAATTCGTAAATTTGAATTAGTCAGACATTATGGAATATTTCTCGACCATTACAACTTTAATGAATCCGCAGCCATTTCGGTAACTATTTCATTTTTAAAACTGTAAAGTTTTACAAAGGTTTGAGATGACGCATCGTCGTTTTGAGGTGTTATAACGACAAAATTCATGGCTGTTGAATCCAAACTATTATGATCAATCCATGTACCTGAATTTGCATAGATTGATTTTTGTCCCAGATGGTCATTAGATGCTTTGATCGTTGGCGCATGTGTGTGCCCAAAAACGACTATTCTTACGTCTGAAGCCGGATTTAAAAAGTATTGCGATATTGCCTGATTATCCGACTCGCTTGCAATAGCTGAACCGGTGATAGCTTGAGCTACTGGAATATCGACCGGCACATGATTATGCGCTTGTCGCTGTTTCCAGCTATCCTGTATGCCATGATAAAGGTTGACATCAATAGGTCCTCCCGGAGTGGTTTGGTAAGGCAGTACATCATTTACTGCGAATGCGCCAGTGAAACCATCAACATTGGTGACAATGATTTTTTCATCAAATTTATTTTCAATTTTGAAAGTATTTAACGTCCATTCCCACATCTTCCAATAGGAGAAAAGTAAGTTTTGACTTTCATCACCAGACATATTTTGAATAATGACAGGAACACTGTCGCCTGCCTTTGGAGGTCGTTGTACAACATGTAAGGCCGCAATTCGTGTAAAAAAGTAGCCCGGAGGTAATATCGTTCCCGGAGCAATGTCCTGATTTGAAAACGGATCGGGAGCGCAGAAGAAATTGTAGCGGTGACCATGCTCTATGGCTATTTCGGGATAGCCCACCGGACTGTAAGTTCCTAAACCCAGTTCCGGATCACGTTTTTGGTTTATCCCCGGAAGGATCAGGTCAACATTGGCCTCGGTTACTGTAAGATCATGGTTTCCGGGAACATAAGTAACTAAAATTTTCTTTTCTTGAATGATACTGTTTAAGGCATCAAACACTCCTTTGTTGGTTGCTGCAATGCGCTGTACAAAATCTGCCTGATCCTTTCCCTGGTAAGTATTTATTGGAGCTGGCACAAACCATTCATCTAAAAGGTCTCCTGCGATAACAAGCTCCTTTACATTTGGAGATGCTTTCAGCTGTTTAATCAATTTTTCAAGTGACGGAAGGTTGTTCTTGCATTCGGCGTAGGCAAGGTCAGCACCGAGGTGTATATCGCTTATAACAACGATCATATTCCTTTCATTTCCGCCATTGCTAAAAGGTTTTGTTTCGGTATCCTTAGGATTTGAATTACCGCATGATGGCAATGCACATAATGATAGCATCACAAAAAATACATTAAAAAATCTCATACTTGTTTTCATGTTTCGTTTGATTTTCATTTGTCCTACTCATAAAGCTTTTCGGAAACCGCTTGTCTCATAATTAATTTTTGTTCTTCAATTTTACAGATTCAAAATAGTGCTATGTTTTGTCTTAAAGAATAAGACCTGTTTTCAATCGGGATTTGTTGCGATGTTGGGTTAACAAAAGCAAAGTGATCTGCTGTGGTATGCATCTCCACTTTAGCTAACAGTTGATCATTATATATATGATTGCTAATCAAAATTTTAGGCGCCAGATCTTTTTTAATATGTCCCATCTTATGCGTTTAGCAACGTCAAAGCTATGAATCTTTTGAATGGATTTAACATTTTATTAATAATTATTTACTCACCTGATTTTGTTTTCTACGAAAGCTTGAAAATGCTCTTCTCCGAAATAGGTTTGTATGGAAAGTAAATGAAAATCTGGACTGATAACAATCAAAAACCTCACATCTCAACCCAAAGAAACTGCTTCTGGCAAATAAAAAAATGCCACTGCAAAAGAGTGGCATTTAAATGTGTTTTTAATATGAAATAGCTTGAGCCAATTCATTGCTTGGACCGGCTCCGTTTGGAGCCGGTCGTCGCAATTTTCTTAACCAAAACAATTACTTAGCAATAACAATAGTTCTATTGAATATTCTTCCATCAGCACTGACAAACTGCAGGGTGTAAGCGCCAGCGCGCAGTCCTTGCAGGTTGAAGCTGGTGG